>JAAVHI010000044.1 GCA_014799785.1 Ruminococcus sp.
AACAGAAGAAGCAGGCTTGTTTTGGCTGACAGGCTCCCAGCAGTATAATATGATAAAAAATGTTCGGGAATCATTGGCAGGCAGAGTAGGCATACTCACGCTTTGCGGCTTGTCACAAATGGAAAAATCGGGAATAGCATTTGAAGAAAATAAAGATAATCATGTTTTTTCAAATCACCATACAAAAAATAAAGGCGGACCAACATCAATGTCGGTACCGCCTTTAAACAATATAATTTTTCATCTTACATTTTCAGACAAAAGCTTGTTCATTATCCGTACTGCTTTTATCTTTTGCATAATCTCAGCTCCCTTTCCGCCATAGTAAAGTATATTCCTGAACACAGATATAAATTCTGTATCTCAAAAAAATAATATATAACTTCACTGACTAAAGCTGACACAATTTCACAAAATTGCAGAGCAGGTATTATTTTATACATAACTTTGCACATTCAGATATGGAATAATTGTACAGTAATAAAAAAGATAGATCGTCCTAAATTTCCCTTTTATTTAACTTGACAAATCCATAAATCCGTATTATAATTTTCTAAATCAGAATAAAGCGGTGAGCAATGAATATCGCCGCATACTTCCGTGTAGATAGTGACAATTTTCCTCTCGAAACAAATCCTTAAGATAACAAATATGCCCGCAAAATGGATGAATAGGAGTTTTATACTGTGAATGAAAAAAATTACTTTTACCATGGTTCAATTTCAGCGGATATTGTCGAATTAAAGGCATCTTCTTTACTGCACGGAACAAGTAAAAAAGTTGTATATTTAACCGATAATATTCCATATGCGCTATTTTACATATGGGACGGAAAACATAATAATTATGACAGAAAATTTGTGACAGGCTGGATAAAAAATAATATTGCTTGTTATGAGGAAATGTTCTCAAATCAATTGGAAACATTTTATAAAGGTGTTTCGGGGTATTTGTACTGCATTGAAAAAAGTACTGATATTTTATCAGTTGACGGCAGAGAAGCAATGTATTACAGCGAGACGGATATTTTAGTCAGCCATGCAGTTCATATTTCTGATATATACCACGAGCTAATGAAACTTGAAGCATCGGGAAAATTCAAGCTGTTCAGATTTAACGAACAGTCTGAAGAAAAGCAAAATGAACTGATAGATAAATCCGCAGGCATTATCATAAAATCGGATTTTTTTAAAAACGATCGGGAAAAGCTAAAATTCTACAAAAAATATTTTACAGCAGCTTGGGAACGTGCAGAATTATTATGCCGTCAAAAATAAAAATTTAAGCCTTGCTTATAATATTTTTGCAGCTAATCATCTTGTCCCCCCGTCATTAACCCGAATATGACCGCATATACATAGATAGAAATACTGTGTATTGGAGTGAGCATATTGAAGGTAAAAGCAGGTCAGGATATCGAGGAACGCGCCGTCATTCTCGGTCGCTATATTCTCGAACACAAAGCTACTGTTCGTGCCGCTGCTAAACAGTTCGGAATTTCTAAATCTACTGTACATACAGAAGTAATAAATTAGAAAATATATTTTTTATTGTAAAATAGTATTTGATATTAATATAAAACAAAGCGGGATAGTCTTAGATTACCTTGACTATCCCGTTTTTGGTATATTATTATCTTAATTATTTTCCGAAATAAACATCGGGCAATATAACAGCGTATTCTTCGCCGTCATCTTTGTTTTTCCATGCAACAATAAAGCGTACCGCTCCGCCTAACGGTTTGTAGCCTTTCCGCTCTAAGTTTTGAACCGTTTCTTCGAAAAAGCTCTTTGAATATCTTATAACCTCCCGTATCCCGTTTTTAGTTTCAATCCCCATGCCTCTTTCGGTAGGGACAAGCTTTAATCCGCTCATAAGCTTTAAAATAAACTCTTTTTTTCCCTTGAAAAATCCAAGATTAACATCGCGGTGAGTAAGCTGTACGGTAATTTCATTCGGGACAGGATAAATATTTTCGTCAATGATTTTTTTGCAGTGCGGTATCTCAAAGCCGTCGAAAATGCCGTTATTGCAATGAATATACAGACCCGATCTTGCACGGGTGATACCAACGTAAAGCTTGCGGCGCTCCTCGTCGGTACCGGCGGAAACGTTGTTCAAAAGCATATACACGTTGTCAAATTCCCGTCCCTTGGTTTTATGGATTGTGGAAACAAGTACCGTCCCTTTTTCTGCATGGTAAAAATCCTCCAGCCTTGATTCGTGAATGAACACATCCAGATCGGTCTTGTACTTTCTTTGCACAGATTTTTCAAAATCGCTCAGCAGATCAAGACAAAGACCCAGACATTCGCTGCAGGAATATTTTTCCCGCAAAGCGTTTTTTGACATCTCCCAAAGACCGTCGTCAATTACGGGAGAGGAAATTCCCGATTCAATTTTCTTTATAAAATATCGTATTTCCGCAATGTTGTAAATATCAAAGCCGTTGTTGCTCTGGATAAGCTTTGCTTTCTGTCCCAGTTTCTGCAAAAGTCCCGTAACGCGCAGAGCCTCTTCGTTTGTAGACGTAAGCACGCACGCCGTTCCAGAACCGTCATATGAAGCTATAACATGGTTTGCGACCGCTTCGTCAAGACTGTAGCTTCTGTGGCGTATAAACTGCAATTCGCCGTCTCTGTCATTTACGGCAATTATCGGCTCGATCTTCATTCTGTTCGTTATCGTTTCGGCAAAAACATTTGCGAGAGAGACAATGCTTCTGCAGCTACGGTAATTTTCCGTAAGCTCATATTTTGCCGCGCCCTTTTCGGTTATAAACGAACGCATATATTTCGAGTCCGACCCGCGGAAACCGTAAATGTTCTGATCGTCATCTCCCACTGCAATTACCCGCATTTCCTCATTGCGCTCCATAAGCGCCTCAATAAGCGCGAATTCGCTGCCGTCCATGTCTTGCGCCTCGTCGATAACAATTACCGTTTTGGTTATTTTCCCAAGCTCGACCTCGCCGTCCCGTATCATCTGAGCCGCGTCGCTGACAACGTTTTTGGAATTTTCAATACTGCCTATCTTTCCGAGCAGATCGAAGCAGTAGGAATGAAACGTTTTTATTTCCACAAATGCCGCCGCGTTTCCGATAAGCTCATAAAGGCGGTTTTTGAACTCCGTTGCCGCGGCTCGGGAGAAAGTCACCATTAAAAGCTGCTCGTGCTTCACGTCTTCCAGAAGCAGCAGAGAAGCCAGCTTATGCACAAGCACCCGCGTTTTCCCGCTTCCCGGACCCGCCGTCACAACAATATATTGAGACGAATTGTCGCTGACGATCTCCAGCTGTTTTTCCGATAATGTGTTAAACAGCTTATCAAATTTTTTCGGAGTAATATTGCGCTCTATTTCTGAGGAACGTTCCCCCGCAAAATATTTACCGATAAACTGCTTGTGGTCGATCTGAAAATAATCGTTCACGAACTGAAGCGCGCTGTCATAGTCCTTCACCATCATGTGCGCGTATTCGCCCACAATATGTATCTGACGTATCTTCTGAGTGTAAAATTCCTCAAGCTGACGGTAGTCGTCCTTTTTGTATTTGATCTTATTGTCAAGCTCCAGACGGGTGATCTCCATGCCGTTGTACAGCACCAGAAAACCACCCTCCAGTCTCATTGAATCAATTTTTGCAAGATACAGCAGTGCGTTCTCAATATCATCATTATTTACCGAAGCAATGCGGCTGCTCTCATAAGCGGTTTTCAGTTCAAGAATTGAAAACAGCACAAGTATTTCTTCATTATCGGACTTGTTTTCAAGGCTTCTGTCATAAAGATAGCTTACGATAAATTTTGCTATATCAACGCATTTATTTCGCTCAGACTTTATTTTTTCCAAATCGGTTTTCGGCGTGATATTTATTCTGCTCGCCATTGCGTCAACGGATCTTTCAATGTACCCCTTTATAGTCCAGTAATAAAAAATCGTCTTTATCCCGTTCACCGTAGAGGACTTTATGCCGCTGTTCAAAGCCTTTTCGTTAAGCTCCTTCAAAAGAATGCTCTGCTCCCCGTTCTCAAGATCATCAAGCAAGAATTTTTCAAGAACCGTAAATTTATTAAGCACGGAAAGGGATTTATTTTTCGTATCATTTCTGCGGATATAGGCGGTGAGATCCTTGCTGTCGTCAAGAATGCCGTCTTCGCGCATAATGTTTATGCAGCGTATCACGTCGGCTTTATCAATACCGAGTCTGTCGGAAATATAATCTACTCTCGACTCCGCGTCGTCGTTTCCCGCCTGCGCAATGCTCCTGCTTGAAATAAGCTGATTTATAATTCTTTTGGCGTAAATTTTATCGTTTTCATTTAATTTGAACGAGCTGTCGATTATTTCGCCCGCGTCCGCCATATTCGGAACTCTTATACTGTTTGCGTATATATGCGGTACATTCTTTCCCCGCTTAATATAGCCTGCGTTTTCAAGGGCAAGTACGGCAGTTTTTACCCGCGTTTCAATGTCAGAAACATTATCGTCCCAGCCTGCCCGACGGGCAATTTCCAATGCTGAGTGCCGCATTACGGGACGCTCCTTTGTAAAAGCCTTAATAGCTTTCCAGACCTGCTGGATCTCACTCATACTGAGCTTTGTCTGGTTGAGAAGAATAAAGTGCTTGTCAAGGTCGCCGTCGTTGAAAAGCACATAACATTCCGCTTGAAGCGACTGATCACGACCCGCACGTCCCGCCTCCTGAACGTAATTTTCGAGAGAATCGGAAATATCGTAATGAATGACAAGTCCCACGTTTGACTTGTCAACTCCCATGCCGAAAGCGGAGGTCGCCACAATTATCTGCGCCTCGTCCCGAATGAACGCCTCCTGATTTTTCTGCTTTTCCGCAGAGTCCATTTTGCCGTTGAAAGGAAGCGCCTTAAAGCCATCACTGCAAAGCTTTGCCGCAATTTCCTTTGTGCGTTTGGTGCGCGAGACATATACGATCGTCGGGCAATTTTTCTGCTCGATAAGATCGCGCATTGCAGTATATTTTTCCTCCTCGGACTCCTTGAAAATAACCTCGTACCGCAGATTTGTACGGGCTGCATTTGTTGTATACAATTTAAGGTCAAGAGCAAGCTTTCGTTTGAAATAATCCTTTATATCGGCAATGACCTTTTGCTTTGCCGTCGCCGTAAAGCAGGATACGGGAATTTGATGCCGCAGCTGTTTTTTCTCCTGCAATTCGCGTATAAAGTCGCCGATATAGAGATAATCCACTCGGAAATCCTGTCCCCATGAGGAAAAGCAATGTGCCTCGTCGATAACAAATCTTGCAATATTTCTTGACAGAAAAAGACGCTCGATCGTCCGTGAGCGCAGAGATTCCGGAGATATGTACAGAAGCGAAGCAATACCGCTTTCTACCCGTTCGATAGCCTCCGCTCTTTCTATGGGACTGAGAAGTCCGTTAATGGTAACAGCGTCGGCGATACCCTTTTTTTCGAGATTGTCCACCTGATCCTTCATAAGTGACTGGAGCGGAGAAATTACCACTGTAAGTCCCCGTGAAGCCTCTCCCGCAATCAGCGCGGGAAGCTGGAAGGTTATTGATTTCCCGCCGCCCGTGGGAAATACCGCAAGCAGAGATTCGTTTGCTACAGCTGCTTTGACGGCTTTTTCCTGCAAAGGCTCGCCGTCGTATTCACGAAAATTTTCATATCCGAAAATACTTTTAAGACACCTGTGTACGTCCAGTTCTTTATCGCAGTACCCACAGCCGTTTTCGCATGGTGTGCTTCTTAAAGTACGCATAACATTTTCCACATCGGGGAAATTTATATGCACCCAATGAGGTATCACAAAATATTTATCTTTTGTGGAAACAAGTGCGAGACAGTACGCGAGTTCAATGGGATAACGTCTTGAAATTATGTCAATGCCGCAGTTTTCACAGATCTTATCTTTAAATTTTTTGCGTATAAGCTGTACTGTATCGTTTTTCGGGATACGGTCAATATAACGAAAAAATCCGTAAAATTCTTTTTGCTTGTATAAAAGTCCGCAGAAAATATCCTTTGTATCTTCGTCAAGATTTTCAAAAGCGTTTACCTCATCATAAAAAAGCTGCATTGCTTTTATAGCGTCGTTCAGGGGATTATTTAATTCGTCTGCATTAAGCTTGTCGTCCTTTAAAAGAGCATGATACGGCTTTTGCGGAAACAGCAGCGGCGACAGATACAGCGTATCTGCCGCAAATTCCGCTCCGGATTTTTCAACCGCTTCCAAAATATATTTCAGGTCATGAGCAATAATATTGTGTCCGCAGATAAATTTATTTCCCGAAATAAACTCTGTAAATGCATTTTCAGAATTTGTGTGCAGTTTATCCTGCAAAGAATTTACCGCGCCGTAGTCGGATACATTTCTTGTCTGAAGACAGACTTCCGTATCAATAAAAACAATGCTGCTCACAGCTTCACTTCCTTTGGTATTATGTACGATAACATTGTACCACATAAACCGACGGATTTCAATAAATTTTGCAATTTATTGTTTAATATGTAAATTCAGCCACCGTTTACCGAACATTTATAGTTTGGCATGAAATAATAAAAATACGAATATGGAAAGACTCCGCCGAATGCATAAATACAACCATCCGGCGGCATTAATCCTAATTGGTGATTGGTATAAATTCAAAACGGGAGCTCTTTAGTTTGCACTCCCGTTTTTTCGTTTCTTATTACCTTACGCTTTCTCTCAGCTACATTATTATTTGATCATGATTTTGCGCGCTGCATTGATACCAATTTTATATGGCAGGGGTCTGAGACTGCGATCGGCTTCCTTTAGTTTTTCACGGATATTGATATGCTGCGGGCAGTGTTGTTCACATTTACCGCAGCCAACGCACTGTGATGCAAAACCGGGTTCCTTGCGCAGCCCCATGTTCCGTGCAAACTCAAAGCGGGCGGA
>JAAVHI010000045.1 GCA_014799785.1 Ruminococcus sp.
CACTGTGCTGCGTACCGCAACAAGGAGGGGCGGTCGTGTTCGCCCCTCCTCGAAACGGCTCTCGCCGTTTCTCACCTCCTGCTCCGTTTCAGAGGATATGCGCCTGCGGGCGCGGGATGGGAATTTCGCGCTCTGCGGAGCGCGACCAAAGGCTCCGCCTCTGGACTTCGCGAGCTGGGCTCAGCTCGACCAGCTGATGTCGGCGGCTTCGCCGCCTAAAAAGTTGCTACTTACTGCGTTGTGCGCTAAATCAAAATTTATCACCTTTATCTAAAAATTAAAAGCAGGAGAGCTCTCCTGCTTTTTTATTTTTGGCATTTACTGTTCAGCTTCGCCGTTTTCGGCGGTATCTCCGCTGTCGGGGACAGTCCCCGGTATCTTTTCAAGCTCGCGGAATATCACCGACGCAAAGCTGCACACCGTAAGATTAATAAAAGCAAATCCCGCAAGAACAAGCAGTATCATAGTCTGTAACGACCAGAGCATTACCGCAGCTTCAAACGCAACGATAACCGCAAGCAGAAGCGACCGCAGGAAATACCTCATGCTTATCTGAAAGGAATTTTTAAGGCTGTTCAGGATAGTGTTTTCGTACCGCGCCAGAAGCGGGTAAACGTACAGCAGAGAAAAGCCGAACACATACGCCGCTATGATACCCGTTATCAGGAACAGCAGCGAGTTTTCCTCGGATGCGCTGAACATCTGAAAATCCAGCCAGACCGCGCACACGCATATCGCCGTGATGAACGTCATGGGTATCCCCTGCTTCAGATTTTCTTTGAACGCCTTGAAGAAGTCCCGTCCGATGTAGCCCTCGCGCCCCTCGGCGATACGCAGCGATACAGACGAAGCCGCGATCGTGGACGCGCCTATCGTCACTATCGGCAGACTGCAAAGTATCCACAAAAGATTGAGAGTTACCACGTCCGTAAGCCTGCTCATAAACCTGTACAGCTTACTGTCGGGACTGAAAAAACCTGCCATAAGCGCATTTTCCTTTCAAGAAAAACGGGCGCGCCCGCAGCATTGCAGCGGCAGGACGCGCTCCGAAAATTTTTAATTAACCGTTTCTTACAGCGTCGTCAAGAGCCTTTCTTCTTTCAGCTTCGCCGAGAGAATATGCCTTGCACTCGCCGGTGGGGTCGTACTCGTTGCACTTCTGGATCATTTCGGCAACGATCTTGTCGTACTCATCATCGGACTTAGCGTAGATCGCCTGCCATGAGTAAGTGGTTACGCACTTTGTAACCTGCTTCCAGATAACCTTCAGCTCGTCGGACTGAGGCGAAATGCTGAATGAAGTACCGAGCAGCACCTTATAGTCGCGGTTGTTCATATACTCCTGAGCGTTGTAAGCGTTGCTGAACTCTCTCCAGTCGTTGAGAATGTCGTAGTTAAGGCTTGCGCGGCGGCTTATCCAGTTATCGCAGTTGTAGGTGTCGTTGGCGGATTCGGGGTTCTTTGCGTCTCTTGTCCAGGTGGTGTTGTTCGCCTGGAAAGTACCCTCGTTAAAGGAAGCTCCGCCCCACTCGCTGGGCATCATAGTACCCTTTCTGTCCTTGTAGGCAAGCTCGCCAAGCTCGGTAAAGCAGGTGTTGCCATCGTCGTCGTAGTACCAGCAAACGTCCTTGGGGCCGTACCAGTATGTGAGGTATCCCTCGGGAGTTGCAAGGTAGTTGATGATAGCCATGCAAAGCTCGGGATATTCGGTATTTGCGCCGATAGTCCAGAGTCTGTTGCTTCCCAGAACGTTCATACCTGCGCAGATAGGAGTAGCGTCGTCCGGCATAAGGGGATACATACCCTTACCATCGTTGAGGTGCTCCTCGCTGTTGTAAAGCTGAGAGCCGGCATAGTCAAAGATCGAGAAGAATGTACCGCCCGCCTTTACCTTTTCGGACATCTCCGCATAGGTCTGGGTCATGGAGTCGGGGTCGATAAGTCCTGCCTGATAAAGCTTGTTGAAGAATTTAAGGCTTGTCAGATAGGGGCTTCCATCGTCAAGAGCGTAGTAGTACTCGCCGTTGTCGGGGTTGTAGTGACCGAGACCCATGTCTCCCTCATAGCCCCAGTAGCAGGTAGCAAAGCTCTTTACGTACATTACCATATCGCCGTCCCAGTCGGGCCAGAGGGAAACAGCATAGGTTTCGCCGCCAACCTCGTCGGTGGGACAGATTTCTTTCATCTTGAGCATAAGGTCATAGAACTCGTCAATATTCTTTACGGAGGGGTATCCAAGCTCCTTGTAGAGGTCCCAGCGAACGTCCATGGTATAGATGAACGCCTCGTGATCCTCAATGCTGGAAGCAACGTTGTGACCGAAGCCGTGTATAACGTGGTCTCCGTTGATGGACTCGTTGAGGTCTGCGTTGTTTTCAAGAGCCTGAGCCATGTGCTCCTTTATGTAGCCGCCGTAATTGTCAAGAAGATCGTCGTCATTCCAGTCGTAAAGCATACCCTCGTTTACAGCACGTGAGTAGTCGCCGCCTGTACCCATAATAACGATATCGCCGAGATTTCCCGATTCCATACGAGTATCGAACATACCGTCCGTGTTGGGAATGATGTTCAGCTCAACGTTGAACTCTCTCTTCATTACCTCGCCGAACCAGCCCGCCTGGATACCGTTGTAGTTTGCAAGCGTACTGAAAACATTCAGCGTTACGGTCTGGTCGCCGTAAAGCTCGGCAAATTCGGCTTTCAGGTCTCTGTCCTCCGCAGGAGCGGCAGCAGTTCCCTCGCTGTCATCGGAAACATCCTCGGAATCGTCCGAACCTGCATTGCCTGCGTTTGCGGCGCTTGTAACGTCAACATCGGTGGGAGCCTGGATCTCGGAATTTCCGCAGCCCGCAAGCGTTCCCATCAATGCGAGAGAGGTAACTCCCGCAAGAAGTTTTTTGATTTTCATACATTTCCTCCTAAAAATATTTTAAACATGACATACCGCTGTCTTGTTAAGCATGGTATAGTATAAACAAGCTTAGCCCTTGACCGCACCCAGCATAAGACCCTTTTCAAAGTATCTCTGCATAAAGGGGTACACGCAAAGAATAGGAATGATCGTAACCATGGAAATGGTGTACTGAATGATCTTGGTATTCATCTGTCCCGCAATGGCGACGGTGTCGGAGCTACTTATGCCGCCCTGAACCATGGCGCTGATATTGGAGCTTTTTTGCAGATAGATATACAGTCTGTGCTGAAGCGTAAACAGCTCGGGACGGTTTGCGTTGAGGATAAGCGAATCCTGGAAGGAGTTCCAGTGACCCACCGCGCCGAATATGGCGATTGTCGCAAGTATAGGCTTACTGAGCGGCCATATTATCTTGCGGAAAATCGTCCAGTAGCTTGCGCCGTCCATGTAGGCGCTCTCCTCGATCTCGCCCGGGATAGACTCAACGTAGGTTTTCACCAGAATGATGTTGTAGGGCGAAACTATGCCGGGAATGATATACGCCGCAAAGGTGTCGGTAAGACCCAGCGTAGCCATGTTCAGGTACCATGGGATAAGTCCCGCGTTAAAGTACATGGTGATTACCAGAAAACGGTACCAGAACTGTCTGTGCCACATTTCCTTTTTGGTAACGAGATATCCCGCAAGCGCGGAAACGAAAACCATCAGCGCAGTACCAATAATAGTTCTGAGGAAAGTTATCAGTACGGAAGTCCACAGGTCGTTTACCTTGCCCATCTGGATATAGTTGGAAATCGTCAGTCCCTTTGGGATAAGCGTTATCGCGCCCTTTGTGACAAGCTCGTTGTCCGAGATGGTGTTGATAAACAGGTAGTAGAACGGGAAAACACAGCTCAGTGTAAAGATAATAAAGAAAGCATAGTTTATGATGTTGAACACAACGTCTCCGGGGGTCAGCTTTATATGGGTGGTGTGATCCTTGAAGTATTTTTCCTCCTGACGCTTCTGCTTTTTAGTAAGCTTTATATCACTCATTCTGCCGCCTCCTTAAACAATACTTTCGCCGCGTACCGCCTTGGAAACTCCGTTTGCGGCAAACAGCAGAATTACGCTGACGATAGACTTGACCATACCTACCACGGTAGACAGCGGGATAAGTCCCGAACCGATACCCAGATTATAAACGTACAGGTCAAGGACTTGTATCTGCTCGCGGTTTACCGCATTGGAGAATACCAGATACTGATCCATACCGTTTGAAAGAATGTTTGCAATGGACATCAGCAGCAGTACGCAGTAGGTGGGGATAAGCTCTGGAACGGTGATATACCACATTCTGGCAAATCTGCCCGCTCCGTCAACGGTAGCGGCCTCGAAAAGACCCTGGTCGATACCCGAAATGGCGGCTATGTAAATGATAGCACTCCAGCCCACGCCTTTCCAAAGACCCCATGCAAGCATTTTCAGCCACATATGGTCTTTCTCCATAAGGTAGTTTGTGATGACCTTAGCGCTATCGGGATGCAGGCTGTTGATCATGGTATTGATAAAGCCGTCTGTGGAGAAGATAGCCAGCGCAAGAGCGTAAACCAGTACCCAGCTTATAAAGTTAGGTATGGTGGTAAAGGTCTGAACGACACGTCTGAAATGGGTGTTCTTGATCTCCGAGAGGAAGATCGCGAAAGCCATAGGTATCCAGCTTGTCAGTATACCGAGACCGCTCATTGCAAGGGTGTTTTTCAGCACGTTCACGATGTCCTTTTTGGTGGCGGCTGTCTTGAATATTTCCGTAAACCACTTGAAGCCCACGAATTTATCCATGGACAGTGTTTCGCCCGACTTATAGTCGAAGAACGCGTATCTCCAGCCGTACAGGGGAAGATAGCTGAATACGAACGCCAGCGCGATTATCGGGAGCATCATAAGGAACAGTCTGAACCTTGGTTCCATGTCCAGACCCTCGCCCTCCTCGGCTTTCGGCACAAGGAAAAAGTTTATCAGTGATACCGCGATATAGATTATTCCGATGATAAGGTACATATACATAATGTTCGGACGTATGAGCTTCATATCATCGAACTTGCCCGAAGCGTAGGAATCGTTGATAAGACCGTTCAGGATAGGGTTTATCCTCAGCACGCCCATCAGCTCGACAGTTCCCGCCGCAAGCGTAAAGAAGCAGCCGATCTTTTTCATGTTCCTGTTGCCCAGCGACATACAGCCGCCCGCTATCGCTATGACCGCGGCAACGATTATAAGCACTGCACAGAAGCTCAGGCTCTTGAAAGCGGGTTCGAGCCAGTCCTGTCGTCTGAGCACCGCCTTGAAAGTGCTGAGCATTGATTTATAGGAGATAGCACAGGTAAAAAGTGACATATTTCCGTTAATATTCTGGCTTATTCTTACAGCGTTAAAGGTAGGAAAAAACAGCGCGAAAACATTGACGACCACAGAACAGCGCATGATCATGTACAATACGTCGGCGATCTTTTCGGTCATCGTTTTCGGCTCGTAGTAGTTTTTGTCTTTTTTTGTAATTTTGTTGGAGTTTTTTGAAACAGTAACCGCGGAGCTGCTTGCCATTTTATTGATCAATCCTTTCATATAGGAATTTTACGGCAGGGATATTCCGCCTAAGAACCTGCTTTATCAAGATACAGCGCACGCCTTTTCGGCAAGATTTTGTTGATGACAGGTTCAAAAAATTATCGGACTGCCGCAAACCATGTTTTTACGGCAGCGACAGCCCGAAAGCATTGAGGTCAATTTTTGCGTTAAAGCTCCGAGATTACTTTCTCTTCTTGGAAACAACAGCAGCAGCGCCTGCAACAGCCATTACGGAAACCATAGCCGCAACGGGGATGTTGCCTGTGGAAGCGGAAGTTGTGGGAGCTGTATCAGCAGCAGGTGCGGGAGCTGCCTCTTCGGTAGCTGCGGGAGCAGCAGCCTCAGCAGAACCCATGCCGGAAACTGTGAATTCCATCTCTACGGAATCATTAGGCATCATATAAGCGAACAGACCGTCTTCCTTGCCGAGGTCATCGTTCCAGATGTTGCGGGCCTGTACCTGGATATACTCTCCGGTATCTTCGGGAATATAACCCTCGTCAAAGGTGTACTTTGTCTGACCGTCGATAATTACCTTAACGTTGGTGATAGATACGCCTGCGTCAACGGGAATATCTGTGGATACGAACAGAAGGCTGAACAGCTCTTCATCGCTGAGGTCTGCGCCTGTGAGGGAAACCTTGTAGGTTCCGTCGCCTGTGATATCAACATCTGTGAAAGTACCGTCGATATCTGCGGGAGCGCCGTCCTTGCTGAGCTTGTCAAAAGCATCGTAAGTGTCTTTTCCGAAGCTTGAATCGTTCCAGCCGTTTCTGAAGATCCAGCTCGGATTTGTCTGAACGCCCAGGTAAGCGTGGTAGGTGTCAGCCGCGGAAACGGGCATTGAAACAAATGCGGAAACAGCCATAGCTGCAGCGGCGATCACGCCGAAAATTCTTGATTTCTTCATAATTCATCATTCTCCTTTTTATTGGGGTATGCAATGTAAATGATTACATTTACATATACACCCTCTATTATTAACAATTTTAATATAAATCTTACACGGTGTCAATTATCATTTTAACCAAATACTCACATCTCTTTATGGAAATTCGCACAAAAATTACCTAATACCGCATGAGATAATTTTGCTTTTATCACAGGAAAACTCCCGCAAAACCGCGTAACGGCGCAATTTTACGAAAAAGAAAAAATTTCCTTGTTTCATATTGAAATGAGGTTTTTTTTGTGGTATAATAGTATGGATAATTTCATTCCGTAAGACGCGAAAGAGGTAAAGCCATGTTTGTTGATAAGGCTAAAATAAAGATAAAGGCGGGAGACGGCGGCGACGGCGCGGTCTCCTTTCACCGTGAGAAATACGTTGCGGCGGGCGGTCCCGACGGCGGCGACGGCGGCAAGGGCGGCGACATCGTTTTTCTTGTGGACGACAATTTCTCCACGCTGGAGGATTTCCGCTACAAAAGAAAGTACGTCGCAGAGCGCGGCGGGAACGGCTCTTCGGGCAACAAAACGGGAAAAAACGCTCCCGACCTTATTATAAAAGTCCCCCGCGGAACTCTTATCCGCGAACTGCCCTCCGAAAGGATAATGGCGGATATGTCGGGCAGCGAACCGAAAATCCTTGCAAAGGGCGGCAAGGGCGGCAAGGGAAACGCACGGTTTGCAACTCCCACAAGGCAGATACCGAAGTTTGCCAAGCCCGGATTTTTGGGCGAGGAATACGAGGTCTCTCTTGAACTGAAGCTTCTTGCGGACGTGGGTCTGGTAGGATTTCCCAACGTTGGCAAATCCACGCTGATATCGGTTGTATCGGCGGCAAAGCCCAAGATCGCAAACTATCACTTCACCACGCTTACCCCCGTGCTGGGAGTTGTCAAGGTCAACGAGGAAAGATCGTTTGTAATGGCGGATATCCCCGGTCTTATCGAGGGCGCCGGAGACGGAGTTGGTCTGGGACACGAGTTCCTGCGGCACGTTGAAAGATGCAGACTTATAGTACACGTTGTTGATGTTTCGGGCGTTGAGGGACGCGACCCCAAGGAGGACTTCGAGATAATCAACCGCGAACTGAAAAAATTCAGCGCGGAGCTTGCGGACAGACCGCAGATAGTTGCGGCGAACAAGTGCGACATGGCTTCTCCCGAACAGATAAAGGATTTCAGGAAATATGTGGAAAATCTTGGCTACGATTTCTACGAGATATCAGCCGCCACAACGCAGGGTACAAAGCATCTTGTGAACGTGATCGCCGCGGAGCTTGACGCGCTCCCGCCCATAAAGGAGTACGAAGCCGAGCCGCTTACACCGAAGCAGCTTGACGAGCGTGCGGGCATAGGCGAGAAATTCGAGATAACACGCGAGGACGACGGCGTTTACTACGTTGAAGCTCCTTGGCTGGAAAACATCATGCGTACAATCGATATGGAGGACTACTCTTCTTTGCAGTATTTCCAGAGGGTACTCCGTTCAAGCGGCATAATCGACAGGCTGGAAAAAATGGGTATCGACGAGGGCGACACGGTAAATATTTTCGGCTTCGAGTTTGACTTTTTATTCTGATTTTCGGAGGTATGGTCATGGAACTTTGGGACGTTTACGACGAAAACCGTATCAAGACGGGACGCACCCTTGAGCGGGGAAAACCTGAAAAAGTCCAAAAGGGCGAATACCGCATGGTCGTACACGTATGCATTTTCAACAGCAAGGGGGAAATGCTTATACAGCAGAGGCAGCCGTTCAAGCGCAGCTGGAGCGGTATGTGGGACTTGACTGTGGGCGGCAGCGCGGTCAGCGGAGATACGAGCATTTCCGCGGCTATCAGAGAGACCGCCGAGGAAGTGGGCGTAACGCTTGCTCCCGACGAGCTGCGGCGTGTGCTGACGATACAGACGGAACGCGTTTTCGACGATATTTACGTTGTACAAAAGGACTTGGACGAGACCGCTCTGAAATTGCAGTACGAAGAAGTCGCGCAGGTAAAGTGGGCTTCCGCAGACGAGATAAAGGCTATTATACGCGAGAAAAAATTTATCCCCTATCACGAATCGCTTATAGACCTGATCTTCTTTATCAGGAATCACGACGGCACGAGGACTGAACAGGATAAAACGGAAATATAAGGTCTTCTGAAAGGAATGGTCATTATAGACAAAAAAGACGCAAATCAATACAGTCCGCTGACCCTTGCTTTTCTGGGGGATGCGGTCTACGAAAGGCTTGTGCGGGAGCGGCTGGTGCTTACCGCCAATATGCCCGTCAAGAAGCTTCATTCCGAGGCGGTGGAGCGTGTCCGCGCGGCGTATCAGTCGCGGGCTGTGGACGTGATAATGCCGCTTCTTACCGAGGAGGAGGAAGCCGTCCTGAAGCGGGGGCGGAACGCGGTGGGAAACACCGTGCCGAAAAGCTCCAATCCCGTGGAGTACAGGCGTGCCACCGCTCTGGAGACCCTGTTCGGATATTTGCAGCTTACGGAAAATTTTGAAAGAATGGTTGAATTATTCGATACAATATGGTATAATACGGAGTTGTGACCTTAATCCTCTGACGAAAGGACGGTTCTGCGTGAATTACGAGGGAGTTAACATGATAACCTGCGGCTTCGGAAACTGCTACGTTGTCCGCGGCAAGCGCGGGGATATCCTCATAGACACCTGTACAAAGGAATACCGCAATGAGATCGAGACATGGCTTCATAACTACGATATCAAGATGATCGTCCTCACCCACGGTCATAACGACCATATCGGCAACGCGGCGTATTTCTCAAAGCTTTACGGTGCGGACATTGCCATGTGTGTTTACGACATGAAGCTTGCACGCAACAACGGTTTACATAAGCTTTACAGCGTCGGCGCGGCGGGAAGAATCCTTGCGGCGGCTTCAATGGCTCCGAAAACGCTGCGGAAGTCCCGTGCGGAAAGCTTTGGGATAGACATTTTTCTCGACGACGGAATGCCGCTGGGTGAAGAATTCGGCGCGGACTGCACTGCGGTAAAGCTTGACGGTCACACGAAAGGCTCTTTCGGGGTACTCTGCGGCGGCGACCTTTACGTGGGAGACGCGGCTATGAACTTTATCAGACCGTCTTTCCCGCTGATATGCGAAAGTCCCAAGGCGGCAAGAGCGTCGCTGAACAGGATACGCGGGCTTGAACCGAAAAGGATATTTTTCGGTCACGGAAAGCCTATTGAAGCAGGTACGGAGGAGTACCGCAAAATGTTTATCGGGTAGTCAAAGGACTGCTTTCATATATCTACACAAATATAGTTAAGGAGAGAATTTTTATGTCAGGACATTCCAAATGGAATAACATCAAAAGAAAGAAAGAAGCCACAGACGGCGCGAAAGCCAAGATCTTCACCAAGATCGGACGTGAAATCACCGTATGCGTCAAGGAGGGCGGCGCTGACCCCAACAACAACGCCAAGCTCCGCGACCTTATCGCAAAGGCTAAGGCGAACAACGTCCCCAACGACAACATCGACCGCGTTATCAAAAAGGCTGCGGGCGGCGGTGACAAGACCAACTACGAAGCCAACATTTACGAGGGCTACGGCCCTAACGGCGTTGCGGTTATCGTTGAGACGCTTACGGACAACAAGAACCGTACTGCGGGCGATATCCGTCACTACTTTGACAAGTTCGGCGGAAATCTTGGTACTACCGGCTGCGTTTCGTTCATGTTCACAAGTAAGGGCATTATTGCCGCCGAGGCGAACGGCCTGGACGAGGACAAGGTTATGGAGGACGTTTTCGATCTGGGCGCGTCCGACTTCTCCATGGAGGACGACATTATCGAAATCGAGACCGAGCCAAGCGATTTTGCCGCGGTTCGTGACGGTCTTACCGAAAAGGGCTATAAGCTTATTTCGGCAGACATTGAGATGATACCGTCCACCTATACGGCGCTGACCGACGAGGAGTCTATCAAGAAGATGAATCTGCTTCTTGAACACCTTGAGGACAACGACGACGTGCAGAATGTGTATCACAACTGGGATATGCCCGACGAGGACGAAGAGGAATAAAGCTGATTTAAACCGTCTGCGGAATTTGTTTCCGCGGACGGCTTTTTATTTCACAGAAAATAGAAACGATAAATTTTGATTTAGCGCACCACGCACCAAGTAACAGACCTTTAGGCGGCGAAGCCGCCGACTATAGCTGATCCAGCTGAGCCCAGCTGGCGAGGTTTCCAAAGGGCGAGGAGCCCTTTGGTCGCCGCCCGCAGGCGGCGAAATCCCTTTCGTTCAAAACGGTGAAAGGGGTGAGAAATGCGAAAGAATTTCGAGGGGGAGCGGACACGACCGCTCCCCCTTGTTGCCGTACGAGGCAAAATAACCCTTGAAAACAGTCCGATGGACTGTTTTCAACGAATGATATACTTCATTTCCAAAAACACAAAATAAAACAAATGCCCACAAACCGACATTTTCCCTGCAAATAAGTGCCTGTACATATGTAAACTGTATTCATATGTGCAGGCTTACTTTATTTTAAAAGATTTTACTCCACGCTGTCACATTTAATGCAATTAAGATTTACAAAATATTTTGACATTCCCTGCCTTGTATTATGCAATATTACAAAATATCGGATATTACGCAAAAACATTAAAAACTCTCTTGACAAAATCAGCAGGCGGGGTTATAATTAACTTTGTTACTAAAACATACTAAATATATAGGTTATATATGTTAAATTAATGAAACCGGAGGTCTTTTTTATGAATGAAAAAAACAACAAAAATATAGGTTGCAGCTGTGTTGACTGCGGCATTTTGAACTGTGCTAAGAGGACAGGTCAATATCCAGAGTTTTGTCCAACCGCTGAACTGACCGAGGAGGAGATAGATCAGGTAACTGATCTTTATAAAAATAACAGGGTCAATAAAAAAATTGCCGTTGCCGCAGCAGAAATCGAGGGCGGTTTTTACGGACGGTATACCAGAGTTGAGGAAATAGTGGAATTTGCCCGCAGAATAGGGGCAAAGAAAATCGGTATCGCCACCTGCATAGGTCTTATCGAAGAAAGCAGGATATTTGCAAGGATACTCAGGTTAAACGGCTTTGAAGTATATGGCGTAAGCTGTAAATCGGGCTCGGTAAACAAAACAGATATTGGCATTGATAAAAAATATACCTGCGTTACAGGCGGAGTGATGTGTAATCCCATTTTACAGGCAAAGCTGCTGAACAAGCGTAAGGTTGACCTGAATGTAGTTGTAGGGCTTTGTGTGGGACATGACAGCCTTTTCTACAAATATGCAAAAGGTATCACTACTACGCTTATCACAAAGGACAGGGTGCTTGCCCACAATCCCGCAGGTGCGTTGTATCAGTCAAAGGCATACTACAAGAAACTGCTTATGGCTCCTGTGGGAGAAAACGTTGTATGTTCCGTTACACAAGCTGATAAGACATGACGAAAGGAGAAAATATATGTTAAAAAAATCTATAATCAGGATAAGTATTCTGCTGCTGTCCTTTGCGTTTGCTGAAATCATGGCACTTGCACTGCCGAATTCGTCCAAGCATCAGGCGGCGAAGCACCCTTATTTTTCGTGGCTGCTTGTAATAATAACGGTGGTTTACCTTGCAGTATCAGCGGCAGGTTATATCAAAAACAAGAAAAAGGAATACATAGCCGATGAAAATGTGTTTTACAGAGCTCCGTTTCTGGCAGGAGTGATACTGGTTCTGAATATCCTAAATATTGTGACAGCCAAGACCGCTTTGCTGCCCGTGCTTTATTTCCCCACACTTGACAGAGTTTTCGGCACGCTGTTTGAAGATTACGCGCTTATAGGAAAGTGTGTGAGATATTCGGCGGGAATACTTGTCTCGGGAGTATTGGGAGGACTTGTCATGGGCTTTTTTATGGGAATTGGCGTAGGCTTTTCAAAGCATATGTCATATTGGATAAACCCCGTGGTTCGTATTTTGGGACCTATTCCGTCAACCGCATGGATACCGATTTTATTGGTGGCTTTCCCTACAGCAAGAACGGCAAGCGCATTTATAATCGGTATATCCGTGTGGTTTCCAACAGTAGTGCTTACCTCCAGCGGGATTTCCAATATAAAAAATTCTTATTTTGAGGTGGCTTCCACTTTGGGAGCAAACAAGCTTCAGCAGATATTTAAAATAGGCGTCCCCGCCGCAAGTCCCAGCATCTTTTTGGGACTGTTCAACGGAATATGCGCTTCTTTCATAGCTCTTATGACTGCCGAGATGATCGGCGCAAAATACGGCATAGGCTGGTATGTAAACTGGCAAAAGGAAATGATGGCGTATGCAAATGTCTATGCAGGACTTATTGTAATAGCGGTTTTGTTTTATCTTGTCATAACCGTACTTTTTAAAATAAGAGACAAGGCTCTGCTGTGGCAGAAGGGGGTAATCAAGTGGTAGGTGAGATAAGATTTGAAAATGTTAGCAAAACCTTTATCAGACCCGACGGCGAAACAGTTCAAGCCTTGAATAATATTGAGCTTAATATAAATCAGGGAGATTTTGTATGTCTTATCGGTCCGTCGGGCTGTGGAAAATCCACAATGCTTAGATTATTGGCAGGGCTTGACACTCCTACAGGCGGTGCGGTTTATCTTGATGAGGAAAAAGTCACCAAGCCAAGTTGTGACAGAGGTCTTGTTTTTCAGGATCATAACCTGTTCCCATGGCTGACAATTTACGATAATGTGGCTTTCGGGCTTAAAGTAAGAAAATTGTTCAAGGAGAAAAAGGAAAGCGTTGAGGAGTTTATAAAACTGGTAGGACTGGAGGGCTTTGAAAGGTCATATCCTCATCAGCTTTCGGGCGGAATGTGCCAGAGAGCCTCCCTTGCAAGGGCTTTGATAGGTCACCCGAAAGCGCTTCTGCTTGACGAGCCTTTGGGCGCCCTTGACGCATTTACACGAATGAATATGCAGGACGAGCTGCTGAGAATAAAGGCAGAGCAGAAAATGACAATGGTAATGGTAACTCACGATGTTGACGAGGCGGTGTATCTGTCAAACCGTATTGTGGTAATGTCCCCTCGTCCTGCAAAAATTGAAAAGGTCATTGACGTTGAGCTTTCTCAGCCGAGGGACAGAAGCAATCCCGAATTTATCCGCCTAAGAAATGAAATTCTTAAGATACTCGACTTTGCCGGCAAAGAACGTGAAGTTGATTATATTATCTAATTTTATACTTTACATACTGAAAGGAAATTTATTATGAAAACAAAAAAGATACTATCTCTCCTGCTGTCGGCGGGAATTTTTGCAGCGGCATTTTCAGGCTGCGAAGCCAATGCGGGGAATTCCTCAAACAATTCGGACGGTGAATATGTTTTAAAGGTCGGGGAGGCGCAGGGAGCTATCTGCCATGCGCCTCTGCAAATAGCAATGGAAAACGGCTATCTTGACGAGGAGGGCATAAAGTGGGAGCGCGTTGATTTCGGCAGCGGAGATATTCAGGCGGCTCTCGGTGCGGGAACTATCGACTGCGGATTCGGTCTTATCGGCAAATTTGTTCAGCCAATAGAAAACGGTCTTAACATGGTGGTGACTTCGGGAATGCACACAGGCTGCACAAAGATACTCGTCAAATCCGATTCGGGAATAAACAGCATTGCCGATCTCAAAGGCAAGAATATCGGAGTAAGCTCTCTTGCAGGATCTGAGGCGGTAACTGCAAAACGCGCGCTGTATTCGGCAGGTATTGACATATCGGCGGCAAGCGGCGAAGTAACATTCTCGGTTTACAGCACTGCTGACCAGCCTATCGCACTTATGAACGGAGCTGTTGACGCTATCGCCACACCCGACCCTGTGGCAACGTCGGCTCAGGAGGAATACGGTCTTACCGTTCTGCTTGATACTGCTGTAACTGCACCTTATGCTCAGGAATACTGCTGCGTAAGCTTTGTATCCGCAGAGCTTGCAGAAAAACACCCAGATATTGCAGCAGGATTTACAAGGGCGGTTTTAAAGGGTTCTGCATGGGTAGCGGCTCACCCCGAGGAAACGGCTCAAATACAGGTGGATAAGGAATATGTTACAGGCGATGTTTCGTTTATTGCGAATATTCTTAAGAGCTACAACTATATCCCCAGCGTTCAGGGAGGATATGAGGCGCTTGAAAATGTAAGCAGAGATTTACAAACAATCGGTGTGCTGAAATCCGATACCGATATTGACGCTCTGATAGACCGCTCGTTTAAGTATTTTGATAATGTTCCTGACAGCTATGATGTCAACGGTGATGATTTTACAGAGGTGACAGAATATAAAAATCCGCTGCTTGCGAGCAAATCAGAAATGCAGACCGATACATTGAATGCGTCAGGAGAATATATTGACAGCTGCTGCGGATAGGTTACTATGAATTACTTAACAAGCACAAGATAAAAATGTATCAAAGCAGTAATTCATCAAAAAAATCAATGCCGACACAAGGAATTTGTCCGCAAATTCAATTGACATATTTCAACAATATATTTATTTAAGTCGCAAATGCAATTCTGTGTTTGCGATTTTTCTTTTTGCAGGCTGCCGATCGCCGCCTTTCCAATTATTTTTTTTAAGATTAAAAAATAATTGGAGGAATTTAAATGGCATACAACAGCTTAAAATCATACTGGATATGGCGCAGGAAAAAGGAAGCAGAGGAAAAAGAGTGGCGTGCATTGGGTGTTGACGAAAATATTATTGAGGAGCTTCACGACTTTGACAGAATTGCTTACAACTCCGATGACAGGTTTTACAAAAGGCTGTACAATGTTGGCGACTTTTATGAAGAAATTATTGAGGACAAAAGCCAGCGGGAGGTTACGACTGTTGAGCAGCTTTTGAACGAGGTTGAAAATCCTGCTATGTACAAAATTCTAAAGAAAGCAAGTGAAAAGACCTTGCAAATTATTCTGATGAGAGTAAGAGGTTACTCGGTAAAAGACATTTCGGAAATTTTACATACTTCCAAAACATCTATTTATGATCGAATTAAAACCATTCGTAAGAAATTGAAAAACGTTAGGTAAGTTTTTTATACTTATCACATTTATGCTCCCATTTCTATTTTGGAATGGGAGCATTTGCCGTTTACCGACGAATAAGCAATCATATTAGACAATTATAGTCCGATTGAGCTATGCAATTACACAAATTCATATTTTAAAATGTTAATTTTCTATTAAATTCTGGGAAAACAGGTTGAAAAAAGTCCTTACTTGTGAGGGAACTCCATATGCAACAACGCATATTTTGTAAAATTACTCAAATCCTGCTCAAACTCTACTCATAGCCCAAATTACGGTTTGGGAGTAAAATTTATAGTGAGGCATGAAAAATAAAGCCTGTTTTAGTCCTGTTTTAAGCCTGTTGAATATTTTGAAAAAAGTATATACTGAATTATGAAAGGAGATGTTCATATAGCAATTTATCATTTTAACGTTAAAATCGTAAGTCGTGGAAAAGATGCAAGTGCTGTGGCAAAAGCGGCATATATTTCAGGTGAAAAAATAAAAATGAGTACGACGGAAAACTTCATGACTACCGCCGAAAGCATGAAGTTGTACATAAAGAAATTCTTTTGCCTTACAATGCTCCGCCTAAATTCAAAAATCGTTTTGTATTATGGAACGCTGTGGAGTGTGCAGAAACTCGCAAAAACAGTCAAACGGCAAGACATATTGACGCTGCTTTGCCTGTTGAAATATCTCGTTCTGAGCAGATTGATTTAGTTCATCATTTCTGTCAGCAATGCCTTGTTTCAAAGGGGATGTGTGTCGATTTTGCCATTCACGATAAGGGGGACGGTAATCCGCATGTTCATATTTTGCTGACTACCCGCAAAGTTAATGAGAATGGATTTACTAAAAAGGAGCGTTCTTGGAATGACAAGGCTTTGCTTATCGAATGGAGAAAGTTATGGGCGGATTGGTGTAATCATAAACTGTATTTTGTTTCTAATGAACGTATTGACCATAGAAGCTACAAGACACAAGGTATTTCTAAAATTCCACAAAAACATCTCGGCGCGGCAGCTTGTGCTATTGAGAAAAAGGGTTATCGTACCGATAAGGGAAGCTATAACAGAAAAGTAATTCTTACAAATACAAATGCAGAGATTGAAAAGATAAATTTTGAATTATCAAAATTGAATTTAGAAAAACGTTCTATCAAAAAGGAAATTATTGAAACGGAATTGGATTGTCCGTTGTTAGAAACTTTCGGTATTGAGAGTGATAAAATTTTAAATATAGAGAACTTTGTTACTGCACTTAATAATGCAAATATTATACATACGATAAAAAGCAAAAATGACGGCAAGCAAGTCATATTTTTTGCAAACCGTGATAAAGAAAAAGTGATTGATGTTTTTCATAGATGTTATGAAAAAGAAAAACACACGGATATTTCTCACGACAATAATCGAGATAAATCCGTGAAAAAACATCGCTCACGTTAAATCGCTGTGCGTAAAATAGTCCTTTGCGTATGCAAAGCATTAGAGGGGTCAAGGGGAAACTTCCCCTTGCGCACAACAAACTGCTTGCTGTTTGTATAAGTGCGCCCTACGGGATATTTGGGCGGCTTTGCACACGATAGAATAAAGTTACCTGTAACGATTGCGTGGGTTGTGCAATGAGAGTGAGGTTAGTAGTGCCGTCCGAATATTCCGTTATCTGTAAGGCAGTTTGCTCATACGAGCTTGAAATAGATAAAGAAAGGAATGGTGTTTATGCCAAAGAAAAATGATTTAAGTAAAATGAAGGAGAGCCTTGCACGTCTTAATGAACGTACAAAATCGACTGAAGATGAATTGAAAAGATTGGAGGAAAAACGTAAGAAAATTCAGAATTCGATTGCTGAGGAGGAAAGGAAAAAGCGTACTCACAATTTATGCGGGATTGGAGGACTTGTGTACAAGTATTTCGGAGATGATATTTCGCAAGAGGAATTTAAGGAGATGTTGGATTTTCTTTTTGCTATTGACGAGGTGCAGGACTATGTTACAGAGGAAAAGGAGAAGCGTTTCCTGCGGGATAATCCGCCTGTTGTGATTTCTGAGAATACAAATTCTGTGGAAAATATTATTGAAAGCAATAATGCTAAAATTGAAAATGCGTAATGCAGGGAGGACACTTATTGAACAGAAAAAATATGAACTTGACAGCTAATACATACAACGCTGAACAGGACAAAATTAATAAAAACAATTCGTCTATTGTTATACCCGATAATTGCAAAACTGATTTAATCAAAGCTATGAAAATTGGGTACTATAAGGAATTTTACAAACAAGGACTTATTACTGCGGAGCAGTTGGAACAGCTTATTGCTATGCAGGACAAGTCTGTTATTTCAGCAGCATAAATATATTCAGACAACCCCTGCATAACCATTTTTATTGGGCAAATTTGTACATATTGCCACTTGTAATTTTGCGTGGTAAAGTGTAAAATAATATATGCAGGGGGAATGTCTGACATTCCCGATAATTCGGGAGAGGAGGTTAAATGAATAAAATAAAGGTAGCGGCTTATTGCCGCGTTTCAACGGATTTTGACGACCAATTAAATTCCCTTTCGGTACAGATAAGTTATTTCACCGAATACATAAATAATCACGAAAATTATGAATTGATTGAAGTGTATTACGACGAAGGTATTACTGGCACGTCCGTTAAGAAGCGTGACGGTTTCAACAGAATGATTTCCGATTGCGAAAATGGAAAAATCAATCTTATTCTCACAAAAGAGGTTTCCAGATTTGCAAGAAATACGGTTGATACGCTTAATTACACCCGACGGCTTTCCGAATTAAATATCGGTGTGATATTTATGAATGACGGAATTGATACAAGAGACAAGGACGGCGAGTTGAGATTAACAATTATGTCCTCAATAGCGCAGGAGGAAAGCCGAAAAATTTCAGAAAGAGTAAAATGGGGAATGCGTCGGCGTATGGAAAACGGCGTTGTTCTTGGCTGCGGACGGATTTACGGTTACAAAGTTATTGACGGAAGGCTTGAAATTGTTCCCGAAGAAGCGGAGATTGTCAAGGACATTTTTCATATGTATCTGTATGAGGGAAAAGGTTCAACTGCAATAGCAAAAGAACTTGACGAACGTGGAATACCAACGCTGAAAAATCGCGTTTGGAGTGGACAGCACGTTTTGAAAATTCTCAATAACGAAAAATACGCTGGTGATTTAACGCAATGGAAAGTGTACAAACCTAATGTTCTTGCTGAAAAAACTTTTATAAATCACGGAGATAACCCAAATGCGCCCTTAATTACGGTTAGAAATCACCACGAACCGATTGTGTCAAGAGAAGTTTTTGACGCTGTTCAAGAGGAACGGAAACGGCGCGGCTGGCTCACCCGTGAGGGAATGAAGCATTCCAACAGCTTTTGGCTGAGCGGTAAAATGGTTTGCGGGAAATGCGGATACAGCTTTATTATGAGCCGCACGTCCAAAAATTCAAGTGTTAGTTTAAGGTGCAGGAATCGTGCGCTTTATGGCAAGGAAAAGCATACTGCATTGAATGGCGAACTGATTGGCTGCGACGCGCATACCGTTGATGAAAGAATTGTTGTGGCAGCAATGAAAAATATTCTTGGGCAAATCAGCACACTTCGCCCTGTTCTTGAAAAGCAGATGATTGAGGAAATTCAAGATATTCAGCTTATTCAAAAGGACGTTGACGTTACTCCGCTGAAAGAGGAAATCGCAAAGCTTGAAAACAAAAAGCACAAGGCTATTGACCTTATGCTTGATGACCTTATTTCCAAAGACGACCTGAAAAAGCAGACGGAGATTTACGACAATGAAATTGCTCGGCTCACAGAGGAAATTGCTCGTAACCAGAATATTGCGGCTCGTCACAATACTCAAATGGCTGAAATAAAAAAGACGGTTGAGTATATGCAGAAGCTTTCCGACTACAATTCCGAAAGCAAGGAACTTTATCGCTCGTTGCTGAAACAAATTATTGTTCCAGATTATGGTATGCTCAATATCTTCTTGAATGGCGTACCGTTCGGATTTGACATTAGATACACTACATTAAAAGCACCAAGGAAAGGTATTTATGACATTATTATTGATTCATGTGAGATTATTTTTTGAATGTGTTTTTGACAATGGATTATACTTTATTTGGAGTTCCGAACATAGTAGGGTCAATATCAGCCATAGTTTGTTCCATCCCAAACGTCACACTGTGACGTTTGGGAGATTTACCTTGTCGCGCACTGTAACAAGGAGGGGCGGTCGTGTTCGCCCCTCCTCGAAACGGCTCTCGCCGTTTCTCACCTCCTGCTCCGTTTCTGGAGGATATGCGCCTGCGGGCGCGGGGAGGGGAGTTTCGCCGCCTGCGG
>JAAVHI010000046.1 GCA_014799785.1 Ruminococcus sp.
CGTGTTCGCCCCTCCTCGAAACGGCTCTCGCCGTTTCTCACCTCCTGCTCCGTTTCGGAGGCTATGCGCCTGCGGGCGCAGGAGGGGATTTCGCGCTCTGCGGAGCGCGACCAAAGGGCTCCGCCCTCTGGACTTCTGCGAGCTGGGCTCAGCTCGACCAGCTTTAGTCGGCGGCTTCGCCGCCTAAATGGGTGTACGTAGTGCGTTAAATCAAAATTTACCGCTTAAATTTGAAAAAGTCCTTGACAAACCCATAGATTTGGTATATAATTATTACGGATTATTTTGTTGAAATACGGTATGCCGTGGCTCGGCGTGAACTATAGTGTCTGAAACTGTCTGCGGCAAAACTGTCACAGATTTTTTTATTTCGCGCATGATCTCCGCTCGTGTATCACATACGCAGATCGGCGTGCTGAAAGGATTTGACCGTTATGAAACTTAAATTAAAAATCGCTGTACCTATTGTCTGCGCGGCGGCACTGACGCTTTCCTCGTGCAGCTTGTTCGAAGGCTCCGGCGATGATTCGGAACCCTCTTTCGATCAGGCGGGCTACGAATCCCGCATAAACGAGCTTGAAAGCCAGGTAGAGGCTCTGAGAGCCGAAACTATGCCTAACGTTCAGTTCAGGAACAAATCGGACTTCCTGCTCGGCAAGGACATTCCCGCTGTAAGCGAAGCTGCCGCTATCAAGGAGGAGATCATGGCTGACCTGCCCCCGACGATAATGATACGCGATACGGAATACAGCACGTCTCTTACGTCCCTGACCCTTAACAATATGGGGCTTACCGACGAGGATATCGTTGAACTGAAGTACATGGTAAATCTTACCGAGCTGCACATATACCAGAACAAGATCAGCGACATTACTCCGCTGAAGGGTCTTACGGGACTGCAAACACTGTCTCTGTTCAAAAACAACGTAAGCGACCTTTCCCCTATTGCGGGACTTGTTTCTCTGGAAAGCCTTTATCTCAGGGAAAACAATATTTCCGATATCTCTGCTCTGGAAAACCTTACCGCGCTGGAGGTGCTGGATATTTCCGAAAACAGCGTGTCCGATATTACTCCGCTGTCGGGACTGAGAAATCTTAACCTGCTCAGGCTCAACGACAACAATATTACAGACATTGCCGCTCTCAGCGGTCTGAAAAAAATCGAGAGACTTCATTTGCAGAACAACGGCGTTACGGATATCACTCCCGTAATGAACATGGAGGATCTTTCCGAGATATATCTGGAAAACAACAACGTTTCGGACGTGTCGCCCCTTATGTCTCTGACCTCACTGGGCTGGATAAAGCTGGGCGGAAATCCCGTTACAAACATTACTCCACTTGCAAATCTGATAAATCTTAAAAAGCTTTATGTTGAAAACACAAGCATTCCCGAGGAGGAGCTTCAGGAGTTCCGCGACAGGCTGCCGGACGTTACAGTGGTTACTCAGTAAACATTAAATATAGAAATAAAAATCGGAGGTAACAAAAATGATCATTATTCTTAAAAAGGACGCACAGGCTGAATCTATACGCAGACTGGAGGACGCTCTCAAAGCCAAGGGCATAAGTGCAAACCATATCGAGGGCGCGCACCAGAACATTATCGGTCTCGTGGGAGATACGTCCGTTATCGACGTGGAAAACGTTCTCGCGCAGGACTGCGTTGAAAGCGTCCGCAGAGTTCAGGAGCCCTACAAGCACGCTAACCGCAAATTCCATCCCGACGACACCGCCGTTCCCGTAAGGAACAGGACTATCGGCGACGGCTCGCTCCAGATAATCGCAGGCCCCTGCTCGGTTGAAAACGAGGAACAGATAATCACCACCGCCATCGCCTGCAAGGAAGCGGGGGCTACCATGCTCCGCGGCGGCGCGTTCAAGCCCAGAACTTCCCCCTACTCTTTCCAGGGTCTTGAGGGCGAGGGCATCAGGCTTTTGGTCAAAGCAAGAGAGGAAACAGGTCTGCCAATAGTTACCGAGATAATGAGCATTGCCGATCTTGACCTTTTCGCCGACGTTGACGTTATTCAGGTGGGCGCAAGAAATATGCAGAACTTCAAGCTTCTTAAAGCTCTCGGCGAGTGCGACAAGCCTATACTGCTCAAACGCGGTCTGGCAAACACTTTAGAGGAGCTTCTCATGTCCGCTGAGTACATCATGGCCGGCGGAAACATGAACGTTATCCTCTGCGAAAGAGGTATCCGCACATTTGAAACTATGACAAGAAATACTTTCGATTTGTCGGCAATTCCGCTTCTTAAGCAGAAGTCCCATCTGCCTGTATGTGCCGACCCGTCCCACGCTACGGGAATCGTTTCCCTTATCGAACCCATGTCTCTGGCGGCTGTAGCCTGCGGCGCGGACGCTCTGGAGATCGAAGTTCACAACGACCCAAAGAGCGCGCTTTCCGACGGCGGTCAGCAGCTTACTCCCGCAAAATTTGCGGAGGTAATGAAAAATGTAAGAAGTCTTGCTGAATACTTCGGCAGAACTGTAGGCTAAGTCCGAAAAGCATATAACAACAATTTTTTGACACTGCCTTTAATGAAAGGGGGCGCGTTTTCCGTCGGGGAAAACGGTCGTAATATGAAAGTAACTATCAAGCCGTCGAAGCTTATAGGCAGGGTGAACGCACCCTCCTCTAAAAGCTTTTCGCACCGTATGCTCATTGCTGCGGCTCTTGCGGGCGGAGTTTCGGAAATTTCCAACATAAGCGCGTCGGAGGATATCGACGCTACTGTCGCCGCCCTGACCGCTCTGGGAGCAAAGATATTCCGCGAGGGTACGGACTATACGGTGATCGGCATTAAAAATCCTGCCGCCTCGGCGGTAATAGACTGCCGTGAAAGCGGCTCGACGCTTAGATTTATTATCCCCATTGCCGCGGCTCTGGGCTGTTCCTGCGAGTTCCGCGGAAGCGGAAAGCTCCCCGAAAGACCCATCACTCCCTACATAAGGGAGCTGGGCAAAAACGGTACGGTCATTACCAGAACAGACGGAGTTATGCCCTTTACAATGAACGGCAAGCTGAGAGGCGGCGAGTACGTTCTGGAGGGAGACGTTTCATCCCAGTTCATTACGGGACTGCTTTTCGCGCTCCCGCTGTGCAGTGAAAATTCGGTGATAAGACTTGTTTCAAGGCTGGAATCCAAGCCCTACGCTGACATGACCATCGCCGCACTGGCGCGCTTCGGCATAAGCATTGACGAAAGCACGGACGGCGACGGACTTCCCGTTTACCGCATAAGGGGCGGTCAGAAGTACCGCAGCGCGGAAGTTTCCGTTGAGGGAGACTACTCTCAGGCGGCGTTTTATTTCGCGGCGAACGCCCTCGGCTCGGAAATAAAAATCGACAACCTTAACGAGGATTCCGTTCAGGGAGACAAAAAAATCCTTGAAATTGTTCGGAATATGGGGTATAATAAATTAAACGGTCATGAAAATTCCGCAAACGCCGTTACGGAAAAGCTTACCGCATTTTCCGTGGACGTTTCCGATATCCCCGACCTTGTTCCCATACTGACGGTGCTGGGCTGCTTTGCGGACGGCGTATGCCATATTACGGGCGCTAAGCGTCTCAAAATAAAGGAAAGCAACCGTCTTGAAGCAATAGCCGCCGCTCTGGGAAATATCGGCGGAAAGGTCACTGTTCACGACGACTCCCTTGAAATTGAGCCAATAAACCGTTTCCACGGCGGAACGATAGACGGCTGCAACGACCACAGGATAGTTATGGCGTCGGCGATAGCCTCCACTATGGCGGACGGCGTGATAACCATTACGGACGCGGATGCAGTGGCAAAAAGCTATCCCGATTTCTGGCGGGACTTTGAGTCCCTCGGCGGAAACGCCGAACTGGAAAGAAACTGACCGCGGCGCGGAAGCGTCGGACACTATACCGCTTTGTCGGAAAGGACTGATAAAAAATGTCTTCATTCTGGAATCACAATCTTACAATATCTATCTTTGGAGAATCCCACGGCCCCGCTATCGGTGTAGTTCTTGACAAGCTTCCCTCAGGTGAGCATATCGACCCCGAGGAGCTGCGCTGCTTTATGAACAGACGCGCCCCCAAAAAGGACGCTACCTCCACCCAAAGGCGGGAGAGCGATATGCCGAATATCCTTTCGGGCATCTACAACGGTTACACTACGGGTACTCCCGTTGCGGCGTTTATCAACAACAGCGATACCCATTCACAGGATTACGGAAATATTTCCAAGCTTGCCCGTCCGGGTCACGCCGACTATACGGGAGCTGTCCGATACAAGGGCTTCAACGACGTCCGCGGCGGAGGACATTTTTCGGGCAGACTTACCGCTCCCCTCTGCTTTGCGGGAGCTGTCTGCGGTCAGATACTGGAGCGCAGGGGTATCTACACAGGCGCGCATATTTTGCAGGTACACAATATTAAGGATAAAAAATTCGACCCATGCAACGTTTCGCGGGATGACATAGTTGCGCTCAGGCACAAGAAATTCCCCGTACTTAACGACAAAAAGGGAGAAGCTATGGTGAACGATATCGCCAAGGCCCGCGAAAGTCTTGACAGCTTGGGCGGCATTGTTGAATGCGTGGTGACAAACGTTCCCGCGGGAATAGGCTCGCCCATTTTCGAGGGACTTGAAAACAGCATTGCACAGCTTGTTTTCGGCATACCCGCAGTCAAGGGCATAGAGTTCGGCGCGGGCTTCCAGTCGGCGGAAATGCTTGGCAGCCAGAACAACGACGAGTTCTATGTGGACGACCACGGTCATGTGCTTACAAAAACAAACAATCACGGAGGCATTTTGGGAGGAATTTCCTCAGGTATGCCTATCGTTTTCAGAGTGGCGTTCAAGCCTACGCCCTCCATCGCAAGACCGCAGGAGACTGTCAATATCAGCTCCATGACCAACGAAACTCTGGAGATAAAGGGCAGACACGACCCCTGTGTAGTCCCCAGAGCGGTGCCTTGTGTTGAAGCGGCGGCAAATATTGCCATTCTCTCGCATATGCTTGATTATCCGAACTTCTGATCCTATTGGGAGGGATATTATGTCGTCAAAGCGCGACGAGCTTTTCAAGACTAATCATTACCGCTATAAAAAATTACAGAAGAATTTTACGTTTTCGTTCTGGGCGGGACTTATCCCGTCGGGAGCTGCGTTTGTGTTTATGCTTCTGTACTATGCTTTTTCTGCAATCATGAATATAATCGGCAGCGCGGCGGATCTTGCCGATAGAATGCTCAGAAACATAATGACCGGCGAGGTAATTGAAAAGCAGGCAAATCCCATGACCGTCCCATATCTGTTCATGGCGTATCTTTTTGCAGCTGCCGTAATAACGGCGGCAGCGCATTTTTTTAAAGCACGCAAGCCTCATAATTTGCTTTTCGGGCTTTACGCTGTGGGAGCGGTATCAAGTCTTGTGGGAATGTTTACAGGGTCGCTGACGGTGGCGTTCGGGTTATACGCGCTTGCCTACGGCTGCTACGGAATGTGGCTTGAGGACTTTGTACGCAGGCTCTTTAAGGAGCTTGACTATCTGTCGCTGCAGGAGGGCTATCCCGATTTTATCGAGGCGATAAACGAACCCAAGGCTATGTCAAATTCGTTGGGTATGCGTTATTACCAGAGTGAGTACCAAAAACGTCTGAGGAAAGAGGCAAAGGAGAACGGTGAGAACGCCGAAGCGCTTCCTCCCCCGCCGATGGAAATGGACGAACTTTCGATAGATTCCCCGCCGCCCAAGGGTACGAGGAAAATTGATAATATGCTGTAAAATTCGGAGTTGTTTATGAACGACTACAATTCTGCGGAGCTTAACTCCGCGCACCGCGTTAAGGTGCTTATATGCTACCTGCTTGACCGTCTGAAACAGCCCGTCACCGAGGAGCAGCTTTACGAGATCGCTGTGGAAAGCGGCGTGGTGAATTATTTTTACTATGCCGAGGCTTTGGAGGGACTGCTCCAAAACCGCTCGCTGATACGCGCCGAACGAAACGGAAAAACCTATATCGAGCCTACCGAAAAGGCTCACTTCGGCTCGGACTTTTTTAACGATACCGTTCCGCTGTACTTCCGCAAGGAGATACTGAAAGCTGCGCTGTACTACTTTGCGCGGCTGGCAAGGGAAAGCTCCGCGGCCATTGATATTGCGGAAACGGACAACGGCTGCGAGGTGAACTGCACCATAGGCGACGCGGGATACGATCTTATGCGGATAAGTCTGTACGCCCCCGATACCGAGCAGGCGGAGCTTATCAAGGAAAAAATTATGCTTGACCCTGCGGAGTTTTACCGCCGTGTTATTGGGTACGCTCTCGAAAATCGGGAGGAGCAGATAGAAATAGATACAAACTGATCGGGGTATTGCAGGGGCTTTACCCCTTTTTTGAATATTAACGATTTGTATTGTTTTTACCGAACTATACGGAAAGGATTACTCAATGAGCTACATACAATTCAGAGACGTAAGCAAAAGCTTCGGCGGGAACGCAGTGCTGAAAGCCGTAAGCTTCGGAATAGAAAAGGGCGGAGTATACGGCTTCGTCGGCAGGAACGGAAGCGGCAAGACCGTGATCTTCAAGCTTATGACGGGACTTATGATACCCGATTCGGGGGAAATAACCATCGGCGGCGAGAACTTCAGCGCCAAGGGAAAATTTCCCGATTCCGCAGGGGTAATGATCGAGACCCCCGGATTTATCCCCCACTACAGCGGAATGAAAAATCTGAAAATTCTCAACTCCATGAGCGCGAACCCCGTCCCCGCGGCGGAGATGGCCGCACTTATGACACGTCTGGGACTTGACCCGAAAAACCGCCGTCCCGCGCGGACTTACTCGCTAGGTATGCGGCAGAAGCTGGGTATCATTCAGGCGGTGATGAACAAGCCAGAACTGCTTGTTCTGGACGAACCCATGAACAGTCTGGACGACAGCTCCGTCAAGCTGGTGCGGGAGCTGTTCACGGAGCTTAACGGCGGCGGGACGACCATAGTTCTCGCAAGTCATATCGCGGAGGATATCGAGTCCCTCTGCACGAAAAAATTCCGCATAGACAATGCGTCGGTTTCAGAGGTGACGGCATGAATTTTTTCCGAACGGATATGAAGCGTATCTTTACAGAACCGTCCTTTTGGCTAAGCGTTTTTTTCGGCGCGGTACTGCTTTTCGGCGGTTTTGGGTACTGTTTGGCTTCGGGGGATATGTCCCGTCTTTACAACCGCGCGCAGGGCCTTGCGCTTCCCTTTGTTGCTCCGCTTTTAGCAGCAATGCCCTACTCGGTGATGATAATGACAGAAAAGGAAACCAAATTCGGCACGCTTATGACGGTGAAGCTTAAAAGCTCCCGGGTTGGATACCGCTTCGGAAGATTTGTCACGGTGGGACTTTCGGGCGCGGCGGCGTTGGTCGTCCCCCACATCGGACTGTTCGCGGGCTGCTGGATTTACGGCGGAGCTCCAGACGCTTCGGTGTTCGCGGAGCTTATACTGCCGATAACGTTCGGCTTTGGTTGGGCGGCTTTGTCCTACGGACTGACCTTTGTGAACCGTCAGCGGTACGTTCCTCTCGTAATGCCGCAGGTGCTTTATCTGCTTTGCATTTATGCCTTTCCCTATCTTAAACTGGATAGATTTTACCCGCCTCTGGACATTGCCCCGTCCGTAAGCGGCGCTGTCATCAGCGCAGACCGTTTCGTTCTGCCCGCAGTACTTGCCGCGGCGGGATTTGTTCTGACGGCGCTCGGAAAGGAGGCTGACTGACGTGAAAAAGCTGAGAGGACTTGGGTTCAGCCTGTCTGAGCATATCCCCGCGGCGCGGTGGTGTCTTGCGCTTGCGGTAACGGCTTTTACCGCGGCGGTGAGCGTCCGCAAATATATAGACCTTGCGGATACCGCGGCGTTTTCCTCCTTTGAGGCGTTGTTCATGATGATAACGGATATCACCAATATCGTGTTTATATATCTTCCGCTGTACCTTTTTACCGTATGCGGAATAATGTTCGGGAACGATTTCGGCGGGATAGATATTTTAAGGTGCGGAAGCCGAGGCAGATGGCTTGCGGGAAAAGCGATAACCTACGCGGTCAACACGGTGCTGTTTTTCGCGGCGGTGTTTGCGATAAATCTTGCGGTATGCTCGCGGACGTTCAGCTTCAGCGATGTTTGGAGCAGCGGCTTTGTGGGATTTCGTGTGATGACCGGAAGTCCCGCCGCAGATTTTGCGGCACCTCCGTTGCCCACGATAATGGGAGCGGCGTTCTCCGCGCTTCTGCTGTATCTGTTCTGCGGAATGATAAATATGTTTTTTTCGCTGGTGACGGGCAGGGAGTCCGCCGCGCTGTTCGTTTCCCTTTTCGCGGGTATCGCGCTGGGACTTCTCAATATGATGTCCGGCTCGAACAGCTGCGGAAGTCAGCTTCTGCGGTGTCTGGTGCTGGCTGTCTCGGCGGCGGCGGTGTATGTTTTCTCCGCGGCGGCTGTGGGGAGAAAGGATTTAGGCAGTGGGAAAACCGCGTAAGGGGGAACTAAAGTGTACCACAGTACTTCTTTGTCTTTGCCTGCTGTGATAACAATATGGCTGCTTATAACGGGAGCGGGGATATTTTTCAATATCGACGCAAATCTCCGTGCAAAGGAAGCGGGAAAGATCTGCTTCAGACTGTTCAGCCGCGGAAGCTTGATGATCAGGGTTATTATTATACTTATCGCGCTGACCTCGGCGCTGTACAGCGTGATAGAATTCACGGACAACAAGATCGCGCACGCTGTTTTAACGGTCATATTCCTGCTTGAAGCTGCTGTCTGGATAGCGTTTGACACGGGGTCTTACGTTACCCGAAAAGGCATCATTTACGTCAACAGCCGCAGAAAATCCGAAAGCATTACCGCAAGGGACTACAAGGGACGTATCGGTATTTTTGCCGCATACGACCTTCGGAGGCCGGTCTGCACGGTAGAGGATACTCCCGAAAACAGAGAAGCTCTCGCCGAGCTTTGGCGCGAGTTTCCCGCGCGTAAGGAAAATCCGTACCGTGATAAAATTCTTTCGGTACTGGAAAAATGGGAGCTGACCTACGAGGACTTTACCATAGATTTTTCGCTGCCGTTCCACTGTCAGCGAAGCAATCTCAACGAGGAATTGGTACAGGCAAAGCTTGGAAATTATCTGATTGACATAGGCTGGTATCCCGAAGCCGACCCGAAAGGAAAGCTCCGTTCACAGCTTATCGAGGGTTTCGACCGGCAGCGTCCTCTTGCGGAATATGACGACGCAGATTTTGACGGACTTGAAAAACACGTGCGTGAGATATCGAAGCGCGTGGAGGATTTTTACTCATGAAAAGGCTGAGCCTTTATGCTTGCCGCCGTCTGTAGCGGGAAATCGCAATTGTTCTGCCGAGACGAAAAACTTGCGCAAAAAACACAGTCCGAACGTTGTGAAAGGAGTACCATGAAGCTTCTTAAAATAATGATAATACTTGCGGTGGGAATACTCTGCACCGTTGCGGCGGCGTACAGCACAGAGGGCTACGCCGCGGAAACTGCCGCTCATGAAAAAACTCTCGCCGAAGCGGTAATGCAGAGCCGTCTTGAGGAGCAGATAAAAAAAGCCGAGGAGCAGGCTCGTCTGGAGCTTGAGAAGCAGGGCGAAACTCTTGTGACATCGGTCATGGAGACAAAGCCTGTTGTCACCGAGCCTCCCGAAACGGAGACCTCCGAGACGGAGACAGAGCCTCCCGAAACGACTCCGCCCGAAACGGAAACGTCCGAAACCGAAACCGTCGAAGCGGAGGACGAAATAATTACGGAATTTACCCGCGGGGGGCTTCTCCCTACAGACAGAACGGGAATACCCATAAAAACCATGTTCGGACTTACCGCCGCGGAACAGGAAAAAGTCGTGGGCTTTCTGGTGGAGCATTATTTTCTGGACGGCTACAAATACGCCGAAGCGGAGACACGTCCCGAACTGAAAGAGAAAAAGCTTCTTGCCGCGGAAATGGAAAGCAGCGTTGTGCAGAGCCTTAACATGATCATGGACTCTGTGAACGTCAGCGATATATCCGCAATGCTGGGCGCGGACTACGGCGCGCTTCGGAAAGAAGCAGAATCCCTGCGTGGTGATTTTGAGGAAAAATACCACGATGCGGGACAGTACGGCGAACAGTTTGCCGCGCTTTACGAGGACAGTCTGAAATATTTCGACAGGCTTATCACGGCTCTTGCAAATGTGGAGGACACCGCAAGGCAGTACTCCGAAGCGTCGAATCCTCTGCTTGCGCTGGGACTGCTCACAAGCGGTCTGAATGATGTGATAATTCCCGAAATAATGGGGGTATTGGAGCAGTCCTTTGACCTTGTGGAGACCTCGCAGGAGATCTTTTTGGAGGGTACGCAGGGCACAAAGCTGCTGACCCGCGACGAGGTTCGGGACATTATCACAAACCCCGCATTAGTCACAAATACAAATCTAACATAGAAAGGAATACCGAAATGGACGCTAAAATTCAGGCTCTTATCGACAACATAGAAAAGGTTATCGTGGGCAAGCGCACGCCCATAGTTCAGACCGTCGCCGCGCTTCTTACTGGAGGACACGTGCTTTTAGAGGACGTCCCCGGCGTGGGCAAGACCCAGCTTGCGGCGGCTCTGGCAAAGTCGGTGAACGGAACGTTCAGCCGCGTGCAGATGACCCCCGACATAATGCCCTCGGACATTACAGGCTTTTCCATGCTTAACCGTGAAACGGGCGACTTCGAGTACCGAAAGGGTGCGGCTTTCTGCAATTTCCTGCTTGCTGACGAGATAAACCGCGCTTCGCCGAAAGCACAGTCCTCTCTGCTGGAGGTAATGGAGGAACGTCAGGTCAGCATTGACGGTGCGACCTATGCGCTCCCTGCGCCCTTTATGGTAATAGCCACCCAGAACCCCGTTGAGACCTACGGCACGTATCATCTTCCCGAAGCCCAGATGGACCGCTTTGCAATGAAAATAAGCATGGGCTACCCCACCGCCTCCGAGGAATCGGAAATTCTGGACAGGAATGAAAACGAGAACCCCATAATCCGCATAGCGGCGGTGCTGTCCACGGACGACATAATCGCTTTGCAGGAGCAGGTGAAAAAGGTGAGAGCCTCCCAGAATGTCAAGGACTACATAATTTCCGTCTCCAACGCTACCCGCTCGGACGAGGGCATAAAGCTTGGAGTAAGTCCCCGCGGAAGCATCGCGCTGTATAAATCCGCAAAGGCATGGGCGTTCATGGACGGCAGGGATTTCATCACCCCGCAGGACGTAAAGGACTGCTGCGTCTGCACCCTTGCCCACAGGATAATGCTGTCCCCGAAAGGAAAGTCCATGTACGAAACTCAGGAAAACGCTTTTGTAAAAATACTTGAGCGCGTTCCCGTACCGACGGAGTAATGGAGTAAAAGCTATGGCTTCAAAAATTTTTATGTATCTGCTTGCGATATTTCTGGGAGTAATGTTCGCGCTGTATCTTTCCGCGGCAGTTGGCTGGACGTTCGTGTACGTTTTCGTATGCGCTCCGATATTTTCTTTTCTGGTAACTCTTTGGCTGCACAAAAGAAAAAGCGTATCGCTGAAGCTGGACGTGAACCGCACCATGCTTTACAAAAAAGAAACGGTCACCCTCAGGATAACCGCCGCTAACAAAAGCTTTTTTCCCGTTCCCGCGGTAAAGGTGTTTCTTTCCGTACCGGAGGGACTTGAACCCGAATCGCCTGCAAAAAGCTTTGTAATGAGTATCCCGCCCCGCTCGGAAGCGACGGCGGAGATAGTGTACAGCGCAAAGGTATGGGGCTGCTGTACGGTTGGTGCAAAGACTGCGGAGCTTCACGATTTCCTTGACTTTTTCAAGTTCAGGATTCCGCTTGGGGAAAATGCGGAGCTTCTCCGCGAGGTAAAGGTTTTCCCCGATATTCCGGAAATGGCGGGGGACGCTCCGCTTCTCAGATCGGCGGCTGAAAACGCAAAGCTTGCCGACGACAGCGAGGAGACCCGCGAAACCGACAATGCCAACCTTTTCGCAGGTATGCCCGGCTACACCCACAGAGAATACGTGGAGGGCGACCCTGTCCGCAGGATAAACTGGAAGCTGTCATCAAAGCGGGACAAATACATGGTCAGACTGGACGACGAGATAGAGTCCATACAGCAGAATATCGTCCTTGACAGCCGCGGCGGAAGCGACGTTTACGAAAATGAGCGGGCAGTTGAGGGAGTTCTCGCCGCCGCGCTGGGACTGCTGAAGTGCGGCTTTGAGTCAACGGTGTACTGCCGCTTTAAGGGCGTCTGGGAAAGCTTTTCGGTCACCGAGCCCGCGGACGTTTCCGCTCTCCAGACAAGGCTTGCGGACTTCCGCTTTGCTGAAGAGCATGAAAGGTGCGGCAGACTTCCCGCCGAGGAGCTGTCCGAAAAAGGCAGCGGCGCAGGGGTACTCTTATTCACCTCTATGTTCGACAAGTCTCTCACCGCGGAGATATCCTCCGCGGAGGAGCAGGGAATATTCACCGCCGTAATAAGCGCGGATTCCGTTTCCGTTGGAAGCGCGTTCCAGATATGGCGGCTTAACGAGGATTATTCCGCGGAGCTTATTTCGCAATAAAAAGAACGGCGTTCCCTAACAGGAACGCCGCAGTTTGTCTATAGGGTGATAAATTTTGATTTAGCGGGGAGCCCCCGCGGGCTGAGTCACCCCCGCCGTAATATGTTCAGAACATTAATTATGCTATTGCCCCCTCAAGGGGGCGGGTGAATTTTTATTTGGCACA
>JAAVHI010000047.1 GCA_014799785.1 Ruminococcus sp.
CCTTTTTGCGGTACGAAGCACAGTAACCCTTGAAAACAGTCCGGTGGACTGTTTTCAACGAATAATACTATGTTTGGGTTTACAAGCATAGTGCGGTCAACATTCAGCCATAGTTTGCTCTGTCCAAAACGTCACACTGTGACGTTTTGGAGATTTACTTTGTCGCGTACTGTAACAAGGGGGAGCGATCGTGTCCGCTCCCCCTCGAAATGCTATCGCATTTCTCACCCCTTTCACCGTTTCGGACGAAAAGGATTTCGCGCTCTGCGGAGCGCGACCAAAGGGCCCCTCGCCCTTTGGAAACCTCGCCAGCTGGGCTCAGATGGACCAGCTTTAGTCGGCGGCTTCGCCGCCTGTTGTGCGCCGTTTCCCAAATAAATTTAAAAAAATTTCTTAAAAACCCTTGACAAACCTAAAATGCGGTGTATAATATAATTAGCACTCAAAGAAAAAGAGTGCTAACACATGATCGGGTCAAGTGCTAATATCCATAAAACCCGCCGATTTTTTTCAAGGAAGTGATAGTTCTGCTGGACGAAAGAAAACGCCGTATTCTTGCCGCGGTTGTCGACGCGTATATCTTGACGGGCGAGCCTGTAGGCTCAAAGGCTATTGCCGCTCTGCCGGATATCAGGGTCTCCCCCGCCACGATAAGAAACGATATGGCAATGATTGAACAGCTCGGCTATCTTGAACAGCCCCACACCTCGGCGGGACGTATTCCCACCTACAGCGGCTACCGTCTTTATATCGACGAGCTTATGAACGCCAAAACCTTGTCCGACGAAGAAAAAACTCTGCTTGACAACTGTCTGGACGTTGACGTTCCCACTGCGGACGCTCTTATCGAAAGCGCGTCAAAGGCTCTTGCCGAGCTTACCCATTGCGCTACGGTGGTGAAAAATGTTGCTCCGAAATTTTCGGTCATCACCAAGGTGGAGCTTATCCCCACGGGAAGGCGTATGTATGTGCTGCTTATGGTGACGTCCTCGGGAAACATCAAAAACAAGGTGTGCAGATTGGAATTCGACCTTACCAACGAGCAGATCGAGTTTTTCAGCCGCTATATGGCGGAAAATCTACAGGGAGTTTCCATCGAGGACTTGGACGGCGACACGATAGACCGTCTTGTATCCGCCATGGGAGCCTATATGGTTACTCTTGCGCCGCTTCTGCAAGGTGTGTGTGAACTTGCGGAGGGCTTCAAGGATAACGAAATAAAGCTTCAGGGCGAGAAAAATCTGCTTGCGAGACAGGATATAAATACCGACCAGATTGTGGAATTTTTCGAGAACAGGAACAAAGTTGTGAAAAATATGCTTGACGACAGCTTTGGCGATTTGCAGGTGCTGTTCGGCGAGGACGGCGGCTTCATTATCGAAAACTCCAGCATGATCGTCTCGAAGATCAAAAAGGACGGAAAAACCGCCGGTTCGCTGGGGGTTATTGGTCCGATGCGGCTTGATTACGCGAAAATTATTCCCTATCTTGAATACCTCACCGACAGGATAACCGACATAATCTCAGACGGGGAGCCCCCGCAGGCTGAGTCACCCCCAAGCGAGAAACAATAATTTTCAGTTTTGTCAGACCCCCTCAAGGGGGCAGTTTAAAAAGGCTAAAGCTTGACATATATAGGAGAGGAGACTTGTAAAAAATGATAGAAGAAGAAAAGGACAGCTTGAATACAGAGGATACCCCCGAGGAGACTGAGGTCTCGGAAGCTGCCGAAGAAACAGCCGAAAGCGGCGAACCCGAAGAAGCTGTTTCGGAAGAAACGGAGGAAAATCCTGTTGAGGCCCTTGAAGCTAAAGTAAAGGCTTTGGAGGACGCTGCCGCTGCCGACAAGGACAAATACCTGCGGCTTCTTGCGGAGTACGATAACTTCCGCAAGCGTTCGGTAAAGGAAAGGCTTGACGCTTCCGCGGACGCTACCGCTAAGGCGGCGCTGGAGGTAATTTCCGTTATCGACAACTTCGAGCGCGCTATGGCTGCGGAGTGCTCCGACGAGAGCTACAAAAAGGGCGTTGAGATGATCTACGGACAGTTCACCGAGGTGATAAAAAAGCTTGGCGTTGAGGAAATAGACGCTCTCGGCAAGGAGTTTGACCCCAATCTCCACAACGCGGTAAGTCAGGTTGAGGACGAGAACTTCGGCGAGAACACCGTATCTCAGGTTTACCAGAAAGGCTACAAGCTGGGCGACAAGGTGATAAGGTGCGCTATGGTTGTTGTGGCTAATCCGTAACTGCAAATAAAAATGCAAACAACGCAAATAGCGGACGGACACATTATCCGTCCATACGAAAAATATAAATTCTATACAGATAAAGAAAGGAAATGATCTTTATGGCAAAAATCATAGGTATCGACTTAGGTACAACAAACTCCTGCGTGGCCGTTGTTGAGGGCGGAAACGCTACCGTTATCACAAATGCAGAGGGCGGAAGAACAACTCCCTCCGTTGTTGGCTTCACAAAAACAGGCGAGCGTCTTGTAGGTCAGGTTGCAAAGAACCAGGCTGTTACAAACGCGGGCAGAACCGTTGCTTCAATCAAGAGACACATGGGCAGCGACTACAAGGTTGACATCGACGGCAAGAAGTACACTCCTCAGGAGGTTTCCGCAATGATCCTCCAGAAGCTGAAAGCCGACGCGGAGGCTTATCTCCACGACACAGTTACCGAAGCGGTAATCACCGTTCCCGCATACTTCACCGACGCTCAGAGACAGGCTACAAAGGACGCGGGTCAGATCGCGGGTCTTACAGTAAGACGTATCATCAACGAGCCTACGGCTGCGGCTCTTTCCTACGGTATCGACAAGGAAGAGGATCAGACCATTATGGTTTACGACCTTGGCGGCGGTACGTTCGACGTTTCCATTATCGAAATGGGCGACGGCGTTACGGAGGTTCTTGCCACAGCCGGTAATAACCGTCTGGGCGGCGACGACTTCGACCAGAGAATTATCAACTGGATGATAGACGAGTTCAAGAAGTCCGAGGGTATCGACCTTTCCGGCGACAAGCTTGCAATGCAGAGACTTAAGGACGAGGCTGAAAAGGCTAAAATCACTCTTTCGGCTACTCCCTCCGCTTCTATCTCTATTCCCTATATCACCGCGGACGCAACAGGTCCTAAGCACCTTAGCATGGAGCTTTCACAGGCTAAGTTCAACGAGCTTACCAGCGATCTTGTACAGTCCACAATGGGTCCTGTTAAGCAGGCTCTTTCCGACGCAGGCTTAAAGCCCTCCGATATCAAGAAAGTCCTTATGGTAGGCGGTTCCTCCAGAATTCCCGCTGTTCAGGACGCTGTAAAGAGCTTCATGGGCATGGATCCCTTTAAGGGAATCAACCCCGACGAGTGCGTTGCTCTCGGCGCGGCATATCAGGGAGGTATCCTTTCCGGCGACGTTGACAAGGAAAACGCTGTACTGCTTCTTGACGTTACTCCCCTTTCTCTCGGTATCGAGACTGCGGGCGGCGTATGCACAAGAATGATCGAAAGAAACACCACAATCCCCACAAAGAAATCACAGGTGTTCTCCACATATGCTGACAATCAGACTGCTGTTGACATCAACGTTCTCCAGGGCGAGCGTGAATTTGCCAAGGACAACAAGCAGCTTGGCGTATTCCGTCTGGACGGCATTGCTCCCGCTCCCAGAGGAGTACCTCAGATCGAGGTTACGTTTGACATCGACGCAAACGGTATCGTAAACGTATCCGCGAAAGACTTGGGTACAGGCAAGGAGCAGAAGATTTCCATTACCGCTTCCACAAATATGTCCAAGGAGGATATTCAGAAAGCCGTTGACGAGGCTGCAAAATATGCCGACGAGGACAAGAAGCGCAAGGAAGCTGTTGACGCTAAGAATGCTGGCGAGAACATGGTATTCCAGTGCGAAAAGGCTCTCACCGATTTCGGCGACAAGGTTTCCGAGGAGGAAAGAGCGAACATTCAGTCCAAGATCGACGCTCTTAAGGCGGCTAACGCTACCGACAACACCGAGGACATAAAGGCTAAGACCGAGGAACTCCAGAAAGCGTTCTATGAGGTTTCCCAGAAGATCTATCAGGCTGCGGGCGCGCAGGCTCAGCAGGACGGCGCGGCAGGCGCTGACATGGGCGGAGCTTCCGATGACAATAATGACGGCAATGGCGGAGATTTTGTTGACGCTGACTTTACCGAGAAATAAGCGGGGAGCCCCCGCGGGCTGAGTCTCCCCCAATGTTTATTATTATAATTTCTAACGATGTCAAGCCCCCTCAAGGGGGCGGGTAAATTAGCTAAGGGCGGAATTTCTTCCGCCCAAAAGCTGTTTTAGAACGGCTGAACATTCAACAATTGCAGGGACGGCAAACCCGTCCCCTACATAAGCACATGAAAGGAAATTCCCATATGGCTGATAAAAGAGATTATTACGAGGTGCTGGGGCTTCAGAAAGGCGCGTCCGAGGACGAACTTAAACAGGCGTTCAGAAAGCTTTCAAGAAAATATCACCCCGACTTCAACCCCGACAACAAGGAAGCCGAGGAAAAATTCAAGGAGGTCAACGAAGCCTACGAGGTTCTGTCCGACCCCGAAAAACGCTCCCGCTACGACCAGTTCGGTCACGCGGGCGTAGACCCCTCCTACGGCGGCGGAGGCTTCGGCGGAGGTTTTTCCGGCGGCTTCGGAGACATGGGCGATATCAGCGACATTTTCTCCAGCTTTTTCGGCGGCTTCGGCGGCTCGTCAAGAAGCAATCCCAACGCTCCCAGGCGCGGTCAGGACATTCAGAAAAGCGTTGTCATCAGCTTCATGGACGCCTGCAAGGGCACGACTGCGGATATTAATATTTCCCGAATGGAAAAATGTCCCGACTGTAACGGTTCGGGCGCGGCGGCTGGTTCGTCGGCGGACACCTGTCCCGACTGCCACGGTACGGGTCAGGTCAAGGTCACACAGCGCACGCCTTTCGGCATGATATCCTCCCAGAAGCCCTGTTCAAAGTGCGGCGGAAAGGGTACTATTATAAAAAATCCCTGCTCCAAATGTCACGGAAACGGTCGTATCAGTGTTGAAAAAACCATTACGGTTTCTATTCCCGCAGGTATTGACGACGGTCAGACTATCCGCAGCTCGGGTCAGGGTCACGGCGGAATAAACGGCGGTCCTGCGGGCGATCTGCTTACAACGATAACCGTTCGTCCCGACGCTATCTTCGAGCGTGACGGCTACGATGTCCACACCGAAATGCCCATAACCTTTGTTCAGGCGGCATTAGGCGCGGAGGTAGATGTTCCCACCATTGACGGAACTGTTTCCTACACGATTCCCGAGGGTACTCAGCCGGGAACGGTTTTCCGTTTCAAGGGCAAGGGTATCAAAAAGCTGAACCGCAGCGACAGAGGCAATCAGTTTGTTCATGTTACCATAGAAGTGCCGAGCAATCTTACCAAGAGGCAGAAAGAGCTGCTCAAGGAGTTTGACGGCTCTTTAGACGACAGCAAGAACTACAAAAAGCGCAACAGCTTTTTCGATAAGATCAAACAGGCGTTTGAGAAATAGCGGGGAGTCCCCGCGACGGGGAGCCCCCGCGGGCTGAGTCACCCCCAATGTAAGATGTCAAAATGATTTTCCTTGCGGAGCCCCCTCAAGGGGGCGGGTGAATTTTTCTTTAGAGGATAGAAGATAGACGTGCGGATTTCCTGCAAGTTTATTTCTATCCTCTAATCGGTTAAATCAAAATTTACACCTTCTCAAATTTTTTAGAAAAATTTTTCTTCCCGTGAAAAATTCTGCCGTTCTGAGTTGTATTCATTATATAGGACGTTCTCAAACTTTTGAAAGGATTGATTTTTATGAAAATGAGCAAAATCTTGGCGGCAGTATCGGCGGCTGTTATGGCGGTATCGGCTGTCCCTGCGGCTTCGGTATCGGCAAGCGATAAAGAATTCGACCCGGAGAGGGATCTGACGGGTACAGATTACTGGGATTACTTTTACGACTATGATCCCCATATAGCGTTTACCGGTATAGGGTGGATTACAGAGGACGGAAAATTTTTCTCCTCGGAATATATGGAGATATGGCAGAAGAAGATATTTGACAAGGATTTCACCATTGAAAGCGGTCAGGAGCTGAGGATAGAGCCTATCGGAAACAGTCCCGATACAATGAGCGGCGGCAGACTTGTTATAAGCGGCGGAGCTACTGCCGAGATAATAGGTACTGTCTGTGTTGAGCGCGGCGGCGTTCTTGAAATTGAGGACGGCACGCTCTATATCCACGGCGGAAGTCTTGATAACTACGGTACCGTGAAGATCGGCAAAAAGGGCAGGCTTGTTATCCGCAACGGAAGCCTTAATTCTACAGCCGCGGGAAATATTGAAAACGAGGGAAAGATGCTTTGTCTTGATTCCGAAAGGGACATGGACAAAATTTTCAAGTCCATTAAAAAATACGATAAGAATTTTAATCTTTCCGACTACTCCCTCCATATGTTCGGACGCGGAGGCGGAGAAATCGACGTAATTCTCAGCTACTGCATAAATGACGTTCAGACCAATTACACCTACAAATTTACCGTTGACAGGAACAAGGAGAAAACCAAAATTATCCGTAAGCCCTATGACCTTGACACTGTCTACAGCAAGGATACCGAAAAAGATATCCTGAGCCGCACGGAAAAATTTGAGGAGAATTACAAGGGAAAACGGAAACGCGATTCCGGTTACTTTAAGGATTACGGCTACAGCTACAATTACAAAAGCGGCAAGCTTGTCTATGAGGAAGTTTGGTTTACCTTTGAGGACGAGGACGGAAGCTTTAACTTTATGGCTTACGACCACGCCTACAGCGAGAAGCTGTAAAAATTTTTTAGTGAAATAATTTGTAAAATAAAAACGGACGGCTAACCCGTCCGTTTTTACTATTTGGTAGGTATTCTGACGATGTACTCAATATAGTCGTCGTCCTGAATTTTTTTGGAATCGGCGTTTATTCCCGCCGCTTTCATCATTTCGATAGCCTTGTTTATGGTGTTGACGAACAGCCGCACGTCCTTGAATGCCGCGCTGCGCCGCTTCATGTCTGCAAAATTCCGCTCCTTTTCAAGCAGGTTGTCTATGTACCGCTCGGTATTCTCCACATTAAGCCGTCTTTCGTGAATGACCTCTATCGCGTCAAGCTGCTTCCGGGTCTCCTCCAGTTTGAGAAGCGCGCGGGCGTGACGCTCGGTAAGACCGTACTCGGCGGCTTTTCCCTGAACGGACTTGTCCAGCTTGAGAAGTCTCAGCTTGTTAGCTACGGCGGACTGGGATTTTCCAAGCTTTACGGCGGCGTCCTCCTGTGTCATTCCGTAGAAATCTATCAGCTTTGCGATAGCCTCCGCCTCGTCAAAAACGGACAGATCCCGCCGCTGGATATTTTCTATCAGAGCCATTACCGCGGAATTCCGCTCCGTCATTGTCACGGCAATGCAGGGGACAAATTCCATTCCCAGCAGCTTTGCCGCCCTTAAACGTCTTTCACCTGCCACAAGCTGAAAACGCTCGTCCACCCTGCGGACGGTAAGCGGCTGTAAAATTCCGTTCTGACTGATGCTTTGAGCCAGCCCGTCGATATCGTCAAATTCACGTCTGGGCTGATAGGGGTTCGGGTCAATTTTTATCGTTTCCACCTGTATGACCTTGTTCACAACTTTTTCCTTGACAAGAAACGGCATAAAACGCACTTCCTTTATTTTTTCTCAGCGTTATTATACCACGTACTTTTTCGGGAAAATGTCGAAAATCAAACTTGACCTGCGGTTCGTGTAAGTCTTAATGCTCAGGCGGCGAAGCCGCCGACTATAGCTGGTCGAGCTGAGCCCAGCTCGCGAAGTCCAGAGGCGGAGCCTTTGGTCGCCGTCAGCAGACGGCGAAATCCCCTCCCCGCGCCCGCAGGCGCATAGCCCCCGAAACGGAGCAAGAGGTGAAGAAATGCGACAGCATTTCGAGGAGGGGCGAACACGACCGCCACTCCTTGTTACAGTACGCGGCAAAGTTACCCTTGAAAACAGTCCAGTGGACTGTTTTCAACAGACA
>JAAVHI010000048.1 GCA_014799785.1 Ruminococcus sp.
GCCTGCGGGCGCGGGGAGGGGAGTTTCGCGCTCTGCGGAGCGCGACCAAAGGCTCCGCCTCTGGACTTCGCGAGCTGGGCTCAGCTCGACCAGCTGATGTCGGCGGCTTCGCCGCCTAAAGGTTTGTTACATAGTGCGTGGTGGGCTAAACCAAAATTTTTCAAAAAATATCGGGCAGCGGTTTTCCCGTTACCCGATATTACAATATATTAAGTCAAGAATGACTGTCCGCAGTATTTGCAGTATCCTCAGAAGCTTCGGACAGTGCGTTATGCTTTTTCATAAGCCGCTTTTTGCAGATAAAGTATGCGGGTATCAGGAACAGGTCAGCAAGCACCCAAGCCGTGGGGGAAGCAAAGCAAACCGCGATAAAGCCGTATATCCTTACCATGTGGGCTATGAACCATCTGCCGATCATTTCCAGAATTCCCGCAAAGGTTGCCGTGGGAGAAAATCCCATGCCCTGTATGAAAAATCTCACGATATTTACCAGAGCCAGAGGGAAATAAAACGCTGACAGTATGGTCAGGAACTGCTTTACAAGCGGGATAAGATGCTTGCTTTCCTCGTCAAGGAAAATCAGTGCAAGATTGTTTCCCGCAAAGAAAAGGAACAGGAAAGCCGCCGCCGCGTAAATCGCTCCCAGAAGCACGCAGGCCCCCAAGCCCTTGTTGAGACGCTCCCATTTTTGAGCGCCCACGTTCTGACCCGAATAAGTCGCCATGGTCGAACCCATTGCGTCAAAGGGACAGGCTATAAACATGGACAGCTTGTTCGCCGCCGTTACCGCTGTTACATAGGTAGTTCCCAGCTCGTTCACCGCGGTCTGGAGCATTACGCTTCCGATGCCTGTTATGGAGTATTGAAGTCCCATGGGAAGTCCCATAAGGAAAAGTCTGCCGATATGCTTTGTGCTAAGTATCCAGTCGTCCCTGTCCATTTTCAGGACAGCGTAGCTTTTGCACACCCGCCACAGACAGCCGAAGCCCGATACGAACTGGGCGATCACCGTTGCCAGTGCCGCGCCGAAAACGTCCAGCTTTAAGAATAAAATAAAAACGATATCAAGTACGATATTCACCGCCGAAGCGATAACGAGCCAGCTTACGGGAGTTTTGCTGTCGCCTAAGGAACGGAGTATTCCCGCGGTCATGTTGTACAGGAAATAGGCGGGAACCCCCGCAAAAATCGTGAAAATATAAGTACGCGCCCTGTCGAAAATATCTTCGGGAGTGTTTGTAAAATGCAGAATTTCCGTGCAGAAAATAAGCGTTACAGCCGTTATCACCGCCGCAAGGAAAATGCAGAGCCAGAGAGCATTGGTAACATATCGGCGAAGCTGCTTGTAGTCCCCCGCGCCGAACATCTGGGCAACGGGAATTGAAAATCCGTTGCATACGCCCATAACGAAGCCGATAACAAGAAAGTTTACCGAACCCGTGCTTCCCACCGCGGCAAGAGCCTTGTAGCCGAGGAAACGTCCCACGATAGCGGTGTCCGCCACGTTGTAAAGTTGCTGAAATAAAAATCCGAATAAAAGCGGAATTCCGAAGCCCAGTATCAGGGTCATGGGTTTTCCTTTCGTTAGATCCTTTGAAGCAGCCATTGCAGCCTACCCGCTTTCGTAAAATTTGCCGTTTGCTTTTTATACGGCAGCAAGTCTAAGTATATGCTATTTTGCACAATAATTCTACTGTATTTTTGTGCGAAATTTTGAACTTTTTTCGCACCGAAAAAGAATACGGAACTGCCGCATATCCGCGGGACAGTTCCGTATTTTACCATATTCTAATACAGTTCTTCGTTGTCCTCACCGGGCACATACGCGTCCACGGGGGAAAAATCAAAGCCGCTTGACGTATCGCTGCCGGACGTGTTTCCGCTGTCCGAAGCCGACCCGCCCGTATCGTTCCATGTTGCGCTGCCGTCCCCGAAGCAGGAGTAGTTGGTGCGTGCAAAATATTTCTTCATACCGCTTACGATCGCCGAAGCAAACTTCTTCTGGTACGCGGGATCGGCAAGAGCCATAGCCTCGCTGTAGTTGGTTACAAACGCGGTCTCAACCAGAACCGAGGGGAAATCCTGCTGCTGGGTCACAAAGAAGTAGTTGTACTTCTCGCCGCGGTTCATGCCGCTTGACGAGCCGTGCACCTGCGTGAGAACCTCTCCCAGCGCCTCGGAAATATACTTTGCAAGCGGCTGCGAGAACGGCGTGAAATAGTACGCCTCGCCGCCCTTTGCGGACTCTCCCGCCGAGTTGCAGTGTATGGAAACGAACATATCCGGGTTATACTGCCGTGCGTCCGAAGCGCGCTGCTCCGTAACGTAGGTCTGACTTTCGGTTTTCAGACGGATAACGTTTGCGCCCTCGTCCTGGAGTATCTGTTCCACATACTTGGCAATGGCAAGATTTGCCTCCTGCTCCTTTATGTGACCGATAGCTCCCGGGTCGAACGCAGACGCGCCCGTGTAGCCGTGTCCCGGGTCGATGACGATAGTTGCGCCGCTCAGACTGTTTCGGCAGCCGTTAAAGCGCAGGACGAGATTTCCCTCGCTGTCGTAGGAGGATGTAAGTCCACCGAAAACACCTGCCTGACGAAGCCGCAGGGTAAGCTTTGTTTTGGTCATGTCTCCCGACTTGGAAACATTCCATGTACCCGTCGTAAACACCGCGCTGTCGGGGAAGGAAATGTCTCCCGCCGAAACGCTTGTAACGTAGTCAAAGGTAAGCGTGATAGACCCTGCGTCAAACGAGGAAACATAGTAATTTCCGTTGCCGCCGTCGCTGTAGGACTGATTGTCGTAGTTCAGCGAGAACGGAACTTTGACCGCAGTTTTCAGTTTTATGACCGTATCCGTGCCGTCCTTGCCCGCGGCGGCTACCGACATGGGATTGCTGCCGAGAGGACGGTTGTCAAGCACATTGACCGCGCTCGTTCTGATACGCTTGCCCGAATTGGTGAGGTAGTAGTCCGTTCCGTTGTAGGTAACGGTTTTCACTATGTAGTCCAGCGTTCCCGCGGGAAGTCTTGCGCAGTTTGGTGTGGGACTTGTTCCCGTGGTTTTGTAGTCGTAAACCATGGTGTTGTCGTTCTTGACCTCCAGCAGACTTCCGCTGTAATCGTTTGCGACCTCCGCAAGGGCGTTGACAATAATTTTCGCGCCTGTTCTGGACTCGCTGATATTTCCCGACTTGGTGGGATAAGTGCCGTAAAACTCAATGTTGCCGAGATTTATGTCCTCGCCCCGCTTTCCCGCGGGAGCGGTGTAGTAGCCCACGTATTTGGTGTAGTTGGAGTTGGGGTCAAGCTCGTCAAGCTGTCCCTCAACCTCTTTCAGGGCAACGCTTTTGCCGTTTACCGAAGCCGTTACTGTCGAACCGCGGTACGCTATCGCACTGAGGGTTATGGTGGACTGCTCCTCCACCCTCATGGTGTCGTCCGTGGGGGAAACGCTTTTCAGCACGTTTACCGTTCGGGTTATCTTATAGGTGATAACCTTTGCCTTATTCTGGAATTTGAATGTGTTCAGACCCACGTCAAGCTCCTCGGTAAAGTAGAAGCGTCCCGCCTCGTTAAGCTTGATCTCCTTTCCCTGATAGTAAACGGGGAAGTTAGGGTCGAAAGAGCCTGCGAAAATAACGGTGGGCTCTTCGGTCTTAAAGGTAGTCTTGGTAGGCAGGGTCATTTCAAGCTCGCTGTTGAGACCCTCCACATCTATCTGGTTGTCGTAGTGCTTCATAAGCGCGCTTGTGGACTGCATAACGTCCTCGTCCAGAGAGGACAGGGAATGGAACGCGCTTCCGCCGTAGGAATCGTAATCCGAAGCCGCAATGACCTGCTTCACAAGCTCGTCAGGAGAACCCCAGCCCTCCGCGTCGGTGCAGACGCGCTGGTTCATGTGGTGGACGTAAAGGGGGATATCCGCTTCCTCGGCGTACTTGTTCCACCAGCTGACTATTTCCTTAAAGGGCAGGGAGCTGTCGCTCAGCGAGCCTTTTGCTTTCAGCATGATGAAATCCGCGCAGCCGTTTTGGATATAGCTTACCGTGTCGGCGTAGCCGTCGGTGAGAGCCTCAAAGTCCACGGAGGTCTCCGAGCCGTTTTCCGTTGTGGTGTAGTTCGCCCATACATCGTTAAGGGATATTCCCACGGGAACGGTGTTGTTGGTGCGTCTTACAGCGTCCGCCGCAAGGCTGAATATGTACGCTCCGTTGTCGGGAAGCCAGTTGTCATAGCCTATTCCCGAACCGTACTTGACGTAATCCTCAAGTGAGGTGTTGTTTTTGGAGGAATAGTAGCCGTCCAGAATAATTCCGTCAACGGGATACTTGACCGTAAAGCTGTGGACGGTTATGGCAAGCCTGTCGATACGGGAACGCAGATCGTCCTCTTTGAGACCGTCCAGAACGCAGTCCAGACTGAAATTCAGGTAGACGTAAAAGCCCCGCTCCTTAGCCGCCTCAACCGCGTAATCCACCAGCGGACGTTCAACGGTTTCGTTCATGTCCGCGCTGTAGAAAGTCTCGCCATTTCGGTCGGTCATTACTATTATGGAATTAAGGTTGTTTTTCTCGGCAGTATCCAGCATTTCCGAAACGCTTGCGGAAATCTGCTCCTCGGTAAGCGGTTCGCCGTCCTCGTTCGGTACGGCAAAATCCACCGTTGGAGTTACGTAAACTCCCCGCATATTTTCCGGAAAGCTGTACATGGGAGTCATGTCGGGCTCTTCAAATGCGGGCAGTGTTTCGTCTATCCCAATATCCGGCTGAGGAGCAATTATGGTGATATTTCCGAAATCCTCCTCCGTTTCCGCAAAAACGGAAATTCCGCCAAAACCCGGCAAAAACTGAGCGCAAATGGAAAATGCCGTCACCAAACCCGCTATTCTGCGTGATTTCCTCCGTTTCCGAAAAGCGGGATGATTTTCTCTTTTTCTTTTCATTTCATCTCATTTCCCTTTCTCTTGGTGATTTGTTCTACTTTATTTTTCTATATTTTTTATTTCCTTTGAGACCTGAGCGGAAACGTCCGCCGCAGGATTGAAAACCGAATCGTATCGGTACAGCGCAACTCCGCCGTAATTTCCGAGAGCTTTTGCAAGCTTCATCTGACGCGCCAGAATGTCGCTGTTTTCCAGCCATTCCCTTTTTCCGCTGCCCGCGTAGTTATCCTCCGCGCCAATCTTATAGGCGGCAAGACCGATAACAAGCTTCACGTCCGAGCTTTTAACCATGCCGTTCCAAAGTGATATTACGTCCGCGTAGGGAAGCGCGGCGTTGTCAAATCCGAAATAAACCTGCGGCAAAATGTAGTCGCAGTAACCGCTTTCGGAACACCATTTCCGCACGTCTGCGTAAAGCTCACCGTAGTTGTTTTGCACGCTGCCCTGTGGGGAAATTCCGAAAACTGCCGTATCGTTTGCGGAATGTACCGCTTTGTAAAGCTTTTTCACCATTTTGTTCACGTTTGCGATCCGCCAGTCGGAAAGAGACATACCGTTTCCCATTTCCGAATAAGCGGCGCTGTCAAAGCTTTTGTCTGTGGTGGGGTAGAAGTAGTCGTCGATCTGGATACCGTCCACCTTGTAGTTTGCCGCGATCTCGGTTATTCCCGCGGCGATCAGGTCGGTAACTTCATCGTAGGCAGGGTTGAGATACCACCTGTCCCCCGACTTGACTATGTATTCTCCGCGCTTGCTGTTGTACCATTTTTTAATAGTATAGCTGTCGTCGATCTTTTCAATCTGGGAAGTGGTCATTGTCCGCATTGGATTTACCCAAGCATGAACGGAAATTCCCCTCTCGTGAGCGCACTCGATCATGACCTGAAGCGCGTCAAATTTGTTTTTTGTACCTATAGTTCCGTCAAACTGCTCTCCCGATGGGAACAGCTCCGAATCGTAGTAAGCGTCTCCGAAAGCGCGGACCTGAACATAAACTGTGTTGAAGCCCAGATCGGAAATATTGTCAAAATATTCGCCCACAGATTTTCTGAAAGACTTTTCCGACTTGTTCCGAAGTATGGAAGCATACTCTAAATATGTAATCCAAAAACCCTTCTGCTCGTCGAAGTTAAGAGCGGAATAACTGTTCCTTTTATAGGATGTTTGCGACGCGGAAACGGTTTGTATTTCTGCTTTTTCTTCTGTTTCCGACTTTATTTCCGTTATTTCCTCCGGACTTTCGTATTGCAGCGTTACTTTGGCGGTTTGGCTTGCCTGCGTGGTTTGCGCCGCCATTTCCGTTTTTATTTCCAAAATTTCCGTCGATTTTTCCGTTATTTCCGCATTTCTGCTTTCCGTTTCCGAAATTTCCGCCGTTTCGACAGTTTCCGACGCGGTTTCGGTAATTATTTCCGTCTCGTTTTCCGTCGGAATTCCCGTTTCCGTTTTTGTTTCAACCGTTTCCGACACTGTTTGCCGGGAAAATTCCTCACCCGTGGCAGGAATTACCACCGGAGCAAGGGACAGGTCTGAGGAATCCTCGGAGACCTGACGGCAGCCCGCCGTGCAAAGTGCAAGAACGGCAATAAACGGAACGACCCAAAGCTTGAAACGATACAGCATTTTAACCTCTTTTCCTGTTCGGACAAATTATTGATATACAGTAATTATATAACACTTTTTCAATAAAGTCAATTACAGAGCGGTAAAAATCCATCATTAAAGGCTGAAAAATTTTGGCATTAATTCCTGAAAAGTGTAAGAGACGGCTTCGCCCTCGCTGTTTCTGAGAATTATCCTTATATTGGGAGAAAATTCCCCCAAAACTTGACGGCAGATACCGCACGGGTAGGTCTCGCCGCCTCCCGAGGAAACTATTGCTATTGCTGTAAAATCGCGGCATCCCTCCGAGACAGCCTTGAACACCGCGGTGCGCTCGGCGCAGTTGGACGCTCCATAGCTGGCATTTTCAATATTGCAGCCCGTAAAAATCCTGCCGTCGGCGCAAAGCAGCGCCGCTCCCACGCGAAAGCCCGAATAGGGCGCGTAGGCGTTTCCCATAGCCTTGTCCGCGGCGGCAAGAAGCTCCTTGTCGGTCATAAAAACGCTCCTCTCAAAACATACTATATAAGAAGTGTACCACATTCTCCCTGCGATTTCAAGCAGATCAAGTCATTTTTGATGTATCTCACTCCCTGCAAATAAAAAATTTGTATAACCCACTGCCGCGCGCTTGACTTTATCGGTAATATACGATATAATTATTGTGTATAATTTTGTATTTTTGAGGTGCAATTATAATGAATAGGAAAAAAGGTAAATTTACGGCAGTGTTCTTGTCCGCGCTGATGTGCGCTTCCCTGTTGACAGGCTGTAACAAGGACAGCGGCGACAGCGCAAACGGCGGCTCACAGACAACTGAAGCAGGCTCGGACAGCGCGTCGGGCGGCTCGGCAAGCGTTGCTGCGGACACTTCCAACGCGGTTGATGTGACAGGCGGCTTTATCAATTCCGACTGGACGTACGGTCAGGTCGCTGTCGGCGGAGGCGGATTTATCACGGGTGTATTTTCCACTCCCGAGGAGGGCGTCTGGTACACCAGAACGGACGTTGGCGGAGCATATTACCGCACACCCGAAACTGACGGAAAATGGGCGTCCATGAACTACTGGGTAACTGCCGACGACAGAGGTCTGCTGGGTGTTGACGGTCTTGCATACGACCCGCAGTCTCCCAACAAGGTCTACCTGCTTATGGGTACTGAATATTTCAGCAACGGCAAAACAGCAATCGGCATTTCCGAGGACTACGGAAAAACCATGAAGATCGTTGACGTTACCGATAAGATAAAGGTACACGGAAACGGCATGGGACGCGGAAACGGTGAGAGAATTGCCGTTGACCCCAATAACGGAAATATCATTTTTGCCGGCGGACGCACAGGCGGCATGATAAAAAGCACCGACGGCGGCTACAACTGGGAAACGGTTTCAAGCTTTCCCGTTACGTCAACCTCAAACGGAAACGGTATAAACTCTATCCTGTTCGACCCCTCCTCCGCTAAGGACGACGTTACTCAGAAGATCTACGCTTCCGTTTCAGCAAAGGGCGACGATGCGGGCAACCTGTTCGTTTCCGAGGACGGAGGCGCAAGCTGGTCAAAGCTTGAAAACAGCATTACCGACCACATGGTTCAGCGCATGAAGCTTGACAGTCAGGGAAATCTCTACGTCTGCTATATCAACAACGAGGGCCCTTGGAACTGCGCGCTGGGCATGATCTACAGATACGGCACGGACGGTTCCGCCGAGGTCATTTCCCCCACCGCGGACTCTTTCGGTGACATTCTCATAGACCCAAATGACGACAACAGGCTTATCGCCGTTACGTCGGGACAGTGGAAAGCCCAGTCTAACGGCGCGTTCGGAGACGTGTTCTACACCTCCACAGACGGCGGCAAGAACTGGCACAACGTCCTTGAAAGCATGGAAATGGATACCAACGGTATGCCTTGGGTGGAGGGCTGTGCTATCCACTGGTGCAGCAGCCTTGCTCTCGACCCGTTTAATACAAGCAGGATAATGGTGAACTCCGGCAACGGAATTTTCTCCTGTGACAATATCTGGGACGAAACTCCCAAGTTCTATTTTGATTCCCTCGGTATTGAGGAAACGGTTCCCGAGGACATTGTAACCATGGAGGGCTACCCCCTTATCACTGCGGTTGGCGACTATGACGGATACATTCACGAGGATATCTATACTCCCGCAGAACGCCATAAGGGCGCGATAGGCTCTGCCACAAGCATAACAATTGCGGCTCAGAACAGAGACCTGTGGGCAAAGGTAGGCGGAAGCGACAGCGAAATGCTGCTGACCTATACCACCGACGGCGGAAAAACATGGAAAAATATCACCAATTCTCCCGAATCGGGAAAGACCTTCTACAGAGGAAAGGTAGCTCTGAACGCTGACGGAAGCGTGCTTGTATGGAGTCCCTCAAACGCTGTTAAAGCATACTGGACGGACAACTGGGGCGAGACATGGAACACAGTCGAGGGTATCGCTGGACAGGACAATTACCTGATAGGCGATCCAAACAACGCTGACTATATGTACTGCGGCAGCGCAAGCTCTATCGCGGTAAGCTCCGACGGCGGAAAGACCTTTACCAGAAACAGTCAGGTATCTCCAAGCTTCCGCAGACTTTGCGTCGATCCCCACAACGAGGGTACATTCTACATCGCAAACGGCGCGGGACTGCTGGTTTCAACGGACTACGGCAAGACCGCGGAAATGGTGCCTAATATCAAGTACTGCGAGGCAGTGGGTCTCGGCAAAGCCAAAAACGACGGCGATCCCCTTGTTATCTACGTTTGGGGTACTCCCATGGACGCTGATAAGCCCGGTCTCTATATGTCCGAGGATCAGGGAGAAACATGGGTCAGAGTAAACGACGACGCCCACCAGTTCGGCGGCACGGGCAACGGAGTTTTCGTAAGCGGCGATATGAACGTTTACGGCAGATGTTATATGAGTACTGTCGGTCTTGGTATTATTTACTGTGATAAGGTCGAAAAATAATAAAACCCGTTGACATTTTTTCTTGAATATGGTATAATATTTTTAATATTAAGTGATTATTAAGTAATATTAAGTTATTGATTGGAAGGAATTGAACTATGGTACACGTTATTGAAGACAAGTGCATTGGCTGCAACGCCTGCATAAGAACATGTCCGATCCCGAACGCAAATCGGTATGACGGAAAAGTGGTTCATATCAACACTGACGAGTGCATTCAGTGCGGCGAGTGCGTCAAGGGCTGCCGGCACGGCGCAAGATATTATGACGACGATCTTGAGATCGTGCTTGATCTTATGAAAACTCATAATGTTTCCTTTATCGTTGCTCCTGCGATCAAATCCGCTATGGACGGCAAGTGGAGACACGTTCTGAAATGGCTCAAGGATAACGGCGCTCATGAGATCTACGACGGCTCTTTCGGTGCGGATATCTGTACGTATATGCATATCCAGTACCTTAACCGCCACCCCGACGCAAAAATAATCTCCCAGCCCTGCGCGGCTATCGTAAACTATGCCGAAAAGCATAAGCCCGAAATGCTGGAGCATCTGTCGCCCGTTCAGTCGCCTCTGATGTGCTGCGCGATTTACATAAAAAGATATCTTCACAGCGATGATATTCTTGTCGGCCTTACTCCTTGTCTTGCCAAGGGCGATGAATTCAAAAATACAAACGTTATCAGCTTTAACGTTACGTTCAAGCGTCTTTCGGAATATATGAAAAAGAAAGGCGTTATCCTTCCGATAGGACGAAGCGAATTTGAATGGTCGGCAACGCGCGGCTTCGACGGAGCTTTCTACCCTATCCCGGGAGGACTTAAGGAATGTCTGCACGCTTACGATCCCGATCTTCCCGTTACCACTTCGGAGGGCGTAAATAAGGTATATGAGGACTTTGATTTCTACCTCGACGCCAACAAATCCTCCCGTCCTGCCGTTTACGACGTTCTTTCCTGCGAATTCGGCTGTAACTCCGGAGCGGGCGCAAAGGAAGACTTTAACGAGTTTACCGCTTACGATATCATGAAAAACGCCAGACAGTGGTCAACCGGAAGAAGCAAAAAGGACAGATTCCACAGAAAGATATTTAAAAGTCTTATTCTTGAGGACTTCCTCAGAGAATACGTTGACAGATGCCAGACCACTCTGCCTACGGAGGAAGAGCTGGAGCAGGTATACAAAAGCATGGGCAAGATCACCGAGCAGGATAAGCATATCGACTGTCACGCCTGCGGCTTCAAGAACTGCCGCAGCATGGCTATGACTATCTTCGCCGGAAACAACAGCCCGACGAACTGCATTCACTTTGAGAGAACTCAGCTCAAGGCAATGCATGCTGATATCGAAAGAGAGCACAGCGAGCTTCAGAGTGCTGTTGCGCAGATCAATGAAATGCTTGTAAATCTCGGCGAAAAGGTTCTGCCGATATCGACGCACGCCTCAAACAACTCCGCTCAGAACGAAAACATCATGAGCGATATGAGCAAGCTGAACACCGAGATGACGGATATCCATTCCATGGCGGACGGCATAGTTGGTTCTATTTCGAGTATAGGCGTGAGCATAGACGAGTACAACAAGATACTGGCGCAGATCAAGTCTATTTCCGATCAGACCAATATCCTTGCTATCAACGCTTCAATCGAAGCTGCAAGAGCGGGTCAGAACGGCAGAGGCTTTGCGGTAGTTGCAAGCGAGGTACGTAATCTCGCGATAAAATCGGCCGAGACACTTAAAGAGGCTGAGGAGCATACCGTGGAGATCATTTCCAACATCAACGGTATCAAGGACGCTTCCAATGCCATTATGAACGAGGTTGCCGCTACGCAGGAAAATGTTGTCAGCACCGAGACCGCCGTTGACGCGCTGAACGAAAGCTCGCAGCTTATCAACACAAGCGTAAGCGAGGTTACGGGAATTATCCAGAACCTGAGCGAGGTGGCTGCTGCGCTTATGGAAAGCAATAACCGTCTTGAAGAGGAAATCAACGATCTGGATTATTAATTTGACGCAAAAACCCTCCATGCTGAAGTGCATGGAGGGTTTTTATGCCTGCGGCTGCGGATATGCCGCTACTGAAACTCGTGCATTACCTTTTCCGCAGCTCTGTGAAGCTCGTCCTCGGTGCGGATATCGCCCGATCTTTTCATGACAGCTCCCTGAACATAATCGGGCAGGGACGCGAAATATATCTTCGCCGTCTCGCTGCCTCTCAGGAGGCTGTCGAGATTTTCATATCTGCTCATAAGCTTATACTTCCTTTCATGAAAATATTTTCTGCCGTTTTTCGTGAAATATACTCTCAGGCGCCGCATCTTTGCGTCCAATGTTTTGCTGATTCACGCTTATGTGCAATATTCACACCGAAATGCTTCAGGCTGACCGATAAATATGTGTAAAGGGGCGATTATTTGCAGGAATTGCAAAAAAAGCTTGCAAATAATGAAAAAAAGTAGTATCATATAATGTGGGCTGTAAAGGGAAGTGTACGCCGTCAAAATACAATTGTATTTTCCTCGCGGTGTTCCGCAACGGAAATTGACAGCCGAATTATACTATTTGTAATATTTTGTTTAAAATTTTCTTTATCGAAAGGAAAGATCAATATGCTGCTTACAGAAATGAGCAAAGAAGAGCTTTCCGCGTTCAGAAGCGAATGCGAAAAGGAATACGAGAACTACAAGGCAAAGGGAATGAAGCTGGATATGTCCCGCGGAAAGCCCAGTACCGAACAGCTCGATCTGGCTATGCCTATGTTCGACGTTTTTACCAACGCGGCAAGTATGCTTACCGCCGACGGCATAGACTGCCGAAACTATGGCTGCCTGACGGGTATACACGACGCAAAGGTGCTTTTCGGCGACCTGCTTGGCGTTAAGGAGGAGGAGCTTATTATAGGCGGAAACTCCAGCCTTGCCATGATGTACGACGCTGTTTCCCGCGCTATGACCCACGGCGTTTACGGAAGCGAAAAGCCTTGGGGCAAATGCGATAAGGTAAAGTTCCTTTGTCCCGTTCCCGGCTACGACAGACACTTCGCTATCTGCGAAAGCTTCGGAATTGAGATGATAAATATTCCCATGCATTCCGACGGTCCCGACATGGACATGATCGAAAAGCTTGTCTCTGAGGACGAGGCGATAAAGGGTATCTGGTGCGTGCCTCTCTACTCAAATCCCGACGGTATCGCTTATTCCGACGAAGTGGTAAAGCGTTTTGCAAACCTTTCTCCCAAGGCGGCTGACTTCCGTATTTTCTGGGACAACGCCTACTGCGTACACCACCTGACCGATACCCCCGATAAGATACTCAATATCCTTGACGAGTGCAAGAAAACAGGCAAGGAGGACATGGTGCTGATATTCGCCTCCACCTCGAAGATATCATTTTCGGGCGCGGGCGTTGCGATCATGGCAGGCTCGGTAAACAACGTTAAGCAAATCACAAAGCTTATGGGCATTCAGTGCATAAGCTACGATAAGATCAACCAGCTCCGTCATGTCAAGTACTTCAAAAACGTTGACGGCATTATGGAGCATATGGCTAAGCACCGCGGCATTATCGCTCCCAAGTTCGAGCTTGTGCTCAATATGCTTGACTCGGAGATCAAGGAGCTTGGCGTGCTGGAATGGAACAAGCCCAACGGCGGATATTTCATTTCCGTAAACACTCTGGAGGGCTGTGCCAAGAGAGTTGTTCAGCTCTGTGCGGAGGCGGGAGTTGTACTTACCTCGGCGGGAGCGACTTTCCCCTACGGAAAAGACCCTCTCGATAGGAACATCAGAATTGCGCCCACCTATCCTCCTCTCGACGAGCTTGAAGCCGCAATGAAAATTTTCTGCGTAAGCGTTAAGCTTGCTTCGGCGGAGAAGCTTTCCGCGCAGAAGTAAGCGTCCCGCGGAAAACTCCGCGATTGAAAAACGTACAGCAAAACAATAAGGGGAACGTCCTTTAAAAGACGTTCCCCAATTTTTATGGTATTCAGGTGGTCGTGCGCTGTCTTGTTACCTCGTACATTAAGACAGAAGCGGCGCAGCTTACGTTAAAAGATGTCGCATAGGACTTTTCCGCCATAGGTATCGTGCAGAGCAGATCACAGCGATCTTTGAACGCTTTGTTGAGTCCCATTGTTTCGTTTCCCATCATAAGCATAAGCGGCTTTGTCAGGTCGGCGGAATACAGCGGCAGCTCGTTGTGAGCAGTTGTGCCCACCATTGTGAAATCGGGATACCGTTTTTTCAGCATATCAACAAATCCGAAAAGCGCGGTATTGTCGGAAACTCCGACAACGTGCATATTGAAAAATGAACCCATTGCCGACACAACAACGTTCGGGTCGTACAGATCGACAGCATGACCCGTTATGATAAGCGCGTCCGCGCCGAGAGCATTGCAGGAGCGTATCATAGTTCCGAGATTTCCCTTGTTTGAGGGACGGTCAAACAGAACTATAAACGGATTTTCCGAAAGACAAATGTTGTCGAAAGTGTCCTCCCGCATTTCGATGACCGCCATAAGCTCCGAGGAATCTTCCTTTTCGCTCAGCTCCCGCATAAGCTCTTCCGTCAGGCAGTAATTGACCTCCGTCTCCACAGAGCCTATCATTTCGGACGCCCAGCGCGACAGGTTGTTTTTGTCGTAAATAAAGGATTTTATTTTCCAGTTGTTTTTTGCCGCCTCGTTCAGACTGCGGACGCCCTCAACAAGAAATTCGTTGTATTTATACCGCTTGTTCCTGTTGGTTTTGAGCACCTCAAACTTCTGGAACGTGCTGTTTCGGCTGTATATTTTGGTTTCCGTCATAAACGTTAAATTCCTTTTAGCGATCGGTTGTTCACGTATTTATTCCGCAAGGATCTTCTTGATCTCCTCGGAAAGCTTAGCGGCAGCCTTGTCGTGAGTGGTTATGGACGGGTGCCAGTCCGCGGAATATCCGTCGTCGGGCAACTGTACATCAAACTTCATGGTGTAGACGTTCTTGTCGCCCGTTTCGGCGGTGTAGTCGTCGGCAGCCTTCTGAACGTACTCAAAAAGCCTGTCGCCCATTACGCCGAGGGTGCAGAGAATTTTAGCGTCGGGATTTTTCTCACGGATAGTTTTGATAAAGTTTACGTACTCAGCAGCGTACTCCTCCTGACGGTCAGTCTCGGACTTTGTGTAGCTGTCGTCGTTAGTACCGAGGTTTATTACAACAACGTCGGGCTGACGGCCGCTGAAGTCCCAGTCAATGTTGGCGGGAACAAAGCTTCCGTTGGGAGACCAGGAGAAGCCCAGCTTTGTGTAGTACTGAGGTACGGTCTGGTTGGAGACCTTTTTGTCGTTGTTTGTGTAGCCCGAAATAATTCCGTAGCCGCTGAACGATACCATGCTGTAATCCGCGTCCAGAGCCTGAGCGGTCTTGTAAGCGTATGCCTTGGTAACGTCTTCGGTCTTGGTGGAGAAATTATGCTCCTTTACGGGGTCGTCCGCGCCGTAGCCGCAGGTTATGGAGTCGCCGATAAACTCAATGAACAGGTCTTTGTCGGGAGTGGGCTTGATAACGCTTCCCGTTACCTTTATGTCGCCTATTGAAATTGTGGACATAGGCGATTCGGACAGCTTAACGATGGAAACCGTAACGTCCTGCGGGGTATCGCTCTCGAAAACGTCGTAGCTTTCGCGGAGATTGTCAACCATGTCGTCAATAACGCGCTCACCGTTTACATAAATTCCCACACGCGCCTGATTGTCCGCCGCAGAAGCGTTCATGGCGTTGGAGTCGCCGTTTACGTTTACGGTACATTTTGTTCCGTTAAAGGTAAATTCCGCGCCGGAACCGGAAAGCGCGCAGTAGAGCTTGTCCTCGTTAAAGTATGTACGTCCGAGAAGCTTAACGTTCTCGGCAGTAGCTTTGTAAGTTGTTTCCGTGTTCATATCATGTACCTCCGCAGCAGCAGTAGTTTCGGCGGCGTCAGCCTGAGCATTATCGCCGCAGGAAGAAAGGGTCAGCAGACATAATGCCGCCGCGCCCAGAATGGGGATAATTCGCGATTTTTTCATTGCAGTACTCCTTTCACTGTATACCAAAAGTATATTTTACGGGGAATTTTACCCGCAGTTTCCATGATGACAGTCATGACCAACCTCATGCCCATGACTTCCGCAGGAGTGACCCTCGCCGTGGGAGTGGTGCGAGCACGCAACGTCGGGGTTATAGGACAGCTTTCCCGCCGCAAAAGCCTCGGCGGCTTCGTCCGCGTCACCTGTTACTCCCCCGTAGACGGCTATTCCCGCCTCGGCAAGAGCGTTCTTTGCTCCGTCTCCGATACCTCCGCAGATAAGCGCGTTTACGCCCTGCTCCTTGAGGAGTCCCGCAAGCGCGCCGTGACCTGTTCCGTTTGAGGAAATAAGCTCGCTTCCGATTATTTTTCCGTCGGAAATTTCGTAGATTTTGAAAAATTCAGTGTGACCGAAATGCTGAAAAACCTTGCCGAATTCATATGTTACAGCAGTTTTCAAAGTAACATCTCCTTTTGGAAGTAAGAATCGTATTGTTTGACTTACCTTTAAATTATACTACAAGTTTTCCGCAAAGTCAATGAATTATAGATTTTATTTGCACATATGAGATAAATTATGATTTCACGCACCATGTAACAAATCTTAGGCGGCGTAGCCGCCGACTAAAGCTGGTCGAGCTGAGCCCAGCTCGCAGAAGTCCAGAGGGCAGAGCCCTTTGGTCGCGCTCCGCAGAGCGCGAAATCCCTTTCCCGTGCCCGCAGGCGCATATCGTTCCAAACGGTGAAAGGGGTGAGAAATGCGAAAGCATTTCGAGGGGGAGCGGACACGACCGCTCCCCCTTTTAGCGGTTTCAGACTAACTACATCTTCAAAACGTCACAGTGTGACGTTTTGAAC
>JAAVHI010000049.1 GCA_014799785.1 Ruminococcus sp.
AGTCCACGGGACTGTTTTCAAGGTTTACTATACCGCGAAATGCAACAAGGGGGAGCGGTCGTGTCCGCTCCCCCTCGGAATGGCTCTCGCCATTCCTCACCCCTTTCACCGTTTTGAACGATATGCGCCTGCGGGCGCGGGGAGAGGATTTCGCGCTTTGCGGAGCGCGACCAAAGGGCTCCGCCCTCTGGACTTCTGCGAGCTGGGCTCAGCTCGACCAGCTTTAGTCGGCGGCTTCGCCGCCTAAAGTTCTTTTTAGTTAGTGCGTAAAATCAAAATTTATACGTTTTTAAAAGACTAACGCCGTCCCGCGCTAATGACCGCGGGACGGCGTTTCTATATTATAGAAAGAAGGAGTAAAACAAGCTTATTCGTCTTTCGGCGCTTCGTCGAGAATTATTTCAATGTCGATATTTCCGTCGCTTCTGGCAAGAGTTACCGTCATTGTTTCGCCAGGCTGGTGGGAATTTTTAGCTGCAACCAGAGCGTCGAAATCTTCAATATCCTTACCGTCCGCGGCAATTATAACGTCGCCCTCTTCGATGCCCGCAATGTCCGCGCAGGAGCCTTCCTCAACAGACGCCACAAGCACGCCCGCGTTCACGGGAAGATTGTAGTACCGCTTTGCCGCCGAGTTGATAGTAGTACCCGAAATACCAAGCTTCGGAGTCGCAACATAGCCTTTGGTCATAAGCGAATCAAGGATAGGTATCGCGTCGCTGATGGGGATAGCAAAGCCGATACCCTCAATGCTGCTGCTTGCAATTTTTGAGGATGTTATGCCAATGACCTCGCCCTTGCTGTTGAGCAGAGGGCCGCCCGAGTTGCCGGGATTAATGGAGGCGTCCGTCTGGATAAGGGTCATGGTGACAGTCTTGCCGTTGGAAAGCTCGGAGTTGATCTCCTTGTCAAGACCCGATACCATACCGCCTGAAGCGGAAAGTCCAAGACCGAGGGGGTAGCCCAGAGTAAGCGCCTTTTCGCCCAGCTTCAGGTCGTTGCTGTTTCCGAGAACTGCGGGGATAAGTCCGTCAGCGTCGATCTTCAGCAGCGCAAGGTCGGTATTTTCATCGCTGCCAACCACCGTTGCCTTATGCTCCGAACCGTCCGACAGAGTTACTGTGACTTCGGAAGCTTTCTCGGTTTTTGTAACGGTCTCGTATCCGCCGCCGAAAAAGCTGAACGGATTGTCAAAGGGATTGCCTCCGGTGCTCTGGTACGTTTCGTAGGAAGTTTCGATAACGTGCCAGTTAGTGATTATATAGCCGTCGGAAGAAAGCACGATACCCGTGCCCGTACCCTTTCCCGACTGAGGGAAAACCGAGGTTATCAGGGTGACCGATGGTGTTGCTCTGCGGATCACTTCCTCGTCGGAAATGCTGTCCGAGCTTGAGGAATCAATGTTGAGGAGATTTCCCAGAGAGGTGTCGCCGTCGCCGTTATTGCTCTGGGGAGCGGTCGTAACGGTTTGGATAGTTTCGCGGGATTCCTCCGTATCGTCGTAGGAGGCGCTTACGCTGTCCGCAGGGACGCTGTTGTCGGCGGACATACTGTTCGCCATATATGCGCCGCCGAAGCCTGACGCTCCGCCTGCCAGTACAGCTGCAAGTATCACAGCGGCAGTCTTTGCAGCTCCGCCGTTTTTCTTAGGCTCTGGTTCGGGAGAATAATTTGAGGTATAAGTATAGTTATTATCTTCGTACATAAATGCTACCGCCTTTCAGCAACGCCGTCCCCGTATTGTTCGGACGGTTTGTTTTTTGATTACGGTTATATAATAACGCGCAAATGTGTAAACTGTGTGAAACCATTACGAAAGATATTTAAAAGACTTGTTTAAATTTGTTTTAAAACAGGTGAAGCTTTTACCAACCCGTAATTTCCGAAATTTTCCCGATAAGCTTTTCAGCGGCTTTTTTGTGAGTGACCGCATTGGGGTGACCTCCGCTGCCCGTACCGTCGGCTTCAAGCTGACCGTCAAGCTCCAGCGCAAAAATTTTTCCGTCGGACAAGTCCGATACCGCCTTTTCTATCGCGGGGAAAAGCTCCGCGCCCATCATTCCCAATGCGCAGACAATATATGAATTTGGATTTTTCTTCCGCACGTCCGCAATAAAATCCCTGTATGCGGAGAAAAATTCCTCCTGCCGTTCGGAGATACCCTTTGTGTAGCTTGCGTCATTCGTACCGAGATTTACCACAATAACGTCGGGAACGAAGCTTCCGAAATCCCATGGTGTACGGTCTGTAACGCCCTCAATGCCCACGTCGGCTGCATCGTATATCATTGGCATTATCCAGCTGTCGTTTCGGGTATCGTCCTTTGTGTCGCTGGACCACACCCCTATGGTGCTCCATGAAATAAGGTTAAAGTCCGCGCCGAAAGCCTTTGCGGTCAAGGCGGCATAGGTTATATCGGAATTTTCCTCGGCTGTGCGGAAGCCGTCCTCGGTGGACTTGCTTTCTATGCCGAAGCCGCAGGTTATGCTGTCCCCGATAAATTCCATGCGGCGGGCTTTCGGCTCGGCGGGACGTATCTCACCGTCCGCGGAAAAGCTGACGATACCCATTTTGCTGAACGCCGCTTCGGAAAGCTTTGCAAATCGGATAGTGACCTCCTCGTCCGTATCGCTTTCGTACAGGACGTAGCTGTTCGTACCCTCTTTCACGGGAAAACGCTTTCTCGGCTCAGGTTCGCCGTTCACAAAGACTGCCGCCCACGGCTGGAAAATTTCTTTCCAAGGTTCGTCAAAGGTCCAGTCCGTCCACAGCTCGGCAGAAAGATGAGTACCTTTAAAAACGAACTCCACACCAGAACAGCTCCAGCTGAGATATCTTGCGGAATTGTGAACTATAGTCCGTCCCAGAGCGCGGACGTGCTTGTCATCGGCAGGAAACTTATTCATGACCATATGCCCTCCTCGTCGATATTTACATCAATGTAGCCGTGGAAAAGCTCGTACACGTCGGGGTACTCCTTTTTGGTGCGGACGGGCTTCAGGTTAAGGTCAGTGAAGCAGTGCCTTGTCTCGCCCGTGGCAAGCAGCGCGCCTGTTTCCTTGCTAAAGACCCGATAGGTTACCGTCATCTTAAAGCCGTTGAACTCGGAAATTTTGGGTATGACAACTATCCAATCCCCGAAGCGCGCGGATACTTTATAGTCGCAGGACGCTCCCAGCACCACGATCATAACGCCCATTTCCTCCATTTTGTCGTAGGAAAAGCCAACCTTTTCAAGGAAGTCCACCCGCGCGTCCTCAAACCACCTGATGTAGTTTGAGTGGTGGACTATCCCCATCTGGTCGGTCTCGTAGTAGCTTACTCTGTGTTCGTAAAGACTAATTTTTTCCATAATGACGGTCTCCTTTTTGGAATTTTAAGGCGTGTTTCTGTAGCCGTAATATTTTCTGTCAACGTCGTTGTTTTCGATAACAAAATCATAAAGCGCGGGGCAGACATATTTGCTGCATATGTAGGTCTTGCCGCCGTTGTAGAGAACCGCGCAGCTTTCGTAGAAATACAAGGTTTTTTTCCTGCCGTTTTTAAGGCGTACGATCACTTCAAGAGGACTGGCTCCCACGGCGTCGGTCGAATATTTTTCAATGGCATTCTTGAATTTAAGCTGCCGCAGATAGTCAAAAGAGCGTTCAAAATAGCTGCCGTTTTTAAAAGAAGCCGTTATTTTATGCTCGCTTCCGCACTCATAAGAAATGATACGTATTTCCTTGATATCCTCGGCTTTTAGGCTTGCAAAGGGGAAGTCTCTGGCTTTTTCCTCTTTGTCGGTAAGCTTAAATTCTACATACCCAACGCCGTCGATAAGAACTGCGTAATCACCCGCTTTAAGCTTTGACGTATCGTAGTATTCGGAAAGATCAAAGCTAAGCGCTGTAAAATGTCCCGATTCAAGAGTAATATAGGACGGGTCAATTTCAATGCAGTCAAAGCGTCCCGCCGTATCCTGCATATCTTTCCACCCGCCGCTCTCTTTTTTAAAGAGACTGATCAGGTCTGTGCCGATCTTCACGGACTTGTCAAATTTGTTTCGCACGGTAAAGCTTACGGTAATATCGTCGTTTTTCAGGCTGTATTCGTCAAGCCAAGGTGTCGCCCATATGTTGTCAATTCTGAACGGCGCGGTATACTCTTTACCGCCGACGGTCAGTATAGTTCTGTAGTATCCCGTGTATCCCGTCCCTGGAAAAAATTCTCCGCTTATTTCAAGCTTGTTTTCCTTGTCGGGATAGCCTGCCGCGTATCCGAAATCCTCACAGGTCTCCCAGCCAGATTCGGTTTTTTGCTGTACTTCAAGCTTGATGCCGTCTAAGAGTTTTTCCGCTTTCAGAGTATCCTTTTTGGAATTTATATCAACATTTATACCCACAGTAGTATTTCTGGCGTTATTGGCAATGTAGATTTCCTCTGACATTTTCACCTCAACAGGAGGCACGGCTCTGAATACTGCGTAAAGGTCTTTTTTAGTTTCGCCGTAGCTCACGGGAACAATTACCCGATAGTACCCCTCAGACATATCTCCGCCCATGTATCTGTGAGGATAAAATGCCATATTTGTGGAATTTACCGAGCAGTCGCCAAGTCCGCCAAGCTCGTAGGCAATGCCGTCCAAGGCATATTGAGAGGACTTTCCGCACCTTTTCCATTTGCCGTTTTCCCAGTGTTCCATTTTAGCAGGCTCGCTAATAGTGTATGAAATATTATCGTTTCCGTCGTTATACTTTACGGTTATGGAAATTTTCTCCGCGTCCGCAGAGACACTTTCGCCGCAGCTTGCTGTCAGAACAGCAGGAGAGGATTTTCCCGTGTAGATACCCTTTTTGTCAAAGCTGTATATCCTGTCACCAATTTGGAAATCGCCCGTAACGGGATAGCCGTCAAGACAGTACTGCCTTGAACCATCGTCACCGATCCATCCGGTGTGGGGCAGACCGTCCTGATAATAACATTTGCCTGTTTTCGACCAGCCTGTGCAGGTGCCGAGACAGTATCCGTTCAAAGAAAAACGATAATAAACACCGTTTATCAGGCGGCTGTCGCTTGCGTATGGAACGCCCTCCGACAAATACTGCCAGCCTTTCTCATCACTTGACCAGCCTGTGTATTTCGGCGTATCGGTCTCGGTATCAGCAGACACCGAAATTCCCGCCGCCGAGACGGTCATCACTGCCGCCGCAAGGACAGCTGTAAGCTTATTCGTAAAATTTTTCATATTTAGTTCCTCCGCTTCTAAAATTTATTCTATAATAAATACAATCGGGAGGCGCGAAATTTTTCATTTGGTACTATAATTATAAATAAAAATCCGAAAAAAGTCAAGGCGGGAAAAATTCCACTTTCCGTAGAGCCGCTTTCAATATCGCGGTTATTGCCTTGGAACAAATTTTACGCTATACTATAACCATAGCAGCGCTGCCTAAAAGGCTGAGCCTTTACCCTTATAGGCATACATTGTCAATAATGGTAAAATGCTCCCATGGGTAACATACTTCTGTATCGTTACATGCCTAAATTTTAAGGAGGACTTTTTATGACCTTATACATCGGAGAAAATCTTAAAAAGCAAAGAAAGCTTCGGGAGCTTACGCAGGAGCAGCTTGCGGATATTCTTGGAGTGTCCTTTCAGTCGGTCTCAAAGTGGGAGCGGGGAGAGGGATATCCCGATATAGAAATGCTCCCGACCATAGCTAACTGCTTCGGCATAACCGTTGACGAGCTTATTGGCATGAACGAGGTACGGGACGCGGCTGACGTGAAAAATATCCTTGATAAAGAAAAGGACAATAGGTCCAAGGGACTTATTGAAGAAAATATTAAGCTTCTTGCAGAGGCGGTAAAGGTTCATCCCAACAATTATAAATTGCTTTCGCTGTATGCATTAAATCTTACCTTTGTCGCTATTGACAATAAAAGCGAGGAGTACCGCCAGAATAACAGGAAAGCCGTGGAGATAGCGGAAAGAATTCTTGCGGAATGTACCGACCCCGAAATACGAAACATAATGCAGGGTGAGCTGTGCAATTACTATCAGAATTTAGGAGAGGCAAGCAAAGCTCTTGAAGCTGCACACAAGCTTCCCCCAATGTGGCAAGGCAGTGAGCTGATAAAGATGAATATTCTTAAAGGCGAGGATCTTGTCAGGCTCACACAGAATAACATTTTTCAGCTTACCAATATCATGTTTTTGTGTTTGCGGACTATGGCGGATATAAACGCGCAAAACAATCCGGAACTTACCTGGGAGCAGAGAATTGAGATACTCCGAAAAGCTATCGCAATATACGATATTGTGTTTGACAAGGGAGACTATAACGTGTATGCCTATGATCTTTCCTTTCTGCACCGTGAGATATCGGCAATGGCAATTAAAGCGGGGGACTTCGGTCTTGCTCTTGACAGCATTGAAAAGGCAGCGGAATATGCAAAATATATAGACTTGCTTCCCGAGAAAAAGCCGTATGTTTCCTTGCTTGTAAACAAGTTGGAGTATAAGGCTGCGAATACGGGAAAGAATTTCACCAACACGTTCAGCGAAGAATTTTTGATGAAAATGTCCGACAGCAGATACGACAAAATACGGGACGACCCACGTTTCAAAGCGGTGGAAAGCTCACTGCAAAAATAATAAAAGGCGGAGATACTGTCTCCGCCTTTTAGCTTTAATTATTTTCCTGTGAAGCAAGTGAAGCGCGGATAAAGTCCGCAAAGACAAGGCGGGAAAAATTCTAACTCAGGTTGAACCGCTCTCAATATCTAAGTTATTGCTTTAAAACAGATTTTAAGTTATACTATAACCATAGCAGCGCTGCAAATGTTTAAAGGAGGACTTTTTTATGACCTTATACATCGGAGAAAATCTTAAAAAGCAAAGAAAGCTTCGCGAGCTTACGCAGGAGCAGCTTGCGGATATTCTTGGGGTATCCTTTCAGGCGGTCTCAAAGTGGGAGCGGGGAGAGGCTTATCCCGACATTGAGCTGCTGCCCACAATTGCGGAGTATTTCGGCATAACCACCGACGAGCTTATGGGAATGAAAGAAATTCGGGACAGCTCCGAGGCGGACAAAATTCTCGATACTGTTCATGAAAATTCCATAAAGGGCAATATCGAGGAAAATCTGAAGATTCTTGAAGAAGCTGTAAAACGCTTTCCCAACAACTTCAGGCTTTTGGCGGAATACGCAAGCAATCTGACCTTTGTCAACTGGGACAGAGAGGGCGAGCCCTACCGCCGAAATAATCTGAAAGCAGTAGCCATAGCCGAAAGAATTTTAGCGGAATGCACCGACCCCGAAATACGCGGTTGGATGCAGGACAACCTTTGCTATTTCTATGAACGTTCGGGACAGCATGACAAGGCGATAGAAGCTGCCGATAAGCTGTCGAATTTGTGGAGCAGCCGCGAAATGATAAGAATGGATTTTCTTAAAGGCGACGAGCTTATGGAATTTGCTCAGGGTGTAGTTACTAATCTTGCTAATGCTATGTATGTGACATTGTGGTATCTGTCCGATCTGGACGGGAAAAACGATCCCAAAATGACGCATGAGCGGCAGATCGAAATACTGAAAAAGGCTATTGCGCTGTACGATATTGTGTTCGATAAGGGAGACTATAATTATTACTTCCATGATGTGTACCACGCATACAGCCACATTGCGGTAAAGGCAGTGCTTTCGGGCAATCGGGAGCTTGCTCTGGACAGTCTTGAAAAGGCTGCCAAATTTGCCGCGGCGGACGACGACCTGCCAGATAAGAAGCCGTATACATCACTGTTGGTAAACAGGCTGGAGTATAACAGAAAACATTCAATAAAAAATTTCACGTTCACATACCGCGAAGAGCTGCTTGAAAAGCTTGCTTGGGACGGATACGACTGCATACGTGACGACCCCCGCTTCAAAGCGGTGGAAAGCTCCCTGCATAAATAATAAAAAGGCGGAGATACGTTCTCCGCCATTATTTCCCCGCGAAGCAGGGCAAGCACGGATAAAGTCCCAAAAAGCTTTTCCGCGGACTGTTTCAGCCGCCGCGCACATATAGTTGATATATCACGAAACGGAGGCGCGAACGGTGACATATCCGAAATATTTTATCTACAGCAGAAAATCGGTCTTTACGGGAAAAGGCGAAAGCGTGGAAAACCAAGCCGAAATGTGCAGGCAGTATATCCTGTCCAAGCTTTCGGGCGGCTCTGCGTCAGACGCGGATATTGCCGTTTACGAGGACGAGGGCTTTTCCGCCAAAAATACCGACAGACCCCGTTTCCGCATGATGCTTGACGACCTGCGGAAAAATAGGCCCGACTATCTGGTGTGCTACAGGCTCGACCGCATAAGCCGCAGCGTCAGCGACTTTTCCGCTCTTATCGAGGAGCTGAACAGCAGGGGGATATCCTTTGTTTGCATAAAGGAGGAATTTGACACCTCCAAGCCTATGGGAAAAGCCATGATGTACGTTGCCTCGGTATTTGCCCAGCTTGAACGGGAAACCATTGCGGAGCGGGTGCGCGACAATATGCTTATGCTTGCCCGAACGGGACGCTGGCTCGGTGGGAATACTCCCCTCGGATATTCCTCCGAAAAGGTACGGGAAATAATTATCGACGGCAGGATAAAGACCGCCTGCAAGCTTAAAGAAAACACGGAGGAGCTTGCGGCGGTGGACATTATCTTCGGCAAGTTCCTTGAACTGCAAAGTATTTCGGGAGTGAGCAAATATCTTATAAGCCAAAATATCAAGTCCCGCAGCGGCAAGTATTTTTCTCTGCCGGGGATAAAGGAAATACTCCGCAATCCCGCATACTGCACCGCCGACAGGGACGCGTTCGAGTATTTTTCCTCAGTGAACGCCGACCTGTGCTTCGAGGAAAAGGACTGCACAGGCGAGTTCGGACTGCTTGCCTACAATAAGCGGGACTACCAAAAAAAGAACGCTCCCCGCCGCGCCGCTGACAAATGGATAATCGCCATAGGAAAACACCGCGGACATATTTCTGGTCGGAAATGGGCAGCGGTACAAAAAATTATCGAGGACAATATCCCCACGGGAAAAAAGCCCGCAAAAACGCACAACGGCTACGCCCTGCTTTCGGGACTGATACGGTGCGAAAACTGCGGCAGCCGTATGTTTGCAAAGCCACGTTCCGCGAAAAGACCCGACGGCAGTCTTTACGACTACATATGCGAAAGCAAGCTGCGCGGGGGGACGGGATTGTGCGGCTGCTCCAATTTAGGCGGGAAACAGGCTGACGCTCTGGTCTGCAAAAGCATTGCGGGATATGCCGCTGAAAGCCCGCGGATAATAAGGCGGCTTGAACGTCTGAAACGGGAGCTTAAAGCCGCGGAAAGAGAAAGTCCCGCCGACGCGGTTGAAGCCGCTATAAAGAAATGCTCCGACGAGGCGGATAATCTTATAAATACTCTGTCTCAGGGAAACTTGGGGGCAGCGTTCGTCCAAAAGGTAAACGCGCGCATAACCGAGCTTGACGGAGAAATAAAAAGGCTTGAAGCCAAAAAAGAAGCTGCCGAAGCGGAGGAAAGTCTTACGCCCGAAAAATCGGAGCGGGCGGCGGCTCTTGCGGAGGAGCTGTCTGACCTGAAAAAGTGTCTTGTCTCTCCCGATATCCTTTCGGTGTGGGAAAAGCGTTCCATAGTACGGCTCATGGTGATGGAGATCGTCCGCGACGGAGAAAATATGCATATCTTTATCGGCAGGAATTAATGCTCCGTCGATCAGAATGCAGAAAAGTATAAATTTTAATTTTACGCACTATGTAACAAATCTTAGGCGGCGAAGCCGCCGACATCAGCTGGTCGAGCTGAGCCCAGCTCGCAGAAGTCCAGAGGGCAGAGCCCTTTGGTCGCCCTCCGCAGAGGGCGAAATTCCCTCCCCGCGCCCGCAGGCGCATATCGTTCAAAACGGTGAAAGGGGTGAGAAATGCGACAGCATTTCGAGGGGGAGCGGACACGACCGCTCCCCCTTTGTACGGTGCGCGACAAAGTAAA
>JAAVHI010000050.1 GCA_014799785.1 Ruminococcus sp.
AGGGGCGAGGGGAAAAGGAGCGCGAGGGAAAACCCGTGAGGGGGGAGGGGGAGGGCGGCTCAGCGTCCCCCAAATCTCCGAGAGCGCCTCCCCCTCCCCCCGGTAGGGTTGTCCCTCGTACCCCAACGCGGTAAAGTAAGGATACCGCAAATAAATTTACAGCATTTAGATTGATTCCCAAAAGTATAATGCATAATAATATTGTTGATTTTTTGTATATTTTTACATATTGACTTTTGTTTGTGGTTACATTATAATTTAATTGTGCCCACAAACAAAATAGGAGGTGAATTTTTGGGTATAAAAAAAGGCACGAAGCTTACCGATAATCCAAAGGACAAAATCCTCCGTATCCGTATTGATGACAAAACGGAGTACGAATTGGAAACAGTTTGCCAGCATACCAAAATGAGCAAATCTGAAGTTGTTCGCAAGGGTATCGAAAAGCAATATGCCGAAATAAAAAAATAACGCAAACTGCTCCCTAACAAAGACACAGTTCGCGTTATCCGACCCGGACAAGAAAGTCCGTCCGAAATCATTATACATCGGAAAGACTTTCTTGTCAAGATAATTGAAAGGAAGTTTTTTATGGATAACAACCAATTCAGCTTTGACGCGCTTCTGGACAGCGACGAGTTCTGCCGCTGTGAAAGTATCGAAACACAGTGCGCAATGAACAGACTTTTTGAACTTGTCGAAGAAAACATAAGCGACGCAAAAACCGTTGACGTGATACGCGTTGCAGGCAGAGATTACCGCTTTCACCTTTTTAACGACGCTTTTAAACAGGGCTTCTGCTTTGCCGTGAAAACAATAAAATTTATGCTTAAAATTTAACCGGTCTTGCCTTTAACAAAAATTGATTATTTTCGTTAAAAACCATTGTAATTTTTAAAATTATGTGGTATACTATTCCTATAAGTAAACTTTTTGCAAATAACATAAGTATTTAAGGAGTTGATTTCTATGAAGGGTTTCGGAGCGGTAATGCTTGCTCTGACATCAGCGGCTGCGGGCGCGGCTGCGGCGGTTTTCGCTATGAAAAAACGCGAGGAGATCGAGCAGTACGATTACGATTTCGACGATGACGATGAGATCTATTTCGACGGCTGCGACGACTGCGACTGCGACGACTGTGCGGATATCGGCGATATGGACGAGCTGAACAGTCTCGACGCTGAGCCGTCCGAGGCTGCCGATGAGGCTTCGGATTCGGACGTGGATTTCTGATCCGAAAACATTTTTACAGGACATACGGGGCGCGGCGGTTTGATTTTTACCGCTCCGCCCCTGCCTGTTTGACGGGCTTCGGCAAAGGTCAGGAGGGACGCTTATGGGTGAAAAGCTTATGCGGCTTGACAAATTTCTTTCGGGACAGCTTAATATTTCCCGCGCCGACGCCAAGGAGCTGATAAAAAAGCGCCTTGTGACGGTGAACGGCGAAACGGCTAAGCTGTACGACATGAAGATAAATACCGCCGCGGACAGCGTTTGCTCAGAGGGGATACCCTTTGCGTACCGCGAACACGTCTATATCATGCTGAACAAGCCTGCGGGCGTTGTGTGCGCTACGCGGGACAGGCTTTCCGACACGGTGCTGGAGCTTATTCCCGCGGAAATGAGACGGAAAAACCTTTTCCCCGCGGGACGGCTTGACAAGGATACGGTAGGCTTTGTTCTTATCACCGACGACGGAGAGTTCGCACATAATATGCTTTCGCCGAAAAAGCACGTTGACAAGCGGTATTTTGCGGTGCTTGAAAGGCCTGCCCGCCCCGAAGATACAGATCTGTTTGCTTCGGGCATGGTCATAGACGGCATGGAAAAATGTCTGCCCGCAAAGCTGGAGATAACGGAAGACCCCAAGGAGGTTTACATTACCCTGCGGGAGGGGAAGTACCACCAGATAAAGCGTATGGCTGAGGCGGCAGGAAACAAAGTCGTGTACCTTAAGCGGGTAAGCATAGGCGGTCTGGCTCTGGACGAAAGCCTTAACGAGGGCGAGTGCAGGGAGATCACTCCGGAGGAGCTTGACCTTATAGGGCTTAAGGTCGGAACATAAAACGTTTTGCGTTTTTTATTCTCTATTTGCACAAAAAATCAATGAAAATTTTGGCAGACCTTTTTGCCCGAAGGACACGGCATTCTGTCATCTTTCTCCTGCCGTTTATCCTATAAATTGCACAAAGAAATCAAAAAGTTTTATGCAAAAACATAATGATTTGCCCGCGCAGGCTTAAAAGATGTTATTTTTTCGTCAAACTAAATAAATAAGGTTTTATAAGTTTGGTTAATAAATAACTTGAAATTTGTATAGAAAATTTGGTATTATATTATCATAGCCTAATGTAATAAGTAGGCAAAGACTATTTTTGGGAGGTTCGTACAGAATGGCTAGTTTATCACTCAGATCCATTTATAAGAAATACCCCGGCGGCGTTGTTGCCGTTTCAGACGTAAACCTTGAAATCAGAGACAAGGAATTCGTTATCCTTGTTGGTCCTTCAGGATGCGGTAAGTCCACAACTCTCCGTATGATCGCAGGTCTTGAGGAGATTTCCGAGGGCGAGCTCTATATCGGCGACCGCCTCGTAAATGATGTTGCTCCTAAGGACAGAGATATCGCGATGGTTTTCCAGAACTACGCTCTGTATCCTCATATGACCGTATACGACAACATGGCGTTCGGTCTTAAACTCCGTAAGGTACCCAAGGACGAGATCAACCGTAAGGTTGAGGAAGCCGCAAGAATCCTCGATATCTCTCACCTCCTCAGCAGAAAGCCGAAGGCTCTCTCCGGCGGTCAGAGACAGCGTGTTGCCCTCGGACGTGCAATCGTTCGTGAGCCTCAGGTATTCCTCCTCGACGAGCCTCTTTCCAACCTGGACGCTAAGCTCCGTGCTCAGATGAGAACCGAGATCTCCAAGCTCCACCAGAAGCTGGGTACTACATTCATCTACGTAACTCACGACCAGACCGAGGCTATGACGATGGGTGACCGTATCGTTGTTATGAAGGACGGCTTCATTCAGCAGGTTGACTCTCCTCAGAACCTCTATACAAGCCCTGTTAACCAGTTCGTTGCAGGCTTCATGGGCTCTCCTCAGATGAACTTTGTTGACGCTGTTCTCAGAAAGATCGAAGGCAAGTTCACTATCGAATTCGGCTCCGAGGACACCAAGACAAGCCGCGGCAAGAAGTACTATGTTGAGCTTCCCGAGGCTAAGGTTGAAGAGGCTGTACTTGACAGCTATGTTGACAAGGAAATCGTTATGGGTATCCGTCCCGAGAACATTCACGATGAGGAAATGTACCTCTCCGCTGCTAAGACCGGCGTGATCGACGCTAACGTTGAGATCACCGAAATGATGGGTGCTGAGACATTCCTGTACCTGAACTGCGAGGGTATTCCTCTCACAGCTCGTGTTGATCCTCGTTCGACTGCACGTCCTCAGGATACTATCAAGGTTGCGCTTGATCCTAATCACGTTCACATCTTTGATAAGGAAACCGAAAAGACTATCGTTAACTGATTTAGTTAAGACGACCCCCGCTTCTTACAGGGAAGCGGGGGTTTTATGTTAATTGAAAACCGCTCGTCACAAGACGGGCGGTTTTACTATTTTATCGATTTCAAATAAACCGACAACAATTCAAGAGCAGTTTCTTTTTGCTTTTCCGTACACTCATCAAGCTGTTTAAGCAGTTCATTCTGTTTAACTGCAAAGCTTGGATTTTCTTCGGTCAAAATAACATCGGGAGTTATTTGCAGAGCATCGCAGATTTTCAGTATCGTTTCTATTCTTGTATTGACATCACCGCGCTCTATGTCGGCATATGTTCTGTCGGAAAGACCTGCCGCCTCTGCGACCTCACTTTGGGTCATTCCGCTTCTTTTGCGTATTGCAAGCAGCTTGTTTCCAATAGCTCTGGCGTCAAAAATAAGCACTGTAGTTCCTCCTATTTGCTTTATACAAGAATTATACTTCTTATTTCACTTGACATGTAGGAAGTATTATAGTATAATTATAGGAAGAATAGTTCTTATAAATTCAAATCGGCAACTACATTTTGTTCCATATAACTTATCGAAAAGAGTGATAAACAATGAAAGTTACAGTAATAGGTTCTCGGGGTCTTACAATTGACAACTTGGAAAAATATCTTCCGCCCGAAGCCACCGAAATAATTTCCGGCGGAGCAAAAGGCATAGACACCTGTGCAAAGGAGTATGCAATTGCCCATAACATAAAGCTGACGGAATTTCTGCCCGAATACGAAAAGTACGGAAAAAACGCGCCGCTGAAACGCAACATCACCATAATCGAAAATGCGGACATAGTTCCTGCGTTCTGGGACGGCAGATCAAACGGCACAAGATTTGTTATAGAAAAGTGCCGAGAATTCGGTAAAGAGATAAAAGTTGAAGTTATTGCATAAAAATACCCCCTGCCGAAAGACAGGGGGTAAAGTTTTCCTTATCGGAAATTAAAGCTCTGCAAAGTACTTGATAGTTCTTACCATCTGAGATGTGTAAGAGTTCTCGTTGTCGTACCAGGAAACAACCTGTACCTCGTAGAGGTCGTCAGCGATCTTAGCAACCATTGTCTGAGTAGCGTCAAACAGCGAGCCGTACTTCATGCCGATAACGTCGGAGGAAACGATCTGCTCCTCGTTGTAGCCGTAGGACTCGGAAGCAGCAGCCTTCATAGCAGCGTTGATGCCGTCCTTAGTAACGTCGCTGCCCTTAACAACAGCAGTAAGGATTGTTGTGGAGCCTGTGGGAACAGGAACTCTCTGAGCGGAGCCGATGAGCTTGCCGTTCAGCTCGGGGATAACAAGACCGATAGCCTTAGCAGCGCCAGTAGAGTTAGGAACGATGTTAGCAGCGCCTGCTCTTGCTCTTCTCAGGTCGCCCTTTCTGTGAGGACCGTCGAGGATCATCTGATCGCCTGTGTAAGCGTGGATTGTGGACATGATACCGCTCTGGATAGGAGCGTAGTCGTTAAGAGCCTTAGCCATAGGAGCAAGGCAGTTTGTTGTGCAGGATGCAGCGGAGATAATTGTATCGTCCTTTGTAAGTGTGTTCTCGTTTACGGAGAATACGATAGTCTTAAGGTCGTTGCCTGCGGGAGCGGAAATAACAACCTTCTTTGCGCCTGCGTCGATATGAGCCTGGGACTTCTCCTTGGAGCAGTAGAAGCCTGTGCACTCCAGAACAACGTCAACGTTAAGCTCGCCCCAAGGAAGCTCGTTAGCCTTAGCCATAGCGTAGATCTTCAGGGTCTTGCCGTCAACTGTGATAGTACCTGCCTCGTCGTCAGCGGAAACTGTGTGGAGATTCTCGCCGATTCTTCCGCAGTAGCCGCCCTGAGCGGTGTCGTACTTGAGAAGCTGAGCCAGCATGGAGGGCTTGGTAAGATCGTTGATAGCTACGATCTCATAACCATCCGCGCCGAACATCTGGCGGAATGCGAGACGACCGATACGTCCGAAACCATTGATTGCAACTTTAACTGCCATAATAGAATTCCTCCTAAAAGAAATTTGGATTTAAGGTTATCTGTAAAAGACAACCGCATATATCTATTTTAACCTATTTTGCCCGAATTTGCAATACCTTTTTGGAAATTTTTTTATCATTTTGACGGTAAAAAATGTTTGTCCCCCGTTTGGTTGTTATGAATGTACATATAGTATGTCCGATTTTGTGAAAAACGGAGAAATTTTTAACATTAGTTGACAATGCTTTCGGGCTGGGGTAAAATTACTGTAACTAAAGTTTTTATTGGAGGGACGGTTTATGACCAATTACGATTTTTTTGACATTGAAGGAATAACACTTTTTGGTACCATATTAAATGCCGCTTTGCTGGGAGGACTGGTCTATCTTACCGTCAGAGTCGTCAGAACAGTACTGAAAAAGACGGAAGATAAAGATAACAAATAAACGGAGGTATATTAGTATGAACGTACAGGCAGTAAATTCTAATTTTCGTCTCATGAGCAGTCTTGACCTTAAAAACACCGATGTTCCCGTTATAGACTTTGCGGATTTTGTGTTGGAAAGCGGAATGTTTTCCTCCAGAGAGGAGCTTTCGGAATACATAAAGAGAACAAGCATACCCTATGTTGAGGGAAGCGAGGATTTTTACCCCAACGGAAGCATGCACAGCGAGACCTACGAGGAATACTGCAAAAGAATGGAGCGGAACGCGCAAAATGTTGACAGGTCGAATATTGCTGTTATAAATATTCCCGACTATGAATACTACACCGGAAACGAGGGCTATACAAGCTGCGTTCAGGGAGATCCGAGCGACCCCATGATCGCCGCCCAGAACCGCGCTGTAAACTACGGCATGAGGTATAAAAGCTCCTGCTTTGATTTTACCAATCAAAATGATTACCTTGCTCTTACAAAAAGCGCAGACTATACGGGCATGACCGCTGCGGAAAAGTACAGAGCGATCTATGAAAAATATCAGCACTGCTACGGCAGAAATTTCCTTGACGCGCTGGCAATAAACTATACGGCTCCCATGCAGAACGACCCCTATACAGAGCTTTGCGAAAAGTTTGAGACCGAGATCGCAAACGTCTGCGGTCTGAGCGGGGACTATTCTGAAAGAGCAGAACAGCTTCGGCAGTTAAGACGTGAAGCCTTGTACGGAGAGGAAGCCTCGGACGAGGAAGTCCGTCAGATGATAACGGAAAAATATCCCCCAATGGGAGAAATAACCTTCCGTGATTTTTACAAAATGACAAATGAAATGGAAATGTGCGGAGTAGGCGGACACGTCAACAATTGGATAGGCGAGATATTCAGCAGCGTTGGCGGATACTACTCCAACGGTTCGGGAGGATACGATCTCAGGGAAAATATGATGGACACAAAGGTGACTTTCGACCATCTCAGGTTTATGCAGAAAAGCTATAACGGAAGACTTTCATCCGGTATTTCAATGCACTCCGATTTCGGTACGGTTCTGAACGAGCTTATGGCGGCGTACAGGAGCAGTTCTGCGAACGAGCGCAGCAGAAGCGCAATATCAAACTCTCTGCTGGAGGAAATGCGCAGCCGTTCCGTTGGGGTAAGGGCAAGCGTATAAACTGTACAAATAAAAACAGATACTGCTGTTTTGGCAGTATCTGTTTTTTTGTGTCAGGATCTCTTTTCCGCCAGCAGGATAGGATACCCGCTTTCATAGGGCTTGACGATATCGGGGTGGGAATCCGCGTAAGCGAAAATTTTCTCCGCCAGACCGTTTTTCTCTAACTCCCCGCAAAGCTCCGCAAGCGGCTTTGCGTACATGGTGGGACATATTGAAGCCATTGAAATTACCCTGTTCCCGCCGAAATCCATAACGCGGTAGGGCCATATGCGGCAGTCGAAAGGCTTGTCGTCGCCCAGACGGCAGCCCGTTTTGTGGTCGAGCATGGGACAGTAGTAAAGCTCGTCCTCGGCTTCATCCATGCGGAATATCCAGCCGTCTCCCTTTTTCACAAAGGAAACGTCGGGGAAGCGTTCCTCGACCTGAGCCTTCAGACCGTCCTCCAGAACGGGGGTCTCCCATATATCGTATTTGTCGAATATACAGCATATCTTGCAGGACGCGCAGTCCTCGCCCTTTAAAATATTTTTAAGCATAAAACCTGTCCTTTCGTGTCCTTTCGGGAATATTTTTTCCGCTTTGCGGGACAATAATACCAAAACGCAAAACGGAGGAATTATTATGAATGTTTCAAAACAGCAGTACGATACGCTTGTGAAAAAAATATCGCCTAATTCCAAAAGCTGGATCGACATACCGAAAGCCTTTGTTATCGGCGGTATTATCTGCTGCATAGGTCAGGGCCTTACCGACCTGTACGGACGCGCAGGCTTCGACGACAAGACAGCCGCCGCGTGGACGTCCATTACCCTTGTTTTTCTCAGCGCCCTGCTGACGGGTCTTGGCTTGTATGAAAAGATCGCCAAGCACGGCGGCGCGGGAACTCTCGTACCCATAACGGGCTTTGCAAACGCGGTGGCGTCTCCCGCTCTGGAGTTCAAGGCGGAGGGCTTTGTCCTCGGCGTGGGAGCGAAAATTTTCGCCATCGCGGGACCCGTTATTCTTTACGGTACAGCCGCATCGGTGCTGTACGGACTTATCTACTATCTGTTTTTAAGGTAGCATATCATCATTTGTCCGAAAAACAAGTTACAGCCACAGCCGTGATATTATCGCGGCTGCCGTTTTCTATAGCGCGTTTTACCATGTCTGCAAGCCTTTTCGGCAGACTTTTCGGCTGAGCAAGTATATCCTCGAACTCGCCGTTTGTAAGGCTGTCCGACAAACCGTCGCTGCACATCAAAATCACGTCGCCGTGAAGCAGTCCGCCCTCAACGGGCATTATCTGGGGCTTTGGGTCGTCGGAAAGGCTTCCCAGCACGGGGAAAATCACATTCTTTTTCGCGTGGGTACGCTTCTCCTCGCCTGTGATTATGCCCTGATCGTACAGCATCTGCACCAGCGACTGATCGCGGGAAAGCTGTTTTATCTTCCCGCCGCGGTAGCGGTACATTCTGGAGTCGCCCGAATTTATCATCACAGCGTTGCCCTTGTCGTCAACAGCGAGAGCGCAAAGGGTGGTCTGCATATTTTCGGTATTGTGAGTTATTCCGTATCGCTTGAGGGAATTATGCACAGACAAAATTTTCTTTTCGTAGTCGGTCTTCGGCGACGGTTTAAGACCCGAGAGCAGCTCCAGAGCCATACGCGAAGCCACCTCGCCCGAAGCCTCGCCGCCAACGCCGTCCGCAACGGCAGCGATCATCGGCGCGGAGACGTTGCTTTCCATTTCCGCCGAGGACATTACAATACGGTTTATGAGGAACGCGTCCTCGTTATTTTCGCGGACAGAACCCTTGTCCGTGATGCCGCAGCAATAGAACACTAAGCCGCCCTCCTTTCACAAAAAATCGCATATGTATATTATATACCGAAATTGTCTGTTTTTCAAGGGGGTAAGCGAAAATTTGTACGGGAACGGATTTTCAAAGGTAAACTTTGATTTAACGCACCATCGTGCGGGTTCTTAGGCGGCGAAGCCGCCGACATCAGCTGGTCGAGCTGAGCCCAGCTCGCAGAAGTCCAGAGGGCGGAGCCCTTTGGTCGCGCTCCGCAGAGCGCGAAATCCTTTCCCCGCGCCCGCA
>JAAVHI010000051.1 GCA_014799785.1 Ruminococcus sp.
ACGATATGCGCCTGCGGGCGCGGGGAGGGGAGTTTCGCCGCCTGCGGGCGGCGACCAAAGGCTCCGCCTCTGGACTTCGCGAGCTGGGCTCAGCTCGACCAGCTGATGTCGGCGGCTTTGCCGCCTAAAGATTTGTTACTTTGTGCGTAGTACGTTAAATCAAAATTTACCGCACGCTTTTGTTTGCAAACCTTGACAACCGCCGTCTTTATGGTATAATTATTATATATGCAAATATTGCCGATACAACAACTATTCGGAGAATATGTCCGAATAACCCGAAAGGAACCATTTCTATGAATTACGCCGAAACACTTGGCGCAAAGGCAAAGGCTTCGGAAAAAGCCATGCGCTGCGCCTCCACCGAACAGAAAAACAAGGCTTTGGCGGCGATAGAAGCCGCTCTTACGGAAAATACAAATAAAATTCTCGACGCAAACAAGCTCGATATGGAGGCTGCCGAAAAAAACGGTATGTCCGCCGCACTTCAGGACAGGCTCAAGCTTACTCCCGACAGGATAAAGGGCATAGCCGTAGGCGTTGCGGACGTCATAAAGCTTGACGACCCCATCGGCACGGCGGACAGCGGCTCGCTCCGCCCAAACGGAATGAGGATAACAAAGGTTCGCGTTCCCCTCGGCACTATCGGAATAATCTTTGAGTCACGGCCCAATGTTACGGTGGACGCGGCTGTGCTGTGTCTGAAAACGGGAAACACGGTCATTCTCCGCGGCGGCAAGGAGGCTTTCAATTCCAATAAATGCCTTTGCGATATTATGCGGGATGCCGTTGAAAAAAGCGGTCTGCCCAAGGACGCAGTGCAGTTTGTGGAGGACACCTCCCGCGATGTTGCCGCTCAGCTTATGAAGTGCAATGATTATCTTGACGTGCTTATTCCCCGCGGCGGTGCGGGACTTATCCGCGCGGTCAAGGACAACGCAACTGTCCCCGTTATCGAGACGGGCGTGGGAAACTGTCACGTTTACGCCGACGAATCCGCGGACTTCGACATGGCGGTGAATATCGTGGACAACGGCAAGACCCAGCGTCCCTCGGTGTGCAACGCTATAGAGTCCCTGCTTGTGCATAAAAATATCGCCGATAAGCTTCTGCCTCTTGTAAAGGCGCGTCTGGACGAGCATAATGTGGAGATACGCGGCTGTTCCGAGACTGCGGCAATTCTGGGGGACTGCGTTGTTCCCGCGACAGATGAGGATTACGCTACGGAATTCGGCGATTACATCATCTCCGTAAAGGTTGTTGAGGATATTGACGAGGCTATCGCTCACATCTCGAAATACACCACGGGACACAGCGAATGTATCGTCACGAACAGTCTTGCAAACGCGGAGAAGTTCAAAAACGAGATAGACGCGGCGGCGGTGTATGTAAACGCCTCCACGCGCTTCACGGACGGCGGTATGTTCGGCTTCGGCGCGGAGATAGGCATATCCACCCAGAAGCTTCACGCAAGAGGCCCTATGGGACTGCGGGAGCTTACCTCGGTAAAGTACCTTATCGACGGCAGCGGACAGATACGGTGAAAGGAAAAATGCAATGAGCAACGATAAAAAGAACTTTTTCGACTACGACAGCTACGCCGGGAAAAACGGAAAGGCTGCGAAAAAGAACAAAAAACGTACTCCGAAAAACGAGCAGAAGCCGCCAAGGCTTGTTCCTGCGGACGAGAACGACAAGGCTTCGGCTAAAAAGAACGCAAGAAAACAGGAGCAGAAAAAGCAGGACAGGGAGTCTATAGAAAACATCAAGCGTATGTTTGACGAGGCGCTTGACGAAAGCCATGAGGATATGGCTGAGTTTACGGAGGAGATAGAAGTTCCCGACGAGCCCGTTTCAAATCCCGAGGGACTGCGGAGAAAGCTGTACTATCTTTTCGGAATAGTTATTTCCCTGCTTGCGATCGTCGGACTTTATTCCACAGTGCTTTTCACGATTGACGCGGTAAAAGCGTTTGCGGACAATACCCAGCAGAAAAACGAGTTTGCGCGGTTCGTGTATCCGATAGTAATATGCGACCCCGCGCCGTTCAACAAGACGGTAAAGCTCCGCAGTGAAACAATGATAACTGCGGCAATATGGGATATTATCCTGTATGAGGACAAGTCCAAATACGATGCGGATTTCGATATGATAATCGTTCCCGAGCTCGATATCGAGCAGCACGCTACAAAGCTTTTCGGTACAGGTCTCATCTTTGAGCACCAGTCGATCCTTGGTGTGGACGTGCAGTTCTATTACGACGAATCCATCAAATCCTACCGCATACCATCAAATCCAAAGTATTTTACATATTCGCCCTACATCGAGGAGATAAACCGCGTCGGCGAGCGGTACACCCTTACGGTTGGATATGTTTCGCCTACGCCGTCGTGGCTGACGCTTACCTCCGACGAGGAGCCCAGCCCCGACAAATACGTTGAGTACGTGGTCTCCAAGCGGGGAAATGAAATGACCCTTGTGTCCATACAGGAGTCGGACAAAAAGGTGGAGTCGCCCCACGGATTGTAATACTTTCGTGAAACACTCTTGAAAGAGGAAACGATATGAAAAAATACACGATAATCGGCGGCGTGAACGGCGCGGGAAAAAGCAGTCTTACGGGTGTACTGCGCGGGACGTACAGCGATCTTGGAGTAGTCGTGGATACCGACAGCATAACCGCAAGGCTCGGCGGGAACAAGCTTGAGGGCGGAAAAACAGCTGTCTCGGTAATTGACGACTGCCTGAAAAAGGGCGTGAATTTCACGCAGGAAACAACGCTGTCGGGCAGAAAAACTTTTCGTACTATCGTTCGTGCAAAAGAATTGAATTACTATATCCGTCTGTATTATGTGGGAATAAGCAGCGCGGAGGAAAGCTCCGCGCGCATAGCAAACAGGGTCAGAAAGGGCGGTCACGACATACCCGAAAGGGACGTTATACGCCGCTTTGAAAAGCGTTTTGACGATCTGGCAAGAATACTTCCGTACTGCGACGAGGTGCATTTCTACGACAACGAAAATGGATTTGTCGAAGTGGGAGAGTACCGCAACGGAAGTATGATATTGAGCGGCGAGTATGTCCCCGACTGGATAAGCAGTTTCAAGCAAATTATGGAGAATAATCTGATATGAACAAAACAAACGCAATGCGGCTTCTTGAAGCGGCGGGGATACCCTTTAAAACCGCGGAATACGAGGTTGACGAAAGCGACCTGTCTGGAGTTCACGCGGCGGAGGTTCTGGGTCAGCCCGCGGAACAGGTGTTCAAGACGCTTGTGCTGAAAGGCGATAAATCGGGATATTTCGTGTGCTGTATCCCCGTTGCGGAGGAGTTGGACTTAAAAAAGGCGGCAAAGGTCAGCGGGAACAAAAAGTGCGAAATGCTCCACGTTAAGGACTTGCTGGGCGTGACAGGCTATATCCGCGGCGGCTGTTCGCCTGTGGGAATGAAGAAAAAGTTCCCCGCCTACATAGACGAGACCGCCGTTCTGTTTGACGAGATTGCGGTCAGCGCGGGAGCGAGGGGTATGCAGGTGATACTTGACCCCGAAGCGCTGGGGGACTATTGTGAAGCGGAATTTGTAGATTTGACGGCATGAGGCTTACTTGGTTTTGAGGTCGTTGTAAATGTCAATAAGTCCGTCTGCGATCATATCGAGGCTGCGGACGTGTTCCAAGGAAATCTGCGAAAACAGGAAAAATGCGTTTTTAACGGATTCAAACGTGATTTCGTTTTTCTCAAAGCTGTATGAGCCTGCGTGAATAAGTACCATAATTTCGGCTAATGCTCTTGCAGTATCGATTTCGGTTTCCAGTTCTTCCCTGATTTCTTCTAAATTCTTTTTCATGATAAATCTTCCTTTCGTTTTTAAGGTGATTTAATTATATCGCAAATATTAGCGATAGTCAATAGTCTATATCGCCAAAAATTGCGACATTATTTTGTGATACAGCATAAGTAACAAATTGAAAGGGCGGATATATAGTGCCGATAAGCTATTCAAAGTTATTGAAAATATTTGAGGAAAAAGGCATATCTTCATATACCGTCACAAAAAAGGATAAGATTATCGGTCAGGCAACATGGAAGAAAATACATGACGGCGGACATATTGACACAAGAACTATTGAAGCCCTTTGTAAATATTTGGACTGCCAGCCGGGTGATATTCTTGAATACGTTGAACCCGACGGCGAAAACAGCGGCAGTTAATTTGCTCATGTCAATTAAGTGAAAAACCTGTCATTTAAGTGAAATCATTTGAAAAAATTTACAAAATAGTATAGAATATAACGGAATGACTGTTAAAACGGCGATACCCCTACAAGCGTATTTTCAGCGTTCAAAAAAATTTTGGAGGAATCGTTTATGTCAATATTCAGCAAAGCAGTTGCCCGGAAGCCCGCGTCCGAGAAAATGGTCAGGTTACATATTATTATCGTATTTTCAGTGTGCATTGCTTTCGGAGTGATCAACGCGGTTTCGGGTACGGTAGCGCTGGGAATCATAATCGCGGTCGCGGGATTTGTCATGGCGGCGGCGTCCTATACCGTTCTGAAGAATACCTCGACCACTTTAAGGGGCACAATAATTTCACAGACACAGCTTCTTATAATCATCATAATGTCGGCAATGAAGCACGAGCTGCACGCTATGTTCCCCCTTATGGCGGCTTCAATGACCATTGCGGCAATATACTACAGCAAAAAAAGCCTTTTCATACATTGGGCTATCATAGATTTAGCAGGCATAACAGGCATGATTTTCAAGGATTTCTTTTTCAGCGGTCAGGACCTTGAATTTATTATTAAGGGACTGCTCGGACTTAACATCTGCGCCGCGGTTATCATTTATCTTGTGGATTGCAGCCTTGGCTATATAAAGGAATCCGAACACTCCGCCAATGAAGCGACCACCCTTGTGTCCAAGGTGCAGGAGCAGGTGGAAAGCAGCAGGAGACTTGTTTCTCAGCAGAAGAGGGTCGTGGAGAGAATTGCGGATATTTCCGAAAAGGTAAACGAATCCGCGTCGCATATGAGCAATGTTGCGGAGCGTATCAGCAGCGCTGCCGAGGAGCAGGAGCGTACCATAGCTCAGATCGCGGACGATATTACAAGAATTTCCGCGGAAACTCAGAACAGCTTTGACGAGTCTGCAAAGGTGTCCGATGCGGCGGGCGAAAGCACGGAAATGATACGCGCAAACAACGAGGATATGCAGCATATGCTCACCGCTATGAATGATATAAGCGACTCGTCCAAGAAGATCGAAAGCATTATCAAAACTATCGAGGATATCGCGTTCCAGACCAATATTCTCGCCCTTAATGCGGCTGTTGAGGCGGCGCGCGCAGGCGCGGCAGGAAAGGGCTTTGCCGTTGTTGCGGACGAGGTAAGAAACCTTGCCACAAAGAGCGCAGAGGCGGCAAACAGCACGTCCGCGCTTATAAAGGCGTCCCTTACCGCAGTTGGAAACGGCATGAAAATTGCGGAGCTTACCGCTGACCGTATGAACGGGGTTATCGAATACTCCGAAAGAAGCGCGGAGCACGCGGGCATAATCAACGAGCTTACAGGACGTCAAGTGGAGGCGATAGCGTCCCTTAAGACCAAGATAGATCAGATATCTCAGGTGGTTGCCCAGAATGCGCAGACCTCCGTTGAAAGCGCCGAGATCGCCCGTTCCGTTTCCGAAGAGGTCGGACAAATGGAGGAAATTGTCAGCGATTTCCGCGTTCAGGAGGATTAAGCGGCTAAGTTTTTCTCATGGTAAATCTTCCTTTCGGTTTAAGTTTGGTTTAATTATAACATCTAACGTTAGATGTTTCAATATGCGAAGTGAACAATCTTACGTTAGATTATTTGTGCAGTATTATCAGTATATATATTTATAAAAATATGGTAAAATAGATAAAAGGCGGTGTCAATATGCCCGACAAAGCAAAATCTACCGATTACAAAAGAAAATTCAACTCCGAAAACTATGACAGAATTGAATTAACGGTAAAAAAAGGGAAAAAGGATATGTTAAAAAAACACGCTGCTGACTGCGGCGAGACCCTCAACGGTTTTATAAATCGGGCAATAACAGAAACGGTAGAACGTGATGAAGCTGCTTTGCTATCTTCCGAAAATACGGAAAACAAATAATTAATTGCAAATATAATTGGGAGGTAATTTTATGTCAAGCGAGATCAGAGATTTAAACTTATGGGAAAATGGTGAGACAAAAATACAGTGGGTAAAAAATAATATGCCCCTGCTCCGCGGTATCGAGGAGGAATTTGCAGCCGAAAAGCCTTTTGCGGGCGTTAAGGTAGCACTTTCCGTTCACCTTGAAGCGAAAACCGCGTATCTGTGCCGCGTCCTTGCTGCGGGCGGCGCGGAAATGTACATCACGGGCAGCAACCCGCTTTCCACTCAGGACGACGTTGCGGCGGCTCTCGTTCACGGCGGTCTGAACGTTTACGCTTGGTACAACGCCACCGACGAGGAGTACCACCGCCACACCTCTAAGGTTATCGAGGCGGGACCCAACATCATCATCGACGACGGCGGCGACCTTGTGAACCTTATCCACAACGAGTACCCCGAAAAGATAAAGGACGTTATCGGCGGCTGCGAGGAGACCACCACGGGCATTATCCGCCTTATCGCAATGGCTAAAGAGAACAAGCTTCAGTTCCCCATGGTTCTGGTAAACAATGCGGACTGCAAGCACCTGTTCGACAACCGCTACGGCACGGGTCAGTCCGTCTGGGACGGCATTAACCGTACCACAAACCTTATCGTTGCGGGTAAAAACGTTGTTGTTGCGGGCTACGGCTGGTGCGGAAAGGGCGTTGCAATGCGCGCAAAGGGTCTTGGCGCGGAGGTAATTGTCACCGAAATTGACCCCATAAAGGCAATGGAGGCTGTTATGGACGGCTTCAAGGTCATGAAAATGACCGAGGCGGCTAAGGTGGGCGACTTCTTTGTAACGGTTACAGGCTGCCGCGACGTTATAACCGAGGAAAGCTTTAACGTGATGAAGAACGGCGCTATCTGCTGCAACGCGGGACACTTCGATGTTGAGGTGGACGTTGCTACGCTGAAAAAGATCGCGGTGGAAACAAAGGTTGCCAGAAACAATATTCAGGGCTACAAGCTGAAAAACGGAAACTGGATTTACGTTATCGCCGAGGGCAGACTGGTAAATCTTGCCGCGGGAGACGGTCACCCCGCCGAGATCATGGACATGAGCTTTGCAATTCAGGCGCTGTCCGCTCTGCACCTTGTCAAGAACAGGGGCAAGCTTACCGAGAAAATTATCGACGTTCCCAAGTATATCGACCGCGAGGTTGCGGAGAGAAAGATCCGTTACTGGGGTATGGAGATCGACAAGCTTACCGACGTGCAGGAGGCTTACCTCAACAGTTGGGAGGCGTAAGCTTCGGCAGTCCAAACCGTATGATATTGAGAGGAGCGTTTTATGACAGGTTCTGTACTTGCCCTGCTTGCCTCTGCGATCGCGGGAACGACCGCGCTGACCATAGAGGGAGACGAGATGCGGCACTGCTTTATGGTGGGGGACTATCTGATAACCGACAGTCAGCCCCAATGGGAATGGATAACGGATACCCCAATGACGGATAAAGCGGAGGAGCTGCTGAAAGAAAAATACGGCCGGGAATTTGTTTGCAGTTATTTTCTGTACAAGCTTGAATGGTCGCTGTGCATGGACGTGAAAGCCGCTCCCGCCGACGATCCGCAAATAGAATTTGATGTTAATTTGTGGGGCGGAAACGACGGTCTTGAGGTGTATAGTGACAGCTATCTGAATATGCTTTATCTAGACGAATTGTCGGATTGGCTGAAAGAGGGAGTTGACATTCCAGAGGCAGAGAGCATAGTGCTCTATTCCGTGGGCACACTTACCGAGCAGGAGGTCGCAGACAAGCAGTTCTGGGACGGTTCATACTGTCCGCACGGCTTTGATGTTATTCTCATAACGGACAGCGATGGTGCGGAGGCGATAAACTCACGCATAGGGGACGTGGTAAGGGACATCGAAAGACGTCTTGTGGGGTGCGAATTTTACATCTATGTAGGCTCGGATAAGTTTTACGATCCCGCACGCTCCGGTGTAAGCTTAGGCTCAAAGCTTGATTATGATGAAATTTTTTACAGCTATGACTGCCTCAGCGCAAGACGAAAGGATGTGTGGATAAAATGTAGCGCAAACGCTGTAAACAACAAGGTTTGACGGCATTTTGCAAATAAACGGAAATGGGAAATATTTGCGGAAATAAAACTCGGAACTCGGAAATTTTGCCGATTTCCGAGTTTTTTTGTCAAATCAATTGAAATTTGCAAACCAATGTGGTATAATTAATTGTACATGAATTTTCGCGGAGAGGAATTAGGAGAAATGGATAACAGCATTGTCAGATTTTCCGTTTATGATAATACCAATTTTTACAAAATAGAGCTGTCAAGAACGCTTCTGCACTTCACCGAATTTGATTTTACCTATTTCTGGGAACAGTGCATAGAGGCGGGCAAGACCGCGCGCAAAACGGGCAGACTTCCTCAGAATATCGTTTCGGGCGCAAAAACGGTGGTCGGACGCGCTCACCCCTACATTGAAGCCTGCATAGGCACGGATTATTCCGAGATCGTTACCGACTGCATTGTGGAGTACATCTGCCACAGCGAAAGGATCGGTCTGGAGGAGCTGTGGGCAAGGTGCATTTCTCCGAAAAATCCCTACGAGGAAGCTATTTTCAGGCGTATTTCCGAATACAAGGCGAACCGCGCCATGAACCGCTGGACAAGTATCGTCCGCTTGCAGGAATACGCAAAAAATAAAATGAACTTTATCTTCGACACCGATACTATCGGCGCAAAGCTCAGCGACGACACGATCCGTACGAGGAAGGAATATTTTGACCTTGCGGTCTCTGTCGCGGCAAACGAGCTGGGCTGTCCCGGAACTGCGCTTCCGTCGGTAAAGCTCTGTACTCCCGCTACGCTTCCAAACGCGGCTTTTGTTGTGGGAAAGGTCTCGAAGTCCATTTACCGCCGTTTTTCCGACGAGCTTGCCGAGGGCGGCGACCTGTCCGCAATGGAAAAGCGGGACTGCTCAAAGATACGCGATCAGCTTGCTATGGAGGCGTATTCCTACGTTAAGGGAATGGAGCGTCCGAATGACATAGAAATGAATTTCGCTCTTGAGACCTTCCGCGAGACACCTGCGGAGCTTTATTATCCCGACAGCCTGAAAGCGGCGATCGACCTTGAATTTGAGCTTATGGTGCGAAATAAGATATATATGCGCAAATGCGAAAACTGCGGAAGATTTTTCACCGCTCTTGACGACAACACCCGCTGCGACAGGGTGAACAGTTCGGGAAAAACCTGCCGCAGACAGTACGAGGAGCTTGTGGAAAGCATTACCGTGGAGGCGCGCGGAAATATGCCTAAGTCCGGGGAAAATCCCTCTGCGGAAAATGCGGAAACGGCAAATATTACGGAAATATCGCCCGTTTCCTCCGTTGTTATACCGCCTCCCGAGGTCCGCGAGCCTGTTATCGTTCCAAAGGAAACGGAAAAACGCGCTCAGAAGCTGTACAACGCTTTGTACAAGCGGGTGAACAAGGGTATTGACGAAAACGAGTTCAAGGAATGGTCGCAGTACCTGTCCAACATGAAGCGCAACCTTAAGATAGGCGAGGCTACCTTGAAGCAGTACGAGGAATTTCTCGATTATTCCGACAGACTTGCCAAGGAAGTCAAGCTTGCAAGCAAGAACAAGACAGTACACGCTCCTGTTGAGAAGCCCTTTGATATGAGCAATTCTGGCGGTGCATCGGGCAATGAGGGCAGCGGTTCGGAAACGCCCGCGGAAACTGCCGAGGAAAAGAATATTTCCGAAGATGAATTTGTGGAAATAGCGCAATTGTCCGAGAAAATAGAGAAAAATTCCGCAAGAAACGTCGTTTCCGAGTCTCCTAAGGTACCTCAAGTGGAGGGAACGGTGGTGTCCTCGGATAACGTTAAGGTCAAGCCGTTTACGCCTCAGGCTTTCGATTCGGTATTCGACGCTATGCAGGCGGGAAGCGGCGATGGTGAGGACGGGGAGTCCCCCAAAAAGAAGGAAAAGCCCGTGGAGATAAAAAAGCCCAAGTGGGAGCGCATAAGCCGTGAGGACGCTTTCAAGGACAAGGACGAGGAATAGCCGTCCGAACAATTAACCGAAAGGAGCTGCAAAATGCTTTTCATAAACGAAGCCGCGGCGATAAGTGGTCTGGCTGATACCATAATCAAGGGCGGCGTGAGCCTTTACAACGCCATGAAATACATTTACTCCATTGCCGAGGACGATTTCTACAACATAAACATCAAGGACGCGTTCAAGGTGGTGCTTAACAATATCACCGACACCGACTGTTTGCAGGGGCTGGGTCTGCACATCGACAGCCGTACCTGCGCGGAAATGCAGAGCGAGGAGTACAACCACGTTCTTGCGCTTATGGTGTACTCGCTTGCGGTTCGGATACCTACGCTGAAAAACGTTAAGATAAACGACGAAAATATGACCGACGACCAGCTTTACCGTCTCTACAACGCGGTAATGGAAAAGGGCGCGGAGAACTACAAGGACATGATCGCGGAAACGTTTCTGGAAACCAAGTACCTTGTGAGAAAGGGCAAGAAGCTTCAGCCCTTTACTGCGGACTGGTACAAAACTTACATCTACACCTATGTTCCTGAGCTGGCGGAAATTACCAACAAGAATATGTTCCTGCTGGGCTTTGCGGACGTGCTGTTTGCAATGTTCTACTCCTGCCTTGAAGAGGAAATAAGAAACAAGATGACGGAGTACACCGCCGACAATCTTTCCGAAGTTGAGGGAAAATAAATTAAAAAATCAAAGATTTTTTAAAAGGAGGACGTATTTTCCCTGTCTGGGAAATGTTATAATTATGAAAACTGTTTACTTGTGCGGCTTTATGGGCTGCGGAAAAACAACTGTGGGAAAGCTTCTGGCGCGGAAGCTGAACTGCGGATTTTTCGATATGGACGAATACATTACCGAAAAAGAGGGAATGGAAATACCGAAGATATTCGCGGAAAAGGGCGAGAAGTATTTCCGTGAAGCGGAAACGGACGCGATACGTGAGCTTGCCGAAAAAAGCGGCGTGATAGCCTGCGGCGGCGGAGCGATGCTGAAAAAGGAAAACGCGGAGATCGCTTCTGCGGCGGGAACTGTGGTTTATATCGACGTTCCTTTCGAGACCTGCTATTCCCGCATTTCTGGGGACAAAAACCGTCCTATCGTTATGAACAACACCAAAGAGGAGCTTGAGATCATTTACGACGGAAGAGTTCCCGTGTACGGCGAAAACGCTTCTGTCACGGTAAGCGGGGACGGTTCTGCGGAGGAAATCGCTGATCGGATAATTGCGGCGGTTGAATAAAAAATGGGCGGCAGAGGTAAAGGCTCAGCCTTTATGTGAGTAGTGATATAGAAGTTTTTCAAAATATCGTCATACTAAACGGCTATGGATTTCTCCATAGCCGTTTAGTCTTTAGATAATTTTAATAATAATATCTTCCCGCTTTTCAGAATATCATGGATTTAAAACTGTGAGTTGAGTTTCCCCTTAAAACAGTCATGCATAGTACCGTTTTGCACGCCCGGTTTTATTGCGGCAGGTTTTGATTAACTAAAAATACCTCTGTGATAGGACTCTGCTTCGCGTTCGAGCTTTTCAGCATCGTTCAGAAGATCGTTCCGCCTGTAACCGGATTCGCGCTCTGCCTGCTCCCGTTTGCTGCGGGCCTGATCCAGAAGTTCATCGCGCTTCGCATTGCTTTCAAAGTAGTCCTCCGTTGATCTTATTCTGTATTCTCTTGAGCTTTCGATCATTCTTGTAACTCCTGCATCCTCACTGAAAATGGGGGCACTTGCCCATGAATATACCTTATATGCCGCATAGCCTCCCAGCATTATGCCGCCGATGATCAGCACTGTGTCCCACAAATCCTTATAGTTTGGAGCAAGCGATTCCCAGCCCTCGGTGGTGCCGTTATTTTCAGGTATGCCGTAGTCGATAACATTTCCGTCTTTATCGTAATTGCAGTATGAGCCCTCGCGCACGCAAGGCTCGCCCAGATAGGTCATATAGCCCGAAGCGTTGCTGTCCTTGCGGTATCTGACCTCCTGAAAGCCGTAGCTGCCGTCGTCAAAATAATAATCCGTTCTTCTGTAGCCTGTTCTGTAGGCTCCGTCATCACAAAGCTGATAGCTGTTGACCTCGTCCAGATTCATTGTAACGACAGTGACCTTGTTTGTACCGTCGGTAAAGGTCTGATAGTCGCTGGAAACAAAATCGCCAACTCCCTGACCGTCCTGTATGCAGCCGTCCTCTCTGTAGCTTCTTGTGTCAAAGCTTTGCCGCTCTGTGTAATATCCCTCGATATGCCCGTCCTTCCATTTGCCGAGTTTGCTGAGGAACACAGGTCCGATCGCTATATCGTTATATATTGTGCTTGTCTCATAGTAGCCGTAGCCGTTGGGAATGCCGTTTTCATCTGTCTGCCCGAAATATTTGCCATTGTTCGGAAATTTACTGTTTGATTGCGATTCCAGATGCGCCGAGTACAATTCGTCATATTCCGCCTGTGACTCAGCCTCCCTCTCCAACATTTCCTGATAATCTTTTTCGTCCTCCGAATAGCTTATCCACGGAACGTCCGCGCCATCTTCAAGATAATTTACGAACCCGCCGTTGCATATGCCGCCAAGCTCGATAAGCTTGCCTTTTTCGTCTGTTGCGAAATACATCAGAGTGGTTTCGTCTCCGAAATCGCCGTCCACCTCAATGAGATACGGGTCGCCGTCCACGCCCATGAGCATCTGACCGTCGCCCGACGGGAAATTACTTGCGCACTCGCCCTTATAGTGCTTCCATACTCCGTCGTCGTAAATTTTTCTTATCTCGCCTTGTCCGTACAGTACGCCGTGTACCCATTCTCCCTTGTAATACTCGTCGTCGCTTATGATAAACTCGCCGTAGCCCTCGGGACGGTCGCCTTTCCAGTCGCCTGTATATTTACCTTTAGCGCCGTCCACACTATAGGTTTTGTCCGTCACCTGCGTAACGGAAGCGTTTGAATATTTACCCTGGCATGACGTCAGCGTGGTCAGCGTGACAGCAGCGGCAAGGATAAAAGCAGTTGTTTTTAAAAGTTTCATGTTTATACCTCCTTAATTTTTAGCCAACATCGTATCCGGTCTGAAGCCACTGATTTGCCTTTGCATCAGAGGGGAGCGCAGCATCTCCGTGAATGCAGTATCTCGATGGTCCGAACGGAATAAAATCTTCGCAAACATCACTCTTTGTACGTTTTGTCGTATCAACGGTATTGACATCATATTTATTTGTTTGGGTTGTATCAATTTCAATCCAATGATTGTTTATATATACGGCATTCCATACATGATTTAATTTTGTTGAACCAATTGTAATAGCAGGAATATCGTGAGCACGGCACATGATGAGAAGAATGTGAGCAAAATCAAAGCAATTTCCTGCTTTGAGGTTGTATACGCTGTATTTGCCTGAATAATCTCCATAATAGCGAGCACGAGAATAATCAAGTATATCAACTCTGTAGTGATCAAATGCAATGTTTTCGTTTATCCATTCATAGAATACGAACAGCTTGTGTTCTTTAGACCAGTTCTCTTCAACGAGAGTGTTGGACAGGTTTATCCAGCGCTGAGTATCACATCTCCATGTGCTGTTCAAAGTGCCGTCCGGGAACGGATAAAAAGGATAGTAAATACCGTCGGTATCAAGGCTGTTCTTAGTCGTTACTTTGCCGTTCTTTATAACTTTTGCAAGGCTTGTGCGTTCAGCTTTGTATTCCTTAGCCTTGTCAGCCGTCATGAGCTGCATATTGCAGAGCCATGTTTCTTTACCGTTGACATAGACGTATATCCAAGCGTTTTTTTTACCTGTGAAGCTGACGGTTATGCGGTAAAGACCGTTCAGAATATTCGAAGTCTTTATTGACTTGTATTCGTAGTCAACGTTCAGTGTTTCAGTTTTGCCGTTATTCTTGTCTAAATTTTTCATGCTTGCGGACTTAACAGAAGCAGGCTTTTTGGAATGATCGTAGGCTTTTATCATGATAGTCTGTCCGTCCATATAGGCAGTAATGCCGTAGTTTGCTTCAATGTCAACGAGTCTGCCGTCAGAATCGTATCCTGAAGACATGACCGTATTGAAGTTGTAGAGATATGGCGTAAGCTTGCTGTTTGTTCCTGCAACTTCTTTTATAGCAGTTGTGTAAGCAACATAGCTGTCATTGTCTATAGCAATAACAGGAAGATTTTTTACCGCCGCGCTTGCCGTTATCTCCGCAAAGGGAACTACTCTGACACCGCCGTTAGCGCCTGTTCCCGCGGCAGTCAGAGATAACAAAAATACCAGTAAAAATGATACGAGCCTTTTTTTCATTGTCCGATTTTCCTTTCTGACAGGAGGCCTGCTTACTCGGCGTTTCTGTCGTAAAATTCGGGAGCAACAATATCAAACACGTCGCCCCAGAAGCCGTCGCCGGCGATGCCCTTGATACCGTCGTATAAAGCGTCATTAAACGCCTTGTCGCTGTCGCTTACATAGCTGCCATCTCTTATTCTGCCCTCTTCAACGATCTGATTGTTTTTATAGAACGCATATCTGTACGGCTCAACAAAGTTGCCGTCTTTTACTTGTCCTGTATATACAACGCAGTCTGCCTTTGTGTTTTCAGCAGTAAAGTACTTCGTTAATTCTCCCTCGCCGTTCTTTTGAAAGTTTGAAAAATCTCCTTTATATACAGTACAGTAATAACCAAGCTTTGCGGCATCTTCATCAGTATAATAAGTGGTATATTCTCCGTATCCGTCGTAGCAGCCGTTTTTCCAGTCACCCGAATATACTGAAATAGGATTGCCGTTCAAATCATCTAACCTGAGCTCTCCTTTTCCCTGATATACTCCGAAAAATAACTCTCCGTTATATGTGTATACACATGTATCATATTGGGTTATCCACCGGCATTGTCCGTTAGGCATACCGTTTGACCAGCTTCCGACTATCTTCTCACTGCCTGCCGCGTCTTCAAAGCTTCCTTCGCCGTTGGGCAGATTGTTTTCCCAGCCGCCGGTATAGGTACCCGACAGCTCATCTCCAGATGCTGCAACAAATGTATAATCGTGTACCGCCGATTCCGCCTCTGCGGCAGTTCCGTTTACCTGCTGACTGTCCCCGTTGCAGGCCGTCATTGCTGCAGCCATTGCTGCGGCTGCGATGATTGCTAAAAATTTTTTCATTTTGCATTTTCCTTTCTCAGTGCTTTTGGCATAATGTGGTACGACAAAAGTCGCTACAAAAATCATTATATCACATAAAAAAAGCCTTTTGGTATACAAATTTGTATGACAAAAGGCAACTTTGTTACTTCTTACGAATATTCCATTTATGGATTGACAAAGCTCAATATTTTATGGTATACTTTTCAATAAATGCAGCCGCTGTCCCCGTGTTTGACTTGGCGGCATAATTATAAAACAAAAAGAGGTAAAACAATGATAAGGATCAACGGCAGGACTGTCTGCGAAAACTGCTTTGAAAAAACAGAATCATCTAAATGTCCCTGCTGCGGCTACGACACGGAAAACAGTGCATACGATCCTACAATGCTTGCGCCGGGAAGTATTCTTTTCAAAAAGTATATTGTCGGCGGCATTATCGGCAAAGGCGGATTTGGTATCACATATCTTGCTTACGATACTAAAACAAATAAAAAGGTTGCCATAAAGGAATATTTTCCGTACAGTATCGCTCACCGCTCTGCGGGAAGTACCGTTGTGTCCGTTCCATCCGAGGGAAATAAAGAAACCTTTGAGCTTGGCGCGGAAAAATTCTACGAGGAAGCGCAGCTCATTTCAAAATTTAACGGCAACTCCAATATTGTGGAGGTCTACGAATTTTTCCACGAAAACGACACGGTGTATCTTGCAATGGAGTATCTGCATGGCTGCACTCTTAAAGAATATATACGCGACCACGGAGTGATAAGCGCGCCTCAGGCTCTGTATATTGCAAACGGCGTATCGAATGCTCTTGCGGAGGCGCACGGCGCGTCTGTTCTGCACAGGGACATTTCGCCCGACAATATAGTCCTTTGCAGCAGCGGGGACGTTAAGCTGATAGATTTCGGAGCGGCAAGACAGGTAATTGCCGAATATTCACAAAGCTTTTCGGTTATCCTGAAGCACGGCTTTGCTCCGATTGAGCAATATAACTCAAAGGGAAATCAGGGTCCATGGACGGATATTTATTCGCTGGGCGCAACGCTGTATTTTGCGCTTACGGGTGATATTCCGGAGGACCCCATGATACGCTTTGACAATGACGATACTTTCAGGGAAAATCAGTTCGGGATAGAACCCGGTCTATGGGCTGTTATTTCCAAAGCGACAAGCATGAAAGCGGAAAACAGATACAGGAACGCTCACGAAATGCAGGCGGACTTGAACAAGATAGAATTAAAGCCCGAGCCTATAGCTGTTTCCGCAAAGAAGTCAGGCGAAAATAAATCAGCTAAAAACACAGCTTCGCAAACTTACAAGCAGAACATAAGCTTTTCGGCGGAACAGAACAACAAGAGCTTTTTCGGCAGGCATAAGTCCGTGATAATTGCGGCGTGCGCGCTGGTCGCTGTTTCGGCAGCGGTCATAATACCGCTCTCCCTGAACAGGGACGACCCCAATGACGCCATAAGCGCTTATGCTCCGGGAGCCGACGGCTCAGACGTTTCGGAAAATACCGAAGCTTCGTCCTCACAGCCTGCCGAAGAAAGCGGCTCCGATACGGGGTATGTACCGCAGTATTCCGCGCCTTCCATTCATGACTATAAATCAAAGGTGCTCTACAACACTCTTGATGATGACGAAAAAGAGCTTTTCGATATAATGTACAGCAACCTGGAAAAAGCTGAGATAAACTTCTATATCCCCGCCAGTAAATATAGTAAGGAATATACGGAAAAAATATACGACAAAATTAGGTTCGATAATCCGCAGCTTTGCTATGTAAACAGCATCAAATACCGATATATTGATAACAACCATAATGCGGTATGTGACCCTGATGAATATGTTACCGATATCCTGCCTCAATACGATGCTGTCGATGATTCTACAACGGAATATCAATTGTTCATAGAAATGACGTCATCCTACGACCCTGAGGTCAGTCAAGCGGATAATTTTGCTCTGATCCACGATAAAATGTCTCTTTACGCAACACTTGTTGAAAGGGATTCTTACCCGTACACGTACAGCACCGCATACGGCTTTCTTGATGCCTGGCTCGCCGATGATATCGCCTGTGCCCAGACATTCTGCTATGCCGCGCAGGCATTGGATTTTCCAAGCTATGTTGTTTCGGGAACAGTCAACGGAGAGCCACGCGCATGGTGCAGAATAAAGCTTGACGGAACATGGTATAACGTGGATCTTTACGCTGACATGACCATAAGCTCAGCCATTACGGAGCTTGAAGTGAACAATGGCAAGCACCGCCGCTTCCGCACTTTTTTCCTTGTAAACGATGATTACATAAGAAAATACGGATACGTTCCCGATGAGGACTATGCGTTTATCTTCGATGAAGAATATGCGGCAAATTCGCCCGAAAGCAACTACTATCTTCAGCGGGACGGACAAAACGCTTTTTATATAGACCCCGACAGCGCATATGATTTTCTCCTTGAAGAGTCGGCAAAGAATTATAACGAGGGGACTGATAAAACCTCCTGCTATGTAATGCCTTTGGAAGCGGAAGGACTGTACAAAAGGCTGGACGGACAATTTCTTTCCGATCTTGAAGAAAAACACGGGATAACACCCTCCGAGTTTGAGATAAAATATTACCCCGATGAATTTGTTATCGTCATGTCGTAATGATACCGCAAAAAAGAAAAAGACCTACTCCTATACGTTTCGGAGAGGTCTTTTATTGTTGGCGATTTATTGTCACAGCGCGCCGTCCCAGATAAAATCTACCGCATCAAAATACTCCATACGATGCTTCACCGCGTAAAAAACCTTTGCGTCAACGACATTTCGGACGTACAGAGGAGCTTTTCCTGCCAGACGAAGCAGGTAGTCTATCTGCTCCACGTCCAGACCAAGCATTATCGAAATCTGTATCAGGCAGTTCCGCGTGGGCGTGCGCGTCCCGTTGAGGATCAGATAACCGTAATTGCGGTCGATATTCAGCTTTCGGATAACGTTAGCCTTAGTCATTTTTTTATCGGATATATATTTGTTTATCAGAACATGAAGCTCCGGCGGAGCATTATCCATGATCATTTCTTCGTTGAAAGCATTAAGTCTGTTTAATTTTTCTTCAATATCCTTTGTCAGCACCCAAATTCCTCCTGTTTACTATAAATAAAAGTACATATCCATTTTTGAATATTATACCATATAATAGTGAAAAAAACAAGATATATCATAAAAATACTGTGCAGCATCAGCGGCGTCCTTTTGAAATTGTACTGCTTCGCTGCAAAAAAAATAGTGTCAAATTTAAAAATCAAACTGAATTCAGTATATGTAACCGCTAAGCTTTTTTCGTGCCTGATACCTTTATCTGCCGCTTTTTTATTTTTTTCCGAAATTTGTGTAACGTTTCACACTTTAAAAAGTTTAATATACAGAAAGGAGGTGAACGGCTTGGAGCTTGACGAGACCTACAAAAAATATGCGGACACGGTTTTTCGGTATCTTACAGCGCTGTGCGGGAATCCCGATCTTGCCGAAGAGCTTACCCAGGAAACATTTTTCCGTGCGGTAAAGTCCGCGAACCGCTTTGACGGAAAGGTCAAGGTCACGACTTGGCTTTGTCAGATCGCGAAAAACGCGTATTTTTCCCATCTGAAAAAGGAAAAGCGTCGGCACGGCGTCAGCATTGACGACATGGAGATACCCGTGGAAAAGGATATGCTGGACAGGGAAAACTGCCGCGAGCTTTACAAGACCGTTCACCGCCTTGACGAGCCGTACAGGGAGATAGTACTGCTGCGTATGCACACCGATATGAATTTTGCCGAGATAGGAGAGATTTTCGGCAAGTCCGAGGGCTGGGCAAGGGTGACTTTCTACCGCGGCAAGGAAAAGCTGAAAAATCTTTTGGAGGAGGAGAAAACATGATCGTTACCTGCAAGGTTATAGAGGATCTGCTTCCGCTTTATGCGGACGGAATATGCTCCGATGATACTAAGACAGTGGTCGAGCATCACACAGCCGAGTGTGCCGACTGCCGCAAAAAGCTGGAGGCTATGACCTCCGACACGGTGGAAACCGAAAAAATCGGGGAGGAAAAGCCGTCCCCCGAAAATCCGTTCAAAAAGCTGAGGAGACACTACACGCGTCTGGTGATTTGTACGCTGCTGATATGCGCGGCGGTGATGATTCCGTCTGCGCTGGTATTTCGTCTGTATGTCAACGAGGAAACCAACAACAAGGGCATGAGTTTCTCAAGTCTCTCCGCGGGACGTGATATGAAGAAATTCGGAAATATGCTCAAAAGGGGAGAATACCGCGCCGCTCTCGATACCGTCGAGCTGTATTACCAATATGATTACAACGCTCAGGAGCTGGCGGTGATAAAGGATATGTTAGCCGCCGATCTGGAGGAGTACTTTAAGAAATACCCCATAAAGAAGGTGAAAGCGGAACCGAGCGGCGGGAAATGCAGCAACGGAAATCTGTACTTGTATCTTGACGAGGAAAGCCTCAGAGGTACGGACATGGAGCCTATGCAGAACATATACTTTGACTTCGGCGAAAATGACGACGGCTCGCGCCTTATGATGCTGGGCGGCTGCGAGCTGTGGGGAATTGACTACGACTCTGACAGCAGCCTTTACCGCGATATGAGCGTGACTTTTCCCATGCTGACGCTTATCCCCAAATCACAGCCGGAAAATATTTTCAGCAACTTTAAAAAAGAACGCAGCTATATGTTCTGGTACTACATGACCGATGAAAAGATTTCCTATGCCGCTCAGACAGACGAAAACTGGGGGATATCCAAAGAGGAGGTCATAAACTGCGTATATTCTGAAAAGGCTATTGAGCTTCTTTCGGATTACAATTTTATAGGCTGCGAGAACGGTGATATAACCTATGTCCATGAGGATATATTGGATATGCACAGCTATTTCATGCAGCACGCCGTTCTGACAATGAGTACGGCTGACGGCAGTGAATTTACCGTGGAGTTCGATTTGCCGATAGTGTATTTCAATGATTTCACGCACCTGAAGAACGTGTCCTATTCGGATAATGCGCCGAATGATTTCAGGAGCAGGTTTGAGGATATTTTTGTAAACGACGGACCGGTTTACGATCAATATTACGAGCGATATCAAGATCATAAGCTTAACGACGGAAAATTCTACCTTGACGGCAATACCGAAAGCTGTTATTACGAGGTAAAGGACGGCAAGATACAGCTTGTCATCGAAAATGATAAGCAGGCGCGGGAATTCTTTGAAACAGAAATGGCAAACACTACCAACGAGTTGTTTCATAATGCAAACTATGATGAATGGTTTCGTTCAGTGTCTAACCACTGCAATGAACCGTCGGACTATGAGGTTATACCTACAGCGCGCGGATTATTTATTGGACTCAGGATTGAATACAGTCCCGACGGTGAAAGATGGAGCTACAGCGGACTTGATTACACTGACAGCGATCATATTATTTACAGCGACTGCACATTTACAAGAGTATAAAAAATTTCTCCCATACAGCTTTTGTATGGGAGATTTTTTCTATTCTTCGGCTTTGTCATCGTCCGCATGAGTAAGCGCGTAGGCAAGGGTCATTATGCTGTCGCCCAGATGGACGTTTTCGACCGCAACGTCCTTGTGAGTTATCTTTATATCATAGTGGCTGAAATTCCAGAAAGCCGTTATGCCGAGGGAGACAAGCTTGTCCGCAAGCTCCTGAGCGGCTGTTTTGGGTATGCACAGTATGGCGATCTGCGGCTTTTCGGCTTGGAAAAAGCGTTCCGTTTCCGATACGGGCATTACTTTAAGTCCAGCCACAGCACTTCCCGTCTTCGCGGGATCGCTGTCGAAGATACCCACCAGATCGCAGCCGTACTCCTTGAAATTCATATGGGTGGCAATGGCTCTGCCAAGATTTCCCGCGCCGATAAGCACCGCCTTGTAGCTTTTATCCACGCCGAGTATCTTTCCGATCTCCTCGTGAAGCTCCTGCAAATTGTAGCCGTAGCCCTGCTGTCCGAAGCCGCCGAAGCAGTTCAGATCCTGACGTATCTGCGAGGCTGTAAGGGACATTTTTTCCGCAAGCTCGCCCGAGGATATCCTCACCGTGCCCTGCTTCAGAAGCTCCCCCACAAATCTGTAATACCGCGGCAGCCGCTTTATCACAGAAATAGAAATACCTTTTTTTGACATCTTAAACCACCCTTTTGCGGTAATCCTTATTTTTAATCGTAAAGCCTTTAAAAATCAGGATCAGCCCATAAGCTTTGCAAGTCTGTTATTGATCTCAACAAGGAACGTTTCCGTGTCAACGACTTTTTTGTCGGGAAGCTTGCTCATAGCCGCAAGGTTCTTGTCCATGATGCCGTCCTCCATTGTCTGAACGGAAGCCTTTTCAAGCTTGTCGGCATAATCGCAGAGCGCGGGAATGTTATCCAGCTCGCCTCTCTTGCGGAGCGCGCCCGACCATGCGAAGATGGTAGCGATGGGGTTTGTGGAGGTTTTTTCGCCTTTCAGGTAGTTATAGTAGTGACGAGTTACCGTTCCGTGAGCAGCCTCGTACTCGTAAACGCCGTCGGGGGATACCAGAACGGAGGTCATAAGTCCCAGCGAACCGAAAGCCGTCGCAAGCATATCGGACATAACGTCACCGTCGTAGTTCTTGCAAGCCCAGATGAAGCCGCCCTCGGAGCGAATCACGCGCGCAACAACGTCGTCGATAAGGGTGTAGAAATACTCGATACCCGCAGCCTCGAATTTGGATTTGTATTCGGCTTCGTAAATTTCCGCAAAAATGTCCTTGAAGCGGTGGTCGTAGGTCTTGGAAATAGTGTCCTTTGAAGCAAACCAAAGGTCTTCCTTTGCGTCCAGAGCGTAGTTAAAGCAGGCTCTTGCAAAGCTGCCGATGGAGTTGTCAAGGTTGTGAACGCCCTGAACGATACCGTCGGAATTTTTGAAATCGTGGATAAGCGCGCGGGTTTCCTTGCCGTCCTTGTCGGTGATGACGATTTCCGCCTTGCTGCCCTGAGGAGCTTTCAGCTCGGTGTTCTTGTAGATGTCGCCGTAAGCGTGACGGGCGATAGTGATAGGCTTAGTCCATGTGGGAATGTAGGGTGTAATTCCGTTTACAAGAATAGGCTTTCTGAAAACAGTACCGTCAAGGATTGCGCGGATAGTACCGTTGGGTGACTTCCACATTTCCTTTAATTTGTACTCCTCAACACGCTGAGCGTTGGGGGTAATGGTGGCGCACTTAACTGCAACGCCGTACTTTTTGGTAGCGTTTGCGGAATCAATGGTGACCTGATCGTCGGTCTCGTTTCTGTGAACCAGACCAAGGTCGTAGTATTCCGTGTTAAGGTCGATGTAGGGGTTGATAAGAATATCCTTTATCATCTTCCAGATGATGCGGGTCATCTCGTCGCCGTCCATTTCAACAAGGGGAGTGGTCATTTTGATTTTTTCAGCCATTTTGGTTTCCTCCGTTTTCTTTATTCAGAATAAATTTAAAGTTTCCTATTTCCGTTGTTTCGGTGTAGCCGTAATAGTCGGGCGCGTCGAGGCAAAAAACATAATCATATGCCGTATAGTATTTGCGGTAAAGGTCTTTTTCCGTTTTCTCAATTGTCAAATCCGTTACATTGTAAAAAACATAGATCATCTTTTCAATAATGTCAAAAATCTCATTGTCGGAAAGATCATCAAAAAATATTTCGTTTGCAAAGATATCGCCGTCGTGAAGCTCTATATTGTTTGTGCGCAAAAAATCATCAATAAACAGAAAAATTTTTTCTGCACTTGTTTTGTGTGTGATAAAAGCTATGCCGTCCTGAATAATATCCACAGTAACAAATTTGCTGCGCTTATCATAAAATCTGATATTGTATCCCTTTTTAGGCAAACAGTCATTACCGAAAGGCATGATCTCATAATTCCGGACGTCAAAATAAATAGTCATTTTGTATCTTTTCGCAATTTTCCCGAAAGCCTCCCTGACAGCTTCTTCCTTGAAATTGAACCGCATTTTCGGCATTTTTTGCGCACGGTAAAACTCAACCGAGGGATTGTTAAGTTTTTCCAGCTGATCCTCCAGTGTGTCACGTGTGAACATATACCGAAATACCCACATCAAGGGCATGAATGTTATCAGCGATACGCTGCCAACTGTAAGCAGCACGACCGACATATCGTAATATCGGGGAAATTTTACATTCAGAACAATTCCTGCCGTCAGAATCAGAAAGCTAAGAACAGTAACCGTTACAGCACCGTTTGTAAGCATTTTTGCCTTTCTCTTGAAATCGGGAGAGTTCCTGTTCGGCAAGCTGTTCACTTCTTTCCTGAAATATCTACGATAAGTCCCACAGCCGTACCGACCAGAGCGCAGGCGAAAATCATTGCCCCAAGGCTTCCCGTGAAAGCTCCAAGCACCGCCCCTGCCGTAATACCCACCGCAAAGCCGCACAGGGGACGGCTTATTGCTTTCCGACGGGCTGCTGGTTCTTCCTCCGACCAGCGCTTTAACGTTATAAGACGCTCGCCGTCGTCGCCGTCATCGGGATCGAAAGCGGTGTTCCTGAGCAGGTCGCAGGGAAACGCGGGACAGAGACCGCAATGCTCCAGAAGCTTATCCTCACAGCATTTCTTGATGTCGCAGTCCCCAGCCCAATCTCCCTCCGCAAGGTCGAGACAGCCCACACAACCGCATTCATCACGGTTTACGCAGGCGTCGCAGTCCAGTCCGCATCGGGAAGTATGCTTTGGTACGATCTCGGCCATTACTTCAGACTTTCTCTTGTGTAATCAAGCAGACCGCCCGCAAGGATAATATCCTTAGTCCTGCCGGTCAGCTCGCACAGTACGGGAATATCCGCTCTCGTTGTCTTGTTTTTAACCGTAAGCTCGGTCTTGCCCGCTTCGATATCGGCGCGGACGTTTTCCAGAGCAAGCTCGTCGCCCTGTGAAATTTTATCATAGTCCGCCTCGTTGACAAATGTCAGCGGCAGGATACCCGCGTTTATCAGGTTGGAGCGGTGAATTCTCGCAAAGCTCTTTACCAGAACAGCTTTTACGCCAAGGTGCAGAGGCGCGAGAGCCGCGTGCTCACGGGACGATCCCTGACCGTAGTTTACGCCGCCAACGATAATGCTCTTGCCCATGCTCTCGGCGCGTGCGGGGAATTCCTCGTCGCATACCGTGAAGCAGAATTTGGAAATTGCAGGAATATTTGAACGCAGCGGAAGAATTTTCGCTCCCGCGGGCATGATGTGGTCGGTGGTGATGTTGTCCCCCACTTTAAGGGAGCAGGGCGCGGAAATGCTGTCCGCAAGGGGCGCGGTAACGGGGAAAGGCTTGATGTTGGGTCCGCGGAGGATCTCAACCTTGTCCATCTCCGCTTCGGGAGCGGGAGGTACGACCATATTGTCGTTGATGATGAATTCCTCTGGCATTTCAAATTTCGGCATATCGCCCATAGCGGAGGGGTCTGTGAACACGCCCGCAACCGCCGAAGCCGCCGCAGTTTCGGGGGATACAAGATAAATCTGACCGTCCTTAGTACCGCTGCGTCCCTCGAAGTTTCTGTTAAAGGTACGCAGGGAGATACCCTTGGAGTTGGGGGACTGTCCCATGCCGATACAAGGTCCGCAGGCGCTTTCGAGAATTCTTGCGCCCGCGTCTATCATAATTGCCAGCGCGCCGTTCTGAGCAAGCATATTCAGCACCTGCTTCGAGCCGGGAGCGATAGACAGGGAAACGTCGGGGTGAACGGTCTTGCCCTTTAAAATGTGGGCGACCTTCATCATGTCCATAAGAGAGCTGTTGGTACATGAGCCGATGCAGACCTGATCTATCTTCATACCCTTTAACTCGTCGGCGGACTTGATGTTGTCGGGAGAATGAGGACAAGCCGCAAGGGGAGCAAGCTCCGAAAGATTTATCTCAATGACTTCATCATATACAGCGTCGGGGTCTGCGGAAAGCTCCGTCCATACCTCCTCGCGTTTCTGAGCCTTGAGGAACTGCTTTGTGATCTCGTCCGAGGGGAAGATGGAGGTAGTCGCGCCAAGCTCCGCGCCCATGTTGGTGATGGTTGCTCTTTCGGGAACGCTGAGAGTTTTCACGCCCTCGCCTGTGTACTCGATAACCTTGCCCACGCCGCCCTTAACGGTCATTCTGCGGAGGACTTCAAGAATAACGTCCTTAGCCGCAACCCAGGGGGAAAGTTTGCCCGTCAGCTTAACGTTGACGATCTTCGGGTATGTAATGTAGTACGCGCCGCCGCCCATAGCAACAGCAACGTCCAGACCGCCCGCGCCTATGGCTATCATTCCCAGACCGCCGCCTGTTGGGGTGTGGCTGTCCGAGCCGATAAGGGTCTTGCCGGGAATGCCGAAGCGTTCAAGGTGAACCTGATGGCAGATACCGTTTCCGGGACGGGAGAAGTAAATGCCGTGTTTTTTGGCAACAGAACCGATAAAGCGGTGGTCGTCGGCGTTTTCAAAGCCCGACTGGAGTGTGTTGTGGTCGATATATGCCACGGAGCGTTCCGTTCTTACTCTGGGAACTCCCATAGCTTCAAATTCAAGGTACGCCATAGTACCTGTTGCGTCCTGCGTAAGAGTCTGGTCGATACGGATTCCGATTTCCTTGCCCTTGACAAATTCGCCGTCGGCAAGATGAGCTTTAAGAATTTTTTCCGTTAAAGTGTATCCCACTTGCGATCATCCTTTCAGATTTTAAAATATACACATTAATTATACTCTCTTTTGTGCAGTTTGTCAAGAATTTAACGGCATACTTCTGCGGCAGCGCGCACTTGTGCAGAATAACTAAAAGTCCGCAACTTATTTTTTCACGCAAATATAAAATTTTGTGGACTTTTTTATCAAAATATTGTATAATATAACCATACTATAACCATAAAAAGGAGTTTTTAATATGAATGAACAGGAAATCAAAGATTTAATGTGCGACGTATGTCATAAAATGTGGCAGCTGGGCTGGGTAGCCGCCAATGACGGAAACGTTTCCGTAAGGCTGGGAGACGGCACTTTCCTTGCCACCCCCACGGGCGTAAGCAAGAGCTTTATCACTCCCGAAAAGATCGTGAAGATCAATGCCAAGGGTGAAATTCTTGAAGCAAACGAGGGCTACAGACCGTCCTCGGAGATAAAAATGCACCTGCGCTGCTATGAGGAGCGTCCCGATGTTGGAGGAGTTGTTCATGCTCACCCGCCTACGGCTACGGGCTACGCTGTTGCAAACAAGGCTCTGGACGGCTACACCATGATCGAAGCGGTAATTGCGGTTGGAAGCGTTCCCGTTACACCCTACGGAACGCCGTCTACATATGAAGTCCCCGAAGCTATCACACCTTATTTAAAGGAACACGACGTTATGCTTTTGCAGAACCACGGCGCGCTTACCGTGGGCGCAGACCTGCTCACCGCCTATTACCGCATGGAAACGTTGGAGCTTTTTGCCAAGATTTCCCTTACGGCGCACCTGCTTGGCGGTGAGAGGGAAATTTCCCGCGAAAATATTGACCGTCTCTGCTCTATGCGCGAGAATTACAAGGTGACCGGCAAGCACCCCGGCTACAAGAAGTATCCTTACGGAGACAAATAATTGACGTTATACTTTTGCAGGGGACGGGCTTATTCCGGTACAGGCTTGTCCCTTGCAGAAATAATAATTAACAGTTAATAATCAATAATTTTTACGCTGTTGGTTATTAAGTGTTGATTAAAATAATTTTGGAGATGGTGCATAATGTGTGCTACCTTAGTTTACATAGGCACATTTGATATATTATGCGTTTTAATTCCGTTAGCCGCAGTTATTGTAATGCTTGTGTGCATTATCAGGCTGATAATTTCCAAAAAAGAAAAACGCAAGCAAATGAAAAAAGTTAAAATTGCCGCTGTTATTTCTGCAATAATTGTAACAATTATCGCCTCTAAAGCAATATATGATTATATAAAACGCCCACCGCCTCCGCCGCCTCTCCCACCCGGGTTCGGGACTGTTGAAAAGATGCCTAATATAATAGGACTTTCATATAAGGAATGTAAAGAAAATTATTCCGATAAATTTGAACTTACCGTTGAAATAATGGAATATTCCTCCGAATATCCCGAGGGAACGATAATCGACCAAAAACCTGTTGAGGGTGCGGAATATTTGGTTGGCTTATCAACAGTACACTGCACGGTAAGCAAAGGCGTGAGAATGATTACAGTCAGCAATGTTATCGGGCTTGATTTTGAGGATGCAAGGACAATACTTGGAGACAACGACAAATTTGTAGTTGGCTTTGTGAGCGAATATTCCGATGATGTACCAAAGGGAAAGGTTATTGCAACAGACCCGCCCGAATTTGAAAAAGCGGAATATGGTTCGGCAATTAAAGTAACTGTAAGCGGCGGCAAAGAGCCTGACGTTACCGAAACCACCGAATGATATGGAGAATTACGTTGGAGGATTAATGCATAATGGAAACTATTGCAAAAGCACGCATTCAAATGGTAATATTTGCTTTACTTGCGTTCTGGTCACTTATTGCAGCTGTGGTGCTTGCGATAATATTAATTGTAAAAAAGAAAAAACGCAGGCAGATGAAAAAAACTAAAATTGCCGCAGTCGTTTTTGCATTGCTTGTGCCGGTTATGTCATTTATATCAGTAAATAATTGGTTTACCGCAATTCAAACTATTGTAGACCCTATTTGGGTGCCTGATTTGGTCGGACTTGATTATGATGAATGTCAATCGGCGTATGGTGAATATTTTGAACTTATCGTTCAACACGAAGAATATTCTTACGAATATCCAAAAGGTACGATTATGCAGCAAGATCCTGTACCGCGCAGCATGGTTTCTTCTCTTCCGGAAATACGCTGTATTGTAAGCAGGGGCGTGAGAATGGTTGATGTTGCTGATGTTATCGGACTTGATTTTGAGGACGCAAAGGTAATACTTGAAGAAAGTACTTTTACAGTAGGCTTTGTGAGCGAATATTCCGATGATGTACCGAATGGAAAAGTTATCGCAACAGACCCGCCCGCATTTGAAAAAGCGGCGGTGTATTCGGCGGTCAAGGTCACTGTAAGCGGCGGCAAAGAGCCTGATGTTACTGACGACAATGAATAAAATATTTTTAAAAGGAGAAATGAAAAATGCTGAAAAACATACCGAAAATCTTATCCCCCGAGCTTGTAAAAATTCTTATGGAAATGGGTCACGGCGACGAAATTGTTATTGCCGACGGAAATTTCCCGTCCGAGACTATCGGTCAGCGCGTTGTCCGCTGCGACGGTCACGGCGTACCCGAACTGCTGGACGCGATAATGAAGCTTTTCCCGCTTGACACCTACACCGACAAGCCCGTTATGCTTATGGAGGTCGTGCCGGGCGACCCTGTTGTCCCCACGATCTGGGACGAGTACAAAGAAATCATCAACAAATACGAGCCGGAAAACTGCAAAATTGAAATGATAGAACGTTTCGCATTTTACGAGCGGGCGAAAACCGCATACGCTGTTGTTGCCACGGGCGAGGAAGCGATTTACGCAAACATTATCTTAAAGAAAGGCGTGGTTAAATGAGTACCGAAAAACGCGTTCTTGCCTTTGATTTCGGAGCGTCAAGCGGACGCGCCATGCTCGGAAAATTCGACGGCGAAAAAATCACCTTGGAGGAAATACACCGTTTTGAAAACAACCCTGTGAAAATCGGGAACACCCTTTACTGGGACATTTACCGCCTTTTTTACGAGGTGAAGCAGGGCATTTCCAAAGCGGCTCTTGCGGGTGGTTTTGACAGTATCGGCGTGGACACATGGGGCGTGGATTTCGGTCTGATAGGGGAGGACGGCACTATCATCGAAGCCCCTGTTCACTACCGTGACGAGCGAAACGTTGGCATGGTTGACAAGGCTCTGACAATGTTTCCGAGGGAGCATTTTTACAAGATAACAGGCAATCAGTTTATGGATATAAACACGGTTTTTCAGCTTTTGTCGCTGAAAACCAAACGTCCCCATATGCTGAAAAATGCGCGGACAATGCTTCTTATGCCCGACCTTTTCAACTTTATGCTGACGGGCGAAAAAAAGACGGAGGTCTCCATCGCCTCCACAACGCAGATGATGAACGCCGTAAACAAAAAGTGGTCGGACACAGTTCTCGATATGCTGAAATTACCGAAAAATCTGCTGACGGAAATAGTTCCGTCGGGAACGGCCATAGGCAGTCTCAGGGAGGACATCTGCAAGGAACTGAACGCTCCCGCCGCAAACGTTGTTGCGGTCTGCGGTCACGATACACAATGCGCTGTATGCGCCGTCCCCACCGAGGAAGAAGACTTTATTTTCATATCCTGCGGAACATGGTCTCTGTTCGGCACGGAGCTTTCCGAACCGCTTATAAATCCTGTTTCCGAAGCTTTGAACATAACCAACGAAACAGGCTACGGCGGCAAAACGACTTTCCTGAAAAACATAATCGGGCTTTGGCTTATTCAGGAATCACGCCGCCAATTCAGGCGTGAGGGTACAGAGCTTTCCTATGCCGAGCTTGAAAAGCTTGCTCTTGCGGCTGAACCTTTCAAATGCTTTATCGACCCCGACGCGCCTGAATTCGTCCCAGAGGGAGACATTCCCGAAAGAGTGCGGGAGTTCTGCAAGAGGACGGGACAGTACGTTCCCCAAAGCGTGGGCGAGGTCATGCGGTGCATTTACGAGAGCCTTGCGTTAAAGTACCGTCAGGCTTTTGAGGAAATAAAAATCTGCACAGAAAAAAATTACCGCACAATAAATCTGATAGGCGGCGGGGCAAAGGACGGCTTGCTGTGCCAAATGACGGCGAACGCTACCGGCTGCGCCGTCACGGCAGGTCCTATCGAAGCCACGGCTTACGGAAACGTTGCCATTCAGCTTATTGCGGCGGGGGCAATTCCCGACATGGCGGAAGCGAGGAAAATTATAGGTTTTTCGGACAGCGTGAAAACATTTGCGCCAGACAATGCCGAGGCTTGGGAGGAAGCGTATGAGAGGTACAGAGAATTTCAAAACTAAGGGGGAATTTGATGTACAAATACCTATGCGTAATTTCCGACAATGCGGATAAAAAGGATTTTTACAATACCGTTGAGGACGTGAAAAACTGTTACCCCGACTGTTGCGACTCGCCCGAAGAAAATTCGGACAGGAGCTGTTTGCGGAGGATTATGACGGTTATCGAAAAAAATGTTAAAAAAACCGTTTGTATCCGGTATGATTTATCGGACAGAAAAGTCTCGGTACTTTCGGATATTTATCTAAAAAAATTTTTTAAGGGAAAGAAAGTTGAAAATATTTCGGGATATTCTGACGATTTAAGTAAAGCTGCCGGCATAATATTAAGTATAATTTTTATTGTGCTGAATATTGCTGCCTCGCTGATATCATTTTTGTTTGAATTACAGCTTTTGCCTAATTTAATAATCTCCGCCGTTCTTACAGTTATATATATAATTTCAGCTGTTATAATTGAAAACAAACGGGAAATTAGCGAATTTAAAATTTTATTTATACAATTCGGGGGGTTATATAACGGTTGTTATTTTTCTGCTTGCGATTTGTTTTGTTTTAATAGAACAAGGTTGGACAGCGATAGCTGTTACTATCTATGGCATATGGTTTCTAAAAACAGTGATCTCCGCACTGATAATAAGTTTAATTATACGGCTAATTATAAACATTGTAAAATTTAAAAGGTAATAAGAGGGCAAGGCGAACAGCCTATACCCCTTACATATAAATTTCTAAAAAAGGAGAAGATAATCATGAATCCAAAAATCGGTATCAGACCCGTAATTGACGGTCGTCAGTTCGGTATCAGGGAGTCCCTCGAAGTCCAGACAATGAACATGGCGAAAGCCGCAAAGGAGCTTATCGAGAAAAACTGCCGCTATGCTGACGGCACACCCTTGGAGTGCGTTATTGCCCCCTGCACGATAGGCGGCGGCGCGGAAGCGTACAAGACCGAGGAATTTTTCAGCACTCAGAATGTGTGCGCAACTCTTTCCGTTACGCCCTGCTGGTGCTATGGCACGGAGACCATTGACATGAACCCGCTGACAATAAAGGCTGTTTGGGGATTTAATGGAACGGAGCGTCCAGGCGCGGTTTATCTTGCGGCGGCTATGGCGGCTCACGCGCAGAACGGTCTGCCCGCATTTGCCATTTACGGCAGAGACGTTAAGGACATGACGGACACTTCCATTCCCGAGGACGTTGCGGAAAAAATTCTCCGCTTTGCAAGGTGTGCCGCCGCTGTTGGACAGATAAGGAACAAGGCTTATGTTGGTCTCGGCGCGGTCGCAATGGGTATCGGCGGCTCTTACTGCAACGCCTTGTTTATGCAGAAATATCTTGGAGTACGTCCCGAATGGGTTGACATGACGGAAATCCTCCGCCGCGTTAAGCTGGAAATTTACGACCACGACGAGTACGAAAAGGCTCTTGCGTGGACTAAGAAAAACTGTCCCGAGGGCATGGACGTGAACACCGAAATAAACCCCGGAAACAAGAGCGTTATGTCTCACGAGGAGCAGTGGGAATTCTGCGTAAAAATGATAATTATAATCCGCGACATTATGCTGGGCAACCCCAAGCTTGCGGAAATGGGCTGGCACGAGGAGTCCCGCGGCAGGAACGCGATATTCGGCGGCTTCCAAGGTCAGAGAATGTGGACGGACTGGCTTCCCAATGCGGATTTTTCGGAGAGTATCCTCAACTCAACATTCGACTGGAACGGAAAAAAACAGCCTGTTCTGCTTGCAACGGAGAACGATGGTCTCAACGGCACGGCAATGCTTTTCGGAAATATGCTCACAGGCAGGGCTTCCGTATTTGCTGACGTGAGAACATATTGGAGTCCCGAAGCAGTGGAAAGAGTTACAGGCAAAAAGCCCGAGGGCAGGGCTAAGAATGGATTTATTCACCTGATAAATTCGGGCGCGGCGGCTGTGGACGCAACTGGTCTTGCCAAAAACGAAAAGGGCGAAAACCTTATGAAGCAGTGGTGGGACGTTACCGACGAGGACATTTCCGCAATGCTTGGCGCAACGGACTGGTGTCCCGCAAATCTCGGCTATTTCAGAGGCGGCGGATTTTCCTCACACTTCAAGACACAGGCGGAAATGCCCGTTACAATGATTCGTGTAAATATTGTTGACGGTGTTGGACCAGTTTTACAGCTTGCGGAGGGCTACACGGTCACTCTGCCCGACGAGATACACAAGCCTCTTGACGAGCGCACCGACAAGACATGGCCTACCACATGGTTCGTCCCCGAGCTTACCGGCAAGGGAGCGTTTGCGGACGTTTACTCCGTTATGGCGAACTGGGGCGCAAACCACGGTTCTCTGACTTACGGACACATCGGCGCAGACCTTATCACGCTTGCTTCAATGCTGAGAATCCCTGTTTCCATGCACAATGTCAGCGAGGAAAGAATTTACCGTCCCCACAGCTGGACGGGCTTCGGCACAGCTGACAAGGAGAGCGCGGACTACAGAGCCTGCGCGCACTACGGCGCTATTTATAAGTAATGCAAACTCTGTGAAGCTAATACAAACGCAGAGCGCAGAACCGCATATCGGCGGAACTGCGCTCTGCGCTTTTTTATGTATGTCCGCAAAAAAGAACGGCAAGCCCGTTAAGGCATAGCCGTTCTTGGAATAATTTTACTGCACTGCTTTTTTCAGCTCGTCAGCACGGTCTGTACGCTCCCATGCAACGCCAAGCTCCTCGCGTCCCATGTGTCCGTAGGCGGCAAGCTTGCGGTACTGGGGCTTGCGAAGCTCCAGAGTTTCGATTATAGCCGCGGGACGCAGATCGAATACCTTGTCCACAGCCTCGGCAAGCTTATCGTCGGAGACCTTGCCTGTACCGAAGGTGTCCACCATTATCGAAACAGGCTTTGCAACGCCTATCGCGTATGCAAGCTGAACCTCGCACTTGTCGGCAAGTCCCGCCGCAACAATGTTTTTCGCAACGTATCTTGCCGCGTATGCCGCGCTGCGGTCAACCTTTGTGGGGTCTTTTCCGCTGAACGCTCCGCCGCCGTGACGTGCGTATCCGCCGTATGTATCAACGATAATTTTACGTCCCGTAAGACCGCTGTCGCCCTGAGGACCGCCGATAACGAAACGTCCTGTGGGGTTTACGAAGTACTTGGTATCGTCTGCAAGAAGCTCTGCGGGAATGGTGGGCTTGATGACCTTTTCGATAATGTCCGCGCGGATCTTTTCAAGCGACACCTCAGCCGCGTGCTGAGAGGAAACTACCACGGTCTCAACCTTTACGGGCTTGCCGTTCTCATACTCGACGGTGACCTGAGTTTTTCCGTCGGGACGAAGATATGGGAGCGCGCCTGTTTTACGCACTTCGGTAAGCTTTTTTGCCAGCTTGTGAGCAAGCGCGATAGGCAGCGGCATAAGCTCGGGGGTCTCGTTGCAGGCGTAGCCGAACATCATACCCTGATCGCCCGCGCCGGTCATGAACTTGTCGGAATCCTCGCCCTCCTTGTGTTCCAGAGCCTCGTCAACGCCCATTGCGATGTCTGAGGACTGCTCGTCTATGGACTGCATAACGGCGCAGGTGTGACCGTCAAAGCCGTATTTTGCGCGGTCGTATCCGATGTCGATAATGACCTGTCTTACGATCTTGGGGATATCCACATAGCAGCTTGTGGAAATTTCGCCCATGCACATAGCCATGCCCGTAGTAACGGTGGTCTCGCAGGCAACGCGTCCCATGGGGTCTTTGGCGAGGATAGCGTCGAGGATTGCGTCGGAAATCTGATCACATATTTTGTCGGGATGTCCCTCAGTAACGGACTCGGAGGTAAACAGCATTTTGGACATAAAAATCACCTTTCCATCTTGAAATTTGCATTTAAAACAAAAGCAGCGTTTGGAACTTCTCCAAGCGCTGCGAAATTTTTACAAAAAATTCCTCATCTCTCGGAAAACTCCGCAGGATTTAGCACCTTTCTCACATCACTGTAATTAGGTTGCCGGGCTTCACAGGACCAGTTCCTCAGCCGCTCTTGATAAGGCATATTTGATTGTAATTTTAGTATACCACTGTTTTCCCGTTTTGTCAACAGGTTTTTACAAATTACTTTTGTCATTCAGTTTTTATCATAATGCTTTCAGACTTGCCGTAAGGCTTCAGGCATATTTGCGGTATTTTATTGAATTTTTCTATACTCTGCCCGCCAAAAATGCCGATTCGGACACGGCTTGCGGCGTCCCATAAAATAACTTTTTTGAGAGACAGGGTATTGAATTTTATAGATATATCCAATATCTGCGCATGATGTGATGACCCTCGGCGTCGTTGTAGGACGGTATTTTATCCATTAACTCCCCACCAAGCTTTTCGCAGATATGAGCGGATACAGTGTTTTTATCATTGATAGTAAAAAGGACTTTATCCATGCCGTGTTCCTTTGTGATAAGCAGGCTCTGCTTCAATATCTCTGTGCCGTATCCCTTTCCCTGCTCGGATACGCGTACCGCATATCCTATACTGCCTATGTCCGACATTACTTTAGGCGGAAATTCAGTCCGCAGCTGAAATTCTCCTATAAATTTTTCGCCGTCAACAGCCCAGAAGTGAAAGCTTATTGGCTGACCCTGAATTTGTTCTGTCTCTTTTTTGTCATACCAATCTTTCGTTCTGTCAAACCATTCGTCGTCGATCAGCTTCGGGTTGGTCGGCAGGAAGTATATAACATTGTTGTCGTATGATTCCTGACAGTACTCCCTGTATCCGCTGACATATTCGGGACAGCGTTTTATTAGCTTTAGCACGGTAGTTTCCCTCCAAATCTATTTAATGACGGTAAACAGCCGTTTGTCAAATAGTCAAAGCCGAATGATTTGTACCAGAAAAATATTACAAATTCCAGATAATAATTACCGCCGCGCAGGTCGCGATAACAAATCCTGCGATAACGTACACAAATGCGTACTTTTTCATGCGTCCGCCGCTTTCCGCGTTCGACGAGGAGCTTTCGGGGAGCAGATGCGCCTTTCGCATAATATTCGACAGCGGCTTGTAGATAAGCATTGCAATACCGCTGTTCAGCGCGCCTTTCAGCAGATTGAACGGAAGAAACGCAGGAAGCAGCATACCTGCCACCACATCTCGGGGAGTACCCATGTAGATAGGCGTAACCAGATAATTCCAAGCCAGCATTATAAGCGTCATTAAAACCGTACCGCATACAAGACCGATTACCGCGCCCTTTATGGAGCGTATCCTTTTGTAAATAAGCGCAGCCGTACACGCAAATGCCGACGTCCCGATAAAATTCATCAGCGCACCTATTGGACCCGTATCGCTTGTTGTGACCATTTCCACCAACGACACCACCGCCGACATCAGCAGAGAAGCGAGAGGTCCGTACATAAAGCCGCCTATGGCGATTATCACGTCCTTTGGCTCATATTTCAGAAACAGCACTACAGGTATCCTGAAAAAAAGCATGGCCATGTAGGCGAGAGCCGTCATTACCGCAAGGGTCACCATTTTTTTCGTGTCCATACGGGATCGACCTTTGTTTTCGAGCGTTACAGATTTTTCCATAACAAAAACCACCTTTTAATAAAATATTAATAAAGCAGTCTGCAACAGAAAACGCCTGTGAAAAAACTTCCACAGGCGTACTCGCGCGCATAAAACCAAAACTTGGCATCAGCGTTTGTTTCTTTCATCCGGACTATACCGTCGGTTTCGGAATTACACCGAATCGGCAGCGTATTCTAAACGCTGCTCGCGGACTCAAAACTGCATCGGCAATTTTTTACCGCCGGTGAGGAATTGCACCTCGCCCTGAAACAGATTGCATTTATTCGATTTTGCGGAGGCTTATTCCTCTTCGTCGCCGAAGTCGAATTCCAGAAGCTCGCCGCAGCCGGGACAGGTCATAGAACCCTCTTCCAGCATACCCTCGTTAAGGCAGATAGTATCTCCGCAGCTGGGACATACGACCTCGTAAAGCTCGTCGTCATCATCGTCCGCGCAGCCGCAGTCGCACTCGTCGTCATCGTAATCATCGAAGTCCTCGTCACCGCAGCAGCAGTCGTCGTCAACCTCGTAGAAATCGCGCTCGACCTCACCCAAGTCCTCGTCGATAGCGTCAACAACCTCTACGACCTCGTCGATCTGATCCTGCAAATCCTCAGCCGTAACGGCAATTTCTTCCAGAATATCGGCCATCGCCAGAATGACCTTGCCCTCCTTTGAGGAATCGTCGATCTCCAGACCCTCGATAAGCCCTTTAAGGAAAGCGACCTTTTCACCAAGCTTCATAGATGATCCTCCTTTTGCACGCCGTTGTTACGGCTGTTATTCTTATATACTGTTCATTCGGATAACATACCCGTACAGACAAATAGCATTTTTCTCGCCCCATTGAGGGGGCTTAGTATCGTTAAATACCACAAATATTTAACGATGGGGGTGACTCAGCCGACAGGGGCTCCCTGCGCTTATGCTCTTTCCATGTATTCGCCTGTTCTTGTGTCGATCCTGATAGTTTCGCCCTCGTTGATAAAGAGGGGTACTCTTACCTCCGCGCCCGTTTCGAGAGTAGCGGGCTTTGTAGCGTTTGTAGCGGTGTTTCCGGCAAAGCCGGGCTCTGTCTGGCTTACTACCAGATCAACAAAGTTGGGAGGCTCAACAGCGAAAACCTTGCCCTTGTAGGAGCAAACCTTGCAGATCATCTCTTCCTTGACAAACTTGAAGTTGTCGGAAAGCTCCGCATTGCTGATGGGAACCTGCTCGTAGGTCTCGGGGTCCATAAAATAGTACAGGTCGCCGTCTGTGTAAGAATACTGCATATCCTTTCTCTCAACGAAAGCTGTAGGGAACTTCGCCGAAGGGTTGTAGCTCTTTTCAACAACGGAGCCGGTAATAACATTCTTGATCTTGGTTCTAACGAAAGCTGCGCCCTTGCCGGGTTTAACGTGCTGGAACTCAACAACCTGAAGCACGTTGCCGTCCTCTTCAAAGGTAACGCCGTTTCTGAAATCGCCTGCTGTAATCATAATTTAACCATCCTTAAAAATTTTTTTGCGGAAAATACCGCATAAAAAGCTTACATATATTTTACTACATTTTTTTGAATATTGCAAGTGTTTTTCGCATTTTTTCCGTAAACACGGGAATATTTTTTCCGAAATGCGGGAAAAAATACCGTGCGGCGGGAAATTTAAAAGCGGACAGCGCATTGCCGCCCGCTTTTTTAAGCGTTTTAATCAAGATTAATACTTACGCTTACGAGCAGCTTCGGACTTTTTCTTACGTTTTACCGAAGGCTTCTCATAGTGTTCTCTTTTACGAACTTCCGCGATAACGCCGTCCTTTGCGCAGCTTCTCTTGAAGCGCTTGAGAGCGGTATCCAAAGATTCGTTTTTACCAACACGAATTTCTGCCAATTTGATTCCCTCCCTTTGCCATAAGGCAGAGGCTCATATACAAGATAGAACTATTTTATTATACCTTATAGCGATACTGTTTGTCAAGCGTAATTCAAAAAAATATACACAAAAAATCCGCTTGTTTTTCGGACAACTTATATAAACCGCTTATTTTACCACGATATTTACCAGTCTGCCCTTGACGTAAATTTCCTTTACAATTGTCTTTCCGTCCATAGCCGCCGCGACCGCGCCGTCCGCCTTGGCAAGTCCCAGAACCTCGTCCTGCTCAGCCTCCGCGGGAATATTTATCTTTGCCTTGATCTTGCCGTTGACCTGAACCGCAACCTCGATAGTGCTGTCAATGCAGAGCTTTTCGTCGTACTTGACCCACTCCTGCTCGTTCAGTATGCCGCCGAATATCACGCTGTACATTTCCTCGGTAATATGTGGAGCAAACGGATTGAGCAAGGTCAACAAGGTTTTCATCTCGGCTTTGTTGATACTGCCGATGCTATAGATCTCGTTGATAAGGCTCATCATCGCCGCGATCGCAGTGTTGAACTTCATCGCTTCGATATCCTCGGTGACTTTCTTAATGGTCTTGTGCATAAGAGAAACCGTTTCGGGACGGTACTCATCGCCGTCGATAAGCTTCTCCTGCAAAGCCCAGACCCTGTCAAGGAAACGTTTGCAGCCCTTCATGCTGGTCTCGCTCCATGGTGCGGCCTGCTCGTAGTCGCCCATAAAGAGTACATAAACACGGAGGACGTCCGCGCCGTACTGGTCTACAACGTCGTTGGGGTCAACAACGTTGCCCTTGGATTTGCTCATCTTCTCGCCGTCAGGTCCGAGAACAAGTCCCTGAGCCGTTCTCTTTGCGTAAGGCTCGTCGCAGGGAACTTCTCCCTTGTCAAACAAAAATCTGTGCCAGAATCTGGAATAGATCATATGGCGGGTAACGTGCTCCATGCCGCCGTTGTACCAGTCAACGGGCATCCAGTATTTGAGCGCCTCCTGCGAAGCGAAAGCCTGATCGTTGCCGGGGTCGCAGTAGCGGAGGAAGTACCATGAAGAACCTGCCCACTGAGGCATTGTGTCGGTCTCACGCTTTGCGTCGCCGCCGCACTTGGGACATTTGCAGTGTACGAACTCGTCTATTTTTGCAAGGGGACTTTCACCGTCCGTACCCGGCTGGAAATTCTCCACGGGAGGAAGCTTCAGAGGAAGCTCGTCGTAAGGAACGGCTACCATTCCGCACTTGGGACAATGCACGATAGGGATTGGCTCGCCCCAGTATCTCTGACGGTTGAACGCCCAGTCTTTCATCTTATACTGAACGCCCTTTTCGCCGCAGCCCTTTTCCGCAATGATATCCAGCATTTTTGCGATAGCGTCCTTTTTGTTGGAAATGCCGTTGAGAACGCCCGAATTAATCATCTCGCCCTCGCCTGTGTAGGCTTCCTTGTCAATGTCTCCGCCGTTTATTACGGGGATAATGTCAATGCCGAATTTCTTGGCGAATTCGTAGTCACGTGTATCATGTGCGGGAACAGCCATTATCGCGCCTGTGCCGTAGCCCATCATAACGTAGTCGGAGATATAGATGGGAACTTCCTTTTCGGTAACGGGATTTATAGCCGTCAGACCGTCTATTTTCACGCCTGTTTTGTCCTTGACAAGCTGTGTACGCTCGAACTCGCTCTTCTTGGCGCACTCGGCTTTATAGGCGTCGAGAGCGTCAATATTTGCAATGCTGTCTCTGTACTTTTCAATAATAGGGTGCTCGGGAGCGATTACCATAAACGTTACGCCGTAAAGGGTATCGGGACGTGTGGTGTAAATGCGGAGCTGTTCGCCGTTCTCCTTGACGGTAAAGTTCACGAACGCGCCTGTGGACTTGCCTATCCAGTTCTCCTGCTGGAGACGGATATTCGGCAGATAATTTACCTCGTCCAGACCCTGCAAAAGCTTGTCCGCGTACTCGGTAATGCGGAGATACCAAACCTCCTTGGTTTTCTGCACGATATCGCTGTGGCAGATGTCGCACTTGCCGCCCTGGGAATCTTCGTTGGAAAGAACTACCTTACAGCTGGGGCAGTAGTTTACCAGCGTTTTGTCTCTGAAAACAAGACCGTTCTCGAACATTTTCAGGAATATCCACTGCGTCCACTTGTAGTACTTTTCATCTGTGGTGTCGATTACCCTTGACCAGTCAAAGGAAAATCCCACGCGCTTAAGCTGATTTGTAAACTTTGCGATATTGTTGTCCGTAACCAGACGGGGGTGTACGCCTGTTTTCACCGCAGTGTTCTCGGTGGGAAGACCGTATGCGTCAAAGCCTATGGGGAACAGAACGTTGTAGCCCTCCAGACGGCGTTTGCGGCTGACCACTTCAAGTCCCGAATAAGCCTTGATGTGACCAACGTGCATACCCGCTCCCGAGGGGTAGGGGAACTCGACAAGGGCGTAGAACTTAGGCTTTTTGCTACCTGTTTCCGCCTTGAAGGTGCCGTGTTCCTCCCAGTAGTTCTGCCATTTTTTTTCAATGGACGAATAGTCGTATTTTTCCACTGTAATCATTCCTTTGCATTTTTTTGCGTAATTTTATTCAATCGTCCTTGCCGGACTCTGTGCCGCTCATTTCACGGAGGTACTGTTTAAGATTTTTATTCATAAGTACAATAAGCGTCATAATATCAATAAGCGCCGCGACCGCCATCACAGCAGTAATAATAGTATTCAGCAGCTCGGGCGCGCCCGCGGTTTTCACCGCAAACCATATTATCAGCATAAATGGTATGTCCGCGATACGAAGCAGTACGCCTATATTCCGCGACGCAAAATTTCCTTTTTTTATGCCGTTCGCCGCCCAGAAGCCGATAATTGCCAGCGGTATATTAAGCGTCAGCAGCGACAGGACTGCGCCTGTCCCGCAGAAGAATGCTGCCGCAGAAGCAGCCGATCTGCCTTTTTCCGCGCTTTCCGACAAAGTCATTCAGATCACTCCAAATACTGTTTTATGTCAACGTCGTGACCGTCGCTCCAAAGTCTTTCCAGATTATAGAAATCCCTTGTTTCCTTATAGAAAATGTGTACCACAACGTCCGAATAATCGAGTACGATCCAGTTTGAACCGTTGTTTCCCTGTACCTGCCTCGGCTCTCTGCCCATTTCTTTAAGGCGGAATTCAAGCTCGTCCGCCAGAGATTTGGTATGAGTGGAGGAAGTACCGTCCGCGATAATGAAGTAGTCCGCGATGATCGTCAGGTCGCCTATTCCTATTACGCGTATGTCCTCCGCCTTTTTGCTGTCAAGAATCTTCACAGCCGCTTTTATAAGCTCCTCTTGCGTCATCATATCTCCGTCCTTTCTTTTTTCTTTTCCGAAATGTATTGATTGTACGCCTCAATGGTGTGGTGCGGAAGCATAGAGCCTTTCGCAACCACGTCCGCAATGGAAAATCTCAGCGCCTCCAGCATGGTTTTTTCAATGCTCTGGTAGGCGTATTTCCGCATTTTGTTAACGTCCTTGTAGTTCCTGTCCGCCGAGATAAGGTCGGCAATGTAAATAATTTCCTCCAGACGGCTCATGCCGGCCCTGCCTACAGTATGGTACCGCACCGCGTTGAGAATGTCCTCGTCGTGGACGTTCAGCACGTTCTCGGAGTACCACGCTCCTGCTATGGCATGATAAAGCGGAGGGGTCACAAGTTCCACAGGCGAAACGTCCAGCGTGGATTTTTTCGCCATTATGAGCTGCTCCTCCTTGGGTATCTCCTTGCAGATGTCGTGAAGAAGTCCTGTCAGATACGCCTTTTCGGGCGAGTGGTAGTTGTACTTCTCCGCCAGCTTTTCGGCTTCCTCTGCAACGTTCAGACTGTGCTGGAAACGCTTTTTGGAAAGCCTTATACTGAGGATATCGGTAAGTTCGGCAGCGGAATACATAGACATTTCCCCTTACAAATTCTCTGCGCGTACAGCAGAAGCCTTGTCCGCGGTACGGGCGGGACGGTATTATTCCCGGTAAAGATTATTTTCCAATATATATTTTACTACATTTTGCGGAACATAGCAAGATAAATCGCAATTTTTTATAATTTTTTCACGAATTTCCGTAGAAGAAATTTCCAGCGGCTCTGTTTTTACAAAAATTACCTCTCCGAATTTGCGCAGTTCTGCCGCTTTTTTTTCAAGCTCGTCCGTATCCGCGCCGTCCGTTTGGCGGGAAACCGCCGCAAGTCCGCACATGGAAAGTATTTCCTGCCAGCTTTTCCATCTGTCAAAGGACATGAGCATATCCCCGCCCACAAGCAGGAAAAGTTCGTCGTCGGGGTACAGACCGTGAAAATGCCACACCGTGTCCACCGTATAGCTTACGCCGCCCTGTGATACCTCGTAGTCGCTTACCGTTACAAACGGCATATCCGCAAAGGCGAGACGGCACATTTCAAGCCTGTCCGCACTGTTTGCGGGACGGCGTTTCATGTCCTTTTTAAACGGGGAAATTCCCGTGGGCATGACGATTACCTCGTCAAGCCGCAGGGCTTTCTGAAGCTCCGAAGCGAGACTGACGTGTCCCTTGTGAACGGGGTCGAAGCTGCCCCCGAATATCGCTCTGCGCATTACTTGACCTTGAGGTCGATCTTGGGATTCTGGGGATTGCGCTTAAAAAGCACAAACTTGTTTCCGATGACCTGTACCACCTCGGACTTTGTTTTCTCCGCAAGCTCCTCCGCCGCCTCGGCAGGGGACAGCATACAGCCGTCCTGGACTTTCATTTTGATAAGCTCACGGGCTTTGAGAGCGTCCGAGACCTGAACAACCAGTGTGTCTATGATACCGTTTTTTCCCACCTGCAAAATGGTGTCCTCGGTCATTGCAATGCTTTTCAGCTTTGATCTTTGTTTGCTTGTTATCATAATATCAATTCCTTTCGGCAACTTTTGTAAATTTGTGTTATTTTTATACTCCGAGGATATTTTTCGCCGCGTCGTAGACCTCGGAAAAGCTTTTTACCGCGGGGACGTCTCTGTCAACGCTTCCGAAGCCGTAAGCCGCGTGGATAAAGGGTACTCCCGCGGAGTCGGATGCGTCCATGTCGCCTTGTGTGTCCCCTACGTAGACAGCCTTGTCAAGACCGTTCCGCTCCATGACAATGCGGATATTTTCCGCCTTTGCAAAGCCCGTTCCGCCGGGACACTCAAAGTCGGCAAAGTATTTTCCAAGCTTGTGGTACTCCAAAAAGGTCTCGATGTAGCCGCTCTGACAGTTGCTGACGATAAACAGTTTTCCAAGACCGCAGAGACGTTCAAGCTCCCTTTCAAGGTCGGGGAACAGCACTCCGCCGTGCTTTTCAAGATATTCCTGCTCCACACGCTCGCACTCGTGCATTATCTCTATCCTGAGAGACGGTTCAAGTTCGGGAAGCATAAGCTCGGCAATGGTCTCCATGGTTTTTCCCATAAAGCTCCGCATATCCTCGCCGGTGACCTGCCTGTCCGTTTCGGGACGGCGCGCCAGAGCTTCGCTCCACGAGACGGCGACCTGCTCTGAGGAGTCCCAAAGCGTTCCGTCAAGGTCAAAAATAATTCCGTAATTCATAAAAATGCTCCTAATCTATAAATGTATTTCAAAATTTCGGCATCTCACCCGCCCCCTTGAGGGGGCTTGATGCAGTAAAGATACTTATATTTTACCGAGGGGGTGACACAGCCTGCGGGGGCTCCCCGCTGCCCGCTTAGCGGTTATCTATTTTTTCGGGGTACAGATCGTGATGAGTAAGACGGTCAACAGCGACCTGTTCCCACATTGTACCCTTTTTGCCGTAGTTGCAGTAGGGGTCTATGGAAATTCCGCCGCGGGGAGTGAACTTTCCCCAGACCTCGATATATTTGGGATCCATAAGCTTTATCAGGTCTTTCATGATGATGTTCATGCAGTCCTCGTGGAAGTCTCCGTGATTGCGGAAGCTGTAGAGATAAAGCTTCAGGGACTTGCTTTCCACCATTCTTTCCGCGGGGACGTAGGAAATATACACAGTCGCAAAGTCGGGCTGTCCCGTTATGGGGCAAAGACTTGTAAACTCGGGACAGTTAAATTTCACGAAATAGTCGTTGTCGGGGTGCTTGTTTACAAAGGTCTCCAGCACCTCGGGGGCGTAATCAGTGGGGTATTTGGTCTTTTGGTTTCCGAGAAGAGTTACTCCCTCGGTCTCGGTTTTTGTGCGTCCTGACATTTTTATCTTCCTTTCAAAAATCTATGTCTTAAAATTACAGGCAGTTTCGCTCACTGCAATATTATACACTATAATCAGGATAAATTCAACTTATTTTTCCATTTGCGAAAGTCCGTGAAAAATTTAAATGCGGTTGACATTAAAATAACGGCATGATATAATGAATTAAAATATAGTATTTAACGTCCAAACGGGAGATGTTTTAATGAAAAAAATAATTATTATTGCTGTAATTGCAGTTGTCCTTGCCGCTGCGGCGGTGCTGTTTATAATTGGTAAAAATGACGTTGTGAGCGCTGATGTGACCATGGACATATCTCAAGTAACTGTTGACAAATTCAGCGGTCAAGATGAACGGGATATCATTGCGAGAATTGATAAGGAAAACAGAATAGCCGATGTACTGTCCGATCTGGATTGGGTCGATCACGCTGTGGTAACTGTTTCGGATTCCGATAAAGATTTATTCGTAGCAGCCGTACTGACCGTAAGCAGGGAGCCGTCCTCGGACGACGCGGGCGATGCGGCGTACATAATATCGCGGTACGTTGAAAACGCGGATATTCTTATCACAGACCAAAATTCAAATGTTATCTATCCTGTTTCGGAATAAAAAAATTTCCCCGCATTATTTTCTTACGGAATATAAATAGTGGGGCATATTAACACCTCGATAATGCTTCACCATAATTTCATCTGATTTAGTCATACCGTTTCGCAGAGCGACCCTCTGCGAGGCGGTATTTGTGTCTCTGATAATGGAGCATACCTCCTCTGCGTTAAGCGTTGAAAAAGCATACTCCTTGCAGGCTTTTGCGGCTTCCGTGGCATAGCCGTTGTGCCAGTACGCGCGCTGAAAAAGATATCCTATTTCAAGGATTTTTCTATTGTTCCATTCCTGCATGGTAAGTCCGCACTGTCCTATCATGACCTCGGTTTCTTTCAGCACTACCGCCCACAAGCCAAAGCCGTATTTTTCATATCGGGCAAGCTGTTTGTCAAGCCACTCCTGCGTTTCGGTATCGCTGAACGCACCGTTGTAAGCGTACATTGTTTCCTCGTCCTGCAAGATTTTGCAGAGGGAACTATAGTCGGACTGCGTTAGTTTGCGGAGGTATAAGCGTTCGGTTTCAAGTATTACTTTTGTGCTTTCCATTGGGTCAGTCCTTTCTGAATAAAATGTGCCAAACATCGTCCCCCGTAAAGCCGCATTTCCTATATAAAATTTCAGGCTTTGAAGCATTATCGACTTTTCCCGAAACCGTTGCAAAATCAGCCTTTTCAGCTATTCTGCAAAGCAGCTCATTAACAATAAGCCGACCTATTTTATTCCCCCGATATTCGGGAAGCACCTGTATCCATTCAAGTATACCCTCTTTTGCTTTGTCGTCAAAATCGGCAATACCGCAGCCAATGGCAAAATTATTTTCTTTATCATAAGCTATTATCCAAAGATTGTTGTCGTAAACGTCAAGTTGTGTAAGAGCCGATATTTGTTCGCATGAAACTGATATATCCGTGTACGATTTATTTATTAAATCAACTATCAGCGGAATATCTTCGGGAGCGGCAGTTCTAACAGTAAAATCATCAAGGGTAAAAGCCTTGATATTTTCAAGCCTATGGATAAGACGGAAATATTTTTCGTCGGTAAAGTCAGAAAAATTTTCCGCATTAAAATCATTTTGATGAACGATTTTAATGTGTTCGGGAGTAATAATATTTTTGTTTTTCCAATATGGGATAGAAAGCGTTCCGCATGGGTCTTTCAAATATTCTGTTAATGAAATCATATTTCCTCCATAAGCGGGTCTTTAACCCCGTTCTCCTCAAACGCCGCAAGCCTGTCCCGACAAGTGCCGCAAACTCCGCAGGGGACGTCCCCGCCCTCGTAGCAGCTCCATGTAAGCTCATATGGAACGCCAAGCTCCAGACCGGTTTTCACAACCTGCGCCTTGTTCATTCCCACAAAGGGAGCTTCAATTTTCACCTGTCCGCCGCTGCCCTCCCAGACGGCTTTGTTCATAGCTTCGTTGAACGCGGGGGAGCAGTCGGGATAAGCGTTCCCCGCGGAATCGTCCGCGTGCGCGCCATATAAAATCACGCCGCAGTCCTTGGAAAGCGCAACGCTTGCCGCCGCCGAAATAAACAGACCGTTCCGAAACGGCACATATGTTGAAACGGGAGAACCGTCGGTTTTTTCAAGCTGCTCGGCATAGCTTTCGTGAGGAATTTCCTCCTTGGACTGCGCCAGCAGGGAACAGTCGCTGTACTGAAAAATAAGACTAAGGTCAAGCTTGATATGCTCCACGCTGTAATAGTCCGCAACAGCGTTTGCAGCTTTAATTTCCTTGGTATGCTTCTGTCCGTAGAAAACGGAAAGAGCAACCACATTTTCCGAACCGTATTTTTTTACCGCCAGCGCAAGACAGGTGGAGCTATCCACACCGCCGCTGAATAAAACAAGTGCTTTCATAAAAATTATTCCTCCGATTTTACAGACGCTTTCACGTCTCGTCATTATCTTCCTCAGTAAGATATCTCAGCATCTTTTCGGGATTTTCAAGAAACCTCCGCGTTACCCGATAATGCTCCGTATCCCTGTAACCCACACGCTCTATGCCGCTGTCGGAAAGCTGCAATACCTCCGCGCCCGGAAACGCCAGTAGTATCGGCGAGTGGGTCGCTATAATAAACTGTGAATTCTGCTTCACCAGCCTGTACATCTCCGCGATAAGGGTCATCAGCCGCATGGGGGACAAAGCCGCTTCGGGCTCGTCCAGAATATACAGACCGTTACCGAAAAAACGGTTCTGCACAAGCGCAAGAAAGCTTTCGCCGTGGGACTGCTCATGCAGGGATTTTCCGCCGTAGCCGCCGATGATAGGCGGACTTGCCGCAGGAATTTTGTCCAGTTCGTCAATGTAGGTAGCCGCGTTGAAAAAGCTTTCCACGCGGAGGAAAAAGCCGTCCTTGGGGTATCTGCTCCGCGAGACCGCGATATGCTCCCACAGCTCGGAGTGGAAATTCTCGCCGTCCCCCGACGTGGAAAAGCTGAAATTTTTCGTCCCGCCCTCGGGATTGAAGCCGCACGCCACGGCTATGGCTTCGATTAGGGTGGACTTTCCCGTGCCGTTTTCGCCCACGAAAAAAGTCACGTCCGAGTTAATGGGCAGCGAACCGCTTTTCTCCAGAAACCTGACCGCGGGAAGTTCCGCTAAATAGGACTTCTTGTCAACGGGCTTTTTCATGATTATCTCGTCGATATAACGCCGCGTCATTTCATGTTCACCTGCAAAAACAGCCTGTTCTGCAAAGCCGTGTCGTTCTCGAATCGTCCCCGCAGAGTGACCGTAGCTGTCTGGGCGGAGGGCTTTTTTATCCCCCTTGCGGTCATGCAGCTGTGGCTTGCCTCGATAAAGACAGCAACGTCCTCCGAGCCGCTTGCAAGCTGCATAATTTCCGCAATATCCGAGCCGATACGCTCCTGCAATTGGAGACGCTTTGCCGCCATATCCGCAATACGGGCAATTTTGGAAAGCCCCAGAACACGTCCCTTTGGAATATAAGCCACCGTGACTTTCATGTCGTACATAAGCGCAAGGTGGTGCTCACAGTAGGAAAAGACCTCGATATCCCGCACAATAACAATATCGTTTTCCGTGTATTTCGTTTCAAAGGATTTTGCGAACATCTCGGCAATTTCCCGATTGGAATAATTCATTCCCTCGAAAACCTCGCCGTACATTTTCGCAACACGGGCAGGGGTCTCCCGCAAGCCCTCGCGGTCTGGGTCGTCCCCCAAAGCCTTTAGTATGCCGCGGATATGTTCTTCTATTGCGGCGTAATCAATTTTATCCATTTTTAAAATCTCCTTATTAAAATTCAATTACTTTATCCAGCACAATCGTACCGAAAGCAAGCACAAAATGTTCCTCCGAAATGCCCGTGCTTGGGTGACAATTAGTATTTTTATTAAATTCAATATTGCCAATTTTTTTAATAAAATCATTCTCGCAGTTTCCGAAAACAACGTACTGACAATCCCAATATTCGATTTTATTATCGTTGTCGATTTCGTCCCAAATAAGCTCCAGCGGACGACATATATCCACATTTAAGGATAACAGATACTCGTTTATTTCGGGAAATTTTTCTTTGATTTGTACGAAAAAATTTCTGCACCCCGCACAATCGCAGGGAAGTGATTTGTCCGATTGATAATACTCAAAATTTCTGTTCAAATTAACGTCCATCATACACCTCTCATATTCGGGTCCCAGATAAACTTGTGCATCTGAAGCTGAACATTGACCTCATTCAGCTTGTTTTCAAGCATAAAATCCACAATTTCCGCAGGCTCGATTTCCCCGAAAACGGGACTGACATAAACCGAACATTTTCCGATAAGCCGAAACTCCCGAATAATTTCAAGAGCGCGTTCCAGATCGGCGCGGCTTCCCGCAACAAATTTTACCGTGTCCTTTTTTTCAAGGAGGTTAAAATTTTCGGTAAGCATATGGCTCTCCATTCCGCTTGCGGGAAGCTTGTAATCCATTGTTAAAGCGGGACGTTCCCCCTTTATTTTCACAACCTCGGAAACGTCCGCAGAACCGTTCGTCTCAATCTCAACATATCTCCCCTCGCCGCAGAGCATTTCAAGCAAAGGAATAATTTCCTGCTGAATAAGCGGCTCGCCCCCTGTTACCGTAACATTTTTTATGCCGCTTTTTTTCACTTGGTCAAGAATTTCCGCCGCAGTCATTTCGGTGTATTTAGCGTCGGGGACGTTCGCCCATTTTGTGTCGCAGTAGGAGCAGTTCAGATTACAGCCCGTGAACCGAATAAAAAACGCAAGCTGTCCCGCGTGAGTTCCCTCTCCGTTAATGCTGGAAAACATTTCGGCAATTTTGTATTTGTGCATAAAATTCACCTCAATCCATAAACGTCGCGGAATTATTAGGCGTTTCGTAAACCGTAACACTGCTGACGTTGTACTCCAATTCGGAAAGTCGGTTATAAAAATACTCCGCAAAATTTTCCGCCGTTGGACGGAAATCCACCTCGATAAGACGGAAATTTTCCTCATTAAGAGCGGCAATTGTGGAAGCTTTTAAAGAACCTTTTTCATAAATAAAAGCGTGGTCGAACTCGTCCGCAAGATTTTTCAAGTCCCGCTTGATGTCTCCGAAATCCGTTACCATGCCGCGGAGCTGTCCCGAAGCCACAAGCTTCTCGGAAGCTATTTCCGCAGAAATAACCCACCTGTGACCGTGGAGATTAGAGCATTTACCCTTGTAGCCGCTCAGAAAATGCGCGCTGTCGAAAGCGGCTTCCGTTTTTAATATGTACATAAAAATTCCTCCAAAACAAAATGGGCGCAGTCAGACTGCACCCATAAAAGCAATATGCAGTCCCGGTTTTGATTTGAAAATACCGCAGGTATTTTTTATTACCTTGGTTTTTTCCGCGCAGGAAGGTACAAATGAACTGCGCATATAAAATTTAAAAATTATTTTTCGTCCAAAAAATTCTCGACAACACGGTTGAATTCTTCGGGATTTTTATTTGCAATAAAATGGTCTCCCCAAATTTTGACCGTCCGCGAATTAGGTATGCTTTTGCCGATAAGCTCGGTGTGGCCGTCCTTTATCATATCTTGCGTACCGACTATAACAAGGGTTTTCGCCGTGACCGCTGAAAGCTCGTCGGGAGAAATATTCGGCTCGTTTACCATAAGCCCCAAAAGCTCCGCGTTTTTCTTTGTCTCGGGACTTTTCTCCGCAAATTTCGAGGCAATTTTATACCCTATCTCAATTGGTATCTGTATGTGCCGTTTCACGCCGTCGGGAGAAAGATTTCCGCCGTTGAGAATAAGCCGCGAAACTCTTTCGGGGTGTTTCAGCGCAAATGTCAGCGCAATGTTCGCACCGTCGGAAAATCCCAAAATATCGGGCTTTTCAATGTTATGCTCGTCCAAGAAATTCAGCAAGTCCTCCGCAAATTGTGCAATGGTAAACGGCTTGTCCCCTCTCGGAGACTTTCCGTGCCCCCGTGTGTCAACTGCGATAACCCTGCGCCGCTTTGAAAAATATTCAAGCTGATTTGCGAAATAATCACCGTTTTCGCCGTTGCCGTGGAGAAGCACAAGCGGCTCGCCCCCGCCTTTTTCGGTGTAGCTGAGATGAATGTCCATAAAAATTCCTCTGAAAAGCAAACGGGCGCAGACATTACCGCGCCCGTTACGTTCAAGCATTATCGTATTTTTCCGTAATCAGAAAAGTCCCGAAATATTTCCGTCGTTGTCGCAGTCGATCTTCAGCGCCGCGGGAGCCTTGGGAAGTCCCGGCATTACCATGATATCGCCTGTGAGAGCAACTACAAATCCCGCGCCTGCGGAAAGCTTTACGTCGCGGACTGTTATCACAAAGTTTTCGGGCTTGCCCAGCTTTGCGGGGTCGTCCGAAAGGGAATACTGGGTCTTTGCCACGCACACGGGGATATTGCCGTATCCAAGTCCCTCGATTTCCTTGATAGCCTTTTCAGCCTGACTTGTGTACTGCACGCCGTCCGCGCGGTAGATTTCTTTTGCAATTATCTCCAGCTTTTCCTTAATAGGCAGCTTTTCGTCGTAGAGCTGCTTGAAATTCGTCTGACAGCCCTCGCACTTTTCAATTGTGGCGCATACCTTTTCGGCAAGGTCTGTACCGCCCTCTCCGCCCTTTGCAAAAATCTCGGCAAGGGAAACCTCCACGCCCATTTCAGCGCAGAAATCCTTTATTACCGCGATCTCGGCCTCGGTATCGGTATGGAAACGGTTTATCGCCACAACAACGGGCACGCCGAACTTGTGTATGTTCTCGATATGTGTTTTAAGATTAACAATACCCTTTTTCAGAGCCTCAACGTTCTCGGAGGTAAGCTCCGCCTTAGGCACACCGCCGTTGTACTTCAACGCTCTGATAGTTGCAACCAGAACCGTACAGGACGGTTTCAGACCCGCAAAGCGGCACTTGATATCAAAGAATTTCTCCGCACCCAAGTCCGCGCCGAAGCCCGCTTCGGTTATGCAGTAGTCGCCAAGCTTCAAGGCAAGCTTTGTCGCTCTTACGGAGTTACAGCCGTGAGCGATATTCGCGAAAGGACCTCCGTGCATGATTGCGGGGGTATTTTCCAAAGTCTGTACAAGGTTGGGCTTTAAAGCGTCCTTTAAGAGAGCGGTCATTGCGCCGTGTGCGCCCAGATCGCGAGCGTATATGGGATTTCCGTCAAGGCTGTAGGCAACGAGGATGCGTCCCAGACGCTCTTTCAGGTCGGTAAGGTCAGAGGCAAGGCACAGAATAGCCATTACCTCGGAAGCAACGGTAATTCTGAAGCCGTCCTGACGTGGTACGCCGTTGACCTTTCCGCCCAGACCTACGACAACGTTACGGAGAGCGCGGTCGTTCATGTCGAGACAGCGGTCTATCATGATCCTGCGCTGGTCGATGCCGAGAGCGTTGCCCTGCTGCATATGGTTGTCAAGCAGAGCGCAGAGGAGGTTGTTTGCAGCTGTGATAGCGTGCATATCGCCTGTGAAGTGGAGGTTGATGTCCTCCATGGGAACTACCTGTGCGTAGCCGCCGCCTGCCGCTCCGCCCTTTATTCCGAAAACGGGACCGAGAGACGGTTCGCGGAGAGCCAGTACCGCGTTTTTGCCGATTTTAGCCATTGCTTCCGCAAGACCTACCGACATGGTGGTCTTTCCCTCGCCTGCGGGAGTGGGGTTAATGGCTGTAACAAGAATCAGTTTTCCGTCGGGATTTGAAGCGGTTTTGGTATAGAGTGCTTCCGAGAGCTTAGCCTTATAGTGACCGTAAGGCTCGATGTCGTCCTCGGAAATGCCGAGATTTTCCGCTATTCTGCCTATTTTGAGCATTTTTGCCTGCTGTGCGATTTCGATATCCGATAACATGGAAAAATTCCCCCTGACAAAGATAATACATACAGTATAGCACATTATGCCGCTTTTGCCAATAGTTTATTTGTTAATTTATTTTTTACGTCTTAAACAGCTTCCGCACCCTTTTCGTACAGCGTTTCGGGAGCAATGTCTATTTCGCCGTCATTCCACACGGGAACGCCGTAGTCGATATAAACATTTTTAAATACCTCAGGGTCTGAAAGCGGAGCAAATCCAGGAGAAGCAAGCAGCGGTTTAAAATCGAATACCTTTGCTTCTCCGTTGTTAAACCTTGCCCACAGGCGAAAATCTTCGAGGGGACGAACCCCGCACACGCGCAGAACGGGAGCGGGTTCTCCCGCATATGCAATGCCGTCAACAATATACATTTCGGTTTTCCTCCTATCTTAACGGTTCGATTTTTTCAAAAGGTATGCCCTGCACGGCTTTGTTCCATGCGCTGTACAGTTCGTCCTCGTGGATAGCAAGCCACGCAAGCACAAGCTTCAGCTGTTTTACGGGAATGTTTCCCGCCAGAAGCTCGCCGTCCAAGCCGACAGAGGCTTCGTATTCGTTATAGTACACGTGTACATGGGGCTTGTGGTGCTGACTGTCGTCCTTAAAAATCATTTTTACAACTATGTTGTAAAACCTGCTCAATTCCGGCATCGTTCGGCCTCCTTTCGGCTGTAAAACGTTTTCCTGCCGTAATTATAGCACTAATTTCGATCGCAGTCAAGATTTGATTATCGGTATTGCCGATTTATTCATCAATCTTGATTTCTATTTTTCCGTGTTCATTTTCAAATTCCGCAACACGCTTTTTCAGCATCTGTTCGATTTCTTTATTTGCTGAACGTCCCTCGTACTCAGCGACATAACGGAATTTCGCAAATAAAACTCTGTCCATGCGGAGTGTGTACCGCAGAAGCTTATCCTCCATATTTGCACCTCAATTAAATCAGGTTGCCAATGATTTTGGGGTAATTTATTTTTTAGCCGCAGGTTTAACGTTTTCATCACGGTCAATTGGCTGTCCGATTGTAATTTTGCCGTTATCCTCTTCAAATTTTTTAACGCTGTCCCGAACAAGCACAAGGATATGGCTGTTTACGGAACGTCCCTCATAATCCGCAACATAAGCGATTTTTTGCAGCATTTCTTCCTCAATTCGTATAGATACACTTTTTACCGCCATAAAAGCTCCTTATTACTTTTTCATTACTTTAACAAGTTCGTCAATGACCTTGCGCTGTTCTCCCGAAAGCTCGGTAACATCTATATAAATATGCGAATCATCTTCATGGCTTTTACCTAAAAGGTAATCAACACTGCAATTGTAGACATATGAAAATTTCAGAACCGTCAATACATCAGGTGTACGCTCTCCGCGTTCGTACCCCGATATGGTAGTAGGGGCTATGCCCACACGCTCAGCGGCTTCGCGTTGTGAAATTCCGAATTTTTCACGTAATTCCCTAAGTCTTTCGGGCAATCCGTATATCATGCCGCATACCTCCGATTTATCTCCATAAAAGCTCCTTATTATTTTGTTAATGATTCGCTCATTAAAAACAATGCTTCACGTTTTTCCTCGGACAGTATTCTGAAATTTTCAATAAGATGCTTTTCTTTTTCGGACAGGTACATAGCTTCACCGTCTTTAAAAAGTTCGGCAAGGGTTATGCCGAAAGGAACTATAAGCTTTTCAAGGGTTTCAATTGTCGGCTGACGAGTTCCTTCTTCAATACCCTTAATGTGATGTCCCGAAATGCCGGTAATCTGCGTTAAACGGTAACGCGACATACCTTTAGATTCTCGAAGCTCCATTATACGTTTCCCCAAGTTCAAAAACTCTCACACCTTTCTGTACCAATTATAATACTTTAAAAATAATAAAATAATCTCCAAAAGGTATTGAAATTATTGACTTATAAGTCTATAATATATATATATATAAACTTTTAAGGAGGAAAAATTTATGAAAGCCAAAAACGCAATCAGCAAAGTAGCACAGAAAAACGGAATAAGCGTGGAAGAAGTCCGCGCGGAGATTCAAAAAACCATTGACGAGGGAATGAAAAATACCTCTCCGCAGGCAGTGGAGTTCTGGAAAAAAATCCCTCGAAAGGGCGAAAAGCCCACTCCCGAGGAATTTATCGACTATATGAGGGAATATCTGCTCAGCGAATTGTAATTTTTTTCTTGACCTTTTCCTCCGAACGTAGTATAATTATTACAGAATATTTTACATTTGGAGGAATTTTTATGTCAAAGACCTTTATCGTTGAAACTTCCGCACGTCACGTTCACGTAACTCAGGAGGACTTGGAGACCCTTTTCGGCAAGGGAGCCACACTCACCAAGAAGAAAGACCTTTCCCAGCCCGGTCAGTACGCCTGCGAGGAACGCGTTGAAGTTGTAGGACCCAAGAAGTCCCTTGCAAACGTTTCTATCCTCGGACCTGTTCGTCCCGCTACTCAGATCGAGCTTTCCGCTACAGACGCGCGCTCTATCGGCATTTCCGCTCCTATCCGCGAAAGCGGCGACGTTGCAGGCTCTGCGGGCTGCAAGCTTGTAGGTCCCTGCGGCGAGGTAGAGGTCAAGGAGGGCGTTATCGTTGCCAAGAGACACATTCACCTCACTCCCGCCGACGCTGAGGAGCTTGGCGTAAAGGACAAGGAAGTCGTATGGGTAAAGCTTGACACCGACGGAAGAAAGGCTATCCTCGGCGACGTTGTTTGCCGCGTTTCGGACAAGTTCGCACGGGCTATGCACATCGACACCGACGAGGCTAACGCTGTTTCCGCAACTCCCACACTTCAGGGCGAGATCTTCAAGGTTTGATTTTCGGCTGACGCATTTTCGTGACAAGCTTCGTACCCGTTCCGCTTTGTGATTATTTTAATACAATCGCGGGACGGGCATTTTTCTACCGAAAGGAGTACCATGAAAAAGCTTAAAGACCTGCCTATAGCCTACTTTCTGCTGACAGCGGCTGTATTCTCCGCCGCGCCTGCCGTATTTCTTTTTGTTACGGCTTCGGCAGTGCAGTCTTCCATGCCTGTAGACAGGTATAACGCGGCGGAAGTTGTGCTGATGATATTTACAGCGGTTTTCCGTATAGCTTTATACTTCATATGGGGACGCTTTGTCACGCCGCTAAAAAAGCCTAAAAAACCCCAAAGCCGTGCCGCGCTTTATTTTATCGCGCTTTTCCCGCTGCTTGCAAAGATATTTTCGTTACTCTTTGCGGGCGCGTTTATGCCGTACAGCGATTTTTTATATCTGCTGGTAGCAGTTCCCAATCTTCCCGAAATATACAGCCTTATCACATTCGGAACGGTCAAGGGTCTTGTTTTCAGCGTAATAGTGCACCTGATCGCTTTCGGAGCGTTTGCGGCGGGGGTAAAGGTCTCCGACCGTCTGTACGGAACGCCCCGCTTAAAGGCAAGGCTAATTCCATACGCTGTGTTCGCGGTCTGCTTCGGAGCTGCGCTGCTGTCTATGGGACATATTATCCGCATGAGAGACCTGTCTACGGTTTCCGCGGAAATGGACTACGGTCAGAGGGGCGACAACATTTACCGCACTGCCGAGGGACACGGCTTTGCGTATGAGGGCGGCTGGTCAAGCGTAAGTCTGTATCCGTACTATGTGGAAAATCCCGACAACAAGCTTGCAAAGCTTGACGAGCCGTCGGACTTCGTAATATCCGACGTTAAGCAGATGCCCGTGCTGAACGGCGCGGAAGCTGCGTACCCCATATATTCCGCGTTTGCGGAGTGCTGCTACGAAAATATCGGGCATATCCAGCAGCTGGCAAAGGAGTACAATGGAAAGATGATGCCTGTACGGTTCACCAACACGGTGGTCGGCTTTGAGGAACTTCTGACGGGCGAGACGGACATATTTTTCGGCTCAAAGCCCTCGGAGGCGCAGTACAAAATGGCGGAAGAAAAGGGCGTGGAGCTTGTTCTTACGCCCATAGGCAGCGAGGCTTTCGTCTTTTTTGTGAACAGCGAAAACCCCGTGGACGGTCTGACTTCCGACCAGATACGGAAGATATATTCGGGCGAGTACACAAGCTGGCGGCAGTTGGGCGGCTCGAACATTCCCATACTGGCGTTTCAGCGTCCAGAGGGTTCGGGGTCGCAGACAAGAATGGAGTACTTTATGGGAGACGTGCCGCTGAAAGAGCCGCTTGAGATCGAGTACGAATATTCAATGGTGGGCGTGATAAAAGAGGTCGCAAGCTATCAGAATAAGGAGTCCGCGATAGGATACTCATTCCGGTACTATGTGTCGGAGATGTTTCATGACGACCGTATAAAATTTCTTTCGGTGGACGGCGTATACCCCGACCCGGACGCTATCCGCGACGGGAGCTATCCTCTTTCGGGAAGTCTGTACGCCATAACCGTTAAGGACACCGATAATCCTATGGTCGAGCCGTTCCTTGAATGGATGACGGGCGAGCAGGGCAAACAAATCGTAAACCGCACGGGTTACATTGCATAAATTTAGAAAGGATTTGAAAATATGATAATTTCTCACAACGACCCCAAGGTAATCTATATGGGCAGGACTGACGTTTCCGAAAGAGAGACGAAGCTCTTCTGGGCAGGGTCTCAGGCAGAGGTGAAATTCCGCGGCACTAAGCTGTCCGCGGTGGTAAATTCGACCGCGCTGTGGGGCAAGCTCCAATTCGGAGTTGTCACCGACGGCGAAATGAGCGGAATTCCCCTTGAATACGAAAACAACGGAAAGGACATTACGATCGTACTTGCGGAGGGTCTTGCCGAGGGTGAACACACGGCAATTCTCTATAAGCGGTACGCGGGAAATCAGATATTGTCGGTCAAGTCCTTTGAGACGGACGGAGAGTTCCTTGCGCCCGAACCGCTTCCCGAGCTGAAAATAGAGGCCTACGGCGACAGCGTCTGCGCGGGCGAGGTGATCGAGGCACACGACTTTGTGGGACAGTGCGATCCCGAAAACCACGAAAGCGTATACGACAACGTTCGTAACAGCTTTGTTATGCAGACAGCGCGGAATCTCGGCGCGCAGATACATAACATCTGTCAGGGCGGTATTGCTCTTCTGGACGGTACAGGTTATTTTCATTATCCCAATTGTATCGGTCTGGAAAGCGTTTACGACAAGGTCTGCTACTTTCCCGAGGGCGGCGAGCCTACGGTGTGGGATTTCGGCAGATATGTCCCCGACATAGTGATAATCGCCATCGGTCAGAACGACAAGCACAACGGAAAGACCGAAAAAGACGACATTGATATTTCGTCCCCCGCAACAAGGAGAGAATGGAAGGTCGCTTACGAAAAGCTTGTCCGCGACCTTGCGAGGCGTTACGGAGACGCGAAATTCGTGCTTACCACAACCGTCCTCATGCACGACGCCGAATGGGACAATGCAATCGAGGAGATCAAGAACGAGCTTTGCGAGGTTGGCATAAAGGCGTACCACAACCTTTTCAGCCGAAACGGAGCGGCTACTCCGGGACACCCCCGTCTTGCCGAGCATGACGAAATGGCGCGGGAGCTTACCGATTTCATCAAGGCGAACGTACTGTAACGGTACGGAAGAAGCTTTCGTCCGAAAACAAAATTACCCCTGCTGTCAAAAATTGCGGCAAAGGGTTGACTAAATTTTATTCAGTTGGCTCAGACTTTTGTGCAATCCTTATGCCAAAACTACTTCCCGTCTCGGGAGAACAGTATGGCTGCTCGCTTTAAACGGCGGCATGGGTAAAGGCTCAGCCTTTTATGTATCCCTCCGAAAAGCGGAGGGATTTTTTTTCGTCTTTAAGTTTTTGCGTCCTTACGTTTTTACGTCATGTTGCCGACGGGCAGCACTCGAAGTCGGAGTCGATATAGTTTGCGAAAAATCTTGCGTTGAAGTTTCTTGCGTTGCAGGTTCCCGTGTCTGTTCCGGAAACGTCAAGGTCTTCGGGAAGAACGAACTTGATGCAGCGTACGGTTACGTCACGGCAGGAGGTCTCGGTGTGGGCGGGAATGGTCATGGTTTTCATTCCGCGTCTGTATTCGTTGCCCTCGGGGTCGGTCTCGTTCAGGATAACTGCCAGCGCAACACGCTTATTGGGGCAGACGTCCCGAATGGTAACGTCAAGCTGGAGGATACGTCCTGTGGATTCGAGAACAAGATCGCCTGCGTCAAATTCAATTGTGTCACCGCAGCCCTCCGCGGGGATTTCAACAGGGATAGGGCAGCTTTCGGGAATAACGTCAATGCCGCAGTTTACGTCGATCTCGGGGGAGGGGAACGTAACAATGTTGCCCTCGGTATCGGTGTAGGAAATGGACTCGTTTACAGCAACAGTACCAGTACACTGACCAACGTGCTGAACGTTGAACCGGAGTTCAGCTCCCTCGCTTCCGCTTACGCCGAGAGCGGGAATACGCCACTCAACCGTGTTGGAATTTATCATAGTAGCAGTGCCGATAAGAGGATTCATAACCGAATTTATTCTGAAGCACGGAGCAACTGTGTCTCTCAGAACAATGTTTGTAGCTCCTGTTTTTGTGATGTTGTTTGCAAGATCCTCGAAAAGGTCTTCAAGCTCCGTGTCGTTCGGAGCAATTATAACATATGAGGAGGACGGATCGGAAGCCCAGTCGTCAAGAGCGTCCTCGTCAATACCGCCGTTGCCGTCAAGACCGATAGCGTAAATTACAACGCCCTGGGCCTTAGCCGCAGTTGCAACTGTGTTGGGGTTTCCGCCCGCAGTTGTAACGCCGTCTGTGAACATTACCATTACCTTCTGGTTTGTGGAGCCTGCGGGGAAAAGCTGCAAAGCCTTTTCAAACGCGTCGGCGTGGTTTGTGTCGCCGCCTGCGGTAAGAGCAGTTACAGCAGTTTTGAGGTCTGCAACGGAGGTGATAAGCTGTGTGTCCTGAGTTGCGGTGTCGGCAAAGCTTACAACGGCAATACGGCTTCCGCCGCCGATCTGACCTGTCTGTGTGCCGCCCGTGGCTTCGGCGATAATATCAATAAACTTTCTCGCGCCGTTTTTCATATTGGCAAGAGGACTTCCCGCCATACTTCCCGAACGGTCGAGAATAAGAACAATATCAGCAGGGTTGCTTACAATGTCGGGCGTAGCCGTAAGGGACAATGTCACCGCAAACGATCCGCCGCAGCTGATGCTGTCAGTATTGACTTCCTTGTTGGAGTAGGTTATACCCATTAAATTCATTCCTTTCAAAGCTTTTGTACTATTTCTTTATCAACTTATAGACAAAGTCTATAAGTTGATTCCACCGTGCAATACTAATTTCGCCAAAACCGTAGGTTTTGACTGCCGCCTTTCGGGCGGCTCTGCCTATAGACATTTGTCTATAGGCAGATTAGAAATTAGTATTATAAGCTTGGGGGATACGCCGCACTATTTGTTTGGCGTTCCCTTAGTACAGTATATGCCGCAAAGGAATGATTGCTACTTGTTGTTCGGTTCAGCGGGGGCTGTTCAGTCGGCAGCCCGTTTTTGGGAAATGACGCTTTCCGCAATACATATCGCCGCAACTATAAAAATTGCCGCTGTTCCCACAAGGAAAAATTGCAGTACCTTGCTTTCGTCGTTAGTCTCCGACAGCGCAAGAATAAGCCCTGTGGCGTTGTTGTTTACCGCATGAGCGAAAGCGGCGGGGTATACCGAGTTCGTTTTTTCGGTGAGCCATGTGAAAATTATTCCCGTGCCTATGCAGAACAGGCACATAAGCAGTATCCCCATATAGGGGTATCCCATATAGTCCTTGCCGAAGTTAAGTCCGTCGATAATTGCGGGGGTATGCCACACGCCCCAGATAATTCCGCAGACGATATAGGCGGCGGGACGGTTCATTACCGTTTTCAGCTTCGGGAAAAGGTATCCCCGCCAGCCAAGCTCCTCCCCGAGAAAAATCGGGAACAGTGCAATTGAGATTGCTATATTGAAAAATATTGCAGCAGTATAGCCGACGGCTGAAATTCCAACAGCCTCGAAAACTGCGTTGGGGTCGAACCTTGAACCCAGCACCGCGGCATTTAGCACGTCTTCTATAGCCGTATAAATAAGGGGAAAGGCAATTGCAAGCAGGAAATATTTCCCATTTCCCTTTAGATTAAGCCGCAGCATGGAATTTGCCATACCCTCTTTTGTGACAAGCCTTGTCAGCAGAGAGCCTATGGCAGGGGTGAACATTGCAAAGAATGTGACTAACTGAAATCCCGCATCGTCCTGAAAGATACCGAACAAATCGCACAGTCCAGCAAATATCCAGTAAATCCCGTAGGAGAACAGTACAAACAGGAGTATTCTCTTAACGGCAAGCTTTTTATCGTTCATATTCCTCGGCTCCTTTCAGGTATAGTTTGCAGGAAAGCTTGTAGGAAAGGAAGTAAAGTCCCGCGGAAAAATAGGGGAACACAGCAAGCAAAACAAGAGAGATATCCGACATCAGCGAGGTGTCCGAAAACCTTTCAAAGAACTCAAAAATTTTGTCGGGACTTCCGAATATTGAAAGATCGCCGAAGAAAATATATTCAAAGGCTATGATCATAGCAAGCAGCATGACGGCGGTTTTTATATGGCTTCCCGCCTTGCTGCCGAACCGTACCAAAAAGGGAAATTCTATGGCGTTTGCCGCAAGCATAATGAACATCATCAGACAGGCGACCATACTGTTTGCCGTTCCTCCCAGCACTGCCGAGAGGACAGAAAGAAAATAGCACCATACAAAAAGCGCAACATAAAGCAGCAGCGTGAAAAGGTACTTTTCCTTTATCTGACTAACGTCGGTAAGGGGCGTGGAGGTAATGAAGTATGCCCATTTTTTGCTTTCGTCGGCTTCAAAAATTGACGCCGTCATAATGCCAAGCACTAAGAAAAGCATAATAAACACAAACACGCTCAACAGCGACGTTATTATCTCTGTATCCGAAGTTACGCCGTCAAATATTATCGGAGCAAATACGAGAAGCGACAAGCCGATCTCTCCCAGCGCCATAGTAAGCAGATTTTTTTTGTTGAGAACCAGATCTCTGTAAAGCAAGCCCGCCATTATTTTTCCCTCCTTTTGTACTGCGTAAGAAAAAGAAAATATCCGATGACAGCTACTGCCGCAAAAAACAGTATCGAAAACGGGAACAGTCTGTCCCGCCATTCAAGCGCAGGCGCGATAAGCTCCTCAATTGTCAGCATATCTAACGTATCTGACTCTTCAATAGTGTCCATGAACGCTTCAAGTTCGGCCTGCCTTTGCCATACCCAAGCCATAAATAAGAAGTAGAGCGCTATGACAACGCCGGAAAAAGCTAATGCGGCTTTCTGCGGGTCTTGGAATTTAAGCAGCAGGAAGTCCATAAATGTCATAAGGGCAAAAGCTGCCAGCGCAATAACGGTGATATTTGCCATAGTCGCAAGTGTGAATTGGTGATGTGCAAAAGCGAAAATTACTGCCGCAAAAGCTGTGGAAACTGCCGTACCCAAAAGGTTTGAGCCCCAAAGCAGACCCGTTTTTACCGCCGCAAGCTTTTGCGGGGAAAGCGGCAGGGTGTACTCAAAAACATTCCATTTGCACTTTCTGTCCTTTACAAATGTTTCACCGTTCTGGCTGAACAGCATGATACCCACGCCTGCCATCGCATATGCGAGAATTACTGTGGAATCGGGGGTCAGGTTCTCGTTATTTTTCATATTGCCGTAATCGAAGCTCAGGCAGAACGAAACCGCCAGAATAAAAAGCAGGACAAATATGGACAGACCCGTCAGCATGGTCTTGCGCCGCAGATAAATTTCTTTCAGAATAAGACCTTTAACGCCGTTCATTACCGCCACTCCTTTTTCTCGCGATTTACGTAGAAAACCATGATCTCCTCCAGCGTGGTGTTATCCATGACGAGACCGCTGTACTTGCGCTTGCAGGCGGCTTTGTCGGACACCATTACCTCCGCGCCGAAATCGGTGAGACGCGCGCTGACAATGTCCTCCGCGGCAATTTCCTTGTAGTCGTTTTTGCCGCATTTTATAACGCCGTGATTTTCAAGAACTTCGTCCTTGTAGCCCGTCAGGAGCAGCTTTCCCTTGTCGATAAAGGTAACGCTGTCCGCGACCTTTTCAAGGTCGGAGGTTATGTGGGAGGACATGAAAATGCTGTGGTTCTCGTCCTGAATGTACTCTAAAAAGATGTCGAGAATTTCATTCCTCACAACAGGGTCAAGACCCGTTGTAGCTTCGTCCATGATAAGCAGTTCCGCCCCGTGTGAAAGAGCGCAGGCGATTTGCAGCTTCATTTTCATGCCCTTGGAAAACTTGCCTATCTTCTTTTTTCTCGGCAAGGCAAAGCGGTCTAAGTACTTGTCAAAGGTTTGGGTATCCCAGTTTTTGTAGATGTCCCCCAAAATAACGTCAAGATTTTTTGCGGTAAATTCGTCATGGAACGGTATCTCGTCAAAGACAGCGGCAATACGCTCCTTTATGGGAATTTCCTCGGTCACGCTGTCCATGCCCAGAAGCTTCACGCTGCCCTCGTCCGCCTTGATGATGTTCAGTATCGCCTTGATAGTTGTAGTCTTGCCCGCGCCGTTCTGTCCGATAAAGCCCATAATGCTGCCCTTGGCGGCGTTAAAGGACAGATTGTCCAGCGTAAAACCGTCGTAACGTTTAGTCAGACCGCTTATTTCAATTGCGTTTTCGTAATCGTTCATAATCATTCCTCTCCCTCGTAAATGATCTCCAGCATTTCCCTGAGCTCTTCAAGGGTCATGCCGCACTGTTTTGCTTTTGTGCAGGCCTCGTCCAGCAGGGCCTCCGTCTGTTTGAGAATTTCCTCACGCAGGAATTCGGCATTCTGCTTTTTGACAAAGCTTCCCCTGCCTGTGTAGGATTCGATAAAGCCGTCCCGTTCAAGCTCCTCGTAGGCGCGTTTGGTGGTTATCACGCTTATGCGGAGCTGCTGTGCAAGAACGCGCATTGAGGGAAGGGCGTCCCCCTCCTTTAATACGCCGCTCATAATCCCGGCTTTTATCTGGGAATAGATCTGTTCATAGATCGGGTCTCCGGACGAATTGCTGATGATGATATCCATAGTACACCTCAAATTGTATATATACATTATATACAATATAGCACAGCTTTTTTCATTTGTCAATAGCTTTTCAAAAAAATAAGCTCTTATCTGTATTTTGATCAGACAGAGCCGCCGGAGTATAAAAAAGAAAGGCCGCAAAATTGCAGCCTTTCCGAATGCTTATTTATTATGCTTGATTTATCAATAGAATCTCTTTCTGTTTTTGAGTACGATGATCACCACTACGATAATTACCGCAACAACTACTGTCACTATAACAATGGGAACTATAGGAATGTTTCCGCCGCTGCTGCTCTGTGAAGAAGCCTCGGTAGCGGCCGTTGTGACAGCCGTTGTTTCAGCAGCTTCGGTCTCAGCCTCTGTAACAGCTTCCGTTGTGGCAGCTGTGGTGGTTGTTGTTATCTCGATCTTCTCACAGTTTGTGATAACGAACTTTGTAACTTTCATGGGAATTCCGCAGTCGCCGAGGTGTACGGCGTCTACTGTGGAAAGATCTTCGCTTCCGTATATCGCGACCATATCCTCATAACGGAAAGTTGCGGTAGTATCGTCAAAATCATAAGGCGCGATCTTCGCCCAGATAGCGGGGTCAGCTGTGGAATAATTCTGGAAAACAAGTTCCACGGGAGCGCCGCTGCCGTTCCATTCGCCGTCAAGCTCAAACTCGACCTGTATTTCGGAATCCGAGGTAAGCCTCGAACAGTCAAGAGTAGCCTTATCGTATGTTATAGACTGTCCCCAAGCGCCGTTGGTCACTTTTGCCAGTACCGTTCTCATCTCAATATCCTCGGTCTCCGCAAAAACGCAAACCGACATAATTACGGCGGTCAGGCACAAAATCGCCGCCGAGAGTGCGATTTTTAAAATTTTCTTCATATTCTTTCTCTCCTTATTTTGTATGAAAATCAATACACATATTAATTTTACTTCATTTAGTTTAATATGTCAACTGCCTGAAAAAATTTCAACACATAGTACAAATGGAAAGAAAACTTAAAGGATTTCGTTCGTCAATTTGACAACGCAAGTGACTGACACTGACACTGTTCAGTGTCCAAAACAACTGTAAAAATACTTGTACGGAATATTACGCCGCGGTGCGGGAAAACTAAACACCGAGAACATGAAAGGAGTCAAAACCATGAACGCGGGAAAAATGATCATCAACGAAATAGACAGCCGTCTTGAACGGCTGGGAAACCATTACCACGACAAAAAGAATACCGACGGCAACCCTTTCGGCGAAATGCTTTCCGCCGAATCGAAGCTTCTCAATACCGCGCTGGCGGGTGAGCTTCGCAGCTTAAAGGAATTTGTACAGGAAAAAATAGGAACCGGAGATTAACCCTTTTCCTTATAGCCCCAGCCGTCAAGACCCGCGCGGCGCACCGCCCCGAAAATACGGTCGGAGAAGCCCTTGTCAGCCTTGTTTCTCTCCGCAAGGAACTGCTTCGTGACCTCCCGGGAGGTGTGTCCGTCAGCGGGACATTTTGATTTTACCACATTAAGACCGTTGCGTTTTGCGGCGTTCCGAACTTCCTTTTCGGGCGCGAAAACCAGCGGTCTTATCATTGTTATATCCTTTCTGGAAAGGTAGCTTTTCGGCGCAAAGCAGCCCAGTCTGCCCTCGTTGAAAAGGTTCATCACAAAGGTCTCCACCGCGTCGTCGTAGTTGTGTCCGAGGGCGATTTTGTTGCAGCCCGCCTCCTTAGCCGCGTCGTGGAGCGCGCCCCGCCGCATTCTTGCGCAAAGGCTGCACGGGTTTGTCTCCTGCCGTATATCGAACACGATCTCGCCGATATGGGTGCGTTTCAGAATGAAGTCCACACCAAGTCTGCGGCACATTTCCTCCACTGAGGAATAATCCCCGTCTGTTCCGCCGAAGCGGGGGTCGAGAGTTATCGCCGTGACCTCGTAGTCAATGCCGATAAAGCGTTTCAGCCTGACAAGTCCCTCTAAAAGAACAAGGCTGTCCTTGCCGCCCGAAACGCCTACGGCGATCTTGTCGCCGTTTTGTATCAAGTCGAATTCCTGTATTGCTTTTCGCATATAGCCGAGTATTCTTTGCATTTTTTATCACCGATTTTAAACTAATTTTAACTAATTCATACAGGACGCAAAATCAATATTTTCTGTCAGGGAGCGTTCCGTTTCATTAAGATATGCACCGACAGCTGCTGTATCGTTTCCCAGCTCCTTTAACCTTTCAAGCTTATTGTACCACAAGGGCTTCAGACAGCGGTACAGCATTAACGCCGCCTTCTTTTCGCCCTCCGAAAAATGGTAGTATTCGCTGACAATTTTCAATCGGGAAAAAATTGCGTCCAGTTCTTTTTTATAATCATCATAAAACGTTTCCCGAAACAAATAATTCAGGAAAACATCTTTGCCGCAAAGGTTGAAATCATATACGCCGACAAATTTTCCCGACTCGTCAAGCAATATATTTGTCGAGTTCAAATCAGCCTGAAAAACAGAGGTCGGCAATTTTTTGTAGATTGACTCCAGCATTTTTCGGTTTTCCGTCCAGAGCCGCCATATACGCTCCGTCTGCGGCTGAAATTCTTCGGGCAGGGTCTGCGCGTACTTTTTCCACTCCAAAGCATTTTCTAAAACCTCGTCGGTTTTATCGCTTGGGCAAAATGTTTCAAAAAGGCAATATGCCGACGGATAATTTGTGTACGAAAAATATTTTGAAGCTATTTTCGCAGTCATTATCCACGCTTCTTTTTCATATTCCGCCGCAGGTATTTCTTCGGAAGCGTTCTCCGAACGGTATTCTGCGGGACGGTACGGTGAAAATTCTTCCGCATAGGCTGTACAGTTATGTTCCTTATATCGAACAACAGGGTAATTTCCCGTTTTATCGGAAAAAATTTTCGGACAGTAATATCCCGCCTTTCGGTATTCCTCGGAAGTCTTCCACCACACTTCTATTTTTTCGGGAAAAGTAAAATCATTGTCGGCAAGCTTTAAAACGGATTTTTCGCCTGTTTCAAATTCTGCAATAACGGTCTCCCTGAAATCCGCGTCGCTACGGCTTGTATCTATTATTTCAAATGAGCTTGGTACGTCATTATAAAAAAGCCCAAATATATCAGACAATTCCCGATCGTAATCGTCCAGAACTGCATTTTGCATACAGCCGTGTATTTTTTGCATTTTTATCACCGATTTTATTTTATGAAATTATAAAAAACACCTGTCATCGCCAAACCATTCTCTTCGTTCGGAAATCAACTTTTCCAATTTAGCTAAATTTTCTTCAAGCAGTTTCTTTTTTTCTTTAAAATTATTCTCGGCGTAATCAACAAACGAGGTCCACCCGTCAATGTCTGATTTAATATCATTGTAGAGATATTCGCAAAACTGAAGCATACTTGTATGGGAATACTCGTTCCTTACATCTTCACTGCTTAAATAATCACGGTCTTCATCTTCGCAGACAATATGACAATTCCAATAGCTTACAGTACAGAGAAAGCGATTAGGTTCAAGAAACCCTTTTACGCAGAACGGCAACAAAGTTTCAAGCCCGTGTATAGCCTGTTCGACCCATTTAAATGCAATATCGTCAAGATAGCTAAGCGAATATACGGACGTTCCCTCAAGCTGAAAATCAGTCCAGCCTGCATCTGGTTTTGTAAGCATAAAATCACCTCGTAATTTTATTTTTGCAAAGTACCATGGGACAAAGCCGTCAGATAAGCATTTATAAATCCGTCAAGATCGCCGTCCATAACAGCGCCGATATTGCCGTTTTCAAAGCTTGTGCGGTGGTCCTTCGCAAGGGTGTAGGGCATGAAAACATAGGAACGTATCTGCGCGCCCCAAGCAATTTCTTTCTGGACGCCCTTGATGTCCTCGATCTTTTCAAGATGTTCGCGCTCCTTGATCTCAACAAGCTTTGACATGAGCATTTTCATGGCGTAATCCTTGTTCTGATATTGGCTTCGCTGTGTCTGGCAGGACACAACAATTCCCGTGGGAATGTGAGTAAGACGTACCGCGGAGGAGGTCTTGTTTACCTTTTGACCGCCTGCGCCGCTTGCACGGTAGAAGTCAATTTCCAAGTCCTCGGGACGTATTTCTATGTTTGTGTCAGCCTCGGTCATTTCGGGCATTACTTCAAGAGAAGCAAAGGAAGTGTGCCGCCGTCCCGAGCTGTCAAATGGGGAAACCCGCACAAGACGGTGTACGCCCATTTCCGACTTCAAAAAGCCGTATGCGTTCAGTCCCTCAATAAGCAGGGAAGCGGATTTAAGTCCCGCCTCTTCGCCGTCCAGATAGTCGAGAGTTGTCACCTTAAAGCCGTGGCTTTCCGCCCACATATTGTACATACGGAAAAGCATCTGCGCCCAGTCCTGCGCTTCCGTGCCGCCCGCTCCCGCATGGAACGTGAGAATTGCGTTCTTGCTGTCGTACTCGCCTGTGAGCAGGGTAGTCAGCTTCATGGCTTCAAGCTCTTTCTTGAAGTGGTCGGCGTCACGCTTGATGTCCATGGCGGTCTCCTCGTTGTCCTCTTCCTCCATGGCAAGCTCAATCATGGTGAGAGCGTCCTCAAGCTTTTCGTTCAGCTTGTTGTAGCTTTCAATGGTTGCCTCGTGGTGCTTTATGGTCTGCATTACCTTCTGGGAATTTTCAATATCGTCCCAAAAGCCGTCCCTGCCCGACTGCTCCTGCAATTCGGCAATTTCGGACTTTGCCTTGTCGATGTCTAAAATTTCGTAAAGCTCTTTCATATCCTTGCGGTAGCCCTCAAGCTCCACACGAAGTTCGTCAAGTAATAACATAATATTTTTCCTCCAAATCAAAATAAATATTTTTTGCGGTAAATTGTTATTTTGGCTTGTCAGAAGAGGTTGTGCCTGTAAGCAATATATTTGTATTCCATAAAAACTCCTTTTACGTTAATTAATTGTTTAGCAAAAATTTTTATAATTGTATTATTGATATATCATTTTGATATTTACCTAAAACTGAAATAAAACGAATACCTTCTGAATCAAATTTATGCTTTCTTAAGTTCCAAATATTAAGTAAATTATATTCGTTTTGATCATTAATTACAGTTAAAAATATTGAAGCATCTGATATTTTAAGTGAAACATCATTTACTATATTCATAAAAATATCCTGTAATTCATTTTCGTCGAATTTGTCAGCATATAAAGTGATGTGTATATCAGACCAATTGCATGACTCTTCATATTTTTGTTGATATTTTAAAAAATCGTCTAAAGACGTATTTTTATTTAAACTGTCCGACATATATTTTACATTGCTCAGACCGCTTGAATCAAAATATGCGTACACCTTAAAATCATCAAAATAATCGTCAATAAACGTAGAAATATAATTCTCGTAATCCTCTCTTATCAACACCCCATAATAATTATCGCTTGCAAAAAGCCTGCTTCCGACCGAAAGCGTGTTTTTCCGTGCAACGTTGAATGAATCGGTTTGAGGGTCTCCGTTTTTGGGACAGCAGGTAAGCTGATTTGTTGGGTGTCCCCAAACGGTCGCGCCGAAAAATCCCGAGACTTCAAATTCCTCCCAGTATTTGTGGTACAGATAATTCTGCACGCCTATGGGCATACCTATGTCCGTCCTGTAAAACAAAGCCAGTCCGAACCACAATGCAAAAGCCGCCGCTGCGGAAACGCCTGTCAGTTTAAGCTTTCCGTTCTTTTTGCACAAAATATTTTTTACAAAAACGGACAGATTTTTTCTGAAAAGCCAAACCGCAAAAAGCAATACCAAAAGCAGGGAAAATTCAAACAGCGTAAGCAGAATAACAGCCGCTGCGGCTAACAAAACCGTCAGGACGCATACTCCAGCCGCTTTTATTTTGCCATTAGGGGTATTTTTCAGCCGTCCTAAAAGTCGGAAAAAATCACGGCACGTCAATACAAAAAACAGTATTGCCAAAAGTGATTTGACTATGTAGTTCATGAAAAATCCCCCCTATAAAATATTATACAAGAAAATTATACCATATATTTCAGCTTTTTTCAAGACCTTACCCCAGATATAAATAAAAATGTCTCACACGCAGCGAACCGCATTTGAGACATTTTTGCATTTTTTATTTTTCAAGCTCCATGATGTCATAGCACAAATAATCCCCGTTGTCCGTGAGTATCTTATGGTACTCCTTTTCCTTGTACCCGCGCTTTATGTATATTGATTTTGCAGGCAGGGAGGAGTCCAGACGAATTGTTTCACTGTACCCGAAAATCATATTTTCCGCAAAGTCAAGAAGCTTTCCGCCGTAACCCTTACCCTGTTTGGACGGCTCTACAAAAAGCCTTGCAATATCGTTTCCGTCAATTGTAACAGTGCCCGCGATAACGCCGTCCTGCTCTATAACATAAACCTTTCCCGCTTCAATATCGGAGGCTATTTTTTCGGGCTTGTGGTGGGCAAGAAAAAATTCCACCGCCCCTGCGGGATAATATTTGGGGTACACGGCTTTAATGGTTTCCCTGACCAGTTCTGTAATTTTATCGCTCTTCGTCAGTACGGCGGAACGTATCATATCTATCACCTCGTCTATACGTCACGCTTCAAGCATAAGCAGCATTTCGCGCAGAAGTTTGCACGCCAGCGCGGTGGAGATACCGCTTGGGTCGTAGGGAGGGGACAATTCGTTCATGTCCATGCCCACGATATTCAGTCCTTTAAGGGACAACAGTGCGTTCAGAAGCTCGCCGAAACGCGCTCCCCCGGCTTCGGGAGTACCCGTTCCCGGAAACTCAGAAGGGTCGAGGACGTCCATATCAACGGTGATATAAACGTTTTTGCCCCGCAGCTCTTCCGCGGCTTCGGCAATTCCGTCAAGGGTAAGCTTGTGCATTTTTGTATGCTCCGCGGCAAAACGGAACTCCTCACGCTCTCCGCTGCGGATACCGAACTGGTATATATGACCGTCTCCCACAAGCTCGTGACAGCGGCGCATTACGCAGGCATGGGAATTCTTCACGCCCAGATAGTCGTCCCGCAGGTCGGCGTGAGCGTCAAACTGTATAATGTAAAGGTCGTTGTATTTTTTGTGTACCGCCCTGACCGCTCCGAGGGTGACAAGGTGTTCACCGCCGAGCATAAAGGGACGCTTTCCGTCCGCAAGAATTTCTGCGGCAATGTCCTCGATCTGCGCTAAAGCCATATCGGAAGAGCCCATGGGAAGCTCGGGGTCGCCTGCGTCGAATATCTTGCAGTCCAGTAAGTCCTTGTCCTGATAGGGGGAGTAGGTCTCGATACCGTAGCTTTCCGCGCGGATAGCCCTGCTGCCGAAGCGCGTTCCGGGACGGTATGACGTGGTGCTGTCAAAGGGCGCGCCGAAAATGACCGTGTTTGCCTCCGAATACTCGCAGCCGCAGGCTATAAAAGCGTTTCTTTCAATTTGCATAAAAATTTCCTTTCGGTTTGTAAATCGTTGCTTTAGAGAAAAGCAAACTATTCTTCATATCTTATATGGTAAAAGTCAATTGCTTTTTCATCATCGGTAAAGCTTACCATAAACTGCTTTTTGTTTGAAAAAACATATCTGTAAGTGTTGCCGTCATCCTGAATATAATTGGGTTCTCCCAAAATCTGTTTGACCTCGTCGGAAGAGCTTGACTCAGTAATCCCCATAATATTCAGTTCCGGCATCGGCATATTTATTCCGTATTGGATATTGTCAATTACAACATCCGAATCATTGCTGCGATCGCCGTCGCAATAAATGAAAGCAACTTCTTCATTATTGCAGCTGAGAATAAAAACAGTCTCATCAAACCAGCTGTCATAGTACCCCGACAAACTGAATGCGGGATCGAGCGAATTTGAATGTGCAGGCATAACTATTTTTTGTCCGCCTAAATAAATATCGTTTACCAATTCCTCCATAGTCCAATCAGTGATCTCGTGAGTAATTTTAGACTCAAAATTTACAGCTGTTTCCGCCGCGCCTAAAACTGAGGTCACTTCTGCTGTCACTTCGGTTGGCTGTTCCGAAGCGCAGCCCGAAAGCAGAGCCGCCGCAATTATCGCTGCAAAATATTTTTTCATAATAAAAACTCCTTTCCGACAAATTTATTTGTACAGGAACAGATTCCCAGCCAAATTTTTATAAATTAACGGGCGGGAAAAACCCCGCCCCTGAATAGTTTTTTCAGATCAAACGCTCTCTAAAAGCTCCTTTACATAATTGGGTATTGCAAAACAGCCCTTGTGAAGCTCCGTGTTATAGTAGCGTGTTTTCAGACCCAGACCGTTCCATTTCTCCACGCCGTCGGAGAGCGGGTCTACCGACTTTGAAGCAAAGCCGAAAAGCCAGTGTCCCGACGGATATGTGGGGATATGCGCCTGATAGACCCTGCAAATATCGAAAAACTCACGGATACGCCTGTGCGCCCGCTGCATGGCTTTCGCGTCGTCGGAGTAGTAGGGGCTTTCATGCTGGTTGACAAGTATGCCGTTTGCGGTAAGAGCGTTGAAGCAGTTGCCGTAAAATTCACTGGTAAAAAGTCCCTCGCCCGGACCGAAAGGGTCGGTACTGTCTACGATAATGAGATCGTAGCAGTTCTCGCACTTGCGGACAAATCTCAGCCCGTCATCGTAAAAAATATGCACACGCGGGTCGTCCAGACGGCAGGCGGTCTTTGGCAGATACTCCTTGCAGACCTCCACAACACGCTCGTCTATCTCTACCATATCAATATTGGCAAGACTGTCATATCGGGTCAGCTCGCGGACAGTTCCGCCGTCCCCCGCGCCTATCACAAGGACGTTCTTTATGGCAGGATTTGAAGCCATAGCAACGTGGGTTATCATTTCGTGGTAGATGAACTCGTCCTTTTCGGTGAGCATCATTATCCCGTCGAGAGTGAGAAATCTTCCGAACTCGCCGCTCTCGAAAACGTCTATCCTCTGGTATTCGCTCTGCTCGGAATGAAGCTGTTTGTCCACCCTTATGGACATCTTAACATCGGGGGTGTGCAGTTCGCTGAACCATAATTCCATCTGAAAAATCCTTTCTAACGTTTTCTGTAAACCTTATTCTTGTTGATGTATTCTGACTTCACGAATAATTTTATAAGCCGCGGAAATTTCTCCGCGTTGTACATAACATACCATGACACGGCAATATAGATAAGCCATACCCCCGCTATTGCAAGAACCGGATATGACACGGGACGAAGCCTTTCGTGCAGGTCTTTCATTTCGTCAAGGTCAAGATACACGCTCCCGCCTTTTGACAGCGAAACGACTTTTCCGTGCGATATCACCGCCGCTAAAATGTCCCCCTCTGAGACCTCCGCGGAAAAACGTTTAATGTCAAAGTATCCGCCGTCAAGCTTATACTTTTTTCCCGAAGAACCGTCCATGAAAGCAGCCCCGTCCTCGGAAATTTTCAGCTCCGTCACAACAAGCGCCGTGTGTTCGCAGTTTTCATCGGTTATGGGAAATGTGTCCGAAAAAATATAGAACCACAGACCAAGAAGCACTGCAAGGATAAGTCCCCATATAAAGACAAACTCCCACTGTCCCCAAACGTTGCCGTTGAAAAGCTTTCCGTACTCCTGCTTCCGACGGCGCGCTTTAGTGCGCTCATTGCGGCGTTTGATGCGGGAAGCGTTTTTCCGTCCCACGTCTCGGTTACAGATCCGTGGAGTCAAACGTGTCGTGATTAAACTCCGACCGATTGTCGGTGTAGAACACGTACAGGCTCAAAAATGAGGTAGATCCCCACAGCAAAGCCGATACAAAAGCGGTTATTACCACTCCCAAGCTTTCGACCCGCGCCAAAGCCAGTATTCCCGCGACTATCATCAGCGCCGTCAGACCTGCGGAGATAAGTCCGTAATAAAAATAGGACGCGCTTTTTCTGCTTTTAGTTTCAAAATAATCTTTCACTGTTATCAACCTCGTTTCAGACCATTACCCTTATTCTTTCGATATCCATATCCTCGGTGCCCGTCAGTACGCAGCCCCGATCCTTGGAATATTTTATATAGTCCAGAATTTCCGCCGTTATCTTTTCACCCGGCGCAAGAACGGGTATTCCCGGCGGATAGCACATAACGAACTCGCCGCTTATCTTTCCCGCGCTTTCCGCTATCGGCACGGACTTTTGCTCGCCGTAGAACGCTGCCTGAGGCGAAAGCTCCACCTGCGGGGTGATATACTCGCTGCTGAGCATACCCGTTTTGTCCCGTGAAAATCTTCGCTTTATCTCAGCCATTGCGGACACCAGACGCTCTATGTCCTTCCACATATCTCCCGCGGAAACGTAAGCTAAAATATTTCCTATGTCTCCGAATTCTATCTGTATATCGTAATAATCCCGCAGATAGTCGTAGACCTCAATACCCGCCAGACCTATGTCCCGCGTATGTACCGAAAGCTTCGTCCTGTCAAAATCGTAAATGTCCTTTCCGTTGATAAGCTCGTCTGCAAAGGCGTAGTAGCCGCCTATCTTTGCTATTTCATCACGAGCGTATGCGGCAGTGTCAATGACCCTGCCGATAATATTTTTTCCTTCCAGAGCAAGATTGCGCCGCGAAATATCAAGCGACGACAGCAGCAGATACGACCCGCTTGTGGTCTGGGTAAGATTTATCACCGCACGGGTTCTTCCCTCGGTAACGCCGAACTTTTCAGCATTTTTGCCGATAAGCAGGAAGCTGCTCTGAGTAAGCGAGCCTCCCGACTTGTGCATTGAGATTGCAGCCATGTCCGCTCCCGCAGCCATAGCCGAAACGGGAAGTCCCTCGCCGAAATAGAAATGGGTTCCGTGAGCTTCGTCAACGATTACCGCCATTCCGTGAGAATGGGCAATATCGGTTATCCTCCTCAGATCGGAGCATATGCCGTAATATGTAGGATTATTCACAAAGACCGCTTTTGCGTCGGGATTTTCCTCAATAGCTTTTTCCACGTCCTCCGCGCTCATTCCGAGAGGTATTCCGAGACGCTCGTTCACTCCGGGATTGACATACACAGGCACCGCCCCGCTTAAAATGAGGGAGTTTATGGCGCTCCTGTGGACATTCCGCGGCATGATTATTTTCTCACCCGCGCTGCATACAGTCATCGCCATAGACTGCACCGCGGATGTAGTTCCTCCAACCATAAAAAAGCAGTAAGCCGCTCCGAATGCCTCCGCCGCCAGCTCCTCGGCTTCCTTGATGACCGAGGTGGGGTGACAGAGATTATCCAGCGGCTTCATAGAGTTTACGTCCACGGCAAGGCAGTCCTTGCCGAGAAAGCGGGTAAGCTCGGGATTTCCCTTACCGTGCTTGTGTCCTGGAACGTCAAAGGGAACGACCCTTGCGTCCCGATATTTCATAAGCGCCTCGTAAACAGGGGCTTTGTGCTGATCGTGCATAATGTTCCTCCTTTCGCAGGGGTATGTGATCCGGGTCTGCAATTAAAACCGTATGCAAAAAATCTGCACAAGCTCAATAAAAAAGTTAAAACTTTTCAAGCCTTTGTTTGATTTTTTGTACGGTTTTTGATCGCATATCAGTATAAAGTTATTCGTCGGAGGCGTTCATGTCCTTTATCCATTCGTCCCTTGCCGACTGGTATTCGTAAAAGCTTTTGCCGTCGAACGAAACGGCGTACATACCCGAAAGTCTGTCGGCATTTTCGCCCTCCTTGGTTCTCCATGAAAATGCGTACACCTTTTCTCCGTCGATGACCATAATATTGCTTTCCGACAGGAAATCCTTTTCTCCGAAGCCCTTGTCGGAAAGATATTCCGTCAGGATACTCTCGGCGGCTTCCACAGAGATACCCGTCTCTTCGCCGTTATCGCTGCAAGCCGAAAAAGCTGCTATAGCGACACAGACCAGTAAAACCGCAATAATTTTAAGCGTCATTTCTTTCATAATGCCAGCACCTCTCATAAAATATTTTTGCGGGGAAAAACCAAAATCATATCAATAAATATTCATTCCGCTGAATATCTCTATCATTTCGCGTCTGAGGGAATCGTTTATCGCCAGACGGGTCTTTGGGGCAAGCTCGTAGGTATCGGTATTGAAAAGATAGTTCTGTAAAAATATCTCCTTTATCATCATTTTAGTATGGAAGATATTGGACTGATAAACATTCACGTCCACCGCGTCGTACCGCTCCAGCGTATCCTTTGCGATGTAGTCCTGAATGGAGGTTATATCGTGGTCGATAAAGAGCTTTTTTCCGTGCTCGTCTCGGGTAAAGCCCCTTACGCGGTAGTCTATGGTGATGATGTCCGAATCGAAGCTGCCGATAAGGTAGTCCAGCGATTTAAGCGGGGTTATCTTTCCGCAGGTAGCAACGTCTATGTCAACCCGAAAGGTGGTTATCTCGTTGTCGGGGTGGAATTCAGGATAAGTATGCACCGTAAGGTGGCTCTTGTCCAGATGACCCGCAATGCTCTGCTTCTCCGCAGGCGCGACCCTCATGTTGCAGGACTCGTCAATATCCTCCGCGTCCAAGTGATCCTCCGAGACCAGAAGCGTAGCCGAAGCCCCCTGCGGCTCGTAATCCTGCTTGGAAATATTCAGAACGTGCGCCCCTATCATTTCCGTAACGTCGCAAAGTATCTTTGTCAGACGGTCGGAGTTATACTGTTCGTCGATATATTTTATATAATCCCGCTGCTCTCTTTCGCTTTTTGCGTAGCAGATATCGTAAATATTGAAGCTGAGAGTTTTGGTAAGATTATTGAACCCGTAAAGCTTGAGCTTGTTGTTCAACCCTATCATCACGTTCCTTTCTCTTTCCCGGAAAATCGTATATTCTGCAAATACGCATAAATATACACTTTGAATAATACGCTAAAATCCCCGAAATGTCAATAGATTTACGCAAATTTCTTTTCCGAATATTTGAAATCTTTAAAATTCCCCCGAATACTCGCAAAATCTCGCGTATTCTCTGTAAGGTAAATTTTACCTATTCTTTGCGTACCACCGCTTGACAACGTCCTCCGCCTTTTTGCCAACGATGGAAAAACCCATTTCGGGACTGTTTTTCGGCAGCCTTGTGTACCAGTCCCACCAGAAAAATCCGCCGAACCAAGGCTCGTCCCACATAACGGTCATGCAGGACTCGTAGAAATTCGCCTGCTCGTCCTCGTCGTAGGGGAACTCCTTATGGCTGAAATCGTAGGGCATCATAGCGCAGCCCTTTGCGCTGCGGCAGCCTATCTCCATGAAGATTATCTGCTTTCCGCCGTTCAGACGGGAAAGCTCCGCAAGCTTTGCCTTTTCCTTTTCCCATTCGGCGCACATATTGTCCATGCTGTCTCCGGGGACTTTTCCCACGCCGTAGTACGCCGAAGTGCCTATGTAGTCAAGCGCATCCCACCATTTGACGCCGAATTCCTTGCCGTGGTTGGTGTTGTAGACCAGCGGACCGTGGTACAGCTTCCGCACCTCGGCTATAGCTTTCCGCCAGTAGTCCTCCTTAGCCTCTGTGCCCAGCATTTCGCAGCCCACGCAGAACATCTCGCAGCCCGTGTCCTCGGCTATTTCTGCGTAGTGGCACAGGAACGCGGTGTAGCTTTCAAACCATTCTTTCCAGTAATCCTTGTCGCCTATCTCACGTTCGGGGAAGAAAATATTCGCCCTCCACACGCCGTCGGCACAGTTGACCATAGGCTTCATGCAGACCTTCAAGCCGAGGGAATGAAGCTTGTCCACCGCGGCGGAAACGTCCTTGTCGGTAACGGTGTAGCGGTAGTCGGGACGTATCAGCGTGGAGCTGAAGCTGTCCTGCAAAACGGTAAAAGCGAGGGCGGTCCAGTCTCCGCCGAGAGCGGCGAGACGCTCCATTGAAGCCGCCGCCTCGGGAGTGCGGTATGCGCCGCGCCTGCCGTCAAAACCATAGGTAAAGCCTTTTATAAACATAGTAGCACGTCCTTTCAAAATTTGACTGTCTCAGGCGGCGAAGCCGCCGACATCAGCTGGTCCAGCTGAGCACAGCCGGCGAGGTTTCCAAAGGGCGAGGAGCCCTTTGGTCGCGCTCCGCAGAGCGCGAAATCCCTTTCGTTCGGAACGGTGAAAGGGGTGAGGAATGACGACAGTCATTCCGAGGGGGAGCGGACACGACCGCTCCCCCTTTTAGCGGTATGCAGAAAAGTTAATCTCTAAAACGTCACGGTGTGACGTTTTAGACGGAGCAAAGCTTCATCTGTTGAAAACAGTCCACCGGACTGTTTTCAAGGGTTACTGTGCTGTATACTGTAACAAGGAGGGGCGGTCGTGTCCGCCCCTCCTCGAAACGGCTCTCGCCGTTTCTCACCTCCTGCTCCGTTTCGGAGGCTATGCGCTCTGCTCATCTCGGCTTTCAGCCGAGGCGCAGGAGGGGTATTTCGCCGTCTGCGGACGGCGACCAAAGGGCTCTGCCCTCTGGACTTCTGCGAGCTGGGCTCAGCTCGACCAGCTTTAGTCGGCGGCTTCGCCGCCTGAGTGATAATTTACTTTGCGCGTTATGCCTGCTCAAACTGCGAATTATAAAGATTCGCGTAAAATCCGCCCTTTTCAAGCAGTGACTCGTGATTACCCTGCTCGATGATGTTGCCGTCCTTCATGACGAGTATAACGTCCGCGTCCCTGATGGTGGACAGGCGGTGCGCGATTATAAAGCTGGTCTTGCCTTTCATCAGCTTGGCAAACGCGCTTTGTATCTTCTGCTCGGTACGGGTATCAATGCTGGACGTTGCTTCGTCCAGAATAAGCATGGGCGGGTCGGTGAGCATTACCCTGCAAATGCAGAGCAGCTGCTTTTGCCCTTGGGAAAGATTTCCGCCGTCCTCGGAGACAACCGTGTCGTAGCCCTCGGGCATACGCCTGATAAAGCTATGGCAGTGACACATTTTCGCCGCCGCAACGATTTCCTCCTCCGTAGCGTCGGGCTTGCCGTAGGCGATATTTTCACGTATCGTACCTGTATATATCCACGTGTCCTGCAATACCATTCCGTACATGGCTCTAAGCTCGCTTCGGCGCATATCGCGGATATCCTCGCCGCCGACCTGAATCTCTCCCTCAAGCACGTCGTAGAACCTCATCAGCAGGTTGATAAGCGTGGTTTTTCCGCAGCCTGTTGGACCTACTATCGCCACACGCTGACCATTTTTCACCGACACGTTTACGTTTTCAAGCAGCTTCTGACCGGGCTTGTAGGAGAATGTCACGTTCTTTATTTCCACGTTTCCGTCCGCGTTTGCGGGAGCGGGAGGCTCCTTTTCGGGGACTTCCTCCGCTTCGTCCAGAACGGCGAAAACGCGTCTTGCCGAAGCGAAAGCCGCCTGCAATTCGGTGATAACTCCGGTTATTTCGTTGAACGGCTTGGTGTACTGGTTTGCATAGCTTAGGAAAGCGGATATCTGTCCCACGGACATTGCCCCTCCGCTTATTACGGATATCGCTCCGAAAATTCCCGCGGCGGCGTAAACAATGCCGTTTACGAAGCGTGTGCAGGGGTTTGTCAGCGCGGAGTAGAACTGCGCCAGAACGCCGCACTTGTAAAGCCTGCCGTTTATTTCCTCAAAGCGCGCCTGCGCTCTGTCCTCGTAGGAGAACGCCTTGACTATCTTCTGACCGCCCACAAGCTCCTCGATACAGCCGCTAAGCTCTCCGCGGACTGCTGACTGCTCGCGGAATTTGTCGTGGCAAAGCTTTGTGATAAATGCCGCAACAAAAATGGACAGCGGCGTTATCAGAATTACCGCAAGGGCAATTTTAACGTTTATCCGAAGCATGAACGCTATTGTGCCGAAAATGGTAACAATTCCCGTCAGAAACTGGGAAAAGCACTGGAGCATACCGTCCGAGATCTGCTCCACGTCCACGGACATACGGCTGATGATATCGCCGCGGGAGCTGCTGTCGATATAGTTTAACGGCACTCTGTTCAGCTTTTCGTAAAGCTCACAGCGCAGGTCGCTTACAGCGCGGTAGGTCACCTTATAGGTGCAGTAGGACATCACCCAGCTGAACACCGCCGACAGCGCGACTGTCACGGCTATCATAAGGACGTAACGCTTTACACCCTCAAAATCAACGTTGTTTTCGCCGACTATATAGTCAATGCCACGTCCGACCAGAACTGGCGTGTAGAGCGACAGCAGAACGCTTACCACCGCCGCGATCACCGCAGGGGCAAGCAGCGCTGCGCAGGGCTTTGTGTAGCCTAAAATCCTGCCGATAACAGGCTTTTTCTCGGATTTTTCGCTCATGCCTTTTCGCCCCCTTTACTTTCCTGAGACATAACGATCTCGCGGTAGACCTCACAGCTTTCCATAAGCTGATCGTGAGTACCTATTCCAACCGCTTCGCCGTCGTCAAGAACAATGATTTTATCCGCATGACGGATAGAAGTCGCTCTTTGGGACACGATCATCACCGTCATTTCGGAGGTGTCGCGGGCGATAGCCTTGCGCAGAGCCGCGTCCGTTGCAAAGTCAAGAGCGGACGCGCTGTCGTCCAGAATTAGAATTTCGGGACTTCCCGCCAAGGCGCGGGCGATTGTAAGACGCTGCTTCTGACCGCCGGAAAGATTGCGTCCTCCCTGATTTATAAAGGTGTCGAAGCCCTCGGGCATTTTGTCGATAAATTCCTTTGCCTGAGCGGTCTCGGCAGCTTTTCGGAGCTGCTCGTCGGTTGCGTTTTCATTTCCCCAGCGGAGATTTTCTGCGATAGTTCCCGAAAACAGCATTGCCTTTTGGGGAACAAAGCCTATCCTTTGGCGAAGCTCTTTAAGCCCGTAGGACTTAACGTCCGCGCCGCCTATAAGCACGCTGCCCTGCTCCGCGTCATAAAAGCGGGGGACAAGGCTTACCAGCGTGGATTTGCCCGAACCCGTACCGCCGATTATACCCACGGTCTCACCTTTTTTGACGGAAAAGCTGATGTGTTCCAGAGCGTTGTCGCCTCCCTCGCTGTAGGAAAAGGAAACGTCCCTGAACTCTATCATGGGGGCATTTGCGGAGCTGACTGCTCCCGAACCGTCCTTAACAGACGGCTCCGTGTCGAACACCTCGTTTATTCTTACGGAGCTTGCCGCCGCCTTGGTGAACAGCACCACAAGGTTTGCGACCACCACAAGGGCAAGGGAAATCTGTGTCATGTAGTTTACAAAAGCTATGACCTGACCCTGCGTAAGCGCGCCGCTGTTAACGCGGAAGCCTCCGAACCAGACGATAGCCGCTATAGCAAGGTTCATAATGGCGTAGGTAAGCGGATTGAGCAGCGCGGAGAGACGTCCCACGCGCATGGAGGTCTCGGCAAAATCGTCGTTTGCCTCTCTGAAACGCTTTTCCTCGGCTTCCTCACCCGAAAAGGCGCGGATAACACGCGCTCCAGAAAGACTTTCGCGGGTGATGAGGCTTATTTTGTCAAGCTTTTTCTGGATAACGCGGTAAAGCGGCACGGAGCGGAACATTATAAAGTACAGAACCGCCGCAACCAACGGCATTACCGCAAGGAATATCAGCGACAGCTTCAGGTCTATCGTCATAGCCATTACCGCTGCTCCGATAACGAGAAAAGGGGCGCGGACAACAAGTCTGATAAGCATTGCGACTGCACTCTGCACTTGATTTACGTCGTTTGTAACGCGGGTTATCAGGGACGGCGTACCGAACCTGTCAAGCTCCGCGTGGGAAAGCGAACCGATGTGGCGGAACAGGTCGTTCCGAATGACCGTTCCGACGCCCTGTGAAGCCCTTGAAGCCAGATACTGACATACCAAAGCGCAGCACAGACCAAGCGCGCCCATGAGTATCATAATGCCGCCCATGCGGTAGATGTAGGGTTTACCCGCGCCGCCGTTTATGCCAACGTCAATTATGTCCGCCATGATGAGCGGTACTATCAGCTCGAAAACGGCTTCGGTAAGCTTTGCGGCAGGACCGATTATCAGCTCCTTTTTGAAGCCGCCAAGATATTTTTTTGCAAGTTTAAACATCTTCGGTGTCCCCCTTTGGCTTTTTTCTGAAAATAACAAGCTTGCTGAAAAGGTAATTTATGACAAGAATAAATATCTGCGCGATAAGCTTCATTATATACTCGTTTTGGTGCAGGACGCGCACGGTCAGTATCATAAAGCCAAGCTCCATGAAGTAAGTCACGGCGCGAGCTCCGTAGAAAGCCGCAGCCTGGCTTATCCAGTCCTTGCCCGTGTCGGACTTGTTCTTGAACACCCATACCTTGTTTGCGAAAAAGGCAAAGGTGACGGCGCATACCCAGCTTATGGTGGTGTTGACCTCGGTGGGAAGTCCCAGATAGGCAGGAACGTATTGAGCAATAATGGCAATAACTGTAGTCATGCCGCCGACGACAAGGTACAGCAGAACGCTTTCGTGGCGGTCGTAGAAATTCTGAATAGGTTCGGGAAATACAGATAATATTTTCCTTATGAGCTTGTCCACTGAAAATAAATCCTCCGTAAAAAAATGTAAATGCTTTAATATTATAGCATATATTTTTGCAAAAATCATTAACTATTGTGAAATTTTTCGGAGAGCGGAAGTTATAGTACTTGCACAAAGATAAATTTTGATTTTACGCACAATGTAACAAATCTTAGGCGGCGAAGCCGCCGACTAAAGCTGGTCGAGCTGAGCCCAGCTCGCGAAGTCCAGAGGCGGAGCCTTTGGTCGCGCTCCGCAGAGCGCGAAACTCCCCTCTTGCGCCCGCAGGCGCATATCGTTCAAAACGGTGAAAGGGGTGAGGAATGGCGAGAGCCATTCCGAGGGGGAGCGGACACGACCGCTCCCCCTTGTTACTGTATGCGACAAGTTAAATCTCCAAAACGTC
>JAAVHI010000052.1 GCA_014799785.1 Ruminococcus sp.
CGTTTTGAAGATTTACCTTGCCGCGTACCGCAAAAAGGGGGAGCGGTCGTGTTCGCTCCCCCTCGGAATGACTGTCGTCATTCCTCACCCCTTTCACCGTTTTGAACGATATGCGCCTGCGGGCGCGGGGAAGGATTTCGCGCTCTGCGGAGCGCGACCAAAGGGCTCCGCCCTCTGGACTTCTGCCAGCTGGGCTCAGCTGGACCAGCTTGAGTCGGCGGCTTCGCCGCCTGTGCTTTAAAAAAGCAAAACAAGTATCCCGTTTGATTTATCACCGTCCCGCATATCTCCGCAAAAAACGGAATATAATTAACCGATAACTTTTTCCTGAAAGGTCGGCTGAAAATGAATAACGATAATTACTATCCCTTTGAAACCACGCCCCTGCCCTATCCCATCGACGCGCTCAACCCCTACATAAGCGAGTACACCCTTTATTTCCACCACGACAAGCACTACAAGGGCTATGTGGATAAGCTTAACGCCCTGCTCAAAAAAAGTCCCACAATGCAGAACGTCCCCCTTGAAGCGCTGACAAAAATGTCCGACAAGGACGTCAGCACAAACGCGGGCGGCGTCTATAACCACGAGCTTTACTTTTCCTCCCTGACCCCCGACTACAAAGCACCCTCGGAGAAAATGAGCGGGCTTATCCAAAACAGCTTCGGCTCGGAAAAGGAAATGTGGAACGAGCTTGTCAGTGCGGGTATGGATCTTACAGGCTCGGGCTTTGTGTGGCTTGGGGCAAATCCCAACGGAGAGCTGGAGGTGGTCGTTACCGAAAACCAGGACACCCCCGATCTCGACAAATTTTCACCCCTGCTGAATATCGACGTCTGGGAGCATGCCTACTACCTTGACCGTCAGAACCTCCGCAGGGACTATCTTACGGCAGTGCAGAACATAATAAACTGGGAAAACGCCGAGAAAATGCTTAACGCATCTTCTGACCGTATCTCAGGCTGAAATCTGAAATCAAAAAGGGGAGACGAACTAACCGTCTCCCCTTTGGTATTCTGTTATCGGTCATCTTCCGCGGCGATTTCCGCTGCTCGGCTTGTAGGAGTAGTACTCCTCGATATCCTTGTTGGTGAAAAGTCTTATGAACGTGAACGCGCACATTGCAATTGCTGCAACGTAAATAATAAGCTGTACAACGTAGTTCTTTGCAAGCTGATTTTCCGTCTTGAACGCGTAACTAAACAGCCCGGGATAGATCAGCAGTACCGTACACGCGGTAAAAAACAGCGTGGACATTATCTTCGCAAACTTGGACTTTACCATCATAAACAGTGCGAAAACTATCGCCCCCACAGGCAGATAGTCCAGCAGAGGCTGATCTCCGCCCGCGTTTGGCTTGGCGAGATATATCAGCACCGCCGAGGCAAATCCCATTGCCGCCGTGATAAGCAGCATTATAAAGCCCCGCTTTGCAGCCTTGGCTTTCTGCTCGTCCATGAGCTTTTTGTACATCGCAAGGCTTTTTTTCTTGTCGAAGTTCTCGGGCTTTTTCTCCATTTCGGTTTTCAGACGGTTCTTGATAAGCTCCTTTTCGTCCTTGTCAAGATGTTCCTTTGACATTATGTCTTCGTTTTTTCTTTGGGACGGGAAATACTCATCCGACATCTCGTCGATCTTCGGACGGTTCGCCACCGACATAGCAAGGTCGTCCGCCTGCATCTGGTTTTTAAGCGAGCTTATCATTGAGCTTTTGTCGGTACGCATTTCCTCAAGCTTTACGTCAATGCTGTCTATCGCAATGCTTTCCACGGAGATATCCTCAAGGCGTCCCGTGTATTGATAGTCCTCGTCATAGACAAAGTCGATATCCGCTTCGTCGGCTAAGGTTTCAGCTTCGGCAGCTTCGCTTCCGTCGTAATCGTCTGCAACCTCTATCTCGATTTCGGAGGCATCGTCCGCCGTCTCGGCTTCTTCCTCGAAGCTCGACCTGAGAGAGCTTACGTCGATCTCCATATCAATGCTGTCCGCGCTTTCGGCAGCTTTTTCCTTTGCAAGAGCGGAAACATTTCCGCCTGCGTTTTGCAGTTCCCTTTCAAATCTGGGGACGTATCCGTCCTCGCCGCCGTCAAGCATACCGCCGTTCAAAAATTCGTTTTCATTCGGAGACATACGCTCAGTCCTTTCCCATTATCGGTCGGAATATCAAAGGCAAGGGGGTGTTCGATAAGGGAGCGTGTCCCTCCGCCGCAAGTGTCCCCTTGCCTCGGAATTTCGGGTTTATTCTGTTACCGCAATTGTTTCGGGGAATATATTCGCCGTGCTTTCCTGGAGGAAAGTGGTGTTGACATAACCCTGAATGGTAGCGCCGTCAAGAACCGTGATGGTAGACGCAGTTATATTTCCCAGCACAACCGCGTCGGTCTTGAACTCGGCTTTGCCGCCGATGTCAACATTTCCCTTTATCTTGCCGTTCATGTCAAGGTACTGCGCCGCAATATCGCCCAGCAGAATGCTGTCACGGTCAAGCTGCACCTGACCCTTTGAAGAGATATTTCCCTGCATTGACGCGCCCGACATCACGGAATTGTTGCACTCTATATCTCCGACAACCTTTCCCGTAACGTTTATATTCTTGGTGATACGCACGTCGCCCTTTACGCTTCCGTCGATATTGATGTTTGCAAAGGAGCGGATATTGCCGTCGATTATTGTATTTCTGGAAATGATAGTGGTTTCCTCGGTCTCATAGTAAGGCGTGTCGTTTCCGCCGCCGAATCTTGGGGGAGGATTATTGGGTACTCTCGGAGGCGTGGGAGGCATACCTCCGCCGTAGTTCTGCGTACCGCTTCCGTAAAGACCCTGCGGCTCCGTAAAGTTACGGGGACTCTGTGACTGAGAGCCCATTCCGAACGGGTCCGGAGCAAAGGGCTGGGAGGGCCTTGCGCCGAAATCCGCCGCCGACTGAGCGTTTTTCAGATACGGGTTGTCGCTGTAGCTTGGCTCGGGAGCGGGTTCGGGCTCAGGAGCGCGTACAGGCTCCTGCTGTATGGGCTCATAGTCCTGCTCCGTGTAGCTGTCCGCCGCAGAGACCGACGCGTCAGCCATGATATCCGGCGAATCGCCGTAGGACTGATCCGCAGAATAGGGCTGCTCCGCCTTTCTGGGAGGGTCGATGTATCTGTCCAGCTCGGACTTCTTTTTTGATTCCTTTGACAGGTCGTCTCCCACAAGACCGTCTTTTTTGAGGATCTCCTTTACCGCCTGGTTAAAATTGTCCTTAAGGCTCATTTTTAATACTCCTTATCCGTAGTTTCGTACACATTGTTTATATTTTTAATTCCCGCTCCGGGGAAATTTTTACGGTTTCCGCGCAAAAGCGTCGGGGGTCAGTCTCTGTATGTAAACGTTGCGGGGTTTACGGTGTTGTCCAGCTTGTCGAATTTGTAGCCGTCCGCAAGAAGCTCGTCTATAACGTCCTCCAGAACGTAGACGGTGTTCTCCTTGCTCTGGCTGTCGTGCAGCAGGACTATCGACCTGTCCGCGGTATTGCGCTGTATTCCCGACATTATATTATTGTAAATGCTCGTCCAGTCCGCGCCCTTTACCGCGTCCTCTCCGCTTACGTTCCAGTCGTAGTAAACGAAGCCGCGCCTTGTCATTTCGGCAATTATCTGCATATAGGTGAAGCGGTTGTAATTATTTATCGAGCCGCCGGGGAACCTGAATATCTGCGGCTTGACGCCCGTGGCGTTATAGACCGACATATATGTCTCATAGAAATCGTCCAGATAGCTTTCCACGCTTGCGTAAATCTTCTCGTAGTCGTGGGAGATCGAATGTATTCCTATAGTATGTCCTGCCTCGGCGACCTGGCGCATAAGCTCCTGTTCCTTTTCACCGTTTCCTCCGCAGACAAAAAACGTTGCTTTTATGTCGTATCTGTCAAGAATCTCCAGAATATCGGAGGTTCTGTCCGAGGGGCCGTCGTCAAAGGTCAGGTAGATCGTGCCGCTGTCCTCCTTGAAAGCTGTCGGAGGGTTATCGGCGTAAAGCTCGGGATAGAGCTCCATATACGGCTCGTCCGAAGAAGCAAATGGAGTACCCGCGCCGCTTAAAGCATTGTCGCCGTCGTTAAAAATATCGGGATTTTCGGCAATATAGTCCTTGACATACTCGGCAAAGATCTCTTCATCGCCGCTTTTGATAACGTCCAGCATATCTTGGGAGGAATATCTTTTTGTCGCCATGACCAGAAATATCTGTTCAACGCTTGCTCCGTCGGGGATAACGATCTGACCGGGGAAGCTGCTTGCAGCTACAGCTTCGGCGTTTTTCTTTTCGGAGAAATATTTAAACCCGAAGAACACCGCAAGGAATGTAGCCGCGGCGATCCACGTAAAAAACACGGTATAAATAAGGTGTTTAAAAAATTTAACGCTGCCGAAATACATATACTCCTGCCCATCTCCGCAGAAAATCGGATTCGCTTCCCCCTCTGCGGCGGGGTATGCAGCGGAAGCGACGTTAAGAAATACCTATACCCTATTATAATACACCTTTTTTTCACTGATGTCAACAGAATAACGTTAATTTTTCATGTTTTGAAAATTTATCTATGTAATATAGTATATTTATTTCCGCGGAAAATGCCTGATGTTGGTATTTTTCACAATATACTATTAAAATAATAAAACAAGGCGGCAGTGCTGTCTGAGACCGTGCGCGAAGCGCCAATTTGCACAGCGGCCTTTTCTGCGCATATACATTATAAATAGTATATCCGCCTGTGGCTTTTAAAACAGCCGGCGGTTTTTATCCCGGTCTTTGCATTGGACATTTAAAAATACTGCACAAAAAACAAAGTCGATTTTTGTACAAAGCAGTGCATATTGTCAGTTTATATCGTCAAAAATATTAATTTACCCTTGAAAATTGTCAATTCATATTCCTGTAAATACCATAAATTACTTTTTTTGACTTTTTTGCCGCTTGACCAAAAAGCCGATTTAGTTAAGCTGCACAAAATATTAAGGCAGAATTTGGCTTGTCAGCAGATAAAATGGAATATAATTCCTTTTGACGACAAATAATTTCCAATTGATTTGTAAAAAATGCACAAAAACGCCCCTCAAAAATTCCTTGACAAACAGCGGTTTGTTGATTATAATTTATAAAGTTGCTGAACGGTTACATTAGATTTCATTCTGTAATGATTTTGTAACCGATTTTGAAAGGAGTCTTTATGAGTAATAACGCAAAGAACCGCTGCGGATATTCCTCCGCTGCTGCAAATTGTAAAAAAGTCTTAAAGAACTTGAAAAAATCAAAGATGTTGAAAATAAGAGCTGCCGCTGTTTCCTCAGCAGCACTGGCGGTTTCCGCCGCGGCTGTTATATCCGCAGTCGCTTTGAATTCAAATGAGACTGCTCTTTCCGCAGTTCCCGAGATCCCCGTTTCCGCTTCCGCCGTTGTGACCGTTATGCCCCCCAAGGAGTACGACGTTCAGATCAGCGTTGACGGAAAAAATCTGGGCGTGAAATGCTCCGGAACAGTATCCGACGCGCTTTCTGCGGCAGGCGTTACAGTCTATGACGACGACCTTATAAATATCGGTCTCGCAGAACCTCTTAATGACAGAACAAATATCGTTGTCAACCGCGTTGACATTATCGAAAATGTTGAGGTAAAGACCATAGAGTACGCCACAAGATACCGTGAGGACGATTCTTATCTTATAGGCTACACCGAAACCGTTGTTGACGGCGAGGAGGGCGAGATCGAGACTACCAAGCGCCTTATTTACGTGGACGGCGAGCTTGTCTCCACAGCTGTTATAGACGAGGACATCACCGAGCCTGTTGACGAGATTATCCTCGTTGGCACAAAGGAAGAAGAACCCGAGCCCGAGCCTGAGCCCGAGCCGGTTTACGAAGCTCCCGCCGCGGCGTATACCTCGGACGTTGCTCTTGACGCCAACGGAACTCCTATCAGCTATTCAAAGGTGCTGACGGGCTCGTCCTGCGCTTACACCGCTCCCGCAGGTTCGCTTACTTCTACGGGAAGAACCGCCGCTGTGGGACTTGTTGCGGTAGACCCCGACATTATCCCCTACGGCACGGAGCTGTATATTACTTCCTCGGACGGTTCAAAGGTGTACGGCTACGCAATTGCAGCCGATACAGGCGGAGCAGTCATGAGGGGAAGCATTATCGTTGACCTGTTCATGAACTCCGAGAGCGACTGCTACAGCTGGGGCAGACAGGACGTTAACGTTTATTTTTTAAATTGATTTCAGTCAGACTTTGATGCTGAATAAGAGAGAACAAAAAACGGGAAAGCTTTGTCTTTCCCGTTTTTTGTTGTATAAGGTCAGCCAAATGGCTGAGCCTTTGCCAATTTTGTTTCCGAGACGAAAAAGGCTTCTGTATTGACATTGCACGAAGGGCTTAAGCTTTTTTCTCTGCGGTAACCCTGTTTGCCGCAGCGTAAATTTTTTCGGCGTCAAGAGTTGGGAACTCCCCGTTCTCGTATACAATAACGCCGCCGCTCACGGTCATTTTAACGTTGTCCCGTGTTCCCGCAAAGGCAAGGTTTTTCACAATATTGTTCACAGGCTGCATATTGGGACGGTTCATATCAATTACCATCATATCCGCCTTTTTGCCCTCGGCAAGAACGTCGCAGTCCGTCAGACCCATTGCAAGCGCGCTTCCCGATACCGCCGCTTTCAGTACGGCTTCGGCGGGCATTGCCGCGGCGTTATTCTCCCGGATCTTCTGAAGGACTGAAGCAAGGTACATTTCGCGGAACATATCCAGCGCGTTGTTGCTTGCGGGGCCGTCCGTACCTATGGCAAGATTTATCCCCATAGCGTTCATTTTGTCAAGGGGTGCAATACCGCTGGCAAGCTTGCAGTTTGAGCAGGGATTTGTTACGGCCCAAAGTCCGCGGCGCTTGAAAATTTCCAGATCCTCGTCGGTCATGTGTACGCAGTGGAAGCCGCCTCCGCCGTACTCGAACATACCAAGCTCCTCAAACAAAGCCGTGGGAGTTTTTCCGTGCCGCTCGATACAGCCCTGTACCTCGTTTGCAGTCTCGCTGTTGTGGGTATAGATGGGCTGCTTGTACTTTCGCGCAAGCTCGGCAATTCCTTTAAGTATGGAAATGTCGGTTGTGTACTCGGCGTGGAAGCCCATTTTAAAGGAAACGAGGGGATCCATGCTGTTAAAGCGCTTATGGTAGTCCTCCAGACGTGAGAGCGCGGAATCGTAGTCGGCAGCGTTGTTTCCTCCCGATACCGCGCCGCATATTACCATGCGCAGACCTGTTTCGACAGCTGCCTCGATGCACCGGTCGGGGTGGAAGTACATATCGAACGCCGCGGTAGTTCCTCCCGAAAAATATTCAAGGGCGGCAAGCTTGGTAAGCTCGTAAACGTCATCGGGAGTGAGCTTGTCCTCCATGGGGAAAACCTGCTTGAAAAGCCAGTCGTTCAAAGGCATATCGTCCGCGTAGGAGCGCAGGAAAGTCATTGCCGAGTGGGTGTGAGCGTTTTTGAATGAGGGCATGATGAGGTTTCCGCAGAGATTTATTTCGCGGTCGAATTTGCCGTCCTTTTTTTCTTTGCCGACATATGTAATGGTATCGCCGTCGGTGTGGAGTTCCCCGCTGAAAATTTCGAGGGTTTCCATTGTAAGGATCTGAGCGTTGTAGAATCTGAGTTTCATGTAGAAGCACCGTTCCTTTCAGAAGTAATTGTACTTATTTGCTTATGAAATTATTATACATCTTTTTTACGGTTTTGGCAATCTTATTTGGTAAATTTTGATTTAGCGCACTAACTGTAAGTTCCCGCGCGGCGAAGCCGCATGGAAAAGTTTCGTCCACCTTTTCAAAGGTGGCGAGTTTCCAAAGGGCAGAGCCCTTTGGTCGCCGTC
>JAAVHI010000053.1 GCA_014799785.1 Ruminococcus sp.
GACGTTTTGAACGGAGCAAACTATGGCTGAATGTTGCCCTGCTATGTTTTGGATTCCAACAAAGTTTGTCTGTTGAAAACAGTCCACTGGACTGTTTTCAAGGGTTACTTTGCTTAAACCGCTAAAAGGGGGAGCGGTCGTGTCCGCTCCCCCTCGGAATGACTGTCGTCATTCCTCACCCCTTTCACCGTTCCGAACGAAAGGGATTTCGCCGTCTGCGGACGGCGACCAAAGGGCTCCGCCCTCTGGACTTCTGCCAGCTGGGCTCAGCTGGACCAGCTGATGTCGGCGGCGTTGCCGCCTAAGAACCTCTGCAATTCAAAAAATGTAAAAATAACAACTTTAAAAGGAGAAAACGGTATGAAGCTCTACAACTCACTGACCCGCTCAAAGGACGATTTTATCCCCCGCTTCGAGGGAAAGGTATCAATGTACACCTGCGGTCCCACGGTGTACCACTACGCTCACATAGGCAACCTGCGCAGCTACATCATGGAGGACGTTCTGGAAAAATACCTGCGCTTTTCGGGCTATGATGTAAAGCGCGTTATGAACATCACCGACGTGGGACACCTTTCCAGCGACGGCGACACAGGCGACGACAAAATGCTGAAAGGCGCAAAGCGGGAACACAAATCCGTTATGGAGATAGCGGATTTCTACACAAAAGCTTTTTTTGACGACTGCAAAAAGCTGAACATTAAAACTCCCGACGTTGTAGAGCCTGCCACCTCCTGCATTGACGAGTTTATCCGCGTGATATCCTCACTTATAGAAAAAGGCTTCGCCTACGAAGCGGGCGGGAATATTTACTTCGACACCTCCAAGCTTGACAAGTACTACGTATTCAACGACTTTACCGAGGAGGACTTAGCGGTAGGCGTCCGCGAGGGCGTTGAGGAGGACGGCAACAAACGGAACAAAGCCGACTTCGTACTGTGGTTCACCAAATCCAAATTCGACGATCAGGAGCTTAAATGGGACAGTCCGTGGGGCGTGGGTTATCCCGGCTGGCACATCGAATGCTCCTGCATAAGCATGAAAAATTTAGGCGAATACCTCGATCTCCACTGCGGAGGCATTGACAACGCTTTTCCACACCACACCAACGAGATCGCCCAGAGTGAAGCCTATTTAGGACATGAGTGGTGTAATTACTGGTTTCACGTCCACCACCTTAACACCGACGGCGGCAAAATGAGCAAGTCCAAGGGCGAGTTCCTGACGGTGTCGCTGCTGGAGGAAAAGGGTTACGACCCGCTTGTCTACAGGTTTTTCTGCTTGCAGTCCCACTACCGCAAGTCGCTGGTTTTCAGCTATGAGAATTTGGACAACGCGGCGGCGGCTTACAAAAAGCTTACCGCAAAAATTGCTTCCGTTCTGGACGGTTCGGGAGACCATGACGAGGAAGCGTACTCGTCCCTAAAAAAGCGTTTCACCGACGCTCTGGACAACGACCTTAACACCGCTCTTGCGGTCACAGCCGTTTACGACGTGCTGAAAGCGGACACATCAAACGCGGTAAAGCTTCGGCTTATACACGAGTTTGACCAGGTGCTTTCTCTGGGACTTATTGAAGCTGCCAAGAAATCTGCGTCCGAGGGAAATAGTGAAGCGGACGATATCCCCGACGAGGTAAAGGCTCTTGCGGAGCAGAGAAAAGCCGCCCGCAAGGACAAGAATTTTGCTCTTGCCGACGAAATAAGAGACAAGATTTCCGCGCTGGGCTACACCGTTACCGAGACGAGAGAGGGTACTAAGATAACAAAAAACAGCTGAAAATGCGGACGTTCGGGGAGATGAAAATTATGCCGATATTTGATTTTTCCGAGTTTAAAATGCAGCTTGCTCTGTCAAAATATTTCAGCAAGGGCAAAGCCACGCCCGAATATATTAATCTCTGCCTTTCGGAATGCGACCCGAGATACAAAAACGAGGTTCGGCAGTGCAATTGGTTTTTTCCGCGTGAGGAAAAGCCGGATTTTTCGTTTTTTAAAAAGATTTACGGCTATGAAATGCCGAACATTTTAAAGGCATATTACTCGATATGCCACGTTAATGTCGCCGGATTTCATAAAAACAGTCCCTACAAAGAAGGTATCGGCTTGGGCTCTACGCTTACAGACGACAGTGAGAAGCTTTTTTTCTTCTGCGACCCGAAAGGCTTTACGGACATTATTGACACAAGCAAGTATATTACTATCGGTGCCGGCGGAACTTATTCGTCTTATTTTGTCGTAATGGAGCGTGATACGGGGCGTATCTTTATCGAGTATTACGACGATGACGATGTAGCGGATGAGCATATCAAATATATTTTTCTGGCGGACAGCCTGACAAAATTTATAATGGAATTAGATCCGCCGAATTTCAGGAATTAGATTTTGTTACCCGCCGCTGTCACTTTCTGCAATAATATTTTCAGCCGTATCCGCGGTATTCTGCGGGTACGGCTTTTTTCTGCCGTGACGCTGTTCGGGCAAGGCGTGAATATAACGGTGCAGCGGAAATTTTTTGCGGTATAATCCGAATATCGGGCGGGCGCAAAGCTTTCCCGAAATATACAAAAAGGAGGAACGGCAAATGAGGGATACCGTTATTTGTAAAAATATTACCCCAAGGGGAACTGTATGCAAAAACATTGTAACGATCAATACCGAAGATAATGCCGACACTGTTTCGGGAAGCAGAAGCTATGCTATAAAATGCTCAAGGTGCGATAATGAAGTTTGCACGGTTTTAAGCATATCATTGCCTATAGTCAGGTGTGGATATGCCGAAAGAGTCCCGTATTGATCCGTACCCGCCGTTCGGAGGAAGCTTCCCGAACGGCTTTTTTATGTTTAAAAACCTGTCCTGCGGTTAATAATACCAATAAACAATTATGCAAATAATTTTCACAGGAGGTTTTGCTATGATCAACCGCGCCGTTATCCTTGCGGGCGGGGACGGTCTCAGGCTCCGTCCCCTTACCTGCACAAAACCCAAAGCCATGCTGCCGGTATGCGGCACGCCCGTTACAGACTTCACTCTGAGCGCTCTCGGTCGGTACGGCTTTAAACAGGTATTCATTGCCGCCGACCGTCTTTCCAACGTTATCACCGATCATCTTGATGTTTCGCTTCGGGAAGATATGTCCCCGCAGACAGACTTTATAATTTCCTCCTCCCCCGAGGGAACCTGCCGTCCGATCGCAAGGGCGGCGGAGGCCTCCGAGCTTGCAGATGGTGAGGACATTGCCGTTCTGTACGGCGATCTGCTTTTTGACACCGATCTTTCCGCTGCCTTGGATTTCCACAGAAAAAATTCAGCGGACGTTACCGTTGTAACATTTCCCACGGAAAAGCCGTCGGGCTGCACTCTTGTCTCCGTAAAGGACAGCATTGTCGAGGATATTATCCCCGATCCCGCAAGGGAAAGCTGCGTCTCCGAGCTTGCCGCCGCGGGAATTTTCATACTCAGCGGCTCTGCCGCGGCAAGGGCGGGAGAATACGAGGACTTGCTCACAGAATTTATTCCCGATCTGATACGCAAGGGCGGCAAGGTACTGAATTTTACAGCGGAGGGGGTCTTTATTGATATTAACACGCCCGACGACCTTTTTACCGCTTCAAATGCGGTTTTCGGCGGATTTGTTCCCATGCCCGATACGGATACAAATACGTCAAAGAAAAATATTGTCCTGAAAGCATCTGACCGTCCCGGCCTGAAGCTTGCCCCTCCCGTTTACATTTCGAGGTCGGCGGACATAGCCCCTCAGGCGGAAATAGGCAAGGGGACGGTCATCGGTGAAAACGTGACCGTCTGCCGAGGCGCAAAGCTTAACGGCGCGATTGTTATGGACGGCGCTTACATCGGGGAGCGTGCCACCGTAAACAACGCCGTCATAGGCACGGGAGCGCGTTTGCTGACAGGTTCGGCGGTATACGAGGGCGCGGCAGTGGGAGACAGCGCGGTAATTGCGGAGCAGGCTGTGGTAAAGTGCGGCGTAAAGATATGGAACGGCAGACATCTTGACAGCTACGCCTGCGCCGAGCAGGACATAAAGTACGGCTTTCTCGCCCCCGCAAAAATAGGAGAGGACGGCATCTGCGGCGAAACGGGCGGCGTGATAACTCCCCAGACGGCGGCGGTTTTGGGCAGTTCTCTTGCTTCGCTTGGCGGAAAGATCGGCATAGGCTGGAAGGACAATCCCGCGTCGAAAAGCCTTGCCATGGCGATAGCCGCAGGGGTCACAGCCGCAGGTGCGGAGGCTTGGCTTTTCGGAAGCTGCACTGCTCCCGCACTTGCGTACTGCACGGCGCGGTCGCGTCTTTCCGCAGGCTGCCGCGCGGACGCGGGTGTAACGGCTAAGATAAGTCTTTGTTCGGGGGACGGTCTGCCTCTTTCCCGAAGTGAGGAAAAAATAGTGGAGGGCGGTCTGAACCGCGGTGAGTACCGCAGGGCGGGCTTTATGCATTTCGGACGTTTTCATGACACGGCGGCGATACTCGGCCTGTACAAAAATATGCTTGAGGAGGAAGCACCGCGCTCGCTGAACGGAATAAAAGCGGTGCTTAACACGTCGGGCGGCGCGGTTACGGATATGTGCGGGGACATAGTGAAAAGGATCAGCGACAAAAACGGCGAGCCGATGGTTTTCCATATCGGCGGAGACGGAAGCGGACTTTCCGTCTACACCGAGGAGACGGGCTATGTTTTTGAGGAAAAGCTGATACTGATATGCTGCGCGGATCGTTTTGCCCGCGGCATGGACGTGGCTTTGCCCTATGATTTTCCCCGCGCCGCGGACAGGCTTGCGGAAAAGTACGACAGGGAGGTGCTGAGGTACAGCGGCTGCCCGTCTGATACAAACGACCGTGAGGCAAGGAAGCTTGCGGCGGAAACACCGTTCACCCGCGACGGAGCGGCGCTTATGCTGACAACGCTCAGGGTGCTTGAAAGCAGGGGGATAACTCTTGCGGAGGCGCTGAGGGAGCTTCCCGAAATGGCTCTTGCCACAAGATTCGTTGCGGTGGGCAAGCACCCTGTAAGGCTTCTCAGACAGATATGCGCCGAGGAGCAGGCTTCGGGGGACGGGATAGTGGTGAACGATAAGCGTGGCAGGGTGATGATACGTCCCGTAAAAACGGAAAAGGGGGTAATGATGAAGGTGGAAAGCTTTTCGATGGAAGCCGCCTCCGAGCTGTGCGACTTTTATCAGGATAAGCTTAAGCAGCTGGAGTTCAACGATAAAACGTAAAAAAGACAAGCAAAATGAAAAGTCCCATATGCAGCTGGTCGAGCTGAGCCCAGCTCGCAGAAGTCCAGAGGGCGGAGCCCTTTGGTCGCGCTCCGCAGAGCGCGAAATCCCCTCTTGCGCCCGCAGGCGCATATCGTCCGAAACGGTGAA
>JAAVHI010000054.1 GCA_014799785.1 Ruminococcus sp.
GAAAACAGTCCACCGGACTGTTTTCAAGGGTTACTATGCTGTGTACCGCCAAAAGGGGGAGCGGTCGTGTCCGCTCCCCCTCGAAACGGCTCTCGCCGTTTCTCACCCCTTTCACCGTTCTGAACGATATGCGCCTGTGGGCGCGGGAAAAGGATTTCGCGCTCTGCGGAGCGCGACCAAAGGCTCCGCCTCTGGACTTCGCGAGCTGGGCTCAGCTCGACCAGCTGATGTCGGCGGCTTCGCCGCCTAAAGAGTTGTTACATAGTACGCTGTCTGCGCTTTTCAATTTCCGCTTCGGGCATAATGTCCGACCGCCTGCAAACCGACATGAATATACCGATGAGCGCGCCGCTTACCGCGCAGTTTACGGCATTCCCCGCAGTCAGCGGCATTGCCGTGTAGCCCTCAAAACCCGTTGTAATTCCCACATTTGAAAGTATCACCGTCACCGTTGCATAAAGGAAAACCGCTGCCACTGCAATGCCTACTGTTTTTCCGAAGCGGTTTTTCAGTCCCCTCAGACTGATAAGCATTATAACTGGCAGAGAAATAGCCAGCAGGATAAGTGCAACTCCCGCAGCCGTTCCGAAATCGGAAAACACCGCGGTTATGATATAGTTGTAATAATGATACCAAGGGCGATTCTCCGCCTCAATATGTCCTCCGCTACCGATAAAATCTGAATTGGGCAGTATGACGTCCATTATTGTACGGTCAAGTGCCTTGTACTCATACGGGATCTGATTTCTCCGTATTATCCTGAACGCCGCCATGCCGACCGTTCCCAAAACAGCGGGCAAATACATAAAGACAAATGCGGCAAGCTTGTTGACCTTAAAGCTTCCCTGACACACAAGCACGGTCATTACCGCAAGAGCGGTCAGTCCCGCCATTATTGCCGCCGAAACGCTGGGCGCATGCATAGCAATAAACATAGGCGGAACAGCAGTCAGCAGACAGGTCAATACAAATCTTCCGAAGCCGCCGCCCCGCATGGAAAAAGCAAATCCGCAGGTAAGGGGCGCGAGAAGCATGGTAAAGAAAAAGACGTTTCCGCGTATTATTTCATGATCAGTGTCAGCAAAATGTATGTGATAGTAAAGCAAAGCCGCGAAACCGATCAGATACACCGCATAGACAGTTTTGGGTGCTTTGAGAAATACCGTATAGTCCGCAAAGCAGAACACCGCCGCCGACAGTACAGCTATGGCAGCTCCGAGAAAAACATTTATCCCGAAATCCCCTTCAATAAACGATCTGAAACCGAAATAGGTTCTCATAAAATGCTCCGCAAAAGCCGCCGCTGTAAGCAGAAGCAGTGCGGAAACCGCGATCGCCCAAGGAAATTTCGGACGGTGTACACTGTCAAGCTGTATGCCTGTTTCCACAGGGTCGCCCATAGACAGGACGGCTTTTCCCTCAGCTTCTTCGGGGGAAAGACCCTCGGCGGCAAAGGCTTCCGCGCAGTCGTCGATATGGGCTTCAAGCTCTTCTCCGAGAGCCTTATGTACGGCTTTGCACCTGACCTGCTCCATGACCGTGCCTATGTAGTCGGACTTTTTCATAACGCTCCCCCTCCCATTACCTTGTTCACCGCGCCGGAAAAAGCTTCCCACTCGTCGCTTTTGCTTTTCAGGAATTTCCTGCCGTCGTCGGTGATGGAATAGTATTTTCTCATTCTGCCGTTTTCGGCTTCCGCCTCGCGGGAGGTAACATATCCCGACTGCTCAAGAGAATGGAGCAGGGGATAAAGCGTCCCCGCCTTGAGCGCAAAGGTACTGTCGGAACGCTTTTCAAGCACGTCGGTGATCTCGTAGCCGTACATTTCCTTTTCCTCCAGCAGGCGCAGTATGAGCATTCCCGCCGAGCCCGCAAGGAGACTTTTGCTTATTTTCATGGTTATCCCTCCATATATAGATTATCTACATATATTATATATCGATAATCTATATATGTCAAGCAAAACGGAAAAATGTAACTTGTTTGTAATTTTTAAACAAACCGCGGCAAACGGAACTAACCCGTCTGCCGCTATCTTATGTTCAGAATTTCCCTGCCCAGTTTTTTCGCCATACACACGGTCTGAGCCGTGCCGCTTCGCCGACGGTTTTCGTCGTAGTAACACACACAAACGTTGCCCAATTCCGCAAGACGCGCGTTTCGGTTTTTCATGCAGTCATTGGTATAGTGTTCGGACAGCACCTCCACACTGTCCGCGGCTTCAAAGATTTTTCGGTACAGTTCCCTGTCGGAAGTATGCCACCGTGCGGTCTGTTCATCGGGCGGACAGGGCAGTACCAAATGCAGCTTGATATGCGGAAAATGGTTTTGTCGCATTACCAGAACCGCCTTTTCGCAGAGCGTATCCCACCTGATCGCGCCGCCCGCGTAAAAGTCGGTTGCGCCGTCAAGGATAAGCTTTTGCAGGGTTGCCATAAGCTTTTGAATAGTTTCCCTGTCGTTTTTGATTTCCCTGTGACCTGTGAAAAATACTGTTTTCACAACATATCACCCACTACATAATATTCTACATAAATTATAATCTAATACATAATATTTGTCAACAATAATATTATGTATTAAATTGTTAATTTTCTAAGCAATTTATATTATAATTTATTATGTCGGAGGTGATATTCAAATGAGTTTCGACCGGATTAAAATTGGTGAAAGAATAAGCAGACAACGCAATAAATTAGGTCTCACACAACAGGACGTATACGATAAACTTGAAATTTCGCAAAATCATTACAGCCGAATTGAAAACGGTCATGTCGGCATATCTATTGAAAAGCTGATACAGTTAAGCGATATTTTGAATATTTCGATTGATTATATTTTAACAGGAAAAATACCAAGTGATAAAAAATCCGATTTTGAGAAAAAATACAACGAACTTTCAAACAAGCAAAAACAATATATCAGCCAACAAATTGACAGTTTGAAAAAATTTGACCTAAAATAAAAGTTGTTGAAAACAGTCCACCGGACTGTTTTCAAGGTTTACTTTGCTTGATACCGTAAAAAGGGGGAGCGGTCGTGTCCGCTCCCCCTCGAAATGTCTTTCGACATTTCTCACCCTCTTCACCGTTTTGAACGATATGCGCCTGCGGGCGCGGGGAAAGAATTTCGCGCTCTGCGGAGCGCGACCAAAGGGCTCCTCGCCCTTTGGAAACCTCGCCAGCTGTGCTCAGCTGGATCAGCTGTAATTGCGGCTTCGCCGCCCAATTGTCCTCCCTTGTTAACATTTGTACACAAATGCGCTTACACTAAATGGTTGACAAAATCCGTTAATATATGGTATAATTAAAATCTATTTTCAAAAAGATTCTGCAAATTCATCAAACCATACTTGAAAGGACTCTTACTATGTTATTCAGCGATCTGGGTCTCTCGGACGAGATCCTAAAAGCGGTGGAAAAAATCGGCTACGAGGAAGCCACCGAAATCCAAGCTAAAACTATACCCCTGCTCCTACAGGGCAGGGACGTTATCGGACGCTCCCACACGGGAACAGGCAAGACCGCCGCTTTCGGCATTCCCGCGGTGTCGTCCATACAAAAGGGTGACGGAAATTCCGTCAGAATACTTATTCTCTGCCCCACCCGCGAGCTTGCCATGCAGGCGTGCGACGAGCTTGACAAATTTTCGGACTTCATGCCCTGGGTCAAGACCTGCGCGGTCTACGGCGGCGCGGACATCGACCGCCAGATAGTCAGCCTCAGACGGGGCGCAAACATTGTTGTGGGTACTCCCGGACGTGTCATGGATCACATAAACCGCCATACCCTCAAGCTTGACAATGTGCGGACGGTCATTCTCGACGAGGCGGACGAAATGCTCAACATGGGCTTTCGCGAAGACATTGAGACCATTTTAGGCTTTGTCCCCGAAGAACGCCAGACCGTTTTATTCAGCGCGACCATGCCCGAACCTATCATGGCGATAACCGAAAAATACCAGCGCGATCCCGTTGTCGTGGGCGTTGAGCAGAAGTCCCGCACGGTAGACAGCGTGGAGCAGTTCTATTTCGACGTACCCATGGGACGAAAAACCGACGCGCTTCAAATGCTTCTGCTTGCCTACGAGCCCAAGCTGTCAATGATATTCTGCAACACCAAGAAAATGGTTGACGAGCTTTCCGAGCAGCTTGTGTCCAAAGGCTTCCGCGCGGCGGGACTTCACGGCGACATGAAGCAGGCAAGCCGCACCCAGACCCTTAACGCTTTCAAAAGCGGCAGACTGAACATACTTATTGCCACCGACGTTGCCGCCCGCGGTATCGACGTGGACGACGTGGACGCGGTGTTCAACTACGACATTCCGCAGGACTGCGAGTACTACATTCACCGCATAGGCAGAACGGGCAGAGCGGGAAAAAGCGGAGTTGCCTACACCATCGCAAGCGGCAGGAGACAGGTCTCCGAGCTTATGGATATTGCCCGCTACACAAAGGCGCATATCGAGCGCAGGGAGCTTCCCTCCCGGGACGAGGTAATGGCGGCAAAGGCGAACGCCGTTACCGAAGCGGTCAAGAACTGCGTTATGTCGGGCAAGTACGAACGGTACGCCGAACAAGTCGCAGCTCTCGAAGCTGAGGGCTTTTCCGCGGAACAGCTTGCCGCCGCTTTGCTGGGAATGAAAATTTCCGCAGAGACAAAGAACGTCCCCGAATTTATAAAGCCCGTGTTCAGACCGAACCGCGGTGAAAAGGGCGCGGGAAAATCGGGCAGCGTCAAGGTGGAAATTTCCGTGGGCAGAGCGAACAGGATCGCGCCGAATTTCGTTCTGGGCGCGCTTGTGGACGCTACGGGAATGGCAGGCAAAAACTTCGGCAAGATAGATATTTACGACCGCTTTACCACCGTAGAAGTCCCCGAAGCGGACAAGGAGCACATTATCGACTCCATGACAGGTACGAAAATAAACGGTCAGAAGATAAAGATAAAGCTTTACGAGGGCAGGGACAGCAAGGACGGCAAGGACAAAGACCGCAGGGATTACCGCGGTGACCGCAAGCGTGACTTCAAGCGTCAGCGTCACGGAAATCACAACACGGCAGGCCGACGAAACAGCAAAAGATACCAATAACTTAAATAAAAAACGGTTCGGGAAACGAAAATGTTCCCGAACCGTTTTTTTATTTACGACTATTTGTCCTCTTTGAGCTGCTCCAGAACATCAAGCAACTTTTTCGGTACTGGCACGCCAAGACGTCCCGCGTTTTCGAGAAGCGAAATGCACTCGTTTGCGGCGTAAAACATTGCCGTAACGCTTTTCAGCACGTGTCCCTCGCCGATGATGTTAATGTCCGCAACGTTTGCCATAGCCACGATCAGGAGCATGAAAACCTTTTTCGCGATACCCTTTGCCCCAACTGCGCTGGACAGCTTTTTCTCGGCAATTGCAGCGATAACTCCCGAAACGTAGTCCATAACGATGAGGATTATCAGCGCCGCCATAAGACCGTCCCAATCGCCGAAAACAAATCCGAACACAGAGCATACCGCCGCCATTATGTCCTTTGCGATATCCTTCAGACCGTTCATCTTCACACCACCCTCTTGACGTACTTGCTTCCGAGGGATATCCAGCCTGCACCGCTTTTAAGCTTTCCCCAGAGAATGCTTCCGTTGTTCTCCGTTTCCACGATCGTGTACACGCCGCCGTCGGTGATAACGCCGTCAATGGGGGCGGTCAGGGAGGGATATCTGCGGATATTCAGCGCGCTGTCCAGAACCTTTACAAGAAAGCTTTTGCTTTCCTCTTTCGGAGGCTCGCTGTCCGTATCCGTATCCGAATCCAGAAGCTTTTTCACTTCGGCACGGAAATTGTCCCAAGCCTCGGGGTGATTCACGTAGTAAAGGGGACAAAGCTTTCCCGTCACGTCGTAGTGGCGGATAACGTCCTTTTCGGTAAGACCGAATTTCCTGCACAGCTCCGCGGTAAGCTCGATAAGGCTGCGCTCGGTTTCGGGGTTGAATTTTCCGTCCGCAAGAGGGTGACAGGTCTCGATTGAAATGCTGTAGCCGTTCGCCTGATTTGTGCAGTAAGACCATTCCTCAAGCGGGATACACTGGATAATCTCGCCGTTCAGTCCCACAACAAAATGCGACGAAACATAGCGGATACCCACCTTTTCACCCTTGAACGTCCTGTAGGAGCCGTTCTTGTTGAGCCACCATTTCCCCGTACTGTCGGGTATCTGGTCTTTCAGGGACTCGAAATAATCGCGGGTATTCTGCGCCGTGCTTCCCGCTCCTCCTACGTAATGGACGGCTATCTTCGTCACCTTTGTCAGAGGAATCTGAGGTCTGCTGTACTTGTTCGGGGTCAAAAACTGCTGCTGTACTTTCAATGCCATAGTATCAATTCCTTGCAATAAAAAACCGAAGCGTTCTACACTTCGGCTCCCTTCTCCTGATTTAATTCTACGGGAAAAATCCTCTGCCGTCAAGAAAATGCAAAACAGTTCTGCACAAATAAAAAAAGCTGCACGTCTTATGCGTGCAACTTTTTCGGGGTCTGTTCTCCGAACCGCCTGAATTTTATTTTAACTTATTTTCCAAACCTTTTATAGCGTCCACAACTCTGTCGGTCTGCTCTCTGTTATCGTCAATAGACCTGTCGGTATGTATGCGTACGTTGGTATCGTCGATCCTGTTTGATATAAGTTCGTTTATCAGTTCTGCGGCACGGTTTGCTTTATGCCATTCAAATATTACGAAAGGCACTCTTATTACTCTGCCCGAAGTAAGGTCTATGTCAAGGCATTTCCTGAATGAACAGACTAATATGGCTATGCTGAGAAGCAGCAAAGGGACAGATATGAAAAACGGCAATTCATTAAAAACAACGATACAAGCACAAATAAATGTCATAAATGAGCCGACACCAAACCAAAACAGTTTTATACTATGCGTCATTCTGACAAATGAAATTTGTGTTACCGGTATTCTTTCGTCGCTGGAGTCCAAGGGTATAAGTCCCAGTCTGTGCCGTATTTTGAACCTGACAAAATTTTGTTCCACTGTAATTTCTCCTTTGATGTAAAAGGCTATTACCGACAACATAAAGGTTATGGTTTCCATAATATGTTCCTTTCCTTATGCGTTTTCTGTATTTGGACAAAGCACCGCATAATATGCTCCTAAAACATTATACACTTAAATAATAGTAATGTCAACACTTTTATTTATATTATTTTATTTGCGTGTATATACTATAATTGTAAGTATGTAAACTGTTAAAGGAGACTGATATATGAAAATCGGTGCCAGACTGCGCCATTACCGAACCGCAAAGGGATTCAGCATATACAAGCTGTCAAAGGAAACCGACATATCCCAGAACCACATAAGCGCAATTGAAAACGACAAACGCCAGCCCACCGTTGAAACCCTTGAAAGGCTTGTATCACCCATGGGTATCACTCTTGCGGAGCTTTTCAACGAAAGCGAAACTTCTGCTTTTCTTACTGCCGACGAACGGGAGCTGGTTGAAAATTACCGTTCAATGCCAAAGGAAAGCGCAGACCTGATTTACAAGCTGAGCAATACGCTGTCAAACAAAAAATAAAAATAAGCCGCGGCTCAAAAGAACCGCGGCTTTAACTGTATTAAATTAATCAATTGACTTCATTGTTGGGAACAGCAATACGTCCCTGATTGACGCGCTGTCCGTAAGAAGCATAACAAGCCTGTCTATGCCGTAGCCTATGCCGCCTGTGGGAGGCATTCCTATTTCAAGAGCGCGGAGGAAATCCTCGTCTATATGATTGGCTTCTTCGTCGCCTTGCTTCAGCAATTCTTCCTGTACCTCAAATCTTTGTCTTTGGTCTATGGGGTCGTTAAGCTCCGAGTAGGCGTTGCACATTTCCCTGCCTGTAATGAACAGCTCAAAGCGTTCAACGTGCTCGGGATCGCCGGGCTTCATTTTGGTAAGGGGCGATATCTCAATGGGGTGCTCGGTGACAAAGGTAGGCTGTACAAGATGTTCCTCTACAAATTCTTCAAAGAAGAGATTTAAAATGTCGCCCTTTTTATGTCTCTTTTCGTAAGCGATATGCTTTTCGTCGGCGATCTTTTTAGCTTCCTCATCACTCTTTATCTGCGAGAAATCAACGCCGCTGTATTTCTTTACAGCTTCGGTCATGGTAATTCTCTCAAAGGGCTTTCCAAGATCGATCACGTGCTCGCCGTAAGGTACTGCTGTTTTTCCGCATACTTCATTTGCCACATGGCGGAACATTTCCTCCGTGAGATCCATCATGCCGTTATAGTCGGTATACGCCTGATAAAGCTCCATAAGGGTAAATTCGGGGTTGTGTCTTGCGTCAACGCCCTCATTTCTGAAAACTCTGCCTATTTCGTAAACCTTGTCAAAGCCGCCTACAATAAGTCTTTTCAAGTAAAGCTCCAAGGAAATACGAAGCTTTACGTCTTCGTTAAGAGCGTTGTAGTGAGTTTCAAATGGTCTTGCGGCAGCTCCTCCCGCATTTGATACGAGCAGGGGGGTCTCTACCTCCATAAAGCCCTTGTTGTCAAGGAAACGCCTTATAGATGATATTACAGCGGAACGCTTTCTGAAAGTCTCCTTTACGTCGGGATTTACGATAAGGTCAACATAACGCTGACGGTAGCGCATATCCTGATCCTTTAAGCCGTGCCACTTTTCGGGCAGGGGCAGCAGGGACTTGGACAGCAGCACTATTTTCTGCGCGTGGACGGAAATTTCTCCCTTGCGCGTGCGGAAAACAAAACCCTCAACGCCGACAATATCACCGATATCCCATTTCTTGAACTCAGCAAATTCGTCCGCGCCGATATCGTTCATGCGGACGTAAACCTGCATACGGTCGCTGCTGTCACGGACGTCGATAAAGTTAGCCTTGCCCATATCGCGCCATGACATGATACGTCCCGCAATTTTAACATTGATTCGGGAAGCCTCCAGAGCGGCTTTGAGCTTTTCCTCGTCCTCTCCCGCTTCAGCCTTGGCTTCTGCCTCGGACTCCTCATAAGCCTTTCTAAGCTCCGCGTTTAAGATCGTCACATCATACTTTGTGATCTCAAAGGGGTCTTTCCCCGCCGCTTTAAGCTCGTCAAGCTTATCTATTCTTATCTTCTTCAGGACGTGAATATCCTGTTCGGTCTGTTCTTCTTCGGGAGCGATAACCTGATTTTCCTCGGACATTTTTTTCGATCCTTTCTTTTGAATACTCTTCAGATGATTATTTTCCTATGCCAAGAATTTCCATTCTGATAATACCCACGGGAGCTTCTACCTCGATGATGTCTCCGACTTTTTTCTTCAGCGCGGCGATACCGATAGGAGCTTCTTCGGATATCTTGTTGTTTTCGGGATCAGCTTCTGTAGAGCCTACTATCTGGAGGGTCATTTCCTCGTCCATTTCAAGGTCCTTGAGGGTGACAACAGAGCCTACGCCGACCTCGTCGTTGGACAGTTCGGATTCGTCCACAACGATAGCATTTGCAATGGTAAGCTCCATTTCCTGAATTTTCGCTTCAAGGATACCCTGTTCGTTTTTAGCCTCGTCGTACTCGGCGTTTTCGGAAAGGTCTCCGAACGCTCTTGCCTCTTTAAGCTTCTGGGCAACCTCGGCGCGCCTTACGGTAATAAGATATTCCAGCTCCGACTCAAGCTTTTTGTAGCCCTCCGCGGACATTCTAACCTTTTTTACAGCCATTTGAATCCATTCCTTTCGATTATTCTAAAACTATATTATATAGTATTTTATTAAATATGTCAAGGGTTTATTATATAAATACAAAAGCGTTTACCTTTTGGATAAACGCTTGATAAATTCTTTTTATTTCGGCAAATGTTTTATATACATATGATGGCGATTGATTTCATCGTTAAAATCATTTCCATTTTGCGAAATATAGTAAATCTTGTTAGCTATGATATCGGCAGCTCTTACAAGCGTAACGGTAGAAGAATTGCAAAATTTTACATCAACGCTTTTCAGGCGTGTAAATACGGGCTCATGAAATATTCTCCAATCATAATTGTATGTACCGGATTTCAGCTCCTGCTCAAGAGATTCCCGCAGCTCATAGCGTCCGTTGGTTGCGGTAGTATGTTCGTCCGCAAAAAAATAAATATTTTCAACTTTATCCGGGTCAATGATCTTCTGTCCAATCATATTTTTAAATGCATGCTTAACTCCTATTTTATAAGCGTAATCCAGGTACCGCTGCTTGTCCTTTTTGCTTGTGAAAATGCGGTCTAATACCTCATGCTGATCTATTACCACTCCGAATTTATAGCAATTGTTTAAAGATCGGTAAAGCTTGTTTTTATCACTGTTGGACACTCCGGAAGCTTTTATTTCTTTCCCGCTCAGATCAGGATTGTTTTTGTAAATGATTTTTTCGGCAGCTGAATATTTCCGGCAGGCTGTATCCTTTTCGTCTTTGCCTAAAAATATAAGTCCGCCGAAAACGAACTTGTCGTTATGTATTTTGTCAAAAACTCCCGATTCATCGGAATAAACAAAAATATTCAAAAAATCACCTGCAATAAAAAAGCCGCCAAAGGCGGCCCCGTGACCGACGACATCAATATGCCGCTTAAACGCGAATTCGGTTACACGGGTATACAGCGTATTTCTACCTGCAATATTATTATATCCGAATTTTTCAAAAATGTCAATAGATTTAAAAAACAATTTGGTGACAATTATTGTTAAACAATTGTCGGGCAGCATTCTCACAGGCTTCTATGTTGGCATACTTTAGCTTGCTCCAATTTTTGGGGGCGACAAAGAATTATTTTTCTATTTCCTCTATCTGCTCCAAAATCGCATAGACCGCCCCGTCAAGACGCGAAGTGGGACGCTCTATCCGTTCCAGCATTTCATTGTCCAGAACAATGACCCGTCCGCTTTTTATCGCCGAAAGCCCCGCTGTTTCCTCCGGAAGCTCGTAAATGCTTATGGAATCTGGCAGGATTATCCACTGGGGATCGAGAGCCAGCAGTTCCTCCGCAGTCATGGAGATATCGTCCCCTCCTCCCGCAGCGTTTTCACCGAAGCAGGAGAAAAAGTTCCCCGCAAAGGTTGAGTCCGAAGCCGCCGCAAGCTCGGGGGACATTATGTACACAAAGCTGTCCATAGAGCCTTTCGCGTCGTTTACAGCTTTTTTAAGCGGTTCGAGAGCGTCCTCAGCGGCGGCAGCGCAGTTCAGCTTTCCTCCGAAAACGGCGGCTATATCCTCATAGCAGCGGTACAAGTCCTCAACCGATTCGGGAGGAGAAATTATCCACACCCGCGTTCCCGCCGCTTCTATGGCGGTGATGTCCTTTTTTGCAATGGGGCTAAGCGAAATAAGCAGCTCGGGTGAGGCTTCGATAACAGCGTCCGCATCGGGATTTGCCGCAGAACCGAGAACAGTCCGGTCGGCAACGCTTTCGGGATAAACGCAGTATTCGCTTCTGCCCGTAAGCCTGTCCGAAAATCCAAGCTCGCATATTATCTCCGTTACCGCGGGAGAAAGAGACCCCACAGTCTGCGGAGCTTCCTCAAAGGTAAGAGCTCCCGCTTCTACGGGATACGGCTTTTCGCTGACCACCGTTGCCATCACGGGAGCGGGAACGTCCTCGTCTATCTCGGTGCAGCCGCACATCAGCGCAAGCGACACCGCCGCTGCCGCTGCCGCAAGAACGGCCGAGCGGGAAAAGCGGTTAATTTTTCTAAATCTATACAAAACAGATTCCTCCGTTAATGATCTCTTTAAAAGTATAGCACATTACGCGCAAAAAAACAATAGCCTGAGGGTAATCACACGGCGATCTCAGAAAAAATCCCGCGCCGTACAAACGTAGTGCGTTCATACGGCGCAGGCGGGGGAAAGAAAATCCGGATAGGACTTAAATATCAAAGAGCTTTAACAGCTTCGGCAAGAGCCTTTTCCGCCTCGGCTGCGTCCCATGCAAGGATAAAGTACGCGTAATCTCCCTCCGTGCCCACAATCGAAGCGTTTGCAAGATCAACGTCGTTTGGATAGAACGCGTCCTGCTCTATGGCTTTTTGTCTGCGGGCTTCAAGGTCGGAGACGGCGGCGTCGGTGTCGCTTGTTTCGATAATGATAAGCTCCGTCATGGTCGCGCTCATGGGACACTGGAGAACTATCATATTTCGGTAATTTTTATTTTCCGCGTCAAGCAGGAAAAAATCGGACAGCATCTGCGGGTCGGTAACTTCCATAAGTGCGGGCCATTCGCCTACCGACGTTGCCGCGTCAGCAAGAGACTGCAAGGGGTTCTCGGAGTCGGTAACGCCCTCCACCGTACCGCTTTCAACCTCGGCTTCTTCGGTATCGGCTTCGGTTGCGGATTCAGTCTCTGCTTCGCTTACGTCCGCCGCTGCCGAAGTGCTTTCCGCAGATGTTGAAGCATTATCCGCGCTTCCGCTGTCACCGCCGCAGGCAGCAAGCATTGCGCACATTGCAATAGCAGCCGCTGCCGCGATAATTTTTCTCATATTTTTCAAATTCATAATATCATAAAATTCCTTTCGTTTATTATGGCGTTCACTCATTGGGTGAAAACACGTCCTGAAACTGCCGTTCATAGTGTACCGAGTTTTCCTCCGAAAATTCGGTACTGCATAATTTTGCCGCCGCAGCTGTCGAACAACATTATTATAGCATAATAAACAAAAAATTCAAGTCCTTTTTATAACTTTTAACCGCTGATTAACAATTTGTAATCGTGCTGTAATACTTGCCGCGCCAACGGTTATTCCGTTTGTACCGTTTGCTCGGGAGCGGTCTCGGACACAGCCGTTTCGCTTTCGGCAGGCTCTCCCGTCATAATGCGGAAATTTTCAAATTCTCCGCTGATCTGCGACGCGGGTATCTCGATCTTCACAGGCGCAAGGGTGTTGGGGTCAAAGGTGATGGAATAATCTCCTCCCGCAAAGGTGCCCGAAAAAACCTTTCCGTCCGCCGTGTCGGAGCAGTACAGCTCTCCCGCGGCGGCGGTGCTGTCCACAGCCTTGAAAAGACGCGCGAATACCGCTTCACCGTTGATATCCTCCATAGGGATATTCAGAGAAAGGTCGCCCAGCGTAGCCTTTACGCCCTCGTCGCCGTAGGCGATCTCAAGTCCCGCCAGCGTTTCGGGAGACTCGGCTCTCATTGCCCATATTCCCGTTCCGTACCTTTTCATACTTCCGTTCATTTCCAGTTCTCCCGCCTGAATTTTTATATCCGTTTCAAATGGGACGTTCAGGTCGGGAGTTTTTGTAAGTATCCCGCTGTTTCCTCCGCAAGCCGAAAAAGCCAGCATTGCGGTCAGCGATGCCGCCGCGGCAAAAACCGCGCCGCGTCTGAAATAAGGCACAAAAATCCCTCCATTCAAAGAACAGAGGGAAAATTGCCGTTTTGAACAAGTACCGCAGTACATGAAGCCGCTGTATCTTTCCGCAAAGCATTTGCCCTATCTGTTCCGTTTTTTGAACACAAAAGGCAGACGCTCGATAACGTCCGATGGCAGCATACCCGTCTCGGAAAGCTCTTCCGCCGCAATGTCGGCAGCCTCGCCGTGGATAAGCACTCCAAGCGCAGCCGAATCCACAGCGGAAAGTCCCTGCGCCCTGAACGCGGCGATAATGCCCGCCAGCACGTCTCCGCTTCCTCCGCGGCTGAGACCGGGGTTTCCCGCGGGAATGATATAAGCCCTGCCCTCGCCCGCAACAAAGTTGGGAACTCCCTTAGCCACGACCACCGCGCCGCTGTCCCTTGAAATGTTCACAGCCGCGGTAAGTCTGTCCGAAGCGGCTTCGGACACGGTTATTCCCGAAAGCCTTGCAAGCTCTCCCGTATGGGGCGTAACGATGACCTCTGCTTTTGCGTTTCTGATTATATCTATGTTGTCCGCAATGCAGTTTATGCCATCTGCGTCAAGAATGATCGGACACGCAGCTTCTTTTACAAGCTTTTGCACCAGAGCTTTTGTATCCTTGGTGGCGGAAAGTCCGCAGCCGATAAGAAGAGCCGTTTTGTTTGCGCATCTTTCCAGTATCTTATCCGCATTTTTCTCGGATATTTCCCCGCTGTTTCCCGCGGTAAGCGGAAGATATGTAGCCTCGGGAATAGCCGAGCCTATGCGGTCGATGACCTTCCCCACCGAAGCGAGGGTGACAAGTCCCACGCCGGAACGCAGAGCCGCCTTTGTTGACAGGAACGCCGCTCCGCTCATTTCGGCGCAGCCCGAAACGTTGAGCAGCTTTCCGAAGTCGCCCTTGTAGGAATTTTTTTTCCGCTTGGGGATAAGCTCCGACGCAGCGTCGTCCTCCAGCAGCTCGGGAAGATATTCTATTCCGTCGAGACATTTTTCCGTAAGACCTATGTCCGACGCAATGATCTCTCCGCAGTAGTCGGACAGCGGCTGCATGAGCATACCTATTTTCTTGTAGCCGAAGGCCAGAGTGAAATCCGCCTTTATCGTGCCCTCCGCAACCGTACCGTTAAGACAGTCTCCTCCCGAAGGCATATCCGCCGCTATCTTGACCGCCGAGGATCTCTCTGCCATAGCCAGACAGTCCTTTACAATCTTCGGCAGGAAGCCGTGAAAGCCCGTGCCGTAAACCGCGTCCACTATAACGGCGGCTTCGGACATTATTTTTTCCAGCTTTTTGGCGTTGTCCTCAGCATTAAGAACCTCCACATTGCTGTATTCGCTCAGTTCGCAGTACTCAGCCATAGCCATCTCCGTGGACGGGTCTCCGCAGACAAGGACAATGGTCACGGGAAAGCCTATCTGCGCAAGCAGACGCGCGGCAACAAATGCGTCTCCGGCGTTGTTTCCGCTTCCGCATATAAACACCGTTCCCGACGAAAGGCTGAGCTCAAGACCTATGCTGCATATCTGCATGGCAATGGCGTCGCCCGCCCTTTCCATAAGCTCGCGGCATGAAAGCCCATCCTTTTCCGAATTTGCTTCGATAGTTTTCATCTGTTTTGGAGTAGGATAAAACATTTCAGTCAAACCTCCTGTCTTTTACTTTATGGGCGGAAAGCCCCTGTTATTCGTAAAAAATGACAATAGCGGAAGCTAAATTTTTCGTATGTGAACAGCTTATGCTGATCCTTGCTTTTTTTATTGCAAAGGCTTTCTTGGCTTTTCCCGCCAGACTTATATAGTACGCCCCGCTGTAATCGGTGAGGACGGATATCTCAGACATTTTTATTCCCGTGGAGCTTATGCCCATAGCTTTCATAAAAGCGCACTTTGCACAGAACATTTCCGCTATGCTGAATACGGGAAAGTGCTTCTCCATAAGGAATTTCATTTCCTGCGGGGAATACAGCTTCGAAATGAACTTTGTCTTTTTGAGAATTTTTTCGATCCTCGGAACTTCGATAACGTAGGAACCTGTTATCATCTTAGAAACATCCTTTCAGGCAGTATTGGAGTGATATGGGTGAATTTAAGGTGCAGCGGCAATTCCCGCAATCGTTTATTTTTTGAAGCTTATCCTGAGCGGCGCGGGCATAAAGGGGACGATAGCGTCCACCACCCGCTCCTCGGGGGTGAAGATAAGTCTTACGTTTCCCGCGCTTGCGTGCTTGAAATCGGCGAAGTAATTTTTTGCGCTCTCCGAGTCCGATTCTCCCGCAGCGTTTACTATGGTAACTCCGTCATCGGCGACGGGGGAATTTTCATTGTACTCTCCGAAAGCTTCAAACAGGGAAGCCTTTGCGGTAACGAGCCTTATCCGCTTTCTCTTGGCGATTATCTTGTCCACGTCGATCTCGCCGTTGGTGACGATGTACTCGTACTCGCAGTCAAGATTTGTCAGCATGTAATACCCGCCGTAGAAGATGCCCGCCATAAGCAGCAGACCCAGTCCCGGAAAGGGGATAATGAAAAGGAACGTAAAAACACATACCGCGGACAGAACGCCTATCCCGATGCCTATCAGAAACTTCATAGCGGTGTCCTTTCCGCTTGTTGCTTTTTTAACGATCTGTTCAACAAAAACGTCCATTTTTACCTCCGATAAAGTGATTTTTTTGTATAATATATATTATAGCACACTTTTTTTCATCTTTCAAGAAAAATTTACTTGCAATTTATGATATAATTGTATATAATATAAATATCAGGTTTTGCGGACAGGGAGCAGCTGCTTTTTGCCGCGCAGCACCGAAAAAATTTCCCGAAAAATAAAACACGACGACCGGACACAGTAGTCCCGCCGAGCAAGAGCATACCAGAGAGAAGGGCGTTTGCTGGAAGCCTTTTATGCTCCGACGGAACGAAATTCACCCGCGAGTGGTCTGTCTGAACCCGTTTTGACGGCAGTAGGACGGAACGCAGAAGCTGCGTTACAGCGGAGAGGATAATTGTCCTTAGTGAAATGGGTGGTTTATAAGCAAGGTTACGCCTTGTCCCAAATGGGGACAGGGCTTTTTATATTTCGGGATAAAGAAAGGAACGAGTCAAATGATGAAGGAACAGCTTGAAAAAATCAGAGAGCTTGCCGAGTCGGAGCTTGAAAAGTGCGGCGCGGCGGACGCGCTGGAAGCCCTGCGCGTTAAGTATCTGGGCAAAAAGGGAGAGCTTACCGCTATCCTGAAGCAGATGGGAGGACTTTCCGCGGAGGAGCGTCCCGTGGTAGGTCAGCTTGCAAACAGCGTAAGACAGACTATCGAGGAGAAGCTTTCCGCGAGAGCGGCGGAGCTTAAATCCGAGCTTGCGGCAAAGAAGCTTAAAGAGGAAACTCTGGACGTTACCCTGCCCGCAAAGCCCCGCGCAGTCGGAAAGCTTCACCCGCTTACGGTAACGCTTAACGAGGTCAAGGAAATTTTCCTCGGCATGGGCTTCGAGGTTGCGGAGGGCCCCGAGGTTGAGACCGACCACTACTGCTTCGAGGCTCTGAATATGCCTCCCCACCACCCCGCCCGCGACACGCAGGACACATTCTACATCAACGATAACGTGCTTCTGAGAACGCAGACCTCCTCGGTGCAGATAAGAACAATGGAAAAGAAAAAACCGCCGATCAGAATTATTTCCCCAGGCAGAGTTTACCGCTCCGACGCTGTGGACGCCACCCACTCCCCCCTGTTCCACCAGATAGAGGGACTTGTTGTTGACAAGGGCGTTACAATGGCTGACCTTAAGGGCACTCTGGAAATGCTGATGAAGCGTCTTTACGGCGAGGACTGTCAGGTGCGGTTCAGACCACATCATTTCCCCTATACAGAACCCTCCGCGGAGGTTGATATGATGTGCTTCAACTGTCACGGCGAGGGCTGTCCCATGTGCAAGAACGAGGGCTGGATAGAGCTTCTCGGTTCGGGTATGGTACACCCCAAGGTACTGGAGGGCTGCGGAATAGACCCCGAGGTCTACAGCGGATTTGCTTTCGGTATCGGTCTGGAGCGTATCACAATGGGAAGATATCAGATAAGCGATATGCGTCTTTTGTATGAGAACGATATGAGGTTTCTGGGTCAGTTCTAAGCGGGGAGGAATCCAACGATATGGCTGACGGAAATGAATACAGAGGAAAAACAAAGCTTGGCATCATCGCAGCTTTGTGCGCCGCATTTTCAATTTGGCTGATGATCGCTTCCAAAAGTGTGCTTACAGCAGTTGTTATGATCACACTTGCAGTATTTCTTTTTGTCGGATTCAGAGCGGCTAAATATATTTTTATTGTGCTTCAATTCACAAGAGGATACTATGCTGTAACGGTACTTTTAACGCTTATGTTAAGTACGGAGGGATTTTCGTTTTTGGAAATTCTTTATTATATTTTGTATTTGATCTACGCGGTTGTCAGTATTATAATGCTGTTTGCCGATAAAGACATACGGGAATTTTACAGAAAATAAATTTCAATAGGTACTAATATGGACAATAACAAAAGTGATTTGCTTTCGCTCTATAAAAAGCGGTTCAGACGCAAACAGTTTTATTGGGACGTGCTGAGCATATCCTACACGCTTATTCTTATACCGCTGATAAGGTTTGTTGACGGGACGGATTACAGCACACTCTGGAGAATAATTTCCATAGCAGCCGGCGTGGCTTTGTATGCAGCGAATATCCGGCAGAGCAGGATAATGAAAAAACAGCTTGAAGCGCTGTCTGAGAATACTGCCGAAAAAATCTCCGCAGAGCTTGAAAGCTGTGAACGCTTCAGGAGCTTTTCTTTCACATCGGAATATCTTTTCTCCGAAGAAGGAATGATACTTCCTTATTATGAGATAGAAGAAGTCGTCACAAAAAGCTATGTCTGCTCGCCGACGGTTACGACTATTGCGTTTAAAACAAAAAGCTTCGGGAAATGCGTTGTGAATGTAGGCTTCGGTTACATGAGCGAGAGCTTTTACGACCTGCTTTCACAGAAATGTCCAAGTGCGGAACTTCACTTTCGTGCAACCTGTCAGAAAGCGGATATGGAAGAGTATTTTAATACCGTAAGGGCGAAAAGCATAAACGTTGTCAGAAAAAAATAGCGAGGAGACGGGCAGATATGGGATTTAACGAAAGCCGCTATAATTCTGTTTTTATAAAGGAAAGCAGGTCTGCTCACGCCGAAAACATGAAAAGCATAATTGCCCAAGGGATAATTATAACAATAGTGACCGTGCTTGCAGTGTTTGCGGTTTTGTCCTGTACTGATATTAAAGCCGCGTTCGTGTTCGCGCTAATGTGCGCGGGAGCAGCTGTATGCATTATTGCCATGGCTGTAAGAATAATTATTGAGACCCGCCGATTTCGCCGCTTTGCCGAATTTATCTACACAATGGACGAAAGCGAATTTGACGGACTTAACGCGCAGGCTGTCGGCGCAGAGAGTGATTTTGATTTGCTTTATATGCTTGATAAGTATATTTATCTCTGCCCGAAACACGTTCTCATTCCCTACTGTGACATTAAGGACGCGCATTTCAGCACGTACGGTATTTTAAGCAGGAAATCGGGCGGCGCTGCCTTTTATGTTTACTGTCACAGCGGGAAAAAATTCATTGTCGGTTTAAACGGTAATTATTTTAAATACCGCGGCAGCGAGGAAACCTTTGAAGCAATGCTTAATTCAAAAATACGCAAATCACAGATTTTATTAACGGAGGAAAATTAAAATGGATCTTTCAATGAGATGGCTCGGAGACTACATTGACGTTTCCGATATGCCAATAAAAGAATTCTGCTCGGGACTTACCATCAGCGGCTCAAAGGTTGAGCGCTGGGAGACCGAGGGAGAGGAAATAAGCAAGGTTGTCGTGGGAAAGATACTTTCCGTCGTTCCCCACGAAAATTCCGATCACCTTGTTGTGTGCAAGGTTGACGTGGGTCACGCAAGCCCGGACGTTTTGCAGATAGTTACAGGCGCGTCAAACGTTCACGAGGGGGATATTGTTCCCGTGGCTATGGACGGCTCTACCCTGCCGAACGGCGTGAAGATCAAAAAGGGAAAGCTCCGCGGAGTTGAGTCTAACGGTATGCTTTGCTCTCTGGGCGAGCTGGGACTTACAACTCACGATTTCCCCTACGCCATTGCGGACGGAATTTTCATCATGCAGGAGGAAGAAGGCTGCTCACCCTTTGAGCTGGGTCAGGATATCCGCGAGGCTATCGGTCTGAACGATACCTCCGTGGAGTTCGAGATTACCTCAAACCGTCCCGACTGTATGTCGGTGATCGGTCTTGCCCGTGAGACACACGCAACGTTTGACCGTCCCTACACCGTCAAGGAGCCTACCTACAAGGGCGTTGACGGGGACATAAATTCCATGCTGAAAGTAACTATCCACAACAAGGAGCTTTGCCCACGCTACATTGCAGGCGTTGTAAAGAACGTAAAGATAGGAATGTCCCCCCGCTGGATGAGAGAAAGACTTCGCGCAAGCGGTGTTCGTCCCATAAACAATTTCGTTGACATCACAAACTATGTTATGCTTGAATACGGTCACCCCATGCACGCGTTCGATATCCGCTACATTGACGGCGCGGAAATTAATATCCGCAACGCTAAGGCGGGCGAGACGATCACAACTCTCGACGGCGTGGAGCGTACTCTTGCGGAAAAAATGCTTGTTATCGCCGACGCAAACAAGCCTGTTGCGGTCGCCGGCGTAATGGGCGGCGAATACAGCGGTATCATGGACGACACGGTGGACGTTGTTTTCGAGGCTGCCTGCTTCGACGGAGCTTCCGTCCGCACAACGGCTAAGGCTCTGGGAATGAGAACAGATGCCTCCGCGCGCTTTGAAAAGGGTATCGACCCCCAGAACGCTTATCCCGCTCTTATGAGAGCCTTTGAGCTGGTTGAAATGCTTGGCTGCGGCGAGGTTGTAAAAAACATTATCGACGCGGACTACACCGATAAAACTCCCAAGGGCGTGGAGTTCGACCCCAAGTGGATAAACAATTTCCTTGGCACTGATATCCCTGAGGACGTTATGAAAAGCTGTCTTGAAAAGCTTGACTTCAAGGTGGAGAACGGCATGGCATACGCTCCCTCGGTAAGGATAGACATTGAGCGCAAGTGCGATATTGCGGAAGAGGTCGCAAGAATTTACGGCTACAACAATATCCCCAACACAATTATCCGCGGAGTTGCCGACGCAAGGCTTACCGAAAAGCAGAAGCTTGAGCGCAAGATCGCAAACGCAATGACTTCTTTGGGAGCATACGAGATAACCACATATTCTTTCATCAGCCCCAAATATTTTGATAAGATTCGTCTGCCCGAAAGCAGTCCTCTCCGCAAGCCCGTGGTCATCACAAACCCGCTTGGCGAGGATACCTCCGTTATGAGGACGACCCTGCTGCCATCCATGTGCGAGGTTCTGGCAAGGAACTACAACAACCGCAACGCGGCTGTATGCCTGTTTGAACTGGGCAGCGAGTATATACCAAACGGCGGAGAGCTTCCCGACGAACCTGTACGCCTTAGCGTGGGCGCATACGGCGGAGACGCGGATTTCTACACCGTAAAGGGCATAGTTGACTCCATGCTGAAAAATATCGGCGTTGAAGATTTTGAGTACACCGCCTGCACCGATCCCGGCGTATTCGCAGAAGCGGACGCTTTCCACCCCGGCAGGTGCGCGGTCATCACCAAGGACGGCAAGGCTATAGGCATTCTGGGCGAGCTTCACCCCGAAACTCTGGAGAACTACGGTATCGGAGTAAAGGCTTACGCCGCAAAGGTAAACGTTACCGAGCTTCTTGATATTGCAAACGCGGTAAAGACCTACAAGCCGCTGCCTAAGTTCCCCGCTACGACACGCGACCTTGCTATCGTCTGCGACGAGACCCTGCCTGTTGCGGAGCTTGAAAAGGCTATTAAGAAAGCGGTTGGAAGCATTCTCGAAAGCGTTACCCTGTTCGACGTATATCAGGGCAAGCAGATCGCCGAGGGAAAGAAGTCGGTTGCATACGCTATCTCCATGCGTTCCCACGAAGGAACTCTCACCGACGAGCAGGCTGACGCGGCTGTAAAGCGCGTCCTTAAGGAGCTTGCAAATCTGGGCGCGGAGCTGAGAGCGTGATTTGAAAGAAAAAGCTGTCGTTATTTTACGGCAGCTTTTTCTTTGTAAAATAAATTTTGATTTAGCGTACTATCGTGCGTGTTCTTAGGCGGCGAAGCCGCCGACTAAAGCTGGTCGAGCTGAGCCCAGCTCGCGAAGTCCAGAGGCAGAGCCTTTGGTCGCGCTCCGCAGAGCGCGAAACTCCTTCCTGCGCCCGCAGGCGCATATCCTCCCGAAACGGAGCAGGAGGTGAGAAACGGCGAGAGCCGTTTCGAGGAGGGGCGAACACGACCGCCCCTCCTTGTTGCGGTTTAGGCAAAGTAACCCTTGAAAACAGTCCGGTGGACTGTTTTCAACAGACAAGCTTTGTAGGGATTCAAAACATAGC
>JAAVHI010000055.1 GCA_014799785.1 Ruminococcus sp.
AGTGGACTGTTTTCAACGAACAATCTTACATGATGTGTAGTCAGATAGGAAAACGTTCGTATTTACAAGCACGCCATAGTTTGCTCCGTCCAAAACGTCACACTGTGACGTTTTGGAAATTTACTTTGCCGCGCACAGTAACAAGGGGGAGCGGTCGTGTCCGCTCCCCCTCGAAATGCTATCGCATTTCTCACCCCTTTCACCGTTTCGGAACGAAAAGGATTTCGCCGCCTGCGGGCGGCGACCAAAGGGCTCTGCCCTCTGAACTTCTGCGAGCTGGGCTCAGCTCGACCAGCTGATGTCGGCGGCTTCGCCGCCTAAGAACACACACGTTAGTGCGTTAAATCAAAATTTATAAAATCAATTTCCGTGTGCAAAAATACAAAACAGCGGAGGGATATTAAAATACCCCTCCGCTGCCGAGTTTTACACCAGTACCTCTTCAAGAACCTTTAAAAGAGTATTAACGTCCACGGGCTTTGCGATGTGAGCGTTCATGCCGCTTTTCAAAGCCTCCTGCTTATCCTCGTCAAAGGCGTTCGCCGTCATGGCAAGTATCGGCACGGAAGCAAGCTCCTTGTTTTCAAGTCCCCTTATGAGCCTTGTGGCCTCATAGCCGCCCATGACGGGCATCTGCACGTCCATAAGCACGACACGGTAATATCCCGGCTCGGAATTTTTCAGCATATCCACAGCTTCCTGACCGTTGTTTGCAACGTCCACGGTAAAGCCCTCCTCGCTGAGAATAGCTACAGCGATCTCCTGATTCAGCTCGTTGTCCTCCGCAAGCAGGATACGCTCCGTATGACGAACGGTTTTCATTTCGGAGCGTTCTTCCTCCCCGCCGTTTTTACCCGCCGCCGAACCGAGACAGCTTATCAGCTCCGACATAAACAGGGGCTTTCCGCAAACCGCGGTAACTCCGTACATCTTATCCGCATCATCAATATCCGACAAGTCATAGGCTGTCAGCACTATCACGGGAGTATCACTGCCGATCTCCCTGCGTATCATTTCTGCCGCCTCCGTACCGTCCATATCGGGAAGCTGTCTGTCCACGATGTAAACGCTGTAACCGTCTCCCTGCTCAAGAGCCTGACGTGCGAGAAGAACGGCTTCTTTTCCCGACATTGTCCACTCCGCTCTCATGCCCATTCTGCGAAGCATATTGGAAACGCTGCCGCAGGTGTTCAGATCACCGTCCGCAACAAGAGCGCGGCAGCCCTTAAACTTGGAGACCGGTTCGGACTTTTCCTCGTCCGAAGCAAGCCTGAACATAAACGATACCGTACATTCCGTACCAACGTTCCGCTCGCTTCTGACCTCAATGCTTCCGTTCATCATGTCCACGATATTTTTCGTTATCGCCATTCCCAGACCCGTTCCCTGAATGCCGCTTATAGTGGAATTCCTCTCTCTTTCAAATGGCTCAAAGATACGCGAAACAAACTCCTCGCTCATGCCGATCCCCGTATCCTTTATCAGGAACTCGTAATATGCGAAGCCCTTAGGTGCGCCGGGCTTTTCGGTTATCCTCATCGTGACCGTTCCGCCGGGATCAGTATACTTCACCGCGTTGCTGAGAAGATTCAGCAGTACCTGATTGAGCCTCAGCTTATCACAGAATATGTTCTCGTCCGAAACGTCCGCGGCGTCTGCGTGAAGCTCGATCCGCTTTGTGTGAGCGTCGCCCTGTATTATGCTGTACAGACCGTGGATTATTTCGGGAAGACTGCACTCCTTTTCGTCAATATGCATCTTTCCGCTTTCGATACGGCTCATGTCCAGAACGTCGTTTATCAGTCCGAGAAGATGATTTCCCGACGCCCTTATCTTTTTCAGGTATTCCTCCACCTGCTCTGTGTTGTCCAGATGACTTATCGCCAGCGACGTAAAGCCGACGATCGCGTTCATCGGAGTGCGTATATCGTGGGACATATTTGAAAGGAACACGCTCTTTGCTCTGCTTGCTTTGTTAGCCTGCATAAGAGCCTCTTCAAGCAGACTTTTCTTTTCCATTTCCCTGCGCATTTCCGCGTCCACGCTTCGGAAGCCGAGAACGGCCATATGCTTTTCCGTCCACCTGCCTGTGCGCACGGCCTTCATCTGGAAATACTTCATCGTATCCCCGCACATTGTCCTGTAGTTGACAATGAACAGCTTGTTCGCGCCCAGCTCGTTAAGAAGCCGCTTGCAGGAACAGGCTTCCCGCATCATTTCTCTGTCCTCCTCATACACGCAGCAGCCTATGTATTCCTCCATGTCCCGTTCGAGCAGCAGCTTGTCCTTGCTGTCGAAAACGCTGCTTATGACCTGTCTCTTGCAGTTCGTGGAGCGGAGAACCTGACCCTCTGCCGTGTCAAGATCGTAAACGCATATGAGGTTATAGTCTATGCCGAGAGCCTGAATAAGCTCTGTCTGACGTCTTTCGTTTTCTATCTCCTGTATCTTGCGGGCGGTGCAGTCCAGCAGGAAGCACTGGTAGAACATCTCGCCGTCTTCCTCCAGAAGCTTTATGCTGCCCATTACGTGAAGTATTTTCCCGTCCTTGTGCTTTATGCGGAATTCCATGCCTGTAATGTCGCCCGGATTTTTCAGAGCCTTGACGCGTTCGACAAGCATATCCCTGTCCTCGTCTACCGTTGAGAGGGCAGCTATGTCAAAGCCCGCCATCTCAAGCTCCTCTGCGGAGTCGCAGCCGAGGAGCTTCAGGGCGGCATCGTTAACGCTGATAAGCCGCGTTCTGTCAGGAGAATAGCACAGCACGCCGCAGTCGATAGAGGTGAGAATTTTTTCCAGCGAACGGTTCTTACGGATTATCTCCTGCTCGAAAGCGCGTTCTCTTGTGATATCTATGGCGACGCCAACCGTACCCATTACGCTTCCGTCAAAGTCATAGAGCGGCGATTTATATGTGGTGAGCAGTCTTGTTCCGTCACCCGTCTTTATCGTTTCCTCGGACACGCAGGTCTTGCCCGTACTCATGACCTCCCGCTCGGATTCGATACAAGCGGGGTCATCCTGTTCAACGTCCCATATATAGGCGTGACCACTGCCCTCCACCTGAGCTTTGGTTTTATTTACCGTACTGCAAAAGCTGTCGTTGACCTTTTCGTGTATGCCGTTTTTATCCTTATACCATATAAGGTTCGGTACACTGTTGATGGTAGTCTCAAAAAAGCGGGATATCTCCCCCGCGTCCCTGTCCGCCTTGCAGCTCTGCTGCCACCTTGAAAATCTGAATTTAAGCTCCTCGTCCGACATCGGCAGGAACCAGATATCCTTAAAACTGTCCATAATGCCGTAAAAATCCGCAAGTCCGTCCTTTTCGGCAAGGAGGATAAGCTCCGCGCCGCTTTTCATTTCGGAAGCAAGCAGGGAGACTTCCTCGGAGGTCACGCTTCGAGCGTCGGCAAAGACAACGTCCGCCTCCGAAATGAGGGACTTGTCCGCGGCGGACGCCTCGCAGAATTTATGAGTGAAATTTTCAAGCGGCGGCATTTCCGTCATCAGTTCCAAAAGACGGTTTTCAACGCCTATCAGACAAAAATGAATACAGCAGCGATACATAATCATTTCCTCCACAAAAGCCGAGATATGCGGAAAAGTCCGCTTCAACCGATAAATAAACAAATTCAGTAATATTATACTGCAAGAAATTCCTTATGTCAAGGAGAGAGCCCATATTTTGCAGGGCGGCGTTTTTTGCCGTCAGGAAATTCTGTTCACATTTCAGACCTATTTTGTTTGCAGAAAATAAACGTCTCCGCCGCGGGTCATGCCGTAAAAAAAGTTGACAAATCGCTTAAAAAGTGATAAAATATATATAATTATTATAACATAAATCTGCAAAGCAGATACCTTGCTTGCGTTTCAATAATTCGTCAGAATTATTATAACATAAATCTGCGAATCAGATACCTTGCTTGCGTTTCAATAATTCGTCGGAATTATTATAACATATTTTATCGTCGGCTTATCGCCGATCAAACGGGAGGTATTCAGATGAGATCGGGAAAAATTCTGCTCGGTGCGGCTGCCGCTGTGTTCGCCATGTTCGTGTGCTGCGCTCAAACGGTGTATTCCGCCGAAAGGAACGGCGTTGCGGTCAGCGATGTGAATTTCCCCGACCCCGCTTTCCGCAGATATGTTTCCGAAAGCCTTGACGCGGACGGCAACTCTGTTTTGTCCTCCGCCGAGCTTGCCGCGGTGAAGTCCGTTTCGGTCAGCGGCATGGGCATATCAAGCCTTGATGGTATCGAATATTTTACCGAGCTTAAGTCCCTGCTCTGCTCCGACAACAAGCTTACCGAGCTGGACGTTTCCGCTAACAGGTCGCTGATTTACCTTTCGGTAAGCGGCAATATGCTGTCGGAGATCGACCTGAGCCGCAATACAAAGCTGGAAAACCTCGATCTGGGCATGACCGCAAAGGACGGCACGATCTACGGAAACAATATTACGGAGCTTGACCTTAGCAAAAACAAGAAGCTGATAAACCTGAGCTGCGCGTACAACAAATTAAAAAAGCTTGACCTGAGCGGCTGTCCAAAGCTGGAAATCGTCAAGTGCAGCGGCAACAGTCTTACCGAGCTGAACGTTACGGGCTGCGGAAATCTCAGGCAGCTTGAATGCTTCAGCAACAGTCTGAAAAAGCTTGATCTCAGCGGCAATCCCGCCTTGACGGGGCTGTACTGCTCTAATAATAAGCTGACCTCCCTCGACCTGAGAAGCAACCGCAAACTGAAAACCCTTTTCTGCCGATACAACTACATAACGCGCGAAAGCAAGCTGAAGCTTTACGACAAGTCCGCAATGACAACCTGCGACTACAGCGTGCAGTACTACAGCGGCTACAAGGCTTATGTCACCGACGTGAATATGCAGTATTCAAAGCTTATTACCAACCGTCCCACCGATATTTTCAATGTCTCCACCGGTATCACCGGTACACCGTCAAGCGAGGCTGTAAGCAAGGCAGGCGGCATCGAGTTTGTCGCAAACAATGCCAACTACGATTTTTCGGTAAGCGGCAGCTCTGCGCTGACTGTTGACGGCAGCGGTTTTCTTACTGCGAAAGAGGCGGGCGACTATGAATTTACCCTTACCGTGAAAAAGGGAAACGCCGACGGTACGGACTTTGTTAAAAAATTCACCGTTTCCGCGCTGGACATTAAAGACCACTCCGCGCATGAATATGAGTGGAAATGCGACCGCGAAACAAACGGCGGGCACTACAGGCAGTGCTTCTGCGGCGAAAAAACCAAAACGGAAGCCCATTCCTACGGCAGCAAAATTTACCAGATAAGCGACCGCAGCGGAAAGCTGTACAACTACCGCGCCTGCAAGGTGTGCAGATATGCGGACAGGATAGGCGAAAGCACCGTTCTGAAGCACGCGTCAACAGGCATAACCATTGCAACACTTGACGGAACTCTCGACCCTGCGCTGAGGCTTGCGGCCGCTCCCGCAGATATTTCGGGAATAAAGGCGGGGAACGGTCTTACCGCTCTTCGGGCCTATGAAATTTATTTTACCGACGGCACGGCGAAGCTTAAGGCGGGCTGCAATTTCAAGACGTCCATACCCTTGCCAAAGGGCGCTGACGGAGCGTCGGCACACGTCCTGCGGGTAAAATCCGACGGAACGCTTCGGAACATGAACGCCGAGTACAGCTCCGAGGACGGCACGCTGAGCTTTACGGCAAGCGTTTCGGGCACGTACCTTATCGCGGTCGGCAGCACGCCGAATAAAAATACGGACAGCAAAAACGACAGCGAGCCCGTGTTCACCGAAAACGACCTTATTATCCTGCGGGACGCTCTTGCAGAGGACAATGCGGACAAGCAGTCGGGTCTGACGGATATGAACGGCGACGGAAAGATCGACAATAAGGATCTGATCCTGCTGAAAAACCGTCTTTCCGCGAACTGATCAAATGTGTAAAATTTTTATGAATTGGAGTTTTGTATCATGAACAAACAACCGATAGCGTGGCTTCTTGCTGCTTCGATGAGCGTTATGCAGGCGGCTCCCGCAGCTGCGGTGATCGCAAGCACGGAGCAGTCCGCGGAAACGATAGTCTCGGTGGGAAACGCCTCTGGAAAGCCCGGCGAAACCGTATCGGTAAGGCTGTCGCTGAAAGGAAACCGCGGTCTTAACGCAATGGCGGTGTGGCTGAAATACAACCCGGACGTCCTTGAACCCGTGAGTATTTCCGACAAGGGCAAATTCGGCGCGGACGCTTTCGACGCTCCCAAGGAACTGTCAAAAAGTCCCGTAAGACTGGGCTGGACAAACAGCCAAAAAGCCAACACAAGCGACGGAACTGTCGCCGTTATCGAGTTCAGGATAAAGGATACCGCCGCTGCGGGCGAGTATGATGTGGAGGTCTACACAAGGGAGGGCGAAAATTTTATCGCCGACTTTACCTCCGATGACCCGTTTACCGATGTGGAGCTTGCTTTTGACAGCGGAAAAATAACCGTTGCGGAAGATACCGAGGCTCTGACTGATACCTCCGCTTATGCCGATAAGGCTCCCGCTCCCGATATCACGGACGTGTCCGTTTCGGGATTCAGGATCAAGCTTCCCGCAGGATACGAGTATACCTACTCGGAAACGAAAACCGACGATTTCAAGGGCTTTAAGTGGTACAAAAGCAAGAGCGCAAAGGAGCTTAAGCCCAACACGACATACTATGTGTACCAAAGAAAATCGGGAGATAAAAATGTCTCTGCACCCACAGAGATAATCACCTCCAAGTACGATATTTCGGACGTTATCGAAAGTGTTTCTCTCGGAACGGACGGCGGTGAGGGCGCTGTGCTGTCCCCCGTTATAACCTACAGAGAGGGCTTCGACGCTAAGACCGCGGGAGAATTTACATACTGCTGGAGCGCAAAGGACTGGGCTGAGCCCTCGGTCGCGCTGGCTGAAAGCTACACGGTCACGGCGGAGGATATCGCTCTCGGACGCGAAATGCAGGTAACCGTTGCCGCGATCAACTGCAAGGGACTTGTGAAGTCAAATACGCTGAAAGCGGGCAGATCGGATCATTCGGGAGAGGTAAGGTCTCCCTCGGTATCGCAGATAACTGCGGACGGCTTCGTTCTTGCCGCAGAGGCAGGCTATGAATATATTGTCTCCGAGGACGGAACGATACCCGAAAATGCGGTATGGACAAGCCTTGACGGCGGAGCGGCTGTCACGGGAAAAGCGGCGGGAAAAACCTACTATGTGTTTGCAAGAGCCGCGGAAACGGTGTCGGTAAACGCTTCCGAGCCGTCAAGTCCCGTCAGCGTGAAGATACCCGGCAATGACGCTTCGCTTACAAGACTGACCGTTTCAAGCGGAAAGCTTACGCCCGAATTCAGTCCCGAAATAACCGACTATACGGTGTACGTTCCTTACGGCAGGAGCATTCCGAGAATAAGAACGGTAACGGCTTCGGGACGTTCCACCTCCGACGTGGAGCAGGCAAAGGGATTTGCCGACGGCAAGAACACCGCGGTCATTAAGGTAACGGCGGAAAACGACGTTGATACAAAGCTTTACTACGTTACATTCGTACGTCAGGAGGAGCTTGACACTTCCACTGCGGAAACCACAGAAACCTCACCCGCAGATACAGAGGAGGCTGTGCCTGTTTCGCTTCCCGAAATGCCTGTTATCGCTTCAAACGGCACTGTTGAGCCGTGCGTTGCGGGAGATCTCGAAAAGTCGGGCTGGAACGCGGTTTGCAGCGAGATAGCGGCTTCCGAGGACGGAAAAACCGTTACTGTAAAAATGAACGATACCACCGAGCTTCCCAAAGAGGTGACGGAGTGTATCCAAAACAGGGACGTTGACCTCGTCCTGAAAATGGAAAACGGCTTAACATGGACGATAAACGGAAATGATGTTACAGCTCCCAAAACGGTAAACATGGAGGTCTCCACCTCTCCGAGAAAGAGTATCGCAGACATGGCGGACAGCCTCGGCAGCGAAAAGAAAGCCGTTCCCATAAAGCTTTCAAGCGGCGGCGAGTTCGGTTTTACCGCTTCGCTGACGATCGGTCTCAACGACCGCTATAACGGCTATTATTCCTCCCTCTACGGCAAGGACAAAGCGGGAGATCCCGAGTACTGCACAAGCAATACCGCGGAAAACGGAAAGATATCCCTTGAATTTACGGGAATTGACAAGACCACTGAGTATGCGGTGATATTCACACGCGAGCCTGTTGTGGAGGACGTTTCCTCAGGTGCGGGAGCGGCGGACTTCTCCGTTCCGTTCGATGCGGGAATGCCCGATGCAAGCATTCCCGGAATTCCTCAGGCGTATCCGCCCGCTGTGCTCAAGCGTTCGGGCAAAAAGTGCAGATACCGCATTGTTCGCAGGAGACGGCTTGACGATATGGTATTCGTTTACTAATACTGACAGAAAAAACGCTTTGGGAGCGGTAAGGCTTCCCAAAGCGTTTTTTAGTTTTCTCGGACAATTTCCGCTGCCTTTTCCTCGGTTATTTCGCCGCATTCGGTCATGCGGTCAAGAACTTGCTTTAACCGCTGTTCGGCAAGGTCGGAATTCTTAGCGGGAGAATATGCGCTCGGCGCATTTGGTATCCCCGCAAGCATTGCGCACTCGTAATCGGTAAGCTCTGCGGGAGCTTTTCCGTAGTATCCCTCCGCCGCAGCGGAAATGCCGTAATAGCCATCACCGAAGTAAATGCTGTTCACGTACAGCTCGAAAATGTCGTCCTTGGAGAACTCCTCCTCGATATCAAAGGCGGTGAAAACCTCCGCAAATTTCCTCTCCAGACGTTTTTCCTGAGTGTAGTAGAAATTCTTTGCAAGCTGCTGGGTAATGGTGCTTCCGCCCTGTTCGGGGGACATGGTTTTCAGGTCGTGGGCGACAGCTCTCGCTATAGCCTTGGGGTCAACGCCGCGATGTGTATAGAACCGTTTGTCCTCGGCGCATATGACCGCCTTTATGTAAAATTCGGGAAGCTCCTCCATGCGGACGAAATCCTCTCCCCGAAGCAGCTGCGCCATCTGCGCGGGAGGACATTTTTCCACGGCGTTTCTGTGCATATTGTACCCTCTGACCGCCGACACGACAATCACCGCGGCGGCGATCGGCACAAGCACTGCTAAAAGCAGTCTTAATATTTTAAACATAATTTTTGCCGCTTTCTTCATAAAATCAGTCCCTGTCAGTACTTACGATCTTGTAGTAGCTTCTTGACGTAATAAGGTATACGGCGGTGTAGACGAGAGAAAACGCTCCGAAGCAGCACAGCGTTACCGCGGCGAAAAGAGCGGTGTTGCTCAGTCCGAAAAGAAGCAGGAGCCGCGACACTATGGGAAACGCAAACACCATATGCAGTCCCGCCGCGCCGAGTGGCATGAAAAACACCGTCAGCACCTGCGAGTTTATGCTTTTGCGTATCTCTGCCTTGGTCATTCCCACCTTTTGCAGTATGCCGAATTTCGCCTTGTCCTCGAAGCCCTCGGATATCTGCTTGTAGTACATTATAAGAGCCGCCGCGCATATAAATACCATGCCGAAAATAACGCCGAGAAAAAACAGTCCTCCGTACAGGGCAAAGAAGTCCGCTCTGTCGTTTGCGTCGCTTTCCACACTGAAACCGCCTCTCCACAGATCATCTCTGCCTGCGTCCATCAGATCCTTCTCGAACTGCGCGATGGTGAAAAATATGTCCTCGTAAATTTCAAGCTGTTTTTCGTCATTGCAGTCAAGGTCGAAGCCGTAGTAATCGTGCATATAGGAGGATGCAGTACCGTATATGCCCAGCTGGAGATCGTACAGCTCCTTGACGACGGTTTCGTCTTTTACGAAAAGGTACATTGATGTTATAGCGCTCATCATGGCGTCTGCGCCCGTGACCTCGAAGTCCTTCGCCCTTGACTTTATAGTAAAAGTGCCGTACTCGTCAATAGTAAGCGTGTCATAGTCAAAGCTGCCGCCGTTTACGTACAAAACTATCTCGCCGTCGGAAAGTGTCTCGTTTTTGCCCATAAGACGGTTGTAGTCGTCCACTGTGACGATGTAAAGCTGTCTTATATCGGGGGAAAGAGAATTTTCAAACATATACCGCTTTTCGGGAGAAAGATATACTGTATTTTCAGTCACGCCGCCGCTTATGTCGAGGAAGCTGTAGTGCAGGACGTTTTCGGGGGTCTCCCCGAATTTTTCCAAAGCCTTTTCCGCCGCACTGTGAGCGACTGCAGTAAATTCTTCGTCGATGGTGCGTGAGTCGATAATGATATTGCGGGGATAACGCTGACGGAGCATATCGTTCATTCCCACAAAAAGACAGGTGGTGGAGGAAAGCGTTACCAGCAGCATTGTTGCAAGAATGCATATTGAAGCAAGTCCCGCGCCGTTGCGCTTCATGCGGTAGGTCATCTGCGATACCGAAACGAAATGGTTGGTCTTGTAGTAGTACTTTTTGTTCCGCTGGAGCATTTTGCACATTACCACAGAGCCCGCTATAAAAAGCAGATAGGTTGCAACGATTACCATAAGCACCGCCGCAAAGAACGTGAAAATTGCCGCAAGCGGGCTTTCGATAGTTACCGCCATATAGTATGCGATACCCAGCAGTACCGCTCCGACGACCGCAAGAAACCAGTTTGCTTTCGGTGGCTTCTCCCCTGCATTTTCACTGTGGAGAAGCTCCACAGGATTGGACAGATGTATCTGCCGCAAAGCGTTTATAAGTATCAGCAGGAATATTACCGCGTAGAAAATAAGCGAGTCGGTTACGGCTTTCGGCTCGACAGTGAAGCTGTAGGAGGCTTCGTTCCCAAGCATTCTTGTCAGCAGAAGCTCCGCAAATTTTGAGAATAATATACCGCAGCCCAGACCTATTGCTTCCGCTAAAACGTACACGATAAGGGTCTCCCAGAACAAGATACGCGCTATGTTCCGCTTTCCCATGCCGAGGACGTTATAGAGACCGAACTCGGTTTTCCTGCGCCTTATCAGAAACGAATTTGTGTAGAACAGGAATATCGCCGAAAACACAGCCAGTACCCAGCAGCCAAGCATAAGCAGTGTCTGCATTATCTCGCCGCCCCGCATTTCCGCCACGAAGCGGCTTACCGACAGAAACGAGGTGATGTAGTACATCATTATCATTCCCGCACAGGCGAAAAGATAGGGGAGGTATATGCGGTAGTTTTTCTTTATTCCCCCAGCCGCAAGCTTGGGGTAGAGAAACGAGGTATTCATTGCGCATTCCCCCCTGAAGCTATAAGTGTGAGCGTGTCGGAGATACGCTTGTAGAACTCGTCGTTCCCGCAGTCTCCGCGGTAAAGCTGGTGGAAAACCTCGCCGTCCTTGATGAACAGGACGCGGTTTGCGCGGCTTGCCGCTTTTACGGAGTGGGTAACCATAAGTATAGTCTGTCCCTCGGCGTTAAGCTTAGAGAACAGCGACAAAAGCTCATCGGCGGCTTTGGAATCAAGCGCGCCCGTAGGCTCGTCCGCAAGAAGCATTTTCGGGTCGGTTATCATTGCTCTTGCGGCGGCGGTGCGCTGCTTCTGACCTCCCGAAATTTCGTATGGGTACTTGTCAAGCAGCATTGTTATACCGAGCTTTTCAGCGGCGGCTTCAAGCTTTCGGGACATTTCCTTATAGCCCGTCCCCGCAAGCACAAGCGGCAGCAGGATATTGTCGCGGACGGTAAAGGTGTCCAGCAGATTGAAGTCCTGAAAGACAAAGCCTAAGTTGTTCCGTCTGAACGCGGCGGCGTCCTTTTCCTTTATCTTGGAAAAATCCGTTCCGTCCAGAACAACGTTTCCTCCCGTAGGCTTATCGAGAGCCGCTAAAATGTTCAGCAGAGTGGTCTTGCCCGACCCGCTCTCCCCCATGATGGCGATGTACTCTCCCCTCTCGGCGGTGAACGTGACGTTTTTCAGAGCCTCCACCTTGTTTGAGCCGAGGCGCTGGGTGTATACTTTTTTGACGTTTTTTACTTCAAGCACAGGCATAAAAGTTCTCCTTCCGTTTTTGTTTCTGTACCTTAGTATAACCGAAAGGGAAAATGTCCGCCATAGCTTCGGCTTACATTTTCCCTCCGTAATCTTACATTTTTGTAATGTTGTTTTCTACTGTGCGGCTTTTGCCATATTTAACGGAACCATAAACTCCGTCGCAAAAATGCCCTCCTCGTTCTGACGGTTGACGTATCCGCCGTACTTTTTCGCAACGCGGTCAATGCGGAAAAGTCCGTATCCGTGCATATTTTCGGAGGGGTTTTCCTTGGTGGTAAGATAAGTGCCGTTTTCCTTGCGCACCTTGCCCGCGGAATTCTGAACCGAAAGGTAAAGATTTCCTTTCAGCCTGCCGATATAAATTCGCATGAAACGCTCCTCCTCGGGCAGCGAAGCGCAGGCCTCGACGGCGTTGTCAAGCATATTTCCCAGCACCGAGCAAAGCTCCACGTCGCTCATGGCAAGACCCTCGGGGACGCTTGCCTTGACATTAAGCTTAACACCAAGCTTTTCCGCAGTACCAAGCTTGCTGTTCAGTATCGCGTCCGCCATAATGTTTCCCGTTTTTATGACGGTATCCACCGTGTCAAGGTCGTCGGCAAGCTCGTCCAGATAGTCGGAAAGCTTTTGGTAATTGCCCTGCGAAAGCCATATTTTCATATTGGAAATGTGGTTGCGGTAATCGTGCCGCCAGCCCCGCACCTGGCGGTACATATTCTGTATCTCCAGCACCTGCTTTTCGATAAGCTCGCTCTGGAAACGCTCGATGCGGAGGTCTATCATATCGTACAGGGTGCGGCGGATAAGTACAAAGCCGACGCGTCCCAAAACGCACAGAATTAAAATTACTGCCGCTGTTATAATTAATATTTTCATGGTATCACTCTCTTTCATGTAACGTAGCCGTTCTCAGGGCTTCAAGAAACAGATTGTATTTATCATATGCGTTCTGCGGATAAAAAACGTTGAAGACTCGGCTTTGCCATTCGCCGCCGTGCATATATATCATACCCATCTGACCGCTTCTCATTGTTTCACTTTTGGCGCGCACTTCGGCAATGTAAGTCTCTTTTGTATCGAATTTTTCTCCGAGAATATCACGCAGGTTCAGTTCACGGTAATATTTCCCGCGGGGCATAAACTTTTTTGCCTGACGCTCTTCGCCGTTGTTCAGGACGTGTATGCCAACGTTTTTTTCCGAGAAAAATTCCACAGCTTTTTTATCGAACAGCTTAATTGATCTGACTTCAAATTCCGCGCCGCTCGCCACTGTCCAGACCTCGAATTTAAGGTATCCGTCGTCGCTTCCCGCTATGGGATAGTACATGACCCTTTCCTCATTGTCGGGAACAGCATCACTTTGACACACGGTAATAAAATATTTATTTTTATCAGGCTCAATAGATAATTCCGCGTGAACGCCGCCTAATTCGCTGTATACTCTAAATTCCCCGTTGTCGCAGAGACAGTAGCATATCATCTTTTTCAGTTCCGCTTTTCTGCTCAGAATAACGTCCGTAAATTTTTTCAGATCAGCAGCCGTAGTGACGATCTCACGCGGATCTTCGCAGATATCATTTCCGAACAAACCGACAACGTCAATGTGTCCGCCGATGGTAGTATTATCCATTTCAAAGGGCGTGAAAATATATTCCTCAAAAATTTCTTTAAGAGGTTTGCCGCTTATTTTTTCAAGGAGAGTTCCGCCGAAGTATCTTTCGGCAGGAGTATCTGGGTCTGAAAGACCCTGCCGTTCAAATTCAATACCGCAGAAAATCGAAAACAGTTCCCGTACCCAGCCGAACGCAAATCTGCTGTCAAGACTATAGGGCGTATTTTTTTCGCGGTCGGCTTTTCCCCATGCGGCAAAATAATCGCTCGAATAGGTAAGACCGCTGTAATTGTAGTCCGCCTGAACCTTATCGAACCACGGTGAAATCTTCAGCGGCTCGGAAAGATTTTTGTCTATTTCCTCTATCAGCCTTTCCGCGCGTCTTTTCAAAAAAGTAAGAGCCAAGCGCCGTTCCGCAAGCATTTTATATGTGAGAGCCGTCTCCCTTTGGTCAAGGAGCTGCGAGATATCCTTCAGGGAAAAATCCAGACTGCGGTAATAAAGTATTCTGTTAAGCCGTTCAAGAGAGCTTTCGTCGTACAGCCTGTACCCGTTTGAATCGGTCTCGGAGGGTTTCAGCAGGTCTATGCTGTCGTAATACTGGAGCGTCCGCACGCTTACCCCTGCAATACCCGCGATCTCGCTTATCTGCATTTTCATATATACCAGTCCTTTCGGTTTTTTCTCAGTATATACTATTACGTAACGTTGCGGTCAACAGTCATTTTGCACAAAATCACCTTGTATAGAACCCGATAAATTTGTCGTTTATTTCCTTATAGAGCCGACGTGAAATAGGTATGCTCTCGCCGCTGTCGAGGAAAATCTCGGCTTTTCCGATACTCCGCACATACCGCAGATTTACGATATACGAACGGTGGCAGGACACAAAGTCCTCCCCGAAAAATTTTCTCATGCCGCTTATTCCGGTACCGCACAGAACGGTTTTGCCGTCCGAAAGGTGTACATGGGTTTTCTTTCCCATAGCTTCGCAGTACGTGATAGTGTCGGGAGATGTATGCAGTACGCCCTCCTCGGTTTCAAGCACTATCTCGCTTTCGGGAGTGTGACGCTTTATATATCTGTCCAGCACTGCAAAAAGCTTGTCCTTAGCGGGAGGCTTGAGAATGTAGTGCAGAGCCTCAACCTCGTAGCCTTCGTTCATGTACTCGGCGTAGCCCGTGATAAAAATTATGGGAAGCATATCGCCGTTTCCTCGAAGCTTTTTTGCAAGCTCCATGCCGTTCATGCGAGACATCTCAATATCCAGCAGAAGCAGGCTGCACGGCTTGTCGGGATATGAAAACAAAAAGCTTTCCGCACTGATGTATTCGTCAATCATAAGGGCAAACGGCTTGTCCGCAGACCATTCCTCCAGTAATGAACGAAGCGCGGATATCTGCTCCTCATTGTCGTCGCATATGGCAATTGTGAGCGGCATAGTATCACCTGCTTTTTTATTTTAAGTATAGCATAATTTTTATTTTTATTCAACCGCTTTGCATAACAGAGCTGTAAATTTTGATTTAACGCATCATGTAGCAAGACCTTAGGCGGCGAAGCCGCCGACTAAAGCTGGTCGAGCTGAGCCCAGCTCGCAGAAGTCCAGAGGGCGGAGCCCTTTGGTCGCGCTCCGCAGAGCGCGAA
>JAAVHI010000056.1 GCA_014799785.1 Ruminococcus sp.
GGGGAGGGAATTTCGCGCTCTGCGGAGCGCGACCAAAGGCTCCGCCTCTGGACTTCGCGAGCTGGGCTCAGCTCGACCAGCTTTAGTCGGCGGCTTCGCCGCCTAAAGGTTTGTTACATATTGCGTTATGCGGAAAATTAAAATTCATTTAAAACTGGCACAATGTGTTGAAATGATGAAACTTTTCCTTGTCTATTGACAACAAACGGAAAGGGTGATATTATAGTAAACGGATAACAATGTTAATTGTTGTCTGAGTTAATTAACTTGCGCGGAATGCTGCGTTCCGCCGAAATTATGGGGTGTTTAAAATGCAAACGGACGACAAATACAAGCTCGTGGAACAGTTCAGACGTATGCGGCAGTTCATGAATTCAATACCGCTTAAAACGGGTATCTCCCACAGCGAATTCTGCCTGCTCAATATTATTATGGACAGCTCCGACCACACCGACGGAATGACCGTTTCCGCGATCGCTGCCGAGCTTGACGTTACTCCGCCCGCAGTGTCGCGGAGCCTTAAATCCCTTGAAAGCAGGGGACTTGTTACCCGTGAGACAAATCTGATAAACCGAAGAAATACCATGGTGCGGCTTACGGAAAGCGGACGAGAGCTTCTTGAATATTCAAGAAAGCAGATGGACGCGATGATGGAGCGCGTCCACGAAAAAATGGGCGAGGAACGCAAAAATCAGCTTTGCGAGCTGCTGTCCGAAATGACGGAAATTATCGAAAAATATGTTGCTGAGAAAGGAGAAAATGCCGATGATAAAAATGCTTAAATACCTTGGAAAATCCGCGGCATGGATACCTCTGATAGTGGCGCTGCTGATCGTTCAGGCTTTCTGCGATCTTGCGCTGCCGCAGTATACCTCCGACATTGTGGACGTGGGTATCCAGCAGGGCGGCGTGGAGACGGCGGCGTTGGACGAAATAAGAGGAGAAAGCTTTGAAAAGCTGCTGATGTTTGACAAAAGCGACAAGCTTTTGAAATATTATTACTACGGCGACGACGTTGATGTCGCCGCCAGAGGACTAAATGCGGAGGATGCCGAGCCGTACATTACATATCCCGCGGCGGTGGTGTACGCCCTTGAAAATGCGGACAGCTCAATGCTCCCCGCAGAAGTGCAGCTTCCCGAGGGAATGACAATTGTTGACGCCCTGCTTGCAATGCCCGAGGAACAGCGCAAACCAATGACAGAGGAAATAAACAAGCAGTTCGAGGGCTACAGTGATATCATGCTGTCCCAGATGGCGATAGGCTTTGCCCAAAGTGAGCTTGAGGCTCAGGGCACTGACATGGACGCTCTGCGAATGAACTACATTTTCAAGACAGGCGCAAAAATGCTGGGAATGGCTCTGCTGGTAATGGCAGTGACTATCGTGGTCGGCTTCATTGCCGCACAGCTTGGCGCGCTGTTCGGAATGAACGTCCGCGAAAAAATATTCAGAAAGGTCATCTCCTTTTCAAACAGCGAGATGGACAAATTCTCCACAGCCTCGCTGATAACCCGTTCAACAAACGATATTCAGCAGGTGCAGATGGTAATTGTCATGATACTGCGAATGGTTCTGTACGCGCCGATACTCGGTATCGGAGGCGTTATAAAGGTCGTCCGCACAGGCACGGGAATGGGCTGGATAATCTTTATTGCGGTTGCGGCGATACTTGTACTGGTTGCCGTGCTTATGTCGGTGGCAATGCCTAAATTCAAGATGATGCAGAAGCTTATCGACCGTCTCAACCTTGTTACCCGAGAGATACTTACGGGACTTCCCGTTATCAGGGCGTTCAGCCGTGAGAAATACGAGGAGGAGCGTTTCGATACGGCAAACAAAAACCTTATGCAGACCCAGCTTTTCACCAACAGGGTAATGACGGTAATGATGCCGTTTATGACCCTTATCATGAACGGCATAAGCGTACTTATCGTATGGTTCGGCGCAAAGGGTATCGACAACGGCGAAATGCAGGTTGGCGACATGATGGCGTTCCTGACCTATACAATGCAGATAGTAATGTCGTTCCTTATGCTTACCATGATATCCATAATGCTGCCGAGAGCTTCGGTTTCGGCAAACCGTATCAGCGAGGTGCTTGAGACCGAGCCGTCTATCAGTGACAAGGAGCAGGCGGTCGAAGCGGGTATCACTGAGGGCAGAGTTAAGTTTGACGACGTTTCGTTCAGCTACGGCGACTCGGAGGAAAAAGTCCTGCACCACATAAGCTTTACCGCAAATCCCGGCGAGACCACCGCTATTATCGGCAGCACGGGCAGCGGAAAGTCCACGATGATAAATCTTATCCCCCGCTTCTTTGACGTTACCGAGGGAGCTATTACCGTTGACGGTACCGACGTGCGGGACTTCTCACAGCATTATCTGCGGGAGAATATCGGTCTTGTGCCGCAGAAAGGCGTTTTGTTCAGCGGTACTATTGCTTCAAACCTCCGCTTCGGCGGCGAGGACGCTTCAGACGAGCAGCTCCGCGAGGCGGCGGAGATAGCGCAGTCCACGGACTTTATCGAAGCCAAGCCCGAAAAGTACGAAAGCCCCATATCGCAGGGCGGTACCAACGTTTCGGGCGGTCAGAAGCAGAGACTTTCAATCGCAAGGGCTATCGTTAAAAAGCCTAAGATATATATTTTCGACGACAGCTTTTCCGCTCTGGACTACAAGACCGACGCGGCGCTCAGAAAGGCTCTGAACGAACAGGTTGCGGATTCCACGGTAATTATAGTTGCGCAGCGTATCAGCACCATTCTCCACGCGGATAAGATAATCGTCCTGGACGAGGGCAGGATCGCGGGAATTGGTACTCACGAGGAGCTGCTGGAAAGCTGCGAAATTTACGAACAGATAGCAAGCTCCCAGCTTTCGGAGAACGAACTGAAGCGCGGAAAATCCTCCGAAAGCAACGGAAAGGAGAGTGAATGATATGCCACCGAGAAGAGGTCCTCACGGTCCCGGAGGCGGTCCTCCGATGGAAAAGGCAAAGGATTTCAAGGGCACTGTCCGCAAGCTTTTGAGCTATGTCAAGCCCTTTAAGATCGCGATAATCGCGGTAATGATATTCGCCGCGGGCAGCACTGTTTTCAATATCGTTGGACCTAAAGTCCTCAGTAAAGCCACCACCGAGATATTCAACGGACTTGTCAGCAAGGTAAGCGGCGGAAACGGCATGGACTTCGATATGATCGGGCAGATACTGCTGACCGTAATGGGTATGTACGTACTCAGCGGCTCTTTCTCGTTTGTTCAGGGCTGGATCATGTCGGGCGTGTCTCAGAAAATGACCTACCGTATGCGCAAGGAAATTTCCGAGAAGATACACCGCATACCCATGAAATACTACGAAAGCAACACCCACGGCGAGGTGCTGTCCAGAGTTACCAACGACGTTGATACTCTCGGCATGAGCCTTAACCAGAGCATTACTCAGCTTATAACCTCCGTAACAACCCTTATCGGCGTACTGGTGATGATGCTTTCCATAAGCTGGATACTTACGCTTATTGCGCTTGTTATTCTGCCCCTGTCCACGGCTCTGGTAATGATCGTGGTAAAGAAGTCGCAGAAATACTTCAAGCAGCAGCAGGAGTATCTTGGTCATGTAAACGGTCAGGTGGAGGAGGTCTACGGCGGACACCTTGTTATCAAGGCGTTCAACCGCGAGGAAAAATCCCTTGAGGAATTCGAGCGGGACAACCGCATACTCTATAAGTCGGCAATGCTTTCACAGTTCCTGTCGGGAATGATGCAGCCTATAATGCAGTTTGTGGGAAATCTTGGCTACGTGGGCGTTGCAGTTGTGGGCGCATGGCTTGCGGTAAAGGGCACTATTTCCGTGGGCGACATTCAGGCGTTTATCCAGTATGTAAGACAGTTCACTCAGCCCATAACTCAGATAGCGCAGGTTTCAAATATGCTCCAGTCAATGGCGGCTGCGGCAGAACGAGTTTTCGAGTTCCTTGAAGAAGCCGAGGAGGAAAACGGCGCAGAGAACCCTATTGCTCCCGAAGCTATCCAGGGCAGCGTTGAATTTGAGCACGTTAAATTCGGCTACGATCCCAATAAGATAATTATAAACGATTTCAGTGCAAAAGTTGAAAAGGGTCGGACGGTAGCGATAGTAGGTCCTACAGGCGCGGGAAAAACCACAATGGTAAAGCTGCTGATGAGGTTTTACGACGTAAACGACGGTTCTATAAAGGTGGATGGCTATGACGTCCGCAAGTTTGACAGAAGCTCTCTGCGCGAGGCTTTCGGAATGGTTTTGCAGGACACATGGCTGTTCAACGGAACTATTATGGAGAATATCCGTTACGGCAGACTTGACGCTACTGACGAGGAAGTTATCGCCGCGGCAAAGGCCGCCCATGTTGACCGCTTTATCCGCACGCTTCCCGACGGCTACCAGACGGAGCTTAACGAGGAATCGGGAAACGTTTCGCAGGGTCAGAAGCAGCTTCTCACTATAGCACGGGCAATTCTTGCGGACAACAAGATACTCATTCTTGACGAAGCTACAAGCTCAGTTGATACACGAACGGAAATACGCATTCAGAAAGCTATGAACAATCTTATGAAGGGCAGAACCAGCTTTGTTATCGCGCACCGTCTTTCCACTATCCGGGACGCCGATCTTATCCTTGTAATGAGAGACGGCGATATCGTGGAGCAGGGTACGCACGACAGCCTTATCGAAAAGGACGGCTTTTATGCTGCGCTCTATAATTCACAGTTTGCGGAGGCGTGATTTTAAGTCTATAACCCCAAATAATAACAGACGGCAAAGGAAGATTTTCCTTTGCCGTCTGTTTATATTTGTTCGGGCATTTGGTCTGACGGACACATAGATTCGCACATCTTCTCCTGCACCACCGCATAGGCGAGGGACATAAGCGGTACTCCGAGAAGTATCCCCGCCGCGCCGCCTATCCCCGCTCCGAGAAGTATTGCCAAAAGCACCAGCAGGGGCGGTATGCCAAGACTTTTTCCAACCACTCTTGGGTAAATGAGATTGTTTTCCAGCTGCTGCAAAACGATAATGAACACCACAAACCACACCGCCCGCATAGGACTTATCAGAAACAGAAGCAGTGCCGACGGGATAGTCCCGATTATCGCGCCGACAACAGGTATAAGCGCGGTCACGCCGATCATTGTACTTATCAGCAGGGCGTACTCGAAGCGGAAAAGCTTCATGCCCGCAAAGCAAAGCACGCCTAAAATCACGGCCTCGGTTATCTGTCCGCTGACGAAGCGGGTAAAAATATCAAACACCATTCGGTAACGCTTCTTCACGGTTTCGTAACGCTCTCCCGTGAACCGTTTTACCGCCATTGCGGTGAAGCGGCGGATATCGCTTTTGCCGATAAGGATATAAATTGATATCACAAATCCGATCAGCACATTTGCTATCCCCGAAGCAAGGTCGTAGGTCTTGTCGTAAGTCCTTTCAAGCATTTTGGGAATACGTCCGCTGAGACCCGCAACAGCTTCTTTCAGAGCGCAGAATATACCAAACTCGTCGCGGTTTTCAAGTTTTGCGCAGTATCCCATGAAGTTGTCATAGTACCTGTCAAAATTGTCCGCGAACAGCTTTACGCTTGAAACAAGCTGCGGTACGATTATCCACACTATCCCCGCCGCAACGGCAAGCAAAAGCAGATAGGACGCTGTGACGGAAAGTGCGGAAAGAGCTTTGTCTCCCGCACGCTTGAAAATGCGGGAAAAATGCTTTCTGAACCAGCACACGGGAATGTTCATCACAAAGGCTATAGCCGCGCCGAGAAAAACGGGCATGAGAAGTCCTGCCGCCTTGGAGATAAGTCCCGCAAAAAATTCCGGCTTGACCGCGGCGGCAATAGGCACAGCAACAAGAAAAGCCGTAAAAAATATGGTTTTGACAGTTTTTTTATCCATTGCACCCGCCCGCTTTAAATCCTGATCATCAATTAATTGATGATCAGGATTAGTAATATTACAGTTATTTTATGCCGTTCGGCGGCGGGTTTATTACAGGGAATTGTTCCCGAATTTTTTGGCAGCCAAAGTTTTCTGCACCCGAATAAACGCTTTACAGTTTCTCCGTTTCACCGCGGAGACGTTCACTTTCCGCAAGCATTTCCCGCAGCTTCAGGTCGGGAAGCGCGGCGACGTACATATATCCCAGCGCGCCGAGGAAAAAGCATATGTAAAAGATAAACAGGTCGTTGTCGCAGTAGCCCTTGTCGTTTGCCGCCTCAACCATTCCGCGGGACAGCTTCATGTTTACAAATATCAGAAACAGAAAAACGGCAAGTCCGAATATTACCAGTACCGCAGTCATAACGCTGCCCCCTTTCTTTAGTGCATTTGTTCAAATGCTATAACTAATTATAGCACACTAATAAATGCAAGTCAAGCATACAAACGAATGTCAGTGGTATAATTGAAATAATCTAATTATTATACAAACGAAATGGGGTCAGGGTGTGCATTATTACCAAAGACTGAAAGACCTGCGTGAGGACGCGGATATGAACCAGGAACAGGCGGGAAAGGTACTCGGTATAACCCGTCAGCAGTATCAGCTTTACGAAAGCGGCAAGCGGGAGATACCCTTTCACTGTGCGATCGCGCTTGCGGAGCGTTACGGTGTGTCGCTGGACTACATCGCGGGTCGGACAAACAAC
>JAAVHI010000057.1 GCA_014799785.1 Ruminococcus sp.
ATGGTTTCCTGCAATGTATTTTCGGAATCGAGTACATAAATTTTCCTCATAAAATACGCCAAAGCACAGCAGGAAATATGTACTCCGCCTCCGAAAGTCAAACAGCCGATTATTCCCGAACGGTACATATGCGCGTATTTTTCACTTTTGGAAGCTATCAGGCGGTAAATGGAAAAATAGCAAAGACACACAAGCGGTATCCCTATCAGCCCGATAATTGCCGACCAAAAAATTCTTCCGTCGGATACGTTCAGATACCGCGCAAATGATGCAGGTATACCGTCTGCTGTGGTATCTGTCGAACCATAGCCCAGAACCAAATCTGCGGTCAAGGCAATTATTGCAGCGGCAATTCCTAATTTCATAAGATGAATTATCCTCGGAATATCAAGGTCATTGCTTATACCCATATCGTTATAGCTTTTGTGTGAATTTTTCATGGTATATTCTCCTTTTAACAAGCGCAAATATATAAATTCAGAGCGATTATTTGTCAGTATTTTTTACTGTCTTGACTCCAAAAATGAAATATATGATATGAAATACCCACACGCACGCAAGTACAATTCTTCCCACAACAACTTGATTCATCATTATAAATCCTACAGTCATCAAAACCGTTACTGTTATCATAATTTTGATCTTGGTTTTCCATGTCATTCCCTGACCCTTTACAAAGGATTCAAGATTGTCCTTGTACAGCTTTGTGTTTACGAACCAGTTGTTAAGCCGTTCCGAGCTTTTCCCGAAGCAGACCGCCGCCAGCAGCAGAAACGGAAATGACGGCAGCAGCGGAAGCACTGCTCCCACAGCGCCGAGTGCAAGTCCGATACAGCCTGTAATTATGTAAATTATCTTTTTAAGCTTCATTTAAACTATTCCTTTCTTGCTTGTTTTTCTCACGTTTCACCTCAATAACGTGCCGTATAGCCGTTATCGGGTGGTGAAATATCATTCTCGGTCCAGAAAAGCGCATTACCCTGCGTATTTTCTCACGCATTTCGGGCTTGTAACAATGCACCCTGCAATTTGAACAGAACGTTTTATTAGCCATAAACGGACATTTGTCGGAACGAGCGCAGGCATATTCCGCAAGCTCCCGACACTCGCCGCAAAGCTCCTTTCCGCCGTGATTTTTTCGGCAATATAACGCTATCATTTCGCATACCACACGCTTTTCACGTTCACGTTTATCTTCTGTATTCATCAGCTCATTCTCCCGTTCTCCGCTGAATATACCCTGTCGCATATCCTCATTGTGGACTTCCTGTGCGACACGAGAACGACAGTGATATTTTCATCACATTCCGCAAGGGACTTTAATATTACAGCTTCGTTAAGACTGTCCAGATTGCTTGTGGGTTCGTCAAGAAGTATCAGCGGCGCATCGCACAAAAAAGCACGCGCAAGCCCTATCCGCTGACGTTCTCCTCCTGAAAGCGTCTCGCCCAGCTCACCGACCTGCGTTTCATACCCATTCGGCAAGCTCATGATAAAGTCGTGTACCGACGCTTTTTTGCAAGCCGAAATTATCTCCTCACGAGACGCGTCCAGCTTCGCAATTCGGATATTATTTTCTATTGTATCGTGGAACATATGGGTGTCCTGCGTGACGTAGCTTTCATTTTCACGGAGATTTTTCGTATTGATCTCATTTATATTTATGTCCGAAATTTTTATTTCCCCACTGTCAATTTTCCAGAACCTCATAAGCAATTTAAGAAGCGTGGATTTTCCCGAACCGCTTTTTCCGGAAATGCCGATAATTTCACCCTTTGGTATATCAACATTCAGATTTTTAAGTATGACCTCGCTGTCGTATGAAAATGTTACGTCCCTGCAATTTGCGCCTTTAAATATGATATTATTTCTGCCCGTTATATCCTCTGTAACGGGCTGTTCGTCAAGAATATCAAGTACACGGTTTCCCGCCGCAAAGGTGTTTTGCAGTGAAACGCCGAGATTTGCCAGTGCAATAACAGGTCCGAAAGAGGACATTATCGCCGTTGTGGGTATAATTACAACCTCAAATCCCAAATTTCCGCTGCTGTAAAGTACTGCGCTGACCGCAAGCATTATCAGATCAAAAATAAGGACCACCGTATTTGTTATTGCTGTATCAAATCCCGCGCTGCGGCTTATCTCACTCTGTTTTTCGGAAAGCGCGTCGGTTTTTTTGCTTAATTCGTCAAGCTTTTTTTCGCCGTTATTGTATTGTATAGTTTCACGAAGTCCGCGCAGACTGTCCAATACAAAGCTTGAAAGCTCTCCCGAACCTTTGCGGAATTCTGCGCCTGCATTACCGCTTTTCTTTGATATAGCAACGGGTACTGCCGCACCGACCGAAATATATGCGGCCGCAGCTATGATACCGAGAATAGGATTATACGAACCGATAAATACGCACATTATTACAGAAAAAATTACCGCAATGCAGATAGGCGAAATCGTATGCGCATAAAATACTTCCAACAGCTCAATATCCGATGTTATCAAAGATATCATATCGCCCTTGCCGCGGCACTCCAGCTTTGCGGGACAAAGACGGCGCAAAGCCTTGAACACGCTGTCCCGTATGATTGCAAGAAGCTTGAAGGCAATATAATGGTTGCAGGACTGTTCACCGTAACGCAGAAATCCTCGCGCAATTGCAAATATTATCACGCATACAAACATTGTACCAAGGGGAACGGGACTGTCCATTCCAAGAATATCAAGAAGTGCAAAGCCGCCGAAAATCGTTATGAAGGAGGCACACAGAAATCCGACAACACCCATTATTATTGCAATAAGCATAAATCCCAAAAGCGGTTTTATAAGACCGATAAGCCGAAGCATTACCTGTAAATTGCTGCGTTTTTTCATTCCGAACGCTCCTTTCCGATATTTTCAAGACGCTGCTGCGCTTCCCATAACTCGGCGTATAAGCCGCCATTTTCAAGCAGTTGTTTGTGAGTTCCGACCTCTGAAACAGACCCCTGTTCCATTACATAAATTTTATCCGCACCTACCAAGTTTGCCAGTCTGTGAGAAATCAGTATCACAGTTTTTGTCTCTGTAAGACGCGATATCTGTTCCATTATCCCGTTTTCGCTTTCAGCGTCAATATTGCTTGTCGCTTCGTCGAAAATGTATATCGGAGAATTGTGCAGCAGCGCCCTCGCCAACGCCAGCCGCTGCCGCTGTCCCCCTGAAAGATTGGCGGCGTTTTCGGAAAGCATAGTATCCAGACCGTTTTCCACCCGCAGGAAATCCGCACAATTTGTTTTTTCAAGCACCGCCCAAAGCGTATCGTCATTAGCGTTGGGGTCTCCCATAAGCAGATTGTCACGTACCGTCCCCTTGAAAAGATAGCTGTTATGGCTTATGTAGGTAATGTTTTTCATAAGGCTTTCCTCGGATATTTGCAACAATTCCGTACCGCCTATTTTTAGCGAACCGCTGTAATTTTTATTCCGTCCCGTAATTATTGAAGCGACGGTTGATTTTCCGCAGCCGCTTTCTCCCGCAATTGCGATAAAAGCTTTTGGGGGAATGTCCATATCTATCCCGTGCAGCGTTTCCAGATCTTCCTCATAGGAAAAACGCAGACCCTCTATTTTAATATCGCAGCTTTCGGGAGAAATTTCAGCAGATCTATGCTCCGGTTCGGGTAAGTCTATCAATCGAAATATCTTGTCGCTTGCCGCCATACCGTTCATGGCAACGTGAAAAAAACTGCCGAGCTGCCGCATAGGAATAAAGAAATCCGCAGACAGCAGGATTATCGCAAAGCAGCCCGCAAAGCTTATATTTCCCGCATTAAATTCCCTTGCCGCAAGAATTATTCCGAGAGCCGCTCCGCCGTATGCGACCAAGTCCATTACCGTTATGGAGTTAAGCTGCATGGTAAGTACTTTCATTGTTATCCTGCGAAATTTTTCGGACTCCTCGTTCATTTTTTGATTTTTGTATTCGTCCGCCTGATATATTTTCAATGTGGTCAAGCCCTGCAAATTTTCAAGGAATGTATCGCCGAGCTGTGTGTACTGACCCCAGTATTTTGACAGCAAACGTTTTGCAATTTTCTGTATTATTACAATAACAATCGGTATAAGCGGTACGCATATTAAAAGCGCGGCGGCGGCTTTTACACTTACAAACGACAAAACCGCAAACAGCGTCAGCGGAGCAAGCATTGAATAGAAAAACTGCGGAAGATAAGAACCAAAATATGTTTCAAGCTGGTCTACGCCCTCAACGGACACCTGAACCGCTTCGGCTGTGGAAACGCTTTCTGTGTAGCTCCCTCCAAGCCGAAGAAGCTTTTTGTATATCATTTCCCGAAGTATTTTCTTGACAGATTTTGAAGCAAGAAAGCTGAATTTTGCTTGCAGCCGAGAGCATACAAACCGCACTGTTACCGAGCCTGCGGCAGCGCATATTGTAAAAATCACATTGCCTGTTGTTACAGAATTTTCGGCAAGTCCTCCCAGCAGATTTGCGATGGAAAATATCATAAGAATATTAAAAAGCAGGCTTATCCATTGCACGATAACATTTCCCGCAATATACTTTTTTGAATTGCCGACAGCCCCAATAAGCCGTTTATTTATCATCATAAGAATCCGTCCTCTTTTGAAGTTAGCTAAGGCTAACTTTGCTGTAATTTAAATGATTAGCCAAAGCTAACCTTATAAATTATAACATATTATTTTTATATTGTCAAGATAATTTTTTTCATAAAAAAGCAGTTTTCAGCGGAGTTCCGATAATTTTTATGCTTGTCAATTATTTGTGAATTTGATCTTTATTTGCGGTTTTCTATATTTAAAAATTTGTAAAGTTATGCTTGACTAACAGCCATTTGGCATGTTATACTGATTATAGTTAGCATAAGGCAACTTAAATTCTGCATAATCTTAAGCGAAATATTTTCAATAACAAAATTGAAAATATTATTTTTTAAGCGTGAGTTAGCATATGATAACTTAAATTGGAGATGATTTTATGTCGAAAACGGAATACTTTAATTTCTGTCAAAAGCTTGCTTTTCATGCGGC
>JAAVHI010000058.1 GCA_014799785.1 Ruminococcus sp.
GACGGCGACCAAAGGGCTCTGCCCTTTGGAAACTCGCCACCTTTGAAAAGGTGGACGAAACTTTTCCATGCGGCTTCGCCGCGCGGGAACTTACAGTTAGTGCGCTAAATCAAAATTTAAACTTTTTTAACAGTCTGAAAAGACTAAATTTTTGCTTACCGCGTTCAGCGTGTCAGAAGCTCTATGACAGCCATTGCCGCCGTCCCCGGAAGTCCAAGGGTAAGGGAAACAAAAACAGTAAACAGATTAAGCGGCAGGGCAAGTCCGATACGGTCTCCGAAAAAATACAGGAGGGCAAGTCCAAGCCCGCCGCTTGTCATGCTTTTCAGGGCAGTAACGAAAGGCTTTCCCGAACGCATGATATGTATGATCATGACCGCCCCCGCAAGGACGAACGCGCCGTAAAAGATAAGCTCCGCCAGACCTGCGGAGGTCATGTCATTCAATCCGAGATCGAAAGCCTGCATTTTAAACCCCGCTCCTTTGCCGTTCTGATAAGATAATCGTAGCGCGCCCGCATGGCAAGCTCCTCGTAGATGAGAGCGTCCACAAGCTCGGGCTCGTCGGTCATGTCGTAGCTTTCCCTTATTCGGGAAAGCCGTTCCGTTACAAAGTCAAGCTCATCCAAAAGCCGTTTTCGGAGCATGGCTTCCTCCGCGGCGGCTTTGGCGCTGACCTTTTTAACGTCCTTAGCGGCGAAAAGTTTCAAAGTTATCCCTCCTAAAGAAGAAGATATCCAAGCGCAAGAATAAGCTTGATATCGGCTTTTTCTTTTATAAGCAGATACAGGATAAGCAGTATCATAAGCTTTTCGTTGTCGAACTGAAAGCCTGACCCAAACAGCATTTGGTCTTTCCGCGGCTCATGCTCTTCTGCTGGGGGCTGGGGTGCGGGCGCGGGAATACCTGACGGTCTTTGAGGTGCGCCATTTTGTTTCGGGGTATTCTGTCTGCCGCCGTATGTATTGTTTTCGGGGACGACACGTTCAAATCTGGTCTGATTGTTATGCGGGTTCTGCCCGTTTTGCCCGTTCTGCTGGTTTTGTGTATTTTGTGTTCTGAGCATTTGCTGCTGCATAAATCTGTTGCCCTGTTCGGCGTACTGACGGGTCACTATGTTCATCTCCCTCACGCGCTGTTCCGCCTGTGCAAGTCCATGTTCGGACATGGTTCAACGCTCCTTTGGTCTGCCGTGCCGATTCGGTCACAGCATATTTTCAAGCTCGCTGAGCATACCGCTTTCACGCATGGTCGTAAAGACGTTGTAAAGCTTGATAAGCTTTACCGCCTTGTCAAGACGCTTTTGCTTTTCCTCGGAAAGATGGGGGCGGAGAGCGAGCAGAAGTCCGCAGTCCTTGTCGTCCGAGGAAAGCGCCCCGAGAAGCTGCATTATCGCCGCGGGGTCAATGCCGCCGAAGCTCGGCAGGGCTGTATCGCCGGGCGCGTTCGTTCCCGCGGAGAAGCCCTCGGACGGATCGTTCATTCCGCCCGAAAACATGGCGGCAAGCTCTTTTATCTGGTTCATGCTCTCCTCGTCGGACAGCAGGGATTGAATTTTATCGGTAATATCGTCCAGCTTGCTCACCACCCGTCCGGTATCGTTTTTACGTTTTGTAAAGTGCAGTTCCGTTTATTTGCGCAGTCCGCAAAAATAATTCGGGTAAATTATGTATTGCAGAGACGGAGTTTTTCGTCCGACAGATTTAAACGGACGGAAAACCCGTCCCCTGCAAAAAATTATGGATATCCGATCATTTCCCGCCCGTAAGCTTATTGTACAGAGCCTGCGCCTGGGGCGTGGACATGAACTTCTCCAGCATCTGCGGATTGTTCACGATCTGATTGAAAGTCGCCGCCTCGGAGGGCTTCATGTTTTTTAACGCCGCGTCGAATTTTCCCTGCTCCAGATCCCGCCTGAGACTTTCCGCGGGTACGCCAAGCTTGGCGCTTACAACGCCCAAAAGCTTTTCGAGCTGCTGGGGAGACGCGTTGAGGTTTGCCATAATAATTCCTCCAAAAAATTAATATTCAGCTCTTTCTTTCTCTTACAGCATATGTTATAATATTTATAAAAAGAACCTGCTATATTATATGAAAGGACGGTTTTTGTGTGAGAATAATCGTTATGTCCGATTCCCACGGGTCTGCGGCGGTACTGGAGCAGATAATTTCCGCAAATCCAAATGCGGATATGTTCATACACCTCGGAGACGGCGAAAGAGAGGTGGCCGAAATGCGTCTCAAATATCCCAATATTAATCTTATAAGCGTGCGGGGAAACTGCGACTGGGGCAGGGAGTCCCCCGACTATGCAATTGCCGAATGCGGGGACGTTAAAATATTCTGTACCCACGGACACCGCTACTATGTAAAGGACGGCACCGAAACCCTGCGCTCCGTGGCGCGGGACAACGGCTGCAGGGCTGCGCTTTTCGGGCATACCCACGAGCGTTATATCGCCTGCGAGGACGGCATAGACATTATGAATCCGGGAAGCTGCCGTTCTCCCAGAGACGGTATGAAGCCGTCTTACGGGTTTATTGACGTTACGGACGCGGGGGTGTTTATGAATATTATCGACGTGGGGTTCTGAACGGTACTTAACAATATATGTGCAAAGGCGGCATAGCTTTGGAAAACATAGGGAAAATCAACATTTCAATATATCAGCCTGTTACCGAAAATAAAATCCTGACCGATAATGTCGTTTTGACAAGCAATCGCAAAGAACATATAATTGAACGCAGAGGGCAAGCTTTTTTTGATAAATATTCGCCGATGTTTGCCGATATTGTTTCCGACCCCGATTATATATTTAAGGACAAAAACAAAAATACTGCTTTGGCAGCCAAATTTGTTTCGGACGGCGAACACTCGCTGTATATTTGTTTACGGCTGGCTGTTGAGGGGGAAAATCCCGAATATAACAACTCGATAATTACCGCCGTCTTTGAGAACAACAGACGCTTTTCGCAGCGTATAAAAAATAATCCTCCTGTTTACAAAAGGCTTGACAAAAAGGAATAAACATGATATAATGTGATTAAGATAAAATAGGTTATTTGTGGTGGTAAATTTCGCAGCGACCACGCGCCGACGGTACGACAGGGAGCAATCCCGAGAGATGCAGGAGAGTGCTGCGCCTGCCAAATAGCCAAGCTTTGCCGCTCCGATCGGTCGGGGCGGCTTTTTTACAGCCGACATCGTGCATATTATCGTAAAGTGGAGGATACTCAATGAACATAAAAAAGCTTACCGCAGTTATTGTAACAATAATACTGCTTATCCCTCTTGCCGCCTGCGGGAAAAATACGGACGGCGTAATACCCGTAAGCAAGCTTGAATTCGGCATGACAAGGGAACAGGTAAACGCTCTTATTGACGCCGAACCCGATATAGAGGGCGATGATTACGACGTCTATCTATACATACCCTCCGACTTTGACGAGCGGCTGAACAGCTGTATTTTCAACTACAACGGTGCTGAACGACTTTTCGGCGTTTATATCGAAAGTGACTATATGAAAGAGTCCGAAGCCGAAGCTCTGCTTACAGACATAATAACAGAAAAGCTCTACAGTCTGTACGGTTTTTCCGAGAACAGCTGGGTGTATGATTTTGACGAGGAGGATAATTCCTTCACCTTTGTCAACGCTGACGAAAAAATCGCTATAATGACACAGATCGATTCCTATGACGAGGGCTTCAGCGTTTCCGTAACAGTCATGAGCGACGAACACAATGAGGACGAAAACGCTGATAATATACCTGTAATACCAAAAAATGAAAGGAATGATTTAACATGAAAATCAAAAGAATTCTTGCGGCAGTGACTGCCGCGGCAATGGCGGCGGCTCTGGCAGGCTGTTCAAACAGCGGAGACAGTTCAGACGGAGGAAACAATTCGGCCGGTGCTGTAGAGACATCAGGCATTGAGGAAGCGGCTCAGACCGCAGCCACACCCGGAAAGGAGTACAGCGAAATGGTACAGCGTTCTTTTGTGTCACTTGGAAACACCTACCGTCTGGAGAACAAGCTTTCAAAGGCCATGCAGGGCGAGGAGATCACAGTCGCTTATCTGGGCGGCTCTATCACCGAGGGCGTGGGAGGAACTCCCGACACCTGCTATGCAAAGCTGTCCTATAACTACATCGCCGAGAACTACGGCAAGGGCGATAACGTGAAGTATGTAAACGCGGGCGTAAGCGGTACTCCCTCTATACTGGGAAACCTCCGCGTGAAAAAGGACATACTTGACAAAAACGCCGATATCGTCTTTGTGGAGTTCGCTGTAAACGACGGCATGGATCAGCTCCATAAGGAATCATACGAGTCACTTATCCGCACAATTTTGAAGCAGGATAACGAACCCGCGGTGATACTGCTCTTTACGGTTACAAAAACGGGACACACCTGTCAGCCCCATATGTCCGAGATAGGCGAGTATTACGGTCTGCCGATGATAAGCGTTCCCGACGCGATACAGCCCGAAATTGAAGCGGGCAATATGACATGGGCGGATTATTCGGGCGACGAGGCTCACCCAAATGCGGAGGGACATCAGCTTGTTGCGGAATTTATCGAGTATTATTTTTACACCCTCAGCACGCGGGACGCTGTGGACGAACCTGTGGACATCCCCGTTGTGCCTAAGTTCGGCAACCCCTATGAGGACGCTTTCCTTGCGGAGATAGATTACGACAATTCCAATCCCGATTTGCAGATAGGCGACATGGGAAGCTTTTCCGCCGAGGCAAGACGCATTGCGGACTTTACCAAGGGCGCATGGGTGTACAGCGGAGAGGGTACTGAGCCTCTTAAAATGACCGTTAAGGGTAACAGCCTGTTCCTTATATGCAAGCGGAACAACAGCGACACCATGGGAAAATTCGACGTTATGGTAAACGGAAACAAGGCGGCCACAATAGATACCAAGCAAAGCGACGGCTGGGGAGACCCCTACGCGTTCCAGGTAATAAAGTGGCAGGGCGTAAAGGACATGGAGGTTGAGATAATCCCCTCCGAGGACAGCGCGGGCAAGATTATCGAGATATTCGGCATAGCTGTTACTCAGAACGAAAGCTTCATGTAATTCCGCAAAGGGAGACTATGAAAAGATCCGTATTATTTTTAATATTTTGGGTAGCGATAATGCTTTCTTCCTGTACGAGAGTGCGGGAGGAAAGCAGAGCTCCCGACTATACCCTATACTGCGAATCCGACAGCGTATATGCAGGTTCATTGCAGGAAACGTCGCAGGAGAGAACAGTTCCCGTCGATTTGCCCGTTTCGGACGAGGAAAAGGATATCGCGGAAAAGCTTCTTGAAAGCATGAGCCTTGAGGAAAAGATCGGGCAGGTCATTCTTGCGCGCTATCCCGAAACCGCGGAGGAAGCGGCGGAACAGATGTCCGCGTACAGCTTCGGCGGCTTTACGCTTTACTCCGAGGACTTTGAAAACGAAACTCCAGAAAGTCTGTCGGAGAAGCTTTCACTTGTTCGGGAAGTGTCCGCAGTACCGCCGTTTATCGCCGCAGACGAGGAGGGCGGAAAGATAGTCAGGATAAGCAAAAATCCCGCCTTTGCGGACGAGCCGCTGCCGTCCTTGGCAAGCGCGGCTGCCGAGGGGAGAATACCCGAATTTGCGGAGGAAATGTCCGCAGTCCTTAACAGGGCGGGCGTAAACCTGAACTTCGCTCCCGTTGCAGACGTTGCCGAAAGCAAGAGCGACTACATCTACAGCCGCACCTGCGGTCTTGACTGTGAGGGTACGGCGGAGGTCATAGCGGAACTTGTGGAAAATCTGAACGAGCGTGGCGTTATGTGCTGTCTGAAGCATTTTCCCGGGTACGGCTCAAATGTGGATACCCACACTGGGATAGCGGTTGACAAGCGTTCCGCCGCCGATTTTGAGAGTAAGGACTTTCTGCCGTTCATGGCGGGGATAGACGCGGGCGCGCCTATGGTAATGGTGAACCACAATATTGTGGAAGCCTATAACGCCGAAATGCCTGCAAGCCTTTCTCCCGAGGTTCACGAGGTTCTGCGGGGACTTGGCTATGAGGGCATTATAGTTACCGACGATCTTGGCATGGACGCGATAGCGGACTATACGGACAGTCCATATGCCGCGGCTTTCCTTGCGGGGAACGATATGCTTTGCGCCACGGACGGGGTGAAGTGCTTTGGCGATCTGCTTGAAGCGGTGAAAAGCGGAGATATTTCCGAGAAGCGTCTGGACGAAAGCGTTATGCGGGTACTCAGGGCAAAGCTTGAATACGGGATATTGTAAAGCTTCACGGACGGCTTCAAAAAATTGCCTTGATTAAACGTTTAAAATTGTAAAAATTTTTAAAACCTATTGCAAAAAACTTATACAAATGTTACAATAATAGCATGAATTGTTATGCCTTTGCGGCACCTTTGGCAAAGGCTTTTTATGAAGGAGTGTATTTCAATGAATTACGGACATTTCGACCTTGAAAACAAGGAGTATGTTATCACCAAGCCCGACACCCCCGCACCCTGGGCGAACTATCTGGGCGACCCCGAATACGGCGCTATGATATCCAATAACGCGGAGGGCTACAGCTTCGTCAAGTCGGGAGCAAACGGACGTCTCCTGCGCTACCGCTTCAATACAAATCTGGCTCTGCCCGGAAGATTTATCTATATCCGCGACAACGATACGGCGGATTACTGGTCCGCTTCATGGCAGCCTGTGGGCAAGCCTCTGGACAAGTACAAGAGCGAATGCCGCCACGGTACGGCTTACACCGTTATCTCCGCAGAGTATGCGGACGTTAAGTCCCAGGTTACATATTACGTTCCCAAGGGCAAGACATACGAGGTTTGGAGAGCTATCATCACCAACCTTTCCGACAGGGAAAGAAAGCTTTCCGTTTACGGCTTCTGCGAATTTACAAACGACAACAACTACGAGCAGGATCAGGTAAATCTTCAGTACACTCAGTTCATTACAAGGACCACTTTTGAGGGAAATAAAATACTCCAGCACATCAACGAGAACAGCGGCAAGTGGGCTGACGGCTCCAACCACAAGGAACGCTTCTTCGGTATGGTGGGCGCGGACGTCTGCGGCTACAACGGAGACCTGAACCACTTTATCGGCTCATACCGCACAATGGCTAACCCTATCGCTGTTGAAAGCGGACGCTGCGACAATGTGCTCAACTACAACGCAAACGCCTGCGGTGCGCTCCAGAGCGCGGTAACTCTCGGTGCGGGCGGAACTATCGAGCTTATCTATATCGTTGGTCAGCGCAACAATGCCGAGGCCACGGCTATACTTGACGCCTACAAGGAACCCGGCAAGGTTGACGCGGAGATCAAGGAGCTTAAAAACTTCTGGCACGGAAAGCTGAACAATTTCAAGATCAACACTCCCAGCCCCGAGTTCAACAACATGATAAACGTATGGAACGCTTATCAGTGCTTCATTACATTCATCTGGTCGAGAGCCGCTTCCTTTATCTACTGCGGACTGAGAAACGGCTACGGCTACCGCGATACCGTTCAGGATATTCAGGGTATCATTCACCTTGACCCCGAAATGGCTGCGGACAAGATCCGCTTCATGCTGTCGGCTCAGGTTGACAACGGAGCAGGTCTGCCCCTTGTTAAGTTCAACCACAACGCGGGTCACGAGACCTGTCCCGACGAGAACGACGAGAACTCCGTTTACGCAAAGGAGACGGGACACCCCTCCTACCGTGCGGACGACGCTCTCTGGCTGTTCCCCACTATCTCCAAGTACATTGGCGAAAGCGGCAACAAGGCGTTCCTGGACGAGGTTATCCTGTACTCCAACGGCGGCGAGGATACCGTTTACAATCACCTTAAAAAGGCTATCGACTTCTCCATGAACCACCTTGGCGACCACGATATGCCAGCGGGTCTCCATGCAGACTGGAACGACTGTCTGCGTATGGGCAAGAAGGGTGAGTCCACATTTGTGGCATTCCAGCTTTACTACGCAATGACCGTTCTCAAGGGCTATGCTCAGGAAAAGAACGATACCGACTATATCAAGTACCTTGACGACGTACAGGGCAAGCTGGGTGCTTCTCTTTCAAAGTGCTGGGACGACGACAGATTTATCCGCGGCATCCGCGAGGACGGCGTTATTGTCGGCGCAAAGAAAGACCCCGAAGCAAATATGTGGCTCAATCCTCAGAGCTGGAGCGTAATTTCCGGCTTTGCTACAAAGGAGCAGGGCGACAAGGCTATGGAGTCCGTTCACGAAATTCTGAACACACCTTACGGCGTAAAGCTGCTTGAACCTCCTTATGTTAAGGATTATTTCGACGGCGCGCTTATGCACATCTTCAACCCCGATACAAAGGAAAACGGCGGTATCTTCTCTCAGTCCCAGGGCTGGGCGATACTGGCGGAATCAATTCTCGGTCACGGCAACAGAGCGTTCGAGTACTTTATGGAAAGCTCCCCCGCTGCTATGAACGACAAGGCTGAGATACGCGTTATCGAGCCTTACGCTCACGGACAGTTTACCGAGTCCACACGTTCGCCTTTCGAGGGACGTTCTCACGTTCACTGGCTGACAGGTACGGCTTCCACGGTAATGGTTGGCTGCGTTGAGGGTATTCTGGGTATGCGTCCCAATGCTGACGGCCTGGTTGTAGCTCCCGCTGTTCCCTCGGCTTGGGACAGCTATACTGTTGAGAAAACGTTCAGAGGCAAGAAGCTGAACATGACATTCAACAATCCTAATCACGCGGAGAGCGGAGTTTCCTCCATTGTCCTCAACGGCGAGAAGCTTGACGGAAACTTTATTCCTGCGGATAAGCTGAAAGAGGAGAACGAGGTTACGGTTACTCTTGGTTAAGCGGGAATACTATAAAAGCTTAAATTAAACAAATATCGTTGGTGTTCAAAATGTCAGATCAAGAATTATGTACGCAGTACGAATTTATTGTGTCAATGATTGAAAACGGTAACGCTGATAAAGTGGTTGAAATCTTGAAAAATGCTATTAAGCGTATTGATAAAGGCGAAACCTCAAGCAGTCAGAAAGACGAGTAAAAAAAGGCGGGGATTTTCCCCGCCTTTTGCATATAGCTTTGAAAGGTGAAAATTATGCCCGAAAACAAACCTAACAAACCCAAAACAGAATACGGAAGAAAAATACTGAACGCGGGAACTCTCCTCGCTCCCCTGCCTGCGGTTATGGTCTCCTGCGGGACTTTGGAGAAAGTTAACGTCCTGACGGTGGCATGGACGGGGATAGTCAACACCAAGCCGCCCATGACCTATATTTCCGTCCGTCCCACCAGATATTCCTACGGGATAATAAAGGAAAGCGGCGAGTTCGTTATAAATCTCACCACATCAAAAATGGTTCGGGAAACGGATTTCTGCGGCGTTAAAAGCGGAAAGGATACGGACAAGCTGAAAAAGTGCGGACTGCACATCGAGCCTGCTTCGGCGGTGAGCGCGCCGATAATAAGCGAAAGTCCGTTGTCGCTGGAGTGCAGAGTAATTGATATAAAGCCGCTGGGAAGTCACGACATGTTCCTTGCGGAGATTATGACGGTGAATGTTGACGGCAGATACATCGACAGCAAGGGAAAGATAAATCTTAATCAGGCGGGGCTTATGGCGTATTCCCACGGGGAGTATTTTTCCCTTGGCAGAAAGCTGGGAAGCTTCGGGTACTCGGTTGCGAAGCGGAAAACAAAAGACAGCCGTAAGTAAAAAACAGAGGATAGAAACGCATTTGCCGATCTATCCTCTGTTTTTTTATTTCAGACTATCTTTCAGCGCAAAGGCTTTGCGGTCAATGCTTTTCTATCATCAGATCGCAAAGCAGATTTGACAGCGCAAGGGGGTCCTCAACAGGCATTCCCTCTATAAGCAGAGCCTGTGCGTAGAGTATCTTTCCGTATGCCGCAAGCTTGTCCTTGTCGGTCTCGTAAAGCTTTTGCAGGGTCTTGAATATCTCGTGGTTCGGGTTGATCTCCAGTACCTTTTCCGCCTTTACGTTATGCTCGTTTCCGGGCATTGAAGCAAAGGTTTTTTCCATGTCGAGAGATATCTGTCCCTCGTTGGTAAGACAGCAGGGGTGGGTTTTAAGACGTTCGGAAAGCCTTGCCTCCTTGATCTTGTCGCCGAGAGCCTCCTTGATGCAGGCGAACATATCCTTGCTGTCCTCGGCAAGCTTCTTGGTCTCCTCTTTCTCCTCGGGAGTTTCTATGTCCAGATCGGAAGCCGATACCGACTTGAACTGCTTGTCCTCGTAGCTCATCAGCATCTGCACCGCAAACTCGTCCACGCTTTCGGTAAGGTACAAAATCTCGTAGCCCTTGTCCTTGACAACCTCGGTCTGGGGCAGGCAGTCTATTTTGGCAACGCTTTCTCCTGCGGCGTAGTAAATGTACTTCTGATCCTCTTTCATGCGGGATACATACTCGTCCAGCGTAACAAGCTTTTTCTCAAAGGAGCTGTGGAACATAAGCAGGTCTTTAAGCAGATCCTTGTTCGCTCCGTAGCCGTTGTAGACCCCGAACTTTACCTGTAAGCCGAACGCTTTCCAGAACTTCTCGTACTTTTCGCGCTCGTTGGTAAGCATTTTTTTCAGCTCGTTCTTGACCGTTCTTTCAAGGGATTTTGCAATAAGCTTGAGCTGCTTGTCGTGCTGAAGCATTTCACGGGAGATGTTCAGGGACAAGTCCTGTGAGTCCGCAAGACCCTTTACAAAGGAGAAGTGGTCGGGGAGCAGGTCGCCGCACTTATCCATGATAAGCACGCCACTGGAGAAAAGCTGCAAGCCCTTTTCGTACTCCTTGGTGTAGTAATCCATAGGAGCCTGAGAGGGGATATAGAGCAGCGCGTCGTATGTTGCAGTACCCTCCGCCTTTGCGTGGATATGTGCAAGGGGTTCGTTATAGTCGTAGAATTTCTCGCGGTAGAACTTGTTGTACTCCTCGTCGGTGATCTCGCTTTTGTTTTTGCGCCAGAGGGGTACCATGCTGTTGAGGGTCTCCACCGCGGTGTGAGTTTCATACTCGGGAGGAACGTCGTCAGTGCCCGTACCCTCTTTCAGATGGTCATGCTCCATTTCCATTTTAATGGGGAAACGGATATAGTCGGAATATTTCTTTACCAGCGATTTCAGCTTCCATTGCATAAGGTAATCGCTGTAGTTTTCGTCGTCGGTATCGTCCTTCATGGTGAGGGTTATTTCCGTACCAACGCCGTCCTTTTCACATTCTTCAATGGTGTATCCGTCCACACCGCTTGACTTCCAAAGGAACGCCTTATCCGAACCGTAAGCCTTTGAACGAACTTCAACCTCTTTCGCAACCATAAACGCCGAGTAGAAGCCAACGCCGAACTGTCCGATAATGTCGATATCCTCTGTACCGCCGTTCTCGTTCTTGAAAGCAAGAGAGCCGCTGTTTGCGATAGTACCCAGATTATTTTCCAGCTCCTCGGCAGTCATGCCGATGCCGTTGTCGGTAATTTTAAGTATGCCGTTGTCCTTGTCGGCTTCGATATAGATTTGGAAATCGTCCTTTTTCATTCCCACGCCGTCGTCGGTAAGGGACTTAAAGTACAGCTTGTCTATAGCGTCGCTGGCATTGGAAATAAGCTCCCTGAGAAATATCTCCTTGTGAGTGTAGATAGAGTTGATCATCATGTCCAGCAGACGTTTTGATTCCGCCTTGAACTGTTTTGCTTCCGCCATTTGAAACATTCCTTTCGTATCTATAGTAAGTATTAGCACTTTGAAGCTGAAAGTGTTAGCACTCATTCTCTTTGAGTGCTAATTACAGTATAAACCAATGCGCCGCCAATTTCAAGAGGGGCGGCGCATTTTTTACAATTTGTACACATTTATAGTAATTTTGGAAATATATGCACGAATTTTGTAGGGGGTGGATTCTATATTCGCCTTTCAGCTTGCGGATAAAGGTGATAAATTTTGATTTAGCGGGGAACCCCCGCGGGCTGAGTCACCCCCATCGTAATATGTTCAGAATATTAATTATGCTATTGCCCCCTCAAGGGGGCGGGTGAATTTTTATTTGGCACAACATTTAGGCGGCAAAGCCGCCGACATCAGCTGATCGAGCTGAGCCCAGCTCGCGAAGTCCAGAGGCGGAGCCTTTGGTCGCCGCCCGCAGGCGGCGAAATCCCTTTCGTTCAAAACGGTGAAAGGGGTGAGGAATGACGACAGTCATTCCGAGGGGGAGCGGACACGACC
>JAAVHI010000059.1 GCA_014799785.1 Ruminococcus sp.
AAAGGGGGAGCGGTCGTGTCCGCTCCCCCTCGAAATGCTTTCGCATTTCTCACCCCTTTCACCGTTTTGAACGATATGCGCCTGCGGGCGCAAGATGGGGATTTCGCCGCCTGCGGGCGGCGACCAAAGGGCTCCGCCCTCTGGACTTCTGCGAGCTGGGCTCAGCTCGACCAGCTGATGTCGGCGGCTTCGCCGCCTAAAAAGTTGCTACTTATTGCGTTGCGCGCTAAATCAAAATTTACTGAATCAAAATCATGCATTAAACTTAAAGCTTACAAAGTCGAAATCACAGCCCGGCAGGAAATCAAACTTAACGTCCGCTTTTCCTGCAGGCACGCTTACCGCAAAGGTTTTCTCCATATAGTCCTCGCTTCGGGGAAACTCCAGTATCTCCTTGATCTCGCCGCTTTCGCCGATAATCCTCATATGTACGGAATCGTTGGCGTTGCGCGTCCTGCCCTTGACGGTGACGCTTGTCACTCCATCGGAAAAATCGAATCCGTCATAGTCAATGAAAACATTGTTGCCGATATTTTCTACCGCGTTTTCGGCTGTCTTGAAGCTGTCGCCGCGGATATTGGAAAATTCCGCCGCGCATATCTCGGAGTAGGACTCGTCTCCGCCCTCAAACAGGAAGCCGCCGAAATAAATTCTCTTATCGGAATCCTCAAACTCGAAGCACAAGTCCTTAATGCCCTTTATTGGACGGTCAAGCCTGAAGCTGTTGGGGATATAGGTCTGCCAGATAAAGTCGGCGCGGTACACAAAATCGCCAAGCTTTTCCGAACCGTCCTCACCGGGCATACCGCTCCACAGCGAGAACTTGACCTCGTCGTCGTTGTGCCAGTTGATAAGGGTCACGGAGAAGCTGCCCGAGCCCGCTCTGCCGAAATCAACATTTCGGAAGCCCACGATATTTCCGCTTCCGCGGGCGATCTTAACGCCGCCCTCCGAAACCTCGTCAAGCTGTGTGGGGCTCATATTGTAGAGACTTCCCTTGACGAGGGCGGCATATGGGTCTATCACCACGCTGCCCAGACCCTGCACGTCCATTTCAAGCTCGGAAATGACTTCGGGGTCGGGCTTGCCGTTCCTGCAATAGCAGCGCAGCCTGAATTTTCCGTCTCCGTAAGCCCTGACCTTTGCCTTGCAGCCGTCTCCCTCAACCGCCGCAATATTCGTTACCACGCCCGTATCCGTAACGGCGGCCCATTCTACGCCGTACTCAGCATTTTCGGGCAGAACTTTTGCTGTAACATCTGCCTCGGTAACGTCCTTGCCGAAATGCTGAACGTCCGCCGAAATCTCAATTTTCCGCACGGGAACTTCTTTCATAGTACCGACAGGACGGTTTTCCTCAAACGCGTCCGCCATGCCCTCGTCAAAGAATGCGTCCTCTGCCGAAAGCGTTACCGACGCGTCGGGAAGTCCATCGGAGGTTACCTTGACGGAAATTTCTCCGCCATGATCTTTTCCCATGATCATGGCAAGAAGCTTGCCGCCGAAAAGCTTTTTGGAGGTGGACTTGTATTCGTCGTAATCGGTGCTGTCGCCGCTGTCCAGACCAACTAAACGTCCCGCGCCGCTTACCTCAACGACAACGCGGTTTCGGGCGTTTGCGGCAAAAGTTCCCTCCGCATCGTAAGCGGAAATGTCCAGAAAGATCATGTCCTCGCCGTCGGCTTTAAGCACGGTCTTGTCGGGTGTAAGACGTATTTCCGCCGTGTCCCCGAAAGACTTCACACTGTCCTCGGCGGTGACGTTTCCGTCCTTGTCGTAGGATACCGCACGAAGCTCGCCCTTACTGTATGGGAGCTGCCAGTCCGCGCTGTAGATACCCTCTACAGCCTTTTTGCCGAGAGACTTGCCGTTGAAGAAAAGCTCGGCGTAAGGCTGATTTGTGTAGACCATCACGTCGATAAGCTGACCGTCGTTGAAGTCCCAGTATGGCATAAGGTGAAGCACAGTTTTGTTCGTCCATGCCGCCTGATAAAGGTAGTAGCTGTCCTTGCGGAATCCCGCGGTGTCTATCTGACCGTAGTAAGCGTTTTTGGTGGAGTAGGGACTGGGCTCGCCGATGTAGTCGCTGCCCGTCCAGATGAACTGTCCCGCGCAGAAAGGCGTATCCCTGTCGTCGATAATGGAGGTCTGGGCGGTGCGCTCGGAAATTCCCGCGCGGCAGTTTTCCAGACAGGAGCACTGCAAATCGTCGTGGGTTATGTACGCCGCCGATTTCGGGAAGTGGTAAACGCTTCTGCTTTGCACCCTTGCCGCGGTCTCGCTGCCGTAGATAAGCCATTCGGGGTGACGGCGGTGGTGTTCCTCGTAAAGCCTCTCACCGTAGTTGTAGCCTACGGTCTCGATCTCCATAGCGCAGTTCTGCGCGCCCTCCCACTCGATATAGTTAGACCCGATAGTGGTGTAAGCGTTATGATTATAGTCGTGCTTTTTAACCTCTGCACAGAGCATTTTCGTTACCTCAACACCACGCGGAGAAACGTGGGTGTCATAGATTTCGTTGCCAACGCTCCACATTATAACGGAGGGGTGATTTCTGTCGCGGCGCACCCAGCTTGCCACGTCGCGGACGTACCACTCGTCGAAAAAGCGGGCGTAGTCGTAGTCGGTCTTTTTCAGCTCCCACATATCGAAAGCTTCGCTGTCAACCAAAATTCCCATTTCGTCGCAAAGCTCCATAAGTTCAACCGCGGGCATATTATGGGACGTCCTCACCGCGTTTGCGCCCATTTCTTTCATGGACGAAAGCTGTCTCCTGAGAGCAGTTCTGTTCACCGCCGCGCCCAGCGCGCCCAAGTCATGGTGGAGACACACTCCGTTCAGCTTGACGTTCTTTCCGTTGAGCCAAAAGCCGCTGTCCGCCTTAAATTCTATCGTCCTGAAGCCTACCTTGCAGATTTGGCTGTCCGTAACGTTTCCGCCCTCGTAAAGCTTTGTTTCGAGGGTGTACAGGTTGGGCGAAGCGATATCCCACAGCTTTGGATTTTCCGCGGTCACAGCGATCTCCTCGTTGGGCTTTCCCTTTGCCGACAGCAGGATTTTTCCCTCACCATCGGAAATAACGTACTCCACGGTATCTCCGCCAACGCTTTCGGCGGACAGCTTGATGTTGCGGACATTGCCGTTCTGTCCATCCCGCTTTTCGGAGAAGTATACGCCGTCCGATTTCAGATACGCGCCCGTATGCTCCAGAAGCCAAACATTGCGGAAGATACCCGCGCCCGAATACCAGCGGGAGTTGGGCGAACGATGGGACACCTTTACAATTATCTCGTTTTCGCCCTCGTTCAGCAGGGAAGTAATGTCAAACTCAAATGTGGAATAGCCGTACTTCCATTCGCCCGCAGGCTTGCCGTTGACCCATACTGCGGTGTCCATGTACACGCCCTCAAAGCGGACTATTCTTGCAGCCTCACCGTTTACCGCGAAGCTTTTTCTGTACCAGCCCGCGCTGGTTTCGTACAGGTCTTTCGCCTGATGGATAAGCCAGTCGTGGGGGATATCCACCCTTGCCCAGCCGTCCCCGCCGGCCTGCCCGAACGGCAGGTCAACATCGGTTTTCTTGAACTTCCAGCCGTTGTTAAATAATTTTTTCATAAAAGCGTCCTCCGTTTTTATTTTAGATGTACCGAAAAATATCTGATAAATTGATAATTATTTTAGCATAAATTGTCCCGTATGGCAATATGTTTCCGAAAATTTTTCCGCAGTTTCTCTTCCGGAATTAATATTAAAAAACGGGAACCGTTCGGCAAGATCGGTTCCCGTTTTTATTTTTTATAAACTGTATCAGAATGCGGAAATATACTCGAAGTCCGCGCTGATAAGATCAAGTCCGCCAACGCTGAAATGAAGCCTAATGGTGTTGTTCAGCGAGAACAGGGGAATATCCATTGAGCGGGAGACAGGCTTTCCGCCCGTGCCGTTCCATGTGAACGTCCTGATAGCGCCTGAGAAAAACGTAACGGGAAGCTGTGCAAGCTCGCTCTTTTCGGAGCTTGCCGTAAAGGTTATCCTGTACATACCCGTTCTTTTCAGATTAAGCACAAACTGATAGTCGGAATTTCTCGCGGTGTTTACGCCCGACATATCAATGGTAAGCTTCTTGTCCAGATCGTAGCAGGGCGCGTTTTTGATTATCTCGTCGATATCGCTTTCGGGCTTGTTTACGACCTCAATCTTTTCCGCTGAATCCGTCAGCCGCCGCATAGCGTTTGTGTCAATAAGGAAGCGCAGGATATTTTCCGCGTTCCGCTGAAGCTCTCCGCGGGTAAGAACGCCCTTTTCAAGCGCGTCCATAACATTGTCGCCGTGGTTTTCACCGCTTGAGCAAACCATGTACACGTCGTTCTGCGCCCGCGCCATTGCGGCAAAATTATCCTTGTCGGGAGCGGCTCCGCGGTCGTTGATGTTAGCCCACCAGTCGGTCATTGTGAAACCCGTGTAGCCCCACTGATTGCGCAGTATCTCCGTGTTCAGGTCGAAGCTTCCCGCCGTCCACAGGTCGTTCACCTTGCCGTATGTAGTCATTATGGACTTTGCCCCGCCCTGCTTTACGGCTATCTCGAAGCCTTTTAAGTAAATCTCCCGCAGCGCTCTTTCCGACACGGCGGAATCCAGAAAATGCCTGTTGGTCTCCTGATTGTTTCCACAGAAATGCTTTATAGTACCCGTTACACCGTGGCGGTGCATACCGATCAGCTCCGCGGCGGCGATAGTGCCCGTAAGATACGGGTCTTCGGAGAAATACTCGAAATTCCGTCCGTTGAGCGGGTGACGGTGAATGTTCATTCCCGGGCCAAGCAGGCAGTCCACGCCGTTTGCTGACATCTCCATGCCCAGATATCCGAACAGCTCCGTGATAAGCTTTTTGTTGAACGTTGCCGCGATAAGCGTGCCGTTGGGCAGACTGAACGCCTTTGTGCCGCAGTCAAGCCGCATACCCGACGGGCCGTCCGAACAGCAGCCACAGGGTACGCCCAGTTCCTCCAGACGCTTGGATACGCCGCCGAACGCCGCCGCAGTACCCGCCGTAACTCTCGGCGAACACATACCCTCGCCGCGTATAATGCAGTTCAGATCGCCGTCTGTAAGCTGAGAAATAAACTCCGTAAGGGTCTTTTCGCCCTTTGCAACGGCTTCAAGCTTAATGCCCTTATCTCCGCCGAAAGGAATTTCCGCAGGGAGATTTTCCGTTCTGCGCTTGCTTTCGTCCACCTCGGAAAGCGGAACGGCTTCCATAGACGGCTTCAGCTCCCCGCCCGAAAGCTCCGCCTTAACCCTCTCAAACGGCTGAACGGGAGCAAGAGCCTGTCCGAGCTGCTCCACAACGATATTTTCCTCCGCTGTCCATGTGAATATCTTTTCAGCGCTTCTCACATCTGTACCCGCGTAGAAGCAGTAGTCGCCCTGCTCTATGACCCAAGCGAAGCGGCTTCCCGTTACACCAGAATCGTCGTAGGAGGCGATATCGGAAAGCTTGACCGAAATTACAAGCTTCTGACTTTCCGAGGGCGCGAGACAGTCGGTCTTTTCGTATCCGCAAAGGACGCGGGACGGTTTCCCAAGCTTGCCCTGAGGTGCTTGGCAGTACACCTGAACGACCTCCTTGCCGCTGCGGTCTCCCACATTTTTTACCTCGGCGGAAATAACGAACTCGTCCCCGTTTTTTTCGGCAGAGCAGGAAATATCAAACTTAGTGTAGGAAAGTCCGAAGCCGAAAGGATAGCGCACGCGGTTTGGGGCAAATGTCTCGAACCAGCGGTATCCCACGAAAATATCCTCTGTATAGAAATTTCTCTCGGTGTTGCCGAAATACTTGTGAGAGGGGTAGTCGGCGATATCGTAAGCAATAGTGTCGGGAAGCTTTCCGCAGGGAGAAACCTCGCCTGTGATGACCTTTGCAGCACCCGTGCCGCCCGTCATGCCGCCCTGCCAGAGATACAGAACAGCGTCGGGGGAAAACTCGTCCACAAAGCCCATGTCCATAATATTTCCCACATTCAGCAGGACGATCATTTTCTTAAAGCCGCCGCGGACTTTTTTCAGCATATCCCTTTCGCCGTCCGTCAGATAGTAGGAGCCGTCCTCGGCTTTGTTGTCGTGCTCCTCGCCCGCAGTCCTGCCGATCACGACTACCGCCGCCGCGGAGGTCTCCGCCGCCTTTGCAACGATCTCGTCGGTAAGCGTAAATTCCTGCTGACACCAAGGCTCGTCTCCCCAGCCGTCGCCCAGGTCGAAAGGCTGTTCCTCAGCTTGATTTTTGTAAAATTCCAGCAGCTCGGTATTGATCTTCGCGCCGCTTTCAAGCAGACCGTCCACAATGCCCGTGACCTTGTGGACGTTTACCATTCCGCCCGAACCCGTTCCGCTTTTGTAGTAATCAAGCTGTATCCTGCCGAAAACGGCGATTTCCTCGTCCTTGGCGACAGGCAGAGCAGCGTTGTCGTTTTTCAGCATAACGATACCCTCTGCGGCAGTCTCCGCAGCGGTGTCAAGATATTTGTTCCAGTCAAGAGTTTTCAAAGCGATCCTCTCCTTTAAAAAGGTCATTTTTATTTGTACGGCCGAACTGCGCCGTATTGTCCATATAAAATATAGTATCATATCCGACCTGTCTTGTCAAGGAATTTGTTGGAAAGCTCACTGCATAAAAGTTCCTGAGTGGATTGGCTGCCTGCCGCCTTATTTTTCCGCGTCACAACATATTTTCCAGAATACCGAAAATTTTTTCGGGACATTCCTCAGCATTAATTATTTCGTATCTGCACGAACGCTCCATAAGCTTCTCGAAAATGCGCAGTGTTTCGCTGTCCGCGCCGAAATCAACCGCGGCCGCTATCGTTTCGGGACACCTTTCCGCTATCCGGTAAACGCAGTTTCTCACAATAAATTCAGGTGTATCCATATTCGGTGTAAGCGGTACTATCACCACAGGAACGGTCTCTCTGTTTTCGTCAGAATAAAATTTTATTATCACAAATCCGTTTATCAGAACTGCCGCAAGACATACCGCAAAAAGCGTAAAAAGTCTGATTTCAAGCATATAAAACGCCCCTTTCACTATATTTTATGAAAAGAGCGGTATTTTGTGAAAATATAAATAATATAGCTGATAAATAAAAATTGTCCGCCGTTTGTTCACCGATAAAAATTCGGCGGGCAAACGACGGACGTTTTGCAATTTTGTTAATTGCTTAATAGTTAGGTTAGTTGGTTGAAGCGTTTATTACTTCTTCATAGCTTCCTCAACCGCAACAAGAGATATGGAAATATCAAGTGTTTTCTATTTATTTGTTACTAACCAGTAGCTAATTAATTTTTGTTCAAAATAACAACAGGACAACATAATCGTACAAATTTGCTAAATTCTATTGACAAACGCATGTGCATTATGTATAATAATGGTAAAAAACAAGGGAATGTGGTATATATGAGCATTACGTTAACTGTTAAAGATATAATGACAGAAAAAGCAACGGATTTCGTTTTCAGCAAATTTACTGAGGTGTTAAAGGATAAAGAGTTAAAGGACAAATTTAAGATTGCTTCACAAAAATATTTTGATGAAATATTTGAAAATTGTAATTTATCGGAAGAATTTGATTTTGAGGCTGTAGAAGAATATTTACTGGATAATTTGGATAATAAAATTATCTCCATATTTCATAATATTAAAAATATTGGACAAGAAGGACGAGACAGCATACGTGAAGATATTTTGCACGAAGCTGTTGCACGCGGCAATGGAAATAAAAAAGCTATATGCAAGTATTGCAATTCTATAATTGATTTTGTAGGAGCTTGCTTGCACGATAAAATCTCAGACAGCGATAAAATCCTTGCTTCCGAGATTACTTCGGTTACAAATGAGTATTATAAGCAATTAGTTAAAAAAATAGGTGAGATAGAGGATATTGGACGGGAATTTTTGAATAAAATTGAATATTTTGGTTCTTTTGCAGAGCAGATAGATAATATTGGACTTCCAAGAGTAATAACTACAAGTAAATTTAGTTATGCAAATCCTGCTATTGGATTTTATGGTAGAAATGTTGAGCAAGAAGAAATAGAGAAGTTTATGTCAGATGATCGTCCTTTGTTGTTTTGGTCTGTTACCGGACGCGGTGGAGTAGGTAAGAGCAAGTTTGCTTTGCATATTTGTAAAAAGTATAAACAAGAAAATTGGAAAGCTGTATGGTTAAATAAAAACACAGTTGAAAACATAAATGGAGTAACACGTAATAAAGGATATAATAAGCCGTTATTGCTTGTATGTGACTATGCAGGTGAATATGCTGAATCTATTAGAACATTGTTGCTTAATCTTTTTAGTAATACACAATGTAAAATAAGAGTGTTGCTGCTTGAACGTTCGGGTTATACTCCAGCTTCTGATGTCGATAGCTTTACATATTCTGATGTATGGTATAACCGTTTATTGTCAGGACACAACAGCGACGATATGAGAGAAATAGAATATCGAACTGATTCGTTAAACTTAGATAATTATGTTTTAACTGATGAGGATATGGTTAACATTCTTGAAGATTTTTCAGAGAAAAAGCTGTTTGAAGAAGATAAAAAAGATATTGTGAATTTTACAAAAAACAGATTAAATAGCGTATCAGATAAAAATAATTTATCACGTTCTGAAGAGCGCTGCTTGTTTTTATTATTTACGGCAGACGCATTTCTTAATGGAAATGACTATAAATCCTGGGATACAAATAAACTTATGGACAAATATACAGAACGTTTTAAGATAAATTTAGAAGCGCATTACAGCAAAAATATATGTAAAAGTGCCTATACGCTTTTAGCTGTTGCTTCCGCAATAGGAACAATAGATATAGAAAGTGTTGAGTCCAAAAATATTTTCGGATATTGCATTTCACCGATAAAAGACGAGTTAAGTTATAACTTTGATATCAATAATTTAAAAATGTTTCTTAGTGCATTATGCGAAAAAGATACAGCAGATTTAAATATTTATCCTATGCTTCCTGACCTTGTGGGTGAATTTTTCTTTATTGATATATTTAATAAAATCAGTCCGGAACATAAACGTGAATGGCATACAATATTTTGTTCTAAAAGATATCAAGGATATTTTTGCAGTTTTTTAAGGAGGTGCCTGAATGATTGGCATTCACTTAAAAAGTTTAAAAATATTATAAAAGATATGTTTGAATTTGCAAAGGTAAATAACTATAAGGAATTTATAGAAGAATGTGTTAATAATTCTTTTTTCATGGGTTTATCATATTACTATACATTAACTGAAAATGATTTGCTGTGGATAAAGGATATATTGTTGATTGACAAAAATGAAAACTGTTATTTAGAATATGCTTATATACTTTTTAATGCATCAGTTAAAATGTCCAATGTTGATGACATATTGAAAATAGCAAATCAGATGAAAGATGAAATATTAATTGAGTATGATACTTTTGAAATTGCTTTGTGGTATGCAATGGTACTTGTCAATGCGACTGCCCAAATGCCTAATGCTGATAACATATTGAAAATAGCAAATCAGATAAAGGCTGAAATATTAAGTGATTATGGTACTGCTGAAATTGCTTTACGGTATGCAATGGCACTTATCAATGCGACTGACAAAATGTCCAATGCTGATGACATATTGAAAATAGCAAATCATATAAAAGATGAAATATTAAGTGAATATAGCACTGCTGAATTTGTTAGTTTGTATGCATTGGCACTTGTCAATGCGACTTCCAAAATGTCTAATGCTGATGAACAATTAAAAATAGCAAATCAGATAAAGGCTGAAATATTAAGTGAGTATGGTACTGCTAAAATTGCTTTGCGGTATGCAATGGCACTTGTCA
>JAAVHI010000060.1 GCA_014799785.1 Ruminococcus sp.
CAATTTTGTCGGTGCGATTGATACTTCAAGCCTTGCGGCTTAAATTCAGGTAGTATAAAACCGTTCCGAAGCTTCTTATTTAGGGGTTCGGAACGGGATGATTCGGTTGTATCTTTATGATATGAACGTTAAACGGTGGCTTGCAAATAAGAAAACTCTTGCTCTCGGCAGGCAGATTTCGGACAAAATTGTAAAGGCACGGGGATTATCTGTTATAGAAAATCCCCGCCGCAAAAATACATTAAGTTATGCGGAATGGCTTGACGTACCGAACAAAAGGAAACAATAATTATCGGGCAGTCCAGAAGATGTAAAAAGGTACTACACCACGGGGATATAGTCTGAAAACGCCGATTTGAGAACAAGGAAATTAGGTACTCTTGTTGACGAGATGAACGAACTTGCCCAAGCTGCGGACGATGATAGAATGTCGGCAGTAATATCAGCCTCAAACGGTTTGTTTTGTGTTCTGAACAGCGAACAGGGAAACAAGTCTGCAAGCGAATATACAGATACTCTATGCAATTTATACGATACGTCCGCAAATGCAAATATGCTGTTTAACTACATAATTTTCTTTGTTATGACAAATTTCAACCGCAATCACAAATCGCTAAGCGGAGAATTTCATTTATCGGTAAAACAAATGAAAAAGTCCGCAGAACGGTTTGCGGAGCAGTACAATGCTTGTATTTCGGATATGCTCCTGCCGTTCAGAAATCTGCCCACCGTTCCAGAAGAAAACGTCCGCTATTGGGACATTGATAAGCAAATAAATTCGAAGAAAAACGACTTGATTTTACACGTTTATTCCTCCCATTCAAGCGGAACTTTGCAGACGGGATATGCCGCCGATAACTCTTTTATGGCGATTTTACGGGTCTATGTGGACGTATTAAAGCAGGCGAATGTTGTTGTCCGTAACTGCAAGATATGTCATAAGCTGATTTTATCCGACAGAGCGAACGTATCCGAAATATGTGGCAGTGAAAAGTGCAGGAAAGAACAGCACCGACTTAAAACAATTTCGGTGCGGAAAAAGAATAAGGGTGATCCAATCAAGGACTTTTACGATATATTTTGTCGGAACTGCTCCAATCTGCGGAGAAAACTTGGCAAAAACAGTACTGCCCGTGAAAAATTTGATATTGAATTTAGGAAAATTCGCACCAAAGCACTTAAAATGAAAAAAGGACTATCCGAGGATAGTCCGAAACAGAGTATTTATGAGTATTCCGAGTTTCTTAGAACCAAGGAAAATGAACTTAGAAAGCTTGCAGATACATTATTGTTTACACTTCCTTGAAATGAAAATCCTCCGAACTTCAAAAACGAAGTCGGAGGATTTTATTTACACATCAAATTTATTAAAATTTGTTAGAGATATCAATTTTAAATTTTCTACATGAGTGCGGCAAGTGCGGCTGCCATTTCTTCTTCCGGTGTCGTCTCACGATTTTCGGCGCTGCCCATGCGGTTCTTTGCTTCCTGAAGCAACTGCTCCGCTGCTTTAACCGACGCTTCATCAACGTCCATATTGTTATTTCCCCCAGCCTCACATTCATTCAAATTGGATTGGATTTTTGTTATTACGGCTTGTACCTGTGAGCGTGTCTTTGCCGCCGCAAGCATACGCGCTAACTTTTGTGCATTAATTCCAACACAACCTCCCCTGCACTCGTTTTTATCTTCCTCATTTTTATCCTGCTCGCTCTGCTCCTCCTGCTCGTTGACAGTTTCCTCGGAATGTTCTTTTTCAATATCAGCGTACTGCTCCTGTAATTCATCTGCAAGAATTTCGGACTCCTGCTGCTGAATACCCTGCTCATTATCAGAAACACTTTTGATATATTTTTCATATCCCTCTTTTGAGATAGATACCTCGTCGTGTTCATTTGAACAGTTGTAATGTACCGTTTCCTCAGTGGTGGTTTCTTTGCTTAATTTGCTGTTTTCAATTATTTTTGCATAATTGCCGTATCCTCCCAAATTACCTGTTATTCCGAAATTCATATCAATTTCTCCTTTCATTTTTCATCATTACAGACAGCGTAAACACTCTGTCATTTGCCCTGAAATCCATTGTTCCTTGATATTTTTCCGCTGTATTTTTAATATTGGAAAGACCAATGCCATGGACTTTTTGTCAGCTTTATCGGTTTCCGGAAATTCACCCCGCTCACTGACTGCAAGTTTTCCGTAAAAGCTGTTTTCTACCGTAAGTATCAGAAAATTTCCCTTTTGCACAGACCGCAAGCGGATAAACGTATCTGCGCTCGGGTCGTTTGCCTTCAGCTTTTTGCAAGCCTCAACAGCGTTGTCCAGAGCATTGCCTAAAATAATGCCAATGTCATAGCTTTGTATTTTCAGTTCTTGTGAAAATATCAGGTCATCGGCATAAATATTTATATTCGGAACATTTCTCACCGCCTCGTAATATTTCATATTTAATAAAGTGTCTGCAACGGTATTTCCTGTATTAAAGCGAATATCAAGTTTTTCAAGACATTGATCCGCCTCCGAAATATACTTTTGCAGTTCGGAAGTATTCGCACTGTTGTCTGAAAGCCGCTTTATAACAGATACTGTATTTTTCAAATCATGCTTCATACTGCGCAAATCGGAATATATACGCTCCATTTCCTCAATATGGGTCTGCAAGCCCTCAATTTGCTTTTCAAGAATAATTCTGCTGCTCTTTTCGGCATTGAGATGTATCATATCCTGAAAAAGCTTAACCCCGCACAAAATCGGAAACAGCGATAAAAGCAAAATTGCCGGTATTACTGCCGTAAGCGCAGGGTATTTTTGGTAGATCAGATTTTGGACACCGTTTTCTACGTTTACTATGATAATACGCAGCAGCATACATATCATTAACCCCACCGCTGACGGTGCAATCAAAAACAGCAGTTCTGTGACGTTTATCCCGTGAGCTTTTTCACGAAAATCCTTAACTATCCTTCTTAGCGAAAAATACAGCAAAAGTCCCATTGCCGCATATCCGAGAACCAATTCTCCTATAAATATACTGTTAATTATCAGCATAGAGGTTTGGTATGATTCCATGCTTATATTTATGAAACTGCTTTTCAAAAGATCGTATAAACCGCCGCTTAGCTTGCCGTACAAAACAGCTATTGTATATTGGCTTATATCGGCAACAGCCTGAAATGCTGCTAAAAGGAATACAGTGATCAGACGAAAGCCTTTATAAAAGCAGAAGGCAATCACACAAATCATACAGAACGACAGCGATAATTTCCAAATTGCAGGTCGGCTGTTTAAATCCCCCGCAGGTTCAATGAAACCGATGACCGATAAAAAAGCTGCATACAAAACCGCAGACGCAAGTTCGCTTGCCAATTTGCTCTTGGATCTTTCCTCTAAAAAGTTTCCCAAAAAATATTGAAGGCAGTAACCCTTGAACAGATAAAATAAAAGCGGAATGACCTCAAACACATTATACATCGGGTACTCCTCCCTTTTGAAGATACCACATATATGCTTTTACAAACTCGCCGTATTTCTTTTTAGTTAGGTAAACTTTATCACCGTATATAAGTGTAATGCTTTCGTTGTCATATTCTTCAATGTACATCATATTGACAATGTACGAACGATGACAGCGATAAAAATTCTCACCAAGCTTACCCTGAATATTTTCAAGAGTGCCATAAATTTCTATACTTTTCCTCAGTCCGACAGTATGTATTTCAAGCTTTTTACCGCGGCTTTCAATATATAAAATATCTGACTGGTCGAGAGTTATATTTTTAGTTTTGATGAAAAGTCTGCACCTTTCTTTATTTTTATCCGCCTCCCTTTCGGCTCTGTACAGTACTTCAATCAGCTTTTTTTCGTCAATAGGTTTTAACAGATACTGGAACGCATAAAGTTCTAACGCTTCAAAAACGTATTCTTTAATACCTGTAACAAAAACCAGTACAACGTCCTCCTGCCGTTCTCTCAAAAGTTTTGCCGTATTGATACCGTTTATTCCATTCATTTTAATGTCGAGAAAAACAATATCAAATTTATTTCCCGACGTAAGCAGCTCCTTCCCCGTAGCAAAAGAATTAAGATTGCATTTAGGGTCGTGTTTTTTTATAAGTTCGCAAATATGCTCTCTTATAGATTTATCATCATCTGCAACTGCAATATTCAAAACTTGTCACCTCTGATATAACATCCGGAGTTGCTTTCAATAATTATATCGGCTGATAATAATATTTCTTTAAAAAATGGGAACGAAACGACTACTTTTATGGTATGAAAAGAAAAGTTTTACATTATTACACCAATGAATATTTTTCAAAGCAACAGATTTTTTGAATTTTGGCTTTTTATTATTATACCTTATTAACGCAAAAAAGTCCAGTATATGTCTGACTTTTAGATAAATTTTGTTGCTTTTGTCGAATATAGTCCGCTTTGGCAAGTGTGTCAATATGATAGGAAACAGTTATATTTCCAAAGCACATTAGTAGTTAAGAACAGAGCAAAAACTTGTCCATTGAAATATTAAGCAGTTAGGAAAAAGCCTTAAAGAATAATCGGATAACACCATATTATTTTTGATATATAACTAAAAAATCAATTAGCACTCTATAACAAGTGCTAATTGATTTTATTATTCAATTTAGTAAAGTTTGTTCAACATATGATGATCTTAGGGAGTTGGCAGAGCAATTGATAAGTATGGTATAGATCATCAATATTTAGTATTTTACATCGGCAGGACTGCTTGGAAACCTTATAGGTTTCGTGCAATTCAAAGCGATCATTATTGTGCGAAAACCTGATGTTCGCCATTTTCCAAAGCCTCGTCCTGCGTAATGATTATACAATCGGGATTTCGGCTTTCAACCTTACTTATTTGATTATGGTCGAAATGAGCATGGGTCACAAGAATAAGGTCGGCGGGTAGGTCGTAGAAATCTCCCGCATAAGGGTCGATATAGATAACCTTGTTTTCCGCCGTAACAATGCGTATGCTTGCTTGTCCCATATAAAGCAGGGTGCCTGCTATTCTTTGAACAATTTGCTTTTTCTGTATTCCGTGGGACTTTTCCCAAAGCATTTGCGAAAAAGCTCTGCATAATAGCTTGCTCCGCCGAAGCCCACAGACAGCGCAATTTCCGTGACGGACATATCATTATCGCATAATAATTCAAGGCTTTTGTTCAGACGATACCCATTAAGATAATTATTAGGAGTTTGTCTGAAATATTTTGCGAACATTTTGCAGCATTTGCTTTGTCCTACTGCTCCCGACAGTGCAATATCATTAAGTGAAATTTTTTGAGTATAGTTTTTCTGAATAAAACCGACCATGTCTCTGACTATAGTCAGGTCGCTGCTTTTGGAATTTGATATATTATTTTCCAACGGAATATTTTCGTACAGCAGCGACCATATCGCTGCAAATGAGGACTGCACATCAAGCGGTGCGGCCCTTTTTTCTTTGCAGCGGTATATAAAATTAAGCTGTTCCAAAATATTATTCTGCCAATCAATATTTGGGTCAAGAAAAATAAATGGCGTACTGCTGTGTATAACGGGCATTATAAAATCCTGCTCATAGGCCGGAAGACCGCACAACAGAAGCGGGTGAAGAATAATACATATAAATTCACATTCTGTTTGGGAATCGGAAAATCCGAAATGCATTTGCCGCGCATTTACAAAAATCCCCTCACCTTTTCGCAGATTTATAATTTCGCCGTTTACATTGTAATTCATCTCGCCGTCCAGAATAACGATAAATTCAATATCATCATGCCAATGGCTTGGCGCGGCATAGTTCGGATATCGGGAAAGAATTCCATGCCGTATGTAGATAGGATAGTCTGCATTGTCATAATGTATCTTTTCGGAACGGTCGTCTTTGAGTTCGATCAAGACTGACATAAAAATCCTCCTCGCAGGATTGTTATTAAATATAGCTGTAATTTTATTGAAATACCGAAAATAATGTGATATTATTATATCATATGTAAAATAAAAAAGCAATCCGTTTTTTATCGGTATTGTGAGGTGCTTATATGGAGAGTATGACAAAAAACAAACAAAACAGGGACGTTATCCGCAGAATGGCAGAAAAATATATGTCCCCGCTTAAAATGACGGACTGCAGGGAACTGACAGAGGGGATGTTCAACGCCGCATATGAGGTATGTCTGGACAACGGCAGCAGCGTAATACTGAAGATCGCACCGCCGAAAGAGGCTGAGGTTCTGACCTATGAGAAGAACATAATGTATGCTGAGATGCAGACTATGATAATGCTGTCACAGCAAGGCAGTATACCTGTCCCGCACATTTACGGCTATGACGATAGCTGTACGGTATGCACTTCGCCTTATTTTGTTATGGAAAAGCTCCGTGGAGAAAGTATGAACAAAATCAGGTATGCGCTTTCGCAGGAGCAGATAGACAGCTTATATCTCGAAACGGGAAGAATTATCCGTAACGTCAACAATATTGCCTGTCCCTGCTTTGGATTTCCTGCGCAGAGTGAATATCAAGGCGATAATTGGTATTCAGTTTTCTATAAGATGATGACTGCGGCAATAGATGATGCAAGGCGTACCGACGCTATGCTTGAAGTACCTCCCGACGAGCTGATGAATGAGCTTGGACGGAGCGAAGCGTTTTTCAATGAAGTGACAGAACCACGATTGGTTCACTACGACTGCTGGGACGGCAACATATTTGTGGAAAACGGCAATATCACAGGTATTATTGATTGGGAGAGGGTACTATGGGCAGACCCGCTTATGGAGTTAGAATTCAGAAGATTTAGTCCTAATCTTGTGTTCCAAAAGGGATACGGTCTTGAGGAGCTGAACAAAAACCAAATAATCAGGGCATTATGGTATGATGTTTATATGATGGTTCTTGTAGCCTCTGAATGTGAATCCAGAAAATATGATATCAATGAAGTATACGGTTGGGGCGGTGTTTTGGAAAAGCAGTTTGAAGAACTTAAAGGGTTATTATGATACGTTCCTCCGAGTTTACAAAAAAATTGCTTGCGCTCATGCTTCCCATAACCTTTCAGCAATTTATGTCAGCGCTCGTCAGCGCATCTGACGCTTTAATGCTGGGTGCTTTGTCGCAAAACTCAATGTCGGCGGTATCGCTTGCAGGGCAGGTCATATTTGTGGAAAATCTGTTTCTTGCCGCTGTGACGATAGGTCTTTCCATGTTTGCCTCACAATATTGGGGGAAACATGATTTTGCTTCGATAGAAAATGTTTTTGCTTATTCAATGAAGGTTACGCTTATCGTATCTGTCGTTTTCTTTCTTGGCGGACTTTGCATTCCCGATATTATTATAAGTCTGTTTACTAATGATCCAATTTTAATAAGCTTAGGCGCAGTTTATTTGCGTACGGTATCGGCGGCATTTTTACTTACAGGTATTTCGCAGATTTTTCTGTGCATACTGAAAAACTGCGGAAAAGCCGCTAAATCGGGAATAATAAGCTCCGCTTGCGTTGTTATAAACATTATTTTAAATGCTGTTTTAATTTTCGGACTTTTTGGTTTTCCGAAAATGGGAGCGGCGGGTGCGGCTCTTGCTACTGTCATTGCACGTCTTATTGAAGTGATATGGTGTGTTTTGGAAACTGCAAATAATGGTCATGTTAAGCTTTGTATTAAGAAAATTGCTGCCCGTGATAAAGAAATGCGCTCCGATTTTTGGAAATATACTACCCCTGTGCTTGGCAATGAAATTGTATGGGGAATCGGTTTTACAATGTATTCCGTTATAATGGGGCATTTGGACAGCGACGCTGTGGCAGCAAACGCTGTCGCCAATATTGTAAAAAATCTTGTTGCCTGCTTTTGTTTGGGACTCGGAAGCGGCAGCGGCATTATGGTGGGCAATGAGCTTGGAGCAGGTCGTTTTTCCGTTGCAAAGGAGTACGGAGGTAAGCTTTGCAGGCTGTCAATTATGTGCGGGGCGGTATCGGGACTGATCTTACTCATGCTTATCCCGTCTGTTCTAATGGTGACAGATTTAAGTCCGCAGGCGGATACATATTTGAAAGGTATGCTTGTTATGTGTTCGTACTATCTGGTGGGAAAGTCTGTTAATTCCACAACGATTGCGGGAATTTTCTGCGCGGGAGGTGACAGCAAATTTGGATTTCTGTGCGATACGGTAACGATTTGGTGCGTTACTGTTCCGCTTGGATTGATAGCGGCATTTGTTTTTCATCTGCCTGTGCCTGCGGTATATTTTGTAATAAATCTGGACGAGATAATAAAACTGCCTGCCGTATATCTGCATTATAAAAAATATCAATGGGTAAAAAATCTGACTGTAAGGGAGAATTAAAAATGAGTAAAATGAAAGACAGACTGCACACGGGTGAGCTTTATCTTCCCGGTGATGAGGAAATTATGACAGATCAAACCAAACGTCTTGACAGACTTTATGATTTTAATATGACCCGTCCCACCGAGTGGGATAAGCGGGCCGCATTGCTAAAGGAGATGTTTGCCGAGATCGGCGACGGGTGTTATATTGAACCTCCGCTGCATTCCAATTTCGGCGGCGGTCATGTGCATTTCGGCAACGGCGTTTATGCAAATTTTAATCTTACGCTTGTTGACGATACCCATATCTATGTTGGCGACTATACTATGTTCGGTCCGAATGTGACTATAGCAACAGCGGGACACCCGATTCTGCCGGAGCTGCGGCAGCAAGGATATCAGTACAATATGCCTGTTAGGATAGGTAAAAATTGTTGGTTAGGCGCAGGCGTAATTGTTATGCCGGGGATCACCATTGGCGACAATGCGGTAATAGGAGCAGGAAGTATCGTCACAAAGGATATTCCCTCAAATGTAGTAGCTGTGGGTAATCCATGCAGGGTTTTGCGTGAAGTAGGCGAACATGATAAAGAATATTATTTTAAAAATCGAAAGATTGATTATGATTCTCTGACGTAAGCAATTACTGTATTAAAACAAATAACTGTAGATTTTTACTACAGTTATTTGTGTTTTTATTAATATCTATAATATTTTCAATAACTACTTTCCCGTTCAAATATAAAATTTTATAGAGATATGCCATAATGTTTGTTCGTTATTTGTTCTTTACGGAGCAATGCTGTCCTTTGTCGTATCTTATGCTCCTTGTTTTTTATTTGAGGAAAAGTCAAGAACCGAAGCGATAGCATCCCCTGCTCTTGCTTGCGCCTGCCGGAATACATTACAATAAATGGAAGTTGTTATTATAGACGTATAATGTCCTAAATCAGCGGATACAGCCGCAGCCTGTCTTGTATTCCTCCAACCACAATTATATCACAAAAAATACTGCAATCCAATTCCTTTTGGAAGGATTGCAGTTCTTTTTCTGAATGTGTTTTTTACAGCCCGCGAAATTCGAACTATTCACAAAGCTATATGGGAAATCTTCACCAAAGGATAGAATTCACCAAACTCGAAAATTCGTGAGCAAAGTCTGTGGAATCCGGAGTCAGCTCCTGAGACGGAACGAATCAATCAGCTCCTTGAGCATTGCGGACTGACTGTTAAGCTCCTCGCTCGCTGCTGCGCTCTCCTCGGCGGTCGCCGAGTTCGTTTGTACGACCGTCGATATCTGGTCGATCCCAATTGTGATCTGTTCGGCGGAGTTTGCCTGTTCACGACTCGCTTCCGCGATAACACCGATCAGTTCAGTCACTTTAGAAGCTGAATCCGAAACCTCAATCATAATTTTCTCAGTTTCGTTCACTATGTCGCTGCCGTGATGAATCGCTGCGATTGACTCCTCGATCAGCGCGGCAGTATTATTTGCCGATTCAGCGGACTTGCTTGCGAGATTACGTACCTCGTCCGCCACAACCGCGAAGCCCTTTCCCGCTGCGCCCGCTCTCGCTGCCTCGACCGCGGCGTTCAGCGCCAGAATATTGGTCTGGAAAGCAATGTCCTCTATCGTCTTGATGATCTTTCCAATCTCATCGGAGTAGCGGTTGATCTTCCCCATCGCCTCAACCAAGCGCTGCATTTGTCCGTTTGCCGCCTGAAGCGCGTTTCCTGCTGCGTTGTTTTTTTCCTTTGCCTGATCGCAGCTTTCCGAAGTATTGCGGATATGCGTAGAGATCTCGTTGATCGTCGCCGCCAGCTCCTGTACCGAGCTTGCCTGCTCGGTAGCGCCCCGCGAAAGCGCCTGTGCGCCATCGGAAACCTGATTTGAGCCGCTCGAAACCTGATCCGCCGCCTCGTTGATCCTTAACATCGCCCCGCTCAGGCGGTCGTTGATCACTTCTGCCGAATGAATCAGCCCCGCGAAATCGCCGACATACGCACTGCGTTTATCCTCCAGTGAGACATCGAAATTTCCGTTTGCCATTTCACTTAAAATACGATCCATGTCCCCAATAATGACGTTTATTCCGTCCACCAACTGCTTGGTTGAATCGGCAAGCTGCGCCGTTTCGTCCTTCGCATTTACTGTCGCCACCTCGCTCGTCAGATCTCCCGCCGCCAGCGCCGTAAGCCGCTTTGCACTTTCGTTGATCGGTTCACCAATCCCTCTGCCGAGGCGGATCGCAACGATCAATCCGATCCCCTGTCCGGCCAGAACCATGACAATTGTCGTAATAATCATCACAAAGGTACTTCCCATAAAATCGTCCAGATCCGCCGTGATCAGAATTGACCAGCCGTTAGTATCCGCAATGGGCGCGTAGCAGACAAATTCCTTGATTCCTTGCTCGACAATACTTGCGATGCCGGTCTCTCCCCCGCGCACCTTGGCATGGAGCGCCGCCAGCTCGGCATACCCCGAATCGGTTTTCGCAAGCTCCTCGATATTTTCGCCCTCGCCAACGGTCTCTTTCGTCTGATCGGCAATGGTGTCACCCTGCGCGTTGATCATATAAGCGACGCTGGTTTCGCTGATCTTGATCGAACTCATGATATCGTTCAGAAACTCGGTATCGGGAACAACGTAAACGCAGCCCACGACATTTGTGTTCGCCGCGCCGTTTTCCCAAAGAGGCGCCGCGATAATAATGCTGACTTCGCCGGTCACACGGGAAACAACCGGGTCGGAGATCATGGACTCTCCCCGCAGCGCCGCCTGAACGTACTCACGGTCGGACATATCCACGCCCGTCTCGATATTGAAGCCGTTTTTGTCGAGTATCACCCCGCGGGTCAGTCCGTTCGATTTCGCAATACTATTTAAAAGCGCCACCCGATCTTCCACCGGGTATTCGTCGTCGGATAAGGTGGGATTCATGCCCGCGATCTCGGCTACATTCATGAATGCGCTGCATTCCAGCTGTACCCGCTCGGCAGCAACAGCAATAAATTTTTCCATATCCGATTTCACCGTCTGGATTGTTCCGTTATAAGTAAGCGTACACGCCGTCACTCCCAATATAATCAAAAGCGCAGCCGAAACAAGGGACATACAAAGAATAATCTTTTGCCGTATGGTTTTCATTCTATCTACCTTCTCTTAAGTTATTTAATAATGAATTAAAATATTTTTTATCGGAAACCGAAAATGTCAAAAATCTTCACATTTTCTTAAAATATTATAACACAAATTTCCTTTTTTGTCAAGAAAGATTTTCAACCCAAGCAAAACAAGGCTGTAAGCAATCAGTTCAGGACCGAGATTTTCTCACGAAGAAAGACCTGCCACTGATCGATCGGCTGAGGCATTCCCACAATAGCGACGTTTGACAATCTTTTTAACTTGTTGCTTTTAGATTAGCATATACCAACTAATTTGTCAATGGTTACCAGCCGGACTGATATACATAAACAAAGTAAAGTTGACACGTCTTTCACAAATTGTTCTCTTGAGCTTGGCACAAACAAAACAGCATACGCTATTTGATATCAATTTTTATCTCAAAATTATTTTTGCTGTATTCAATCAGACCGTCGTTCTTCATTTTTCCCAGTTCCTTTGACAAAGCGCTGCGATCCAAATTCAGATAGTCTGCAAGCTGCTGACGGTCAAAGGGAATCGTAATCCTGCTGCTGCCCTGCGCAGAAACCTGCTGCGAAAAATAAGAAAACAGCCGTCCGCGTATTGTTTTGGGTGATATGTGCATACTGCGCTTAGAAAGCTGCAAATTTTTTTCTGCGGTGATCATTACGAGGTTTTGAATAAGCCTGTTCTGACTTCTGCACGTCTGACACGGCATGAAAAGCCTCGGAACGCTTATGAATAAAATATCACAGTCCTCATTAGCCACCGCATCTACCATCATTGGCTCATTCGGTATACAGGCATAGGATTCTGCAAATACACCTCCGGCAGATGTAATGTCAAGGATACTTTTATTTCCCCAAAGATCCGTATGTTCAATTCTGACGCTTCCGGAAAGAACAAGACCGATATCCGTCACAGTGCTTCCGACGCTCAATATCACATCACCTTTCTCATATTTGACTATCCGAAAATCCAGATGCTTTGCCATATTCAGAATATCTTTTTCCGGACATCCCCGAAAAAGAGCTGTTTTTGAAATAAAGCTCAAATTCATAAAAACCTCATTTCCGTGGTTATAACCACATACTTCTGAAAAATATTATAGTATAATAATACCATTAAGTCAAGGAGGATTCGTTTTGACAGAGGATAAAATAATAAGCGCATTGATCGGTTTGGTTCGTGCCTGTAACAACAATCCCAAAACTGCTGACACAGACAGTTTGGTGATAAAAGCTCTGGCTTTCCCTTTACTCTGCCCCGAGTATGACGACAAGTCGCTCTGCGAAATTGTTGATGAGATCTATGCGGAAAAAAATCTCGTAGCTCCCGGCTGTGCCGTTTGTACAGCTCCATGCGGAAATACTTCGGATTTTGATATGCACCGTATCTATGAGGCTGACGATGTAATCCGCAAAGTGAAGCTTCGGATATTGGAAAGGCTTCAGGAACTGGCGGCATATGCCTGCCGCAGCCGTGAGTCAGAAATGATAGATATGGACTTCTTTTACAAGGCTCTTTCGTATGTAAGCTATGATATGGGCGAGGCGGAGCTGCTTGAGCTTTTGAATGAAACGGAAAATAAAATCGGGAGGAATGCAAAATGATAAGGAAAATAATAAAAATTGACGAAAGCAGGTGCAATGGCTGCGGTGCGTGCGCCGACGCCTGCCATGAAGGAGCGATTGAAATAATTGACGGTAAAGCGGTACTTACACGGGAGGATTACTGTGACGGTCTTGGCGACTGTCTGCCTAATTGTCCGACCGATGCGATCAGCTTCGAGGAACGGGAAGCCCCTGCATATGACGAGAAAGCCATTCTTGCTGCCAAACAAAAGAAGTCCCCAAAACAGGACACAGAAAGTTTCCGTACAGGATGTCCCGGCGCGCAGGTACGAAAAATGGAGCGTTCTGAAATAAAAAATTCTCCTGCACATAAATCGACAGGAGTTTCACAGCTCGGTCAATGGCCGTGTCAGATTAAGCTTGCTCCTGTGAACGCTCCTTATTTCAGCGGTGCCGAATTGCTGATCGCGGCTGACTGCACTGCATACGCCTATGCAAATATCCATGCAGATTTTATGGCGGGCAAAGTCACACTGATAGGCTGTCCAAAGCTTGATTCCGTTGATTACAGTGAAAAGCTGCGGTCAATAATACAAAATAACGACATTAAAAGCGTTACCGTTCTGCGAATGGAAGTCCCCTGCTGCGGCGGACTTGAGGCAGCTGCAAAAAAAGCCTTGCAGGCAAGCGGAAAATCCATTCCGTGTCAGACCGTAACAGTATCCATTGAAGGAAATATTGATTGACAATACGTCTCACAAATTCTCTCCCGAATTTGAGCGTAAAATGGATATTTTAATGGGCAAGAGTAATAAAAAGTAAGAATTACACCTAAAAGGCTGCTTATTGCCGTTGCAGCGGCATTATTGGCGGTATTTACTTTAGCTATGAGCGTAAGCACAGTTAGAGAGGCATTTATAAATTTCTTTATGAATACTGTTGATACTCATACTGTTGTTCGGTCTATTGATGATAAGGACGCTCCGATTGACCTTGTTGATAAATACATATTATAAACCGGGACAACGGCGATTATGTTTTATCTATGCCTGTGTCATGCGATAATGATTATTGATTTAGTAAAGATAAACTAATTGGTATAGCAAATTCTGTGTAAAAAGCAGAATAATTAGAAAACTTTGCTGAAAAGTGTAATTTCACCCTCTTTCAAATGGTTATATTCATTAGAAAGGGGGTGAAGCCTTATGAAGAAAGCTGTAATAGATATTTGTTGGCTCTTTCGGTATTGTTTACAACAGGAATTTCTGTTTGTGCATATGGCGGAGGAAACACTGCCTCCCCGTATTACTTGTATGCAAATACTGTTAAAGTACATTGATAAATTCCAACAATTATTGACATTTACATCTGAAACAGATATAATTATATAATGATATGTGATACTGATCACTTTGTTGTTTGGTACAGCGATGTAAAAATTGAATAAAATGCTGCAGCCTATTGTTTTGACTTGGGATGCAGCATTTTATGTATTTGCGGAGTATAAATATGAAAACAAATATTTTTTTAATATATAGATATTGGAAAGCCAATAAAATACAATTTGCAAAAATGATAACCTCTGTAGTTATACTTGTGGTACTGATGATAGTTTCGGTTTTAATGGAACGTACGGAATGCCGCCGCGCCTTTGAAAACGTGCTGTACGGTCACGGAATCGAAAGCTATACCTTTGCCGATCTGCCGGAGGAAGCATTTGACGAAATGCAGTCGGACGAGCTTGTGGAAATGATAGGCCGTACTGCAATTTGCGGAAAGCTTGGAAACGAGTATCAGCAATATACTTACGGGGCATATATGGACAGTTATGCGGAGGAGCTTGAATACCTAAAGCTTGCCGCAGGAAGATTTCCCTCCGCTTCGGGAGAGGTGGCTTTATATGATTATATCATTGAGGATCTGTTCGTTACTGCCGAACCGACAGCTTACATAGGCGAAAATATAACTCTGTCAAAGTATGCTTTCGGAGACGGCAATGCCACAGGCGAGCTTGTTGGTGATGTTACCTTGAAAATCGTAGGAGTTATCTGTACCGATTATTCAAGAGCGCAAAAAGAATACGTTTCGGGCTGGATAGGTCACATAGATTTTTCCGTAAAATCCATGCCTGTGATTTATCTGTATTCGGGTGATTGTAATATTACGGAAGAAACAAGCGTCTATACCATGGCAAAGCTTTACAACCATGATATTCTTACACAGGAACAAAGCGATATTTCTTTCGGATTTGTGATGAAGTATTATGAAAAGTACCAAATTGCTCCGTCAAGCAGAGAGGGAATAATATCCGCGGCACAGTCGGTAGCAAATTTTGCTGTCGGAAGCGAAGATGTTCTGACGCAGATATATCAATCCGATACAATGACGGTCATCAAATATTTCAGCGTTATTGCAATTGCGGTATCGGCAATTTCGCTTTTCGGTATTCTTTTTTCCGTAATGCCCGAAAGAATGAGATCACTTAACCTTATACGCAGAATAGGCTGTTCAAAACGCAGAGTTGCCGTTGTAATTCTTATGGAATGGCTGTTCCTGTTAGTATGCGGTATTGCCGTCGGTCATGCAGTAGGAATTGCCTTATATGAGCTTATACTGCTGATACAAGACAGATTTATGGGGCTTTCGCCTCTGCGTGGATATACCGCGGAATGGGCGGTGCTTCAGGTTACAAAGAACCCGTTTTTATCTGCCATTGTATGCGCGGTATGTATGTTTGCTCTCGGATATGCGGTTTATTTTGTCCGCTTCTTGGGGAAGAAAAAACAACAGCGGCAAACCGAAAGAGTACGCCCTTTGAACAGAATACTGATAAAGCTTTCGGGGAACGCATTTGCAAATGTTATGCAGGTATTATCTCTTGCATTGGTATTGTTTGCGGCAGTCATGTGTTATTCATACTACACTATTGACGGAAAAGGCAGCGGCTATTTTACCGACAGTGAGCTTAACGGCAGCGCATATTACAGCTACGCAAATGTAGATATGCGGGACAGCGGAACGGATATATGCATATATTCCGCGGGCAGCAACATCTTTGGCTTGTCGGTAATTGATGATTACGGCTTGCCTGCCGATATAGCTGATAAAATAGCAAGCATTGACGGGGTTCGTGATATTCGGGCTTATGCTTCAAACACAGCTTTTAATTTGTTCTACCCTAAAAATTCTAAGGACGTCCCGCCGAAAATATCACAATTTTACGCAGAGCTTGTAGACGGCGCAGATGAAATGCTGCGCCCCGATGAACGTAAATATTATATTACAGGCGCAAAATTCGGAAACAATGCGTTTATGGACAGCTTATCAAATTATGTGACGGAGGGTAAGATAGGTACATACAAAAACGGCTTGACAATGGTATTTAATGAATATGAAAAAGGCTCAAATTATCCCTACAATATCGGAGATAAAATTAATTCAATTGCGGTCAACGGAAGCGAAGTGCATCAGGGTCATGATATAGAGTTTATTATTGAGGCTATTGCAGTAATTCCCAAGGAGGCAATGGAAAACGACCCGATAATGTATTCTGCATTTGATTCCTTTATGGGAATGGAATTTGCCGCACCGCAGGAAACAGCGTCTCTCCTTGATACTTATAAAGAGAACTATGATAATATATATATTTTCCTTGACAAGGGCGCGGACATAAATGCCGTAACATCACAGATACGATCTCTGCTGGATTCCTCAATGCGGGTTAAAATTCAGACCATAACAGAATGTGACGAAGCATATCGCAACAGTTATATTGCAAGATTTGCAAGTGTAATTGTCTTGTTCATAATATTAGTCCTTATGGCTGTTATAGGGTATCACAGCATGATATCCATGAGGTTACAGATAGGAAAATCAAAAATAGCCGTACTGCGCGCGATAGGTTTGTCCGAAAGAAAATGGAACAGGACGTTTTTGTCGCATATCATATTCAACACGGTTATTTCCTGCTTGCTGGGAACAGGCGCGGTCTATATGCTGCGGTCTTTGCTGAATACAAAATATAACCAAGCGTTGGAGAGTTTTGGCTATCCGAACAGTGACCTGTTCGGAGCGTCGGCAGAGGTTTACAAGCAGGTGAACGACCTTTCCAGTACGTATCTTCTTAAATATGAGATACATAATGCTCCCATTTTAATTCCGCTGATAGTATTAAGCCTTGCGCTTGTTATACTGTCCGCTGCTATATCCTGTATTCTGCTGCACGGCAATAAAAACGAAAGTATTATTTCGCAGATGAACGAACGCACAAAGGAGTGATATTATGATATGTACCAAGAATTTGATAAAAACATACGGAAGCGGAGAAAATGCAGTCCATGCGCTGCGGAGCTGCAATATTTCCTTTAGCGAAAAGCAATTCACCGCCATAGTCGGAACGTCGGGAAGCGGCAAATCTACTCTGCTCCACCTGCTGGGAGGATTGGACACGCCCACGGAGGGCGAGGTGTTTTATGACGACATTTCCGTCCTGAAACTGGACGATTCCAAATTATCGACCTTCCGCAGACAGAACATCGGATTTGTGTTCCAGTTTTTCGAGTTAGTGCCAGAACTTACGGCAAAAGAAAATATACTTCTCCCCTTAATGCTTGACAATGCAAAGGAGGACAAGGCGTACTTTAAACAGCTTGCCGAAACCCTTGGCATATCTGAAAGGCTTTCCCACTATCCGTCACAGCTTTCGGGAGGTCAGCAGCAAAGAGTTGCCATTGCAAGGGCGCTTATTAACAAGCCAAAAGTCATGCTTTGTGACGAGCCTACGGGAAATCTTGATGAAAAATCAAGCAGAGAAGTAATTGGCTTGCTGAAAGATTTGCAGAAAAAATACGGTCAGACAATTATTATGGTAACTCACGATTCTGATATAGCTTCCTCTGCGGATAAAATAATTCGCATTGAGGACGGAGAAATACAGTAAATGTAAATGATGATTTTTAACGCGAATATTAAATTGTATAGAATCAAAACCACCCGTTTTATTGGTGGTTTTGATTCTATAAGTAAATATGTTGCCCTTTCGGGTAATTTCAGACGTATTGACAAGTATAACCATAATATGGTTTTCACAAGCTGGGAAGAAATTCCGCTAAATAACATTTTTGATATTGAAATATAATTACGCATCGCGAGTTATCATCTGCTAACTCGCGTATAAACGCAACCGCCCACTTTCGCAGGCGGTATATAGTACATCATATAAAAATCACAAATCCGAACACATTACTTGTAATGAATGTGTTCGGATTATGCGTGAATGGCTCCCCAAGTTGGACTCGAATTACCTATCACGCTTATTCCGACTTTGGGTAAAATTCAGTCAAATGACGTATTTAAGCCATTTGGAAGCACTTGTCTTTCATTTAAATATCGTATCTTTTAGCAATGTTTTCTATCTTGTAAAGACCAAATAAAGACCAAAATGTATGGCGGCATATTTCTGCTAATTATATTAGACATATATGTTTGGGAATAAATAATGTATTAATTTGACAATCTATCATTAATAAATTCAAATCAACACAACACCATGTACTATACCTCAAAAAAGCTTTATTTGCCTTTCTATTAATGAAGATAAATCATATTCTTCAGCACATACATCAATATAAATACCCTCATCTTTTGCTGACAAAGAAAAAACTCATTAATTCAAGTATTTCTTCATCAGAATGAATACAAATATTAGCTTTAAAACACCGTCGTTTATTTTTCAAATCAGTTTTCTATCATCAATAGATATTGTCTGCATCATCTTTTGGTTTTAAAGAAATAGCATAATCGCAGACAATATGGATAAAATTGTTCAAAAAGTTTGAATAACCAATAATATCACACTCAAAGACATATCGGAATTTTTCAAACAAGTTTGATATATTTGATAGATTAGACGCCATTGTCTCAGCATTTTGATGTGCTTCTTTATATATTTTATCTGTTAAAATAGATTTATGAGGTTCTGGCAACTGACCAAAAAGTTCTTCCAAATTATGTATACATTCAAATTCTCCATTTTCTTTAAAGAGGAGAGATTTAAGTGCAAGTTCAACTGCCAAAGTTCCATTTACAACCATTTGAGAGTTAAGATCAGGAATGTTTTCGTGTTTTTTCTCATATTCAAGTAATTTTTGCTCATATTTTTCAATATCACCAGTAAGAGTGGGAAAATGTACAAACTTCTCTAACTCTTTGAAAATATAATAAAATCCTTCACAGTCCATTAATATTATTTTAAATGTAAAGTTTTTATTAATTTTATTGCAATTATCTTTGTCCTTACATGTTTTACACTTATCCCATGAATTAAATGTTGTAGTCCCTTGATACTTTCGCCTTGCGCTCATTTTTGACACCTCATTTTAAATTTTCAAAAAGTGATAAAATACCTCCCAACCTCTCAGAAATTCTTTTCTGCTCGGCAAGGGGGGAATGGAACTAATGTTGTGGCATACAACTTTACATTTTACATTATAACATTAAAAGTAATGGAATTCAAATGCTTTTTATCCAAAATCACATACTAATAGTGATGAGAAATATAAAAATGATAAACTTTTTTAAGTTGTCAACAGTTTGTCTTATAAAATTTCGGAGAAAAGCAGCGAGAAAATCTTTGCTTCTAAAATTTTCCTTATTGGCATTTACATGGTTCTTTATTCAGACTCTCAAAATCCTAATACTATAACGATTTCTCAATTTAATACTCAGAACTAAATGGATCAAAATCAAGTTTAAATATATCTGAATTTAAAGAGCAAAGTATATGTTTTGTTATGTTATTCTTATCTATTTTTATAGAATCTGGTGCAAAAGAAAGCAATTTATTTTCTATTTCCTTTTGATTTTTAATATTGTCTAATGGATTATTTCGTCTTAGTTTAGTATTATGAGAAAATACAACGAGAAAATGTTCCCTAGAATCAGTCTTATCACATAACCATTTAATGATTGCTTGCCACCAAATTTTGTCAGTTTGACCGATTGACATTCCATAAATAAAAATAATATCACTTTCCTCTATTACTCGTTTTGAGATCTCATCATGTTGCTCACCTAACATTTCATTGGCAATAGGTTTTATATAGTTCCACCGAAATTCATCATTTTTTATGAGGTTCGGATTATTCACTTGTTGTTCATCGTTTACACCTAATAAAATTGCATTTCCGAATTCACCATGTACGTGAATCACTTCTCCTATTTTATCTATAATCATACTATCTTCCTCATCATCTGTCCAATGCCCAATATCATTATCATCTCCAGCCACATTATATCCCAGTGGAGTTAAAAACTCGTCAAATGTGTGTGTATAGTTAAAGATAATAAAATTATACTCAATAGATTCTGTATTGTACTTCGATAAATAATCTTGTAATAAAATCCTTTGTCCCGGTCTCATGTATTGAAATGGATATTCTATTGCTCTATGGCAAACAGTATCACATTTATTTTTAAATGCAAATTTGTTAATACGTTCTTCCTCTTTCAATAGATATGTAATCATTTCGTTGCGAAAATTTTCCATACAATTAAAATAGTCCTGAATACTCAACGTGCCAAGGGGTTCTACTTCATGTGCATACCTTCCCATTTGAAATTCAAAATCCGACCACATAAAAGAATTGTTACGGATTTCAGCTTTGAATTTCTCAATAGCTGCATTTTCGTAATCACTTTTATTGCAATATATATTAAAAAAATCTGTAAAGCTCGTTTTTAACCCAATATTTAAATCAAAGCCATTTCCTATCAAATATGTAAACTTCACTTTGCGTTCCCCCTAAATCTATATGGCACAGTTTTCTGTTTCTATAAGACTGCAATTTTTTTGACTTGTTGCGTTGTTATTTATAGCCAATTGCAAGGTGTTGTTGATTATTCTGAATAATTCTCGACGGGTACAGCAACATACGAAGCAATCTTCATCTTTATAGCCTGCCTTGCTTCATCAGTAAGTGTAAACTTGATTACCTGCCTGAATATGTAAAAACTGCAAGCTGTTTTTACATATATACGGCGGCGCAGCCACATTTTTACTTACGGATTTGCCGTAAGTAACGCCATAGTACTTATGACATTGTCCATTAGGTCAATATCATAAGTACAGGCGCTCTCCAAGGGACAGACATTTCCTCTGCACCCCAATTTTATTTGGGCAAGTATTGATATAGTTTTACCTCATGTTACAAATAAATCAATTTTGAGGTGGTATAGGCGGAATTGCGGTTGTAAACAATGTTTTTAACTCATCAACCATTTGGGCTTTTTCCCATTGTGTCATTCCGTTTTTCCATACTAAGCTATCAGAAGTAATCTGTCCAGTAGCAGCCATTTGCGTTAAAGTGGCAATGTCAAACGGACCGGCAGCCTGACCATTGACAGCTACATGATACGTAGCCATAGGAATGGGAGGAGGTGTCATTTGTTGTTGCATAGATTGATTTGTGCCGCTCATCATATTATTCATCGTTCCTGCAATATTCTGACCCACAGCACTGCCTATTGCCATGTTTGCCATCATAGCAGCCATGTTAAATCTATCACCGCCGCTGCCTAAGTTTACATCACCAGCTCCATTAGCGCCCATTTGCCCCAATGCATTTGCACCGGCTACGCCGACCTCCGCTTGTTTCTCTACCTGATATGCGCCAATATTCGCAGTTTGGGTATGCAAGCGTTGTGCATACTGTCCTTCTTCTCGTTGAATACGCAAAGTTTCCTGATAATTTTCAGCCTCAATATTTTGTTTATCTGTAATATCCCTGATTTTTGCTTCAGCTTCTGCTTTTGCAGTAGCTCCAGAAAGTTCTCGGGTAACACCCATCAACTGACGGTAACCTTCGCTTGTTTTATCTATTTCTATAGCACCAATATCAATGCCAGAAACAACGACTCCAAAGTTCTCTTTTAATCGTTCTTTGAGGTCGTATTCAATCACATCATTGATTTGGGCAATTTTGCTTTCTATTTGGGTTACAGGAATGTTGTGTGCGGCAGGAGCGTTAGCAACAGTATCTTTAACATAACGATTGACAGTATCACGGATTTGACGCTGGAAATCATCAAGATTAAAGCTGCTGAGCTTATGTAACTTAATAAATTCTCTGTAGTCAGCGATTCTAAAGCTTATTGTACCCCTGACTGCAATAGGCACACCAAAGTCAGCAAATCTTGGGTCGTATACATCAAAGAACGGGACAGCAAATTTCACTTGGATAATTTCTGCAAGATTTATAAAGTATACTTCTGCTTGAAACGGCGTATCACCGCCATATGCCAATCCGACAATATTAGATAAAATAGGAAGATTGGCGGTTTCAAGTATTTTGTCAAACGGTCCTTCAATATAATCCTGCATCGGAGCATTATCATAATTATATACAAAAACAGCCACTTCTCCGTCCTTAACACGAAGTGAAGAACCATAGCGAATAGCATTCTCCCTTTTACTCTCTCCTGATTTTGTGTTTTCAGGATTCCACTTCCATATTAAATATGAAGATTCATCACAGCGAATAACATCTGTTAATCCGCAACCTTTTTTATTAAAAAGTCCCATAATTATATCCTCACTTTCCGATAAATTTAATAAATTTTATTAAATTGTTTTCTCAATTTTCATTTTCAAATCCTTCTTTAAAACCAGAAATAAATCCTCTTGACGTTGTTGTTTCCTATTCTATATCTTCAACATCTACTTCGGAATTTGAATTACATTCGTTTAGATAAGAGTATTCCATATCAACGCCATTTTCAGCAGCTTCGTTTAAAATTTTATCAATCAGATACTCTTTTTTAACAACCCATTTACGCTTTTCTTCTTCATTATTATTGTACATACCATACTCTATGGTTTCAGCCTGCATTAATGCAAATTTATATTCACCATTTTTAAGTGCGATTTCGACTCCGGCGACAATATTTTCCAATCTCGCAGTTTCTTTACATTATTAGGTTCTATTATTAGTGATGCAAATAAATAAACTGCAAAATAAAATGCAAAAATAATTCCAAAAATAATACCCAAAAGGCTATATGGACGTTTTTTTATTTTCTTCATTTTTTTATGCGTTGAATTATATATTGTCTGAACTCTAGCAAAATTCGAATCGTCTCCAAATACTATTATTGCTTTGTTGTATGCTTGTTCAAATTTTATACTCCAAGCTGCATAAAGTTCAAGTTGTACACGAGTTCCGTTAGGAACAGCATCATATGAAATGTTTGATGCCGCAAGTATCATAAATTCTGTGATATCTTCTTTAGTGTTAGGAATTGGAAAATTTTTAATAAGATTTATTTTTTGTTCATCTGTTTTTGACAACGCTACAGACTGTGTAAAGATACTGCTTTTCTTTTTTTCTCTTGTTTTTTCTATTTGTTCTAATTTAATAGATAACTCACGAACAGAATTAGTTGACTTTACACCACGAAGTTCAAAACCGCATTGTGGGCATATTGTTGTAAACGAATCTAATGCCTCACCACAGTTGGGACATTTATGTATCTCACCGTCATATACCATTTTACGGTTAGTTTCGTTTTCTATATCATTTTGAATAGCAGGTGTTCCGCATTTATGACAAAATCTTGAATCTTCCAAAAGTTGCTGACCACAATTCTTACAAAATGCCACAGTTCAGCACCTCCCAACCATTATTTTTGAGCTTGTATATCCTTAAACAACTTATCAGGATTATTCTTCAATTTCCACAACTCCTTATTACGTCTGATTTTGATTAATACCTTATGTACTTGGAAAAATTCATCTATTTCATGTTCTCTATAATTTTGTCGTTTCATGTATTGTTTTAAATTTCTAACAGCTGCTTGTTGTTTTTCATCAATCAAACGATCTTCTGCTTCCTGCCTTGATATTTCCCAATATTTACACACAACATTAATAATTTCTTCGTCATTTACATTAGCATCATATAAAGCTGAAAATGTTTTTTCAATCCCGATTTCTATTGCTTCACAAAATGCCTCTTCTCTAACTCTATTAATGCTTTCTCCAAAGCCCATCACTATACAATCGCCAAGCCAAGCCCAAAATCCATTTGCATTATCTTTTGAAATCACTTTTGCCATAAATACCTCCGCATAAATAATTCTTTTTTATTCGTTGTTCAATCGCAATACTTGACAAATATCTCCAATATCACAATTCAAATATTCGCATATACGAAGCAACACTGATAGGGCAACCTCTTCATTCTTTCGCAGTTTAGTCATTGTTCCGGTAGCAATGTTTAAGTCTTTCCTTAACCTAGCAGGAGAGATTTCCTTTTCAATGAGTAATATCCATAGCTTTTTATAGTTTATTCCCATACATGCCCTCCTATATAGTATACTTATTATATATTATAGACCTATTTTGCCAGAAAGTCAATATGTTTTGCGAAATTTATGGCAATAATTCGCAATTTCTTGCGAATTATTGCCACAATACACCGTATTAACTCAAAACAAGACGCATATTTGTACCCTTAAATCATTCTAAAACACTTCAAGGCCTCTATAATAGCTTGCTCCTTTTCGAGCGGACACTTAGGTTGCTTATCGCCGTTAGACTTTGCCTTATTATAATTCTCCCTCTCAATAATTTCGCATTTCTGCTTTATCTGAGTAATATACAGAGAAGATACAGATAATCCCGTCTGTTCTTCAACATACGTCTTTATTTGCTCATAAGTCGAACCTTTTTGAAAATCCGACATATCCATGTTCTCAATCGAGAACTCTACCCGAACCTTTTTCAACTTGATTTCTCCCTTGGAAAGCAGGACAGCTGTCTCAACGTGAAATTAGAGGATAGAAAGTACGTCATTGCCGTTTCTATGTTTGTGTGAACAAATCCACTGCCATTTTGTACCTTTGGTCGTAGCCGGGAACATATCATCAAAAACGAACTGTCAATTAAGCGTTGGATAAATATTTTGATGTTTATTAATAATTGCTTCACGTTCCTTAACCCCCAACTGTGGCTTAAGATTTTTAATTGAAACAAACTGTCCAAGTGCATCTTTTCCTATTGCATCTATGACTATACTTATCAAATTCTCTGGCTTATATTCTGAATGTTCATTAAAATATTGCAACACATTAGGTGATTTCAATATTTTTTCTATCGTCTCTTTATGGTCCTTCTTCATTGCTTCATGCACATTCTCAAAATGTACGTCAGTACATTTTATAATGTAAGTAGCACGGTCTAAACAATCGCCCGCTTTTTTCTGAATACAGCTATCATCCATTAAACCTGCTGACATTTTGATGTTAGATGCATCATATGTAAAAACTGAAAAAATTTCTGAATCTACTCTAGCATCAAATGATTCTAATCCTTCTTTTA
>JAAVHI010000061.1 GCA_014799785.1 Ruminococcus sp.
ACTGGACTGTTTTCAAGGGTTACTATGCTGCGTACCGCAAAAAGGAGGGGCGGTCGTGTTCGCCCCTCCTCGAAATGGCTCTCGCCATTTCTCACCTCCTGCTCCGTTTCGGGAGGATATGCGCCTGCGGGCGCGGGGAAAGGATTTCGCGCTCTGCGGAGCGCGACCAAAGGGCTCCGCCCTCTGGACTTCTGCGAGCTGGGCTCAGCTCGACCAGCTGATGTCGGCGGCTTCGCCGCCTAAAAGGTTGCTACTTACTGCGTAGTGCGCTAAATCAAAATTTATCGCCTTTATTGACAAGATTAAATTTCAAAAAAATTTAAATTTACATAAAGCAACACATCTGTAATATTCCGTTAATTAAATTGTGATATCATACTTAGTGTCTATATTGTACGAAAGGAAGATAAATATGGCGGACGAAAAGAAAAAAGGCATTATATCCGAATTCAAAGAGTTCATTGCCCGCGGAAACGTTATCGACATGGCTGTCGGTATCATCATGGGCGGAGCGTTCACACCTATCGTAAACTCTCTGGTCAACGACATCGTTATGCCGGGCATCGGTCTTATCGTCGGAAAAATGAACTTTTCCGATCTGAAGATCATTCTCCAGCATGGCGTACCCGCCGACGAAGCCGCGGGTATTGAGGAGGTCGCCGAGGTCGCGATCGCATACGGAAACTTCATTCAGGTCATCATTAACTTTATTATCGTGGCATTCTGCGTGTTTATGCTTATCAAGGGTATAAACGCGTTCAGACGCAAGGAAGAGCCCGCTCCCGAGCCTGAGCCGGAAGAGCCCGAGCCTACTGCCGAGGAGCTGCTTCTTGCAGAGATACGCGACCTGTTAAAGGGAAAAAATGAAGCCGACGGAGAGACGCCCTCGGACAATACAAACGATACATAAGTATATCATTTTTCCAATGCTTTGTCAAAGAACTTGCCGATTTAGGCAGGTAACGATACAGCAGTATTGTTACCCATGGGAGCATTTTACCCTTATTGACATAGTACATCAATAAGGGTAAAGGCTCAGCCTTTCTGCGGCGAGTTTTTGCTTTGTGTTAGATTTATGAAAATTGCCCAAAACTATTTGATTTTTTCGGGAAAATATGCTATAATAAAGAATATTTTGAAGAAGTGAGGTAGAATGCGTATGGTTAAAAAAATAGCCGGATGTATACGCGAGTACAAAAAGACCACTATAGCAACGCCGCTGCTTGTGGCTATGGAGGTCGTGATGGAGTGTATTATCCCGTTTATCATCGCGGAGCTGGTCAACAATATTAAGGACGGCTGCACAATGAACACGATTGTTACCTACGGTCTTGTTCTGGTGGTAATGGCGTGCCTTTCCCTTATGTTCGGCGCGCTGGCAGGTTCGACCTGCGCTACGGCATCCTGCGGACTGGCGAAAAATCTCAGAAAGGATATGTTCTACAATATCCAGAGATTTTCATTTGAAAACATTGACAGATTTTCCACATCTTCCCTTGTGACACGTCTTACGACTGACGTAACAAACGTCCAGATGGCGTTCATGATGATAATACGTACAGCAATACGTGCGCCGTTTATGCTTATATTTGCTTTTGTAATGGCTTTTGTAATGGGCGGAAAAATGGCGATCATCTTTGTTGTGGTAGCGCCTATTCTCGGCTTCGGACTGTTCTTTGTAAGCTACAAGGTAATGCCCCTTTTCAGAAGCGTATTCAAGAAGTACGATAACCTCAACAGCTCCATTCAGGAGAATATCAAGGGCATAAGGGTAGTTAAATCCTATGTCCGCGAGGAATACGAAAAGAAAAAATTCGGAGATGCCGCCGAGGACGTGTGCCGCGACTTTACAAAGGCGGAAAGGATACTTGCCATCAACAATCCGCTCATGCAGTTCTGCATCTACTCGGTAATGGTGTTTGTGCTGTCCTTCGGTTCTTACACCATTATTACAACAAGGGGCGCTGACCTTGATGTGGGACAGTTCAGCGCGCTGCTTACTTACAGCTTTATGATACTTATGAGCCTTATGATGATCTCAATGATCTTCGTTATGATAACTATGTCATATGAATCCTGCAAGCGTATCGTTGAAGTCCTTGACGAGGACAGCTCCCTGAGCAATCCCGAGAACCCAGTTTACGATATCGCAGACGGCTCTGTGGACTTCGACAACGTTAACTTCAAATACTCCGCTTCCGCCGAAAGAATGACATTGGCAAATATCAACCTGCACATCAAGTCGGGTCAGACCGTGGGTATCATCGGCGGCACAGGTTCGTCCAAGTCCTCGCTGGTGCAGCTTATTTCAAGACTTTACGACGTTACAAGCGGTACGGTAAAGGTTGGCGGCAGAGACGTCCGCGAATACGACCTTGAAACGCTGAGAAATCAGGTTGCGGTGGTATTGCAGAAAAACATTCTCTTTTCGGGTACGATAAAGGAAAACCTCAGATGGGGCAACAAGGAGGCTACCGACGAGGAAATGATCGAAGCCTGCAAGCTTGCTCAGGCGGACGAGTTCATAGTCCGCTTCCCGGACGGCTACGACACCTACATCGAACAGGGCGGCGCAAACGTTTCGGGCGGTCAGAAGCAGCGTCTCTGTATCGCGCGCGCACTGCTGAAAAAGCCCAAGATACTTATTATGGACGACTCCACCAGCGCGGTTGATACCAAGACCGACGCTCTTATCAGAAAGGCAATGCGTGAATTTATCCCCGAAACAACAAAGTTCATTATCGCCCAGAGAATTTCCTCCGTTCAGGAGGCGGACATGATAATCGTCATGGAGGGCGGTACGGTAAGCGCGGCGGGAACTCACGACGAGCTGCTGAAAACAAACGAGATCTACAAGGATCTCTATATGCTCCAGAATAAGACGGGAGGCGATGAGGAATGAGCAAGGGAATGGGAAAAGGCCCCGCAATGGGCAAAGGCCCTATAAAGGTAAAAAAGGGAACGGCAGGCAGAGTGATAAAGACACTGTTCGGATTTTATCCCGTTATGATGCCGCTGACTCTTGTCTGTATAGTTTTCAACGCCGTGGTAAGCTCTATCCCCTCGGTTTTTATGCAGAGGGTAATTTCCTCCGTTGAGGAAAGCTGGAACAGCGGCGCGCTGTGGGATACAGTAGGCAAGGCTATCATAAATTCCGTGCTGATACTGGCAGTGTTCTACGTGCTGTCCTTGGCTTCGGGATTTATCTACAACCAGACAATGGCGATAATCACGCAGGGTACTTTGAAAAAACTCAGGGTAAAGATGTTCAACAATATGCAGAACCTGCCCGTTAAATTCTTTGACACAAACAATCACGGCGACATCATGAGCCACTACACAAACGATATCGACACCCTCCGTCAGATGGTGTCCCAGAGCTTTCCCCAGCTTCTTATATCGGCAATAACGATAACCACGGTTTTCTTTATCATGCTTTATTTCTGCGTATGGCTTTCACTGGTGGTACTGGTTGGAGTTATCATAATGCTTCTCGTCACCAAAAAAGTCGGCGGAGGCTCGGCAAGGTACTTTGTCAGCCAGCAGATAGCTCTCGGCAAGGAGGAGGGCTACATCGAGGAGATCATGAACGGTCAGAAGGTAGTAAAGGTTTTCTGCCACGAGGAGGAAAGCAAGGCCGACTTCGACAGGATAAACGAAGAGCTTTTCCGCGAGTCGGAAAAAGCCAACAAGTACGCAAACATTCTCGGCCCTATCCTTAACAATATCGGAAACGTTCTGTACGTTGTCGTTGCTATCGTCGGCGGTTTCCTGTACCTTAACAACGTCCCCAACGTAAGCCTTTCGGGAATGGCGATAAGCATTAGCGTTGTTGTTCCTTTCCTTAATATGACAAAGCAGTTTGCGGGAAGCATCGGTCAGGTTTCTCACCAGATAAACTCGGTAATTATGGGTCTTGCTGGTACTGAGCGTATTTTCGACATTATCGACCGCGAGCCTGAGGTTGACGACGGCTACGTTACATTGGTAAACGCACGCGAAGAAAACGGTGTTATCACCGAATGCGCCGAGCGTACTGGCACATGGGCTTGGAAGCACCCTCATCAGGCGGACGGCTCCGTCACCTACACAAAGCTTTGCGGTGATGTGGTACTGGACGACGTTGACTTCGGCTACGAGGAGAACAAGACCGTCCTGCACAATGTTACGCTGTACGCCGAGCCGGGTCAGAAGGTAGCGTTCGTAGGCGCGACAGGTGCGGGAAAAACCACCATCACCAACCTGCTGAACCGTTTCTACGACATTGCGGACGGCAAGATACGCTACGACGGTATAAACATCAACAAGATCAAAAAAGCAGACCTGCGCCGCAGTCTTGGAATAGTTCTTCAGGACACAAACCTTTTCACCGGTACGGTTATGGATAATATCCGCTACGGCAGACTGGACGCTTCCGACGAGGACTGCGTAAGCGCCGCCAAGCTTGCGGGAGCCCACGACTTTATCACACGTCTGCCAAAGGGCTATGACACGGAACTTACCGAAAACGGAAGCAATCTTTCACAGGGACAGCGTCAGCTTCTGGCTATCAGCCGTGCGGCAGTCGCAAATCCTCCAGTAATGATCTTGGACGAGGCTACGTCCTCCATTGACACCCACACCGAAGCTGTGGTTCAGCGCGGCATGGACGCCCTCATGAAAGGCAGGACGGTTTTCCTTATCGCGCACAGGCTTTCCACGGTCAAGAATTCCGATGTGATAATGGTTCTGGAGCAGGGACGCATTATCGAGCGCGGAAACCACGACAAGCTTATTTCCGAAAAGGGACAGTACTACAGTCTCTACACGGGCGCGTTCGAGCTGGAATAAATCAAAAAATCCGAAGCAGATCAGTCTCTGCTTCGGATTTTTTATAATACTAATCACTAATCAAACTATAGACAAAAGTCTATAGTTTGATGCCGCCTGAAAGGCGGCTGTCAAAATCTTTAATTTTGACAGGATTAGTATTGAACGGCTTTCCCGGCGGCTTTGCCGCCACAGCCGTGCCTTGCACGGCTGAATCAAACTGTAGACCTTGTCTACAGTTTGATAAAGAAATAGTATAATGCGTTATTCCTCAACAACAGCCCTGCCGTCAACGAACTTTATCTTGTCCTGACAGAACAGCGCAACCGCTTTCGGCAGCAGCTTCCACTCCACGTTTTCCATAACGCGCTTTTGCAGGACTTCGGGTGTATCACCGTTCAGCACGGGAACTGTCCCCTGCAAAATTATCGGCCCACCGTCGCAGACCTCGGTGACAAAATGCACCGTCGCACCCGTTACCTTAACGCCCTTTTCCAGCACAGCCTCATGGACGTGTAGTCCGTAAAAGCCTTTGCCGCAGAAAGACGGAATAAGCGCAGGGTGGACGTTCATCATCTTGTTCGGATACGCCCTGCAAACAGTTTCGTCCAGAATAGTCATAAAGCCGGCATACACTACAAGGTCAGCCTTTTCCTCGTTGAGGGCGTCAAGCATTGCCTTGCTGTATTCGTGGACGTCCGCAAAATCCTTGCGCACCAGAACGCGGGTTTTTATGCCGTTCTGCTTGGCACGTTCAAGAGCGTATGCGTCGGGCTTTGAAGCTATCACGCAGGTGATTTTTCCGCCGACGATCTCACCGCGCTTTTCCGCGTCGATAAGAGCCTGCAAATTCGTGCCGCCGCCCGAAACAAGTACAACTATGTTTTTCATAAAACCTCCGTATTTTAACAAAGGAGGGAACTCCGAGAAACTCCCTCCTTACGCGTTATTATTCGATCATACTATGATTACGCCCTCGTCGCTTTCCACAAGCTCGCCCAGAACGTAAGCGTCCTCGCCAGCAGCTTTTATCGCGGCGATCGCCTTGTCTGCGTCGTTTTTGTCAACAACAGCACACATTCCCACACCCATGTTGAAAGTGTTGAACATATCCCGTTCGGGAATATTTCCCGTCTTTGCGATAAGATCGAAGATAGGCAGTGTCTGAACGTCCGACCTTGCGATCTTTGCGGAAAGTCCGTTCGGCAGCGAACGCGGGATATTCTCGTAAAAACCGCCGCCTGTGATGTGGCTCAGGGACTTTACCTTAACCGCGTCCAGAAGTGACATTACCGCTTTGACGTAAATCTTCGTCGGGGTCAGCAGACATTCTCCAAGGGTTGTTCCAAGGTCGGACTGGTGTCTTGCAAGGTTCTGCTCGTTTACCGTAAACACCTTTCTAACCAGCGAGAAGCCGTTGGAATGTACGCCGCTGGACTTAATGGCGATCATTACGTCCCCCGCTTTCTGACATGAGGGATCGAGAATCTTGTCCTTGTCAACAAGACCTACCGCAAAGCCCGCAAGGTCGTACTCCTCGTCGGGCATAAGACCGGGATGCTCGGCTGTCTCGCCGCCCACAAGAGCGCATTCTGCCTGCACGCAGCCCTCGGCAACGCCCGAAACTATACTTGCGATCTTTTCGGGAATATTCTTTCCGCAGGCGATATAGTCAAGGAAAAACTGGGGTTTAGCGCCGCAGCAGATGATGTCGTTAACGCACATTGCCACGCAGTCGATACCTACGGTGTTGTGCCTGTCCATAATAAAAGCGATCTTGATTTTTGTACCCACGCCGTCCGTGCCCGAAACCAGAACAGGCTTTTTAATTCCCGTCATGTCAAGCTCAAACAGACCGCCGAAGCCGCCTATGCCCGACAGCACGCCGCTTGTCATAGTTCTCGCAACGTGAGCCTTCATAAGCTCCACCGCTTTGTAGCCGGCGGTAACGTCAACGCCCGCCTCCTTGTAGCTTTCGGAAAAACTCTTCATACCTTACTTCCTTTCGGTTACTTTTTATTTTAAATTTATTTGTGCTTGCGTATCTCCATGCGGTTTCACCGCTTATTTCTTAATTTTGAACTCAAACTTGTCCTTGCGTATTTCCGTTGGGATAGGGGCGGGATAATTCCCCGTAACACAGCCGTCGCAGAATTTGCAGTCCGAATTTTCCGCAAGACTGTTTACCGCATCAACGCTTAAATAGCCAAGCGTATCCGCGCCTATCTCCTTTGCAATTTCGGGTATGCTCATTTTGCAGGCAATAAGATTTTCCTTGCTGTCTATGTCCGTGCCGAAATAGCAGGGGCATATGAACGGCGGACAGGATATCCTTACATGGATTTCCTTTGCCCCCGCTTCACGTATCAGATTGACCGTCCTGCGTGAGGTTGTGCCGCGGACAATGCTGTCGTCCACAAGCACCACGCGCTTGCCGCGGACAGTTTCCTTTACCACATTCAGTTTAATCCGAACCGAGTTGGTACGCTCGGTCTGGGTGGGCTGAATGAACGTCCTGCCTATATATCTGTTCCTGATAAAGCCAACGCCGTAGGGTATTCCCGAAGCGTTTGCAAAGCCTAAAGCCGCGTCCAGTCCGCTGTCGGGGACACCTATTACCACGTCCGCTTCAACGGGGTGTTCCTGCCACAAATATTCACCCGCCTTGATACGCGCCTGATGTACGCTTGAACCCTCTATAACCGAGTCGGGACGGGCTATGTACACATACTCAAATACGCAGATGTGGGGCTTTTCGGAAACGTGGGTCTCGATAGAACGTATGCCGTTTTCATCTATAACGACCACTTCGCCGGGACGAACGTCACGGACAAATTCCGCGCCGATACTGTCAAAAGCGCAGGTCTCGGAGGCGATAACGTAAGCCTCCCCAAGTCTGCCTATTGAAAGCGGACGGAAGCCGATAGGGTCTCTTGCTGCGATAAGCTTTTTGGGAGACATTGCCACAAGAGAATACGCCCCCTGAATTTTATCCATAGCCTTTGACACCGCTTCTTCTATAGAAGCGCAGACAAGCCGCTGCTGAGTTATTGCGTAGGAAATTACCTCCGTGTCGTTTGTGGTGTGAAAGATCGCTCCGCTCAGCTCAAACTCACGCCGAAGCTCGTAGGCGTTGGTGAGGTTTCCGTTATGGGCAAGAGCCATAGGACCCTTTATGTGCCGCACAACCAGCGGCTGCGCGTTGGAGCGGTTCGAGTTGCCCGTTGTTGAGTACCGAACGTGTCCCACCGCAATATTGCCCTGACCAAGCCCTGCAAGAGTATCCTTGTCAAAGACCTCGTGAACAAGTCCCAAGTCCTTGTGATAGCTGAACACGCCAGAATCGTTCACGACGATCCCGCAGGACTCCTGTCCCCTGTGCTGCAAGGCGTAAAGTCCGAGATATGTCTGCATTGCAACGTCCGTGGTGTCCTTGCTGTAAATGGCAAAGACGCCGCATTCCTCATGAATACCCATGGACGAGATCATTCCTTTCCGTTCCAGCAATAGCTGCAAAGGCTGTCGGCGGGAAGTCCCACCGCTCTGACAGTACCCTCCAGCGACTGGAATTCTATGGAAGTAAGCTTCAGACGGCGGCATATCTCCTGACGAAGCTTTTTGCCACGCTCGGTATTGGTGTCGCTGTATTCGCCGATGTACTTCACGCCCTCCGCGCCCTCAAGCTCGTCTATGATCTTTCTCGCGATAAGGTCAAGCTCCGAGGTGCTTCTGGAGAAATTCAGGAACTTGCAGCCGTACATAATGGGCGGACAAGCCGAACGCATATGAACTTCCTTTGCGCCGTTTGAGTACAGGAACTCCACGGTCTCCCTCATCTGAGTGCCGCGGACGATACTGTCGTCCACAAACAGCAGACGCTTGCCCTCAATAAGCTCGTGTACGGGAATAAGCTTCATTTTCGCAACCCTGTTCCTCATGACCTGATTTTGCGGCATAAAGCTTCTGGGCCATGTGGGGGTGTACTTTATAAACGGTCTTGCAAAGGGTATGCCGCTTTTGTTTGCGTATCCGATAGCGTGAGGTATTCCCGAGTCGGGCACGCCGCACACGTAGTCCACGTCGGGAAGAGTACCGTTTTTCATCTCGGTCTCAGCCATTATCTCGCCGTTGCGGGTACGCATTGTCTCAACGGTCACGCCCTCGTATATCGAGTTGGGATAGCCGTAATATGTCCACAAAAAGGTGCATATATTCATATTTGTGTGACCCTCCGCAAGGGTCTCGCACTTTTCATGGGTGATCTTCACTATCTCGCCGGGAAGCAGCTCACGGTAGGTCTCGTACCCTAACTTCTGGAACGCGAACGACTCAAAGGAGCAGCAGTAGCCGTTTACTCCCTTGCCGATAACGATAGGGAGACGTCCGTTCTTGTCCCTTGCGGCGATAATGCAGTCCTCGGTAAGAATAAGCAGGGACATAGTGCCCTCTATCTTTTCCTGCGCGTAGCGTATGCCGTCCACAAAATTGTCCTTTTGGGAAATAAGCGCGCCTATCAGTGCGCTGGAATTAACGCTGCCGCTGCTCATCGCCTCAAAGCTGGCGAAGCAGTTGTCCATAAACTCGTTCCTGATCTGCTCAGCGTTGTTGATTATGCCGATATTACAGACCGCATAAACGCCCATTTTCGACCTGAGCAGGATAGGCTGCGGGTCGCTGTCGCTGATGCAGCCGATGCACAGTCTGCCATGCATTGATTCTATGTCATTTTCAAACTTTGTTCTGAACGGCGAGTTCTCAATGCTGTGGATACTTCTCTGAAAGCCCAGCTCGGGGGAGTAAGCGGTCATACCGCCGCGTCTTGTGCCAAGGTGGGAGTGGTAGTCCGTACCGAAGAAAACGTCGCTTATGCAGTCGTTTATCGTGGCTGCTCCAAAAAATCCGCCCATATATTTACCCTTTCCTTATAGAAGTTAGAGGTTAGAAATTAGAAATTAAGAATAACTCACCCGCCCCCTTGAGGGGGCTTGATAAAGTTACAGTATGCAGTATTTAACATTGGGGGTGACTAAGCCCGCAGTGGCTTCACTGCCCAAAAATACGTTTCATCATTTCCTGATAAGCTTCCTCTACGCCGCCCATGTCTCTGCGGAAACGGTCTTTGTCAAGCTTCTCGTGGGTCTTGCTGTCCCAAAAACGGCAGGTGTCGGGAGAAATTTCGTCCGCAAGAAGAATTTTGCCGTGGAATCTGCCGAACTCGATTTTGAAGTCGATAAGGTCAATGCCGTGTTCCTTGAAGAATTTAAGCATGAAATCATTTACCGCAAATGCGTATTTGGAAATGGTATCAATTTCCTCCTGCGTTGCAAGACCAAGTCCCAGAGCGTAGTAATCGTTAATGAACGGGTCGCCGAGATCGTCGTTCTTGTAGCTGAATTCGAGCGTGGGACACTTCAGGGGAGTACCCTCCTCAATGCCAAGCTTTTTGGAAAAGCTTCCCGCTGCAACGTTTCTCACGATAACTTCGAGGGGAACGATTTCAACCTTTTTAACGATAGTCTCGCGGTCGCTTATCTCCTCAACAAGGTGAGTGGGAATGCCCTCTTTTTCAAGGAGACCGAACATATAGTTAGTCATCTTGTTGTTGACAACGCCCTTGCCGCGGATAGTACCCTTTTTCTCGCCGTTGAAAGCGGTAGCGTCGTCCTTGTAGTCAACAATGACCATGTCGGGGTCGTTTGTTGCGAAAACCTTTTTAGCCTTGCCCTCGTAGAGCTGTTCCTTTTTCTCAATGTTTGCCATTTTAAATTCCTCCATAAAACTTTATTTTAAAATTATTTTTACAATATCATTCGGCTCGGACACTATGTAGTCCGCCCCGGCCTTTTCAAGCTCCTCGCGGTCTGTTCCGCCGTAAAGAACTCCTGCGGAATCAATTCCCACAGCCTTTGCGCCATCTATGTCATAGAACCTGTCGCCTATCATCAGAGCCTGTTCCAAATCAGTCTCGCCGCACCGTTCAAGAGCGTCTTTTATAACTTCCGCCTTGACGCCCCTTGAACCGTCGTTCGCCGCTCCGCAAACTGCTGTAAAAAATTTTTTTACGTCAAAATATGTAATTATCCTGTCCGCCGTATTTTCGGGCTTTGTGGTTGCCAGCGCGATCCGCTTGCCCGCGGCGTTCAACTGCCCCAGAACGTCGTAAATACCCTCAAAAAGAGAATTTTCCGTTACGCAGCAGTCCATATCGCAGTAACGCTCCCGATAAAGGTGGAAAGCTTTCCACGCCTGTTCCTCGGGCATTCCGCATAAATTCGTAAAAGAATACATAAGCGGCGGTCCGAGAAATTTTTTAAGCGTTGCCTCGTCGGGGTATTCAAGACCCAATTTATCAAAAGCGTACTTCACGCATTTGATAATTCCTGCGCCCGAATCGGTAAGAGTTCCGTCCAGATCGAATAGAATTGTACGATAATTTTTATCCATGGGACTTACCACCTTGACATATTTTTTTCATGCTTTTTCAGATAAGCCTCTTTCAGCTCCTGCGGGGAGACCGAGTAGCACAGCATAACGTCGTTGAAATACATCATAACGTCGCAAAGCTCCTCAACAAAATGGCTTCGTATCGTTTCGTCGTTCAGAATAACTTCGGCGCTGTTCTTTTTGATAACGTCCCCAACCTCGCCAAGCTCGCCGTAAAGCCATAAAAGCTTTGAGGCTCCCTTTTCGGGGGAAAGTCCGCCCCATTCCTTATATTTTCCCTGAAGCTCTTTCTGAATTTCCTGCATTTCATTGAAGCCGAAATTATCCATGCAAATCAATTTCTCCCGACACCATAAAGAAGTAACAAATTAGAACAACCTGCCCAACGGTTGGTTGAATTAATCCAGTTCAGCAACCATTTTCTGCAAATTTTTGTCCTTTTCCTTAACGCCGTCTATCATTTTCTGCTTTGCCTCGGCAAGCTTGTCCGCGAGAGTATCGTCGGAAAGAGCAAGCATTTGAATTGCAAGTATAGCGGCGTTCTTTGCGCCGTTTACAGCAACCGTTGCAACGGGTATGCCAGAGGGCATTTGCACAGTGGCAAGCAATGCGTCCAGACCGTCAAAGGTGGACTTTATCGGAATACCGATAACGGGCAGTGTGGTGTGTCCCGCAATAACGCCCGCAAGGTGAGCAGCCATTCCCGCGGCGCAGATTATAACGCCGAAGCCGTTCTCCTTGGCATTTGCCGCAAATTCCGAAGCAAGCTCGGGAGTACGGTGCGCGGACATAACGTGTACCTCAACGGGTACGCCGTAAGCTTTAAGCTCCTTGACAGCGTCCTTTACAATGAGGAAATCGCTGTCGCTTCCCATAATAACAGCAACTTTTTTTGACATAAAATACCTCCGCTATTAATTTTTTAAAAACAAAAAGCTGTGAAAAGACATCACAGCTTAACGGATACACTTATTTTTTGGTACAGAAATTCCGCAGCAAAGGCGCAACTGCTTATGCTGCCTGCGAAGGATATACGAATACGAACGAAAGTCACTTGAACCCGACACAGCAAACCCTCCGTAAAAAATTTCCTACCTTTATATTGTACCTTATTTCCGTCCGAATTTCAAGTGTTTGACGAAAAAAAATTACATTTTATAAAAATTCTTATTTTAGTATTGCTTTTTTTGAAAAATATGATAAAATAGTATTAGGAAAGCCGAAAGCCAAGCTTTTGGTGTAAATTTCCAAAACTTTATCCGGAGGTGTTTCCCAATGGCATACAAAATTTCCGATGACTGCATCAGCTGCGGCGCTTGCGCGGACGGATGTCCTGTAAACGCAATTTCCGCCGGCGACGGCAAATACGTTATCGACGCTGCTACCTGCATTGACTGCGGCGCTTGCGCAGACGCATGTCCCGTATCTGCTCCTTCTGCTGAATAATTCAGCCATTTGGACAGACCGGCGAAACAATGTACTTAAAAATCTCCGTACTTCACTGTAGGGAGATTTTTTTGTTTTCGAATAAATTTTAAAAATTTCTGTAACGTATCCCGATCTCATTCGTATTTATTTATGAGCGCTCAAAAAAGTCAGGGAGGTGAAAATATGCCGACGTCGGATTTTGACGAGATATACAGGCTGTACGCAAAATATGTGTACCGCTATCTTGCGGGAATTTCCTCCTCGGAGCAGCTTGCGGAGGAGCTTACCGCCGAGACCTTTTTCCGTGCCGTCAAAAATATAGACTCCTACAAAAGCGAGTACAGTATGCCGGTGTGGTTAAAGTCCATAGCGAAAAATCTGTACATCGACTATCTGCGGAAAAAGGAGCGGCAGAACGTCCCCATAGACGGCGAGGACTTTCCCGACGATGCGGACGCGGTTCTGATACTGGAGGACAAGGAGCAGGCTCTGAACGTACACAAGGCATTGCACACCCTTGAAGAGCCCTACAAGGAGGTCTTTTCCCTGCGGGTGTTCGGGGAGCTTTCCTTTAGAGAGATAGGCGGGCTTTTCGGGAAATCTGACGGCTGGGCGCTGACTGTCTTTTTCAGAGCAAAAGAAAAAATCATATGTAAAATGAACGAACAGGAGTGATAACTATGAAATGTGAAATAATTAAGGATTTGCTTCCCGCATACTGCGACTGCGTTTGTTCCCTCGAAACTGCGGCGGAGATAGAACAGCACACCGCAAACTGCGAGAACTGCAAAAAGCTTCTGGAGGACTATCGAAGCGAAATAGAGCCGCTGAACAAAACCGAACCCGAAAAGCCGTTCCGTAAAATAAAGCGAAAAATCTTTCGCAGTAAATCCGCCGTTATATCGCTTATAATTCTGCTTGTAATAGTGCTTTCCGCTGTGGGGTATCTTACTTACGGGCAGATAGTAAGGACAGACTACCCAAGCTTTGAGACTATTATCTCGTCCCAAAAGGCAAAAAAGCTGGTGAAAAAATTCTGCGAGGGCGATATTGACTATGTTATGGAAAATATTGAGATATATCAGCCGGGTTTTATACGGTCAACCGGATTCGAAGATGTAAGAAAACATTGCCGTTCTGCCCTTACGGATTTTTATGAAAAATATTTTAAAGGCAAGAATTTACAGGTGAAAATTGACGGTTACTGCGGTTACGACAGCTTTCAATATGAAACGGGACAGATACCGCTTACGGAGTTGGGTATAACCGACGGCAACACAACAATTTTAGAGTTTAGCATTATTGAACACCACGGAGGGAAATTTTACCTATATCTTATCGGCTGCAACACCGCTGTAAATGAAACGGATATAGATACTGTAAATCTTGCGCTTATTCCTATTGAGCCTACTGCAATTTTGGACGCGGCGATAATCAACTACAAGCCTGAAAGAGAATCTAATTTCAGTCTCTTTGCAAGCAGATTTTCACAAACTCCCGAGGAAAAACAGGCTATTATAGAAAACACCACCGCCCTTATGGAGGATATGTACTGTGAAAAAGCCTTTTACACCGAATTCAGATTTGACAAAGAAAACAACCGCTATCTTGTTGATATAGGCTATATTTTTATAGAAACGTCAAGCGGCAAGCGTGTCATGTACACCCGAACCGTACAGATGAAATCGGCATTCTACAACTTTGACGTACTTCCCGAATTCGAGCCTGTAATAATTGACGACGGAATAAGCGCAGAAAATCTTGAAAAGCTGAAAAATCTATTCGTTTACTAAATAAGAACACAAAAACGGCGTTCCCCAAATCGGGAAACGCCGTAATTTTATTTGTTCAAATTATTCGTTGATAGCTGTAACAACGCCTGAACCTACTGTACGTCCGCCCTCACGGATAGCGAAACGGAGTCCCTCCTCGATAGCGATAGGAGTGATAAGCTCAACGTCGATAGCAACGTTATCGCCGGGCATACACATTTCCTTGTCAGCAGGAAGTGTGATAACGCCTGTAACGTCTGTTGTTCTGAAATAGAACTGAGGTCTGTAGTTGTTGAAGAAAGGAGTATGACGTCCGCCCTCTTCCTTCTTCAGAACGTAAACCTGTCCCTTGAACTTGGTGTGGGGGTGAATGGAACCGGGCTTACAAAGAACCTGTCCTCTTTCGATATCTGTTCTCTGAACACCACGGAGCAGTGCGCCGATGTTGTCGCCTGCCTCAGCGTAGTCGAGGATCTTTCTGAACATCTCGATACCGGTAACAACTGTCTTAGCCTTTTCGTCTGTAAGACCAACGATCTCAACTTCGTCACCGGTCTTGAGCTGACCTCTCTCAACTCTACCTGTAGCAACAGTACCACGGCCTGTGATTGTGAATACGTCCTCAACAGGCATAAGGAAGGGCAGGTCTGCCTTTCTCTCAGGTGTGGGGATATACTCGTCAACAGCGTCCATCAGCTTCTGGATGCACTCATACTCAGGAGAAGCGGGATCCTTGGAAGCGGAATCAAGAGCCTTGAAAGCGGAACCGATGATGATAGGTGTGTCATCGCCGGGGAACTCGTACTTGTCAAGAGTCTCACGGATATCCATTTCAACCAGCTCGAGAAGCTCGGGGTCGTCAACCTGGTCAGCCTTGTTCATGAAAACAACGATGTAGGGAACGCCTACCTGACGAGCAAGGAGAAGGTGCTCCTTGGTCTGAGCCATAGGGCCGTCTGTGGAAGCAACTACGAGGATAGCGCCGTCCATCTGAGCAGCACCTGTGATCATGTTCTTAACGTAGTCAGCGTGGCCCGGGCAGTCAACGTGAGCATAGTGACGCTTGTCGGTCTCGTACTCAACGTGAGCGGTATTGATCGTGATACCTCTTTCTCTTTCCTCGGGAGCCTTGTCGATGTTAGCGTAGTCCTCGAACTGAGCCTGACCCTTGAGGGAGAGATACTTTGTGATAGCAGCTGTAAGAGTGGTCTTACCGTGGTCAACGTGACCGATGGTACCAATGTTTACATGGGGTTTTGTTCTTTCAAATTTAGCCTTTGCCATTGGAATTTTCCTCCTTAATAAATGGATTAATCATACTGATATACTAATATTATCAGATTTTGAAATAAATTGCAAGTACTTCAGGCAATTTTTTTCAAATAGTTTATTCTGAACCCTTGCTTCTTGCGGACATGATCTTCTCCGCGATGGAGCGAGGTACTTCAATGTAGCTGTGAGGCTCCATTGTATACTGACCGCGTCCCTGTGTCTTGGAACGGAGGTCGTTGGAATAACCGAACATTTCGGAAAGCGGAACCAGCGCGTCAACCTGAGCAGTGCCGTTGTTGGTCTCCTGACCGAGGATCTGACCGCGGCGAGCGTTGAGGTCGCCGATAACAGTACCCATATAGTCGTCGGGAACGATAGCCGCAACCTTCATGATAGGCTCAAGAATGCAGGGGTCTGCTTTCTTCATAGCTTCCTTGAACGCCATAGAACCTGCGATCGAGAACGCCATTTCGGAGGAGTCTACCTCGTGGTAGGAGCCGTCGTAAAGAGTTACCTTAACGTCAACAACCTGATAGCCTGCGAGAACGCCTGCCTTCATAGCGCCCTGGATACCCTTGTCAACAGCAGGAATGTATTCCTTGGGAATAGCGCCGCCGACAACGGAGTTGATAAACTCGTAGCCCTTGCCGGACTCGTTGGGTTCAACCTTGATCTTAACGTGACCGTACTGACCCTTACCACCCGACTGACGAGCGTACTTGTGGTCAACATCGGCAAGCTTCTTGATGGTTTCCTTGTAAGCAACCTGAGGTGCGCCTACGTTAGCCTCTACCTTGAACTCTCTGAGGAGACGGTCTACGATGATATCCAGGTGGAGCTCACCCATACCTGCGATAATGGTCTGACCTGTTTCCTCGTCTGTCCATGTTCTGAATGTGGGGTCTTCCTCGGCAAGCTTGGAAAGACCGATACCCATTTTCTCCTGACCTGCCTTAGTCTTAGGCTCGATAGCGAGCTGGATAACAGGCTCGGGGAATTCCATGGATTCAAGGATAATGGGAGCCTTGGGATCGCAGAGCGTATCACCTGTAGTAGTATTTTTCAGACCAACGCAAGCCGCGATATCGCCCGCGTAGCAGGTCTCGATATCCTTTCTGTGGTTGGAGTGCATCTGAAGAATACGTCCCATTCTCTCGGAGTTGTCCTTTGTAGCGTTGAGAACGGTCGCGCCCGCGTCAACCTTACCGGAGTAAACTCTGAAGTAGCAGAGCTTTCCAACGAAGGGGTCGGTAGCGATCTTGAACGCCAGAGCCGCGAAAGGCTCGCTGTCGGAAGAGGGTCTTTCCTCTTCTTCCTCGGTATCGGGGTTCACGCCCTTGATAGCGGGAACGTCCAGAGGAGACGGCATATAGTCAACGATAGCGTCGAGAAGCTTCTGAACGCCCTTGTTCTTGTAGGACGTACCGCAGGTAACGGGAACCATAGCGTTTGCGATGGTAGCCTTGCGGATGCACTTCTTGATCTCGTCTATCGTGAGAGTTTCGCCTCCCAGATATTTTTCCATGATATCGTCGTCCTGCTCGGCAACAGCCTCCAGGAGCTTTTCATGGTATTCGGCAGCCTGGTCGGCCATATCTTCGGGAATTTCCTCCACGCGGATATCCTTTCCAAGGTCGTCGTAGTAAACGTATGCTTTCATCTCAACCAGGTCGATGATGCCCTTGAAGCTGTCCTCGCTTCCGATAGGGAGCTGAATGGGAACAGCGTTACATTTAAGTCTGTCAAGCATCATGTCAACAACATGGTAGAAATTGGCTCCCATGATATCCATCTTATTTACATAAGCCATACGGGGAACCTTATAGTTGTTAGCCTGTCTCCAAACGGTTTCAGACTGAGGCTCAACGCCTCCCTTTGCACAGAAAACAGTTACAGAACCGTCAAGAACTCTGAGCGAACGCTCAACCTCAACTGTAAAGTCAACGTGGCCGGGAGTGTCGATAATATTGATTCTATGACCCGCCCAGTGCGCTGTGGTAGCGGCGGAGGTGATTGTGATACCTCTCTCCTGCTCCTGCGCCATCCAGTCCATCGTCGCGGAACCCTCGTGAGTTTCACCTATCTTATGGTTTACACCGGTATAAAACAGGATACGCTCGGTGGTGGTTGTTTTACCTGCGTCAATGTGAGCCATTATACCAATATTTCTGGTTTGTTCAAGTGAACAATCTCTTGGCATAATATTTTCCTCCAATTCACCGCGTCCGTCATACGGCGGACACCGCGGTCATGCGGCTTTTACCAGCGGTAGTGTGCGAAAGCCTTGTTTGCCTCCGCCATCTTGTGGGTATCCTCACGCTTCTTGCAAGCGCCGCCCAGTCCGTTGGTAGCGTCGATAATTTCAGCTGCGAGTCTTTCCTTCATGGTTCTTTCGCTTCTTGCTCTTGCGTAGTTGGTAAGCCATCTCAGACCGAGAGTCTGCTTTCTTTCGGGTCTTACCTCCATAGGTACCTGATATGTGGAACCGCCCACACGTCTTGCCTTTACTTCGAGCAGAGGCATGATGTTTTCGAGAGCCTGCTCGAACACCTCAAGAGCGTCCTTGCCTGTCTTTTCGGCAACGATCTCAAATGCGCCGTAAACGATCTTCTGAGCAACACCCTTCTTACCGTCCAGCATGATGTTGTTGATAAGACGGGTAACAATCTCGGAATTGTAAACAGGATCGCACAAAACCTCGCGTTTAGCAATATTACCTCTTCTTGGCACAATACTTCCCTCCTTCATAGAAATGCTATCATAGGTACTCGTTTCCCCTATTCAAAACAGGGACACGCACCGGACCAATGCAGAGGCGTTCATCTATATAAATGAATCACTCCGCACGAATCATAATGCGGTTTCATTGAGTTTACGATAATTGTAAGACATTCCGGCAGTAAACTGCAAGCTTTAAGCCTGAATTACTTAGCCGCGCCTGCCTTAGGCTTCTTAGCGCCGTACTTGGAACGAGCCTGATTTCTCTTGGCAACGCCCTGAGCGTCCAGCGTACCTCTGATGATGTGGTAACGCACACCGGGGAGGTCCTTTACACGTCCGCCTCTGATAAGAACAACGGAGTGCTCCTGAAGGTTATGACCGATACCGGGGATATAAGCCGTAACTTCTGTGCCGTTAGTAAGTCTTACTCTGGCGATCTTTCTCATAGCGGAGTTAGGCTTCTTGGGGGTAGCGGTTCTTACCGCGGTGCAAACGCCTCTCTTCTGGGGAGCGCTCTGATCGATAGCGATCTTCTTCTTAGCGTTGTAGCCCTTCTGAAGAGCGGGAGCCGTGGATTTCTTTTCAAGAACGGTTCTTCCCTTGCGAACAAGCTGGTTAAAGGTTGGCATAACATTTCTCCTTTCCTCGAATATTTATGTTAAGATGGCGCACGGAAAACGCCGTCCGACATCAACACACCTAAACATTATACACACAAAAAAACTGTTTGTCAAGCATTTTGAACAAATTTTTCCGTAAATTTTCTACATACGGCAAAATTTGTATCATATGTATGACAAACAGTCAAATAATGCGGTTTATTTAAGTATTTTGACCTATACAAAGACCTGAAAATCCTGTAAGCTTCTGCAATATTTTCCCCCGCAGAACGGGATATATACATATTTATAAAGCCCGAACCGCTTACAGCTCGGTAAATTTTCCGCCCGACGACCTGAGATTTGCGCTGTCGCCGTCAATAACCTCGGCATAGAAGCCCTTTTTCTTCATCGCGGCTCTTTTAAGGACACCGAGGGTCACGCTCACCGCCGCAAACAGTAATGTCGCCGCGATCAGCTGTCCCATAAAAACGTCTGATATTATCAGTTCAGCCACAAAAACCAGCGCCATAATTACCGCCATCACAAAAGCGGCTCTTTCCGCAATGCCGAAAATTATTATACGCTTGTCCGCGGCAATGTATTCGGCTTCGTTGCGCCTGCGCCACATTTCGTATTCAAGTCTCTTCTGATCCTCTTTTTCGGCATCTCTCTCCACGGCTTTTTCGGTTTTCTCGTTCTCGGCGGTAAGCTCGGCGTAAAGCTCGGGAGACGCCCCCGCAAGCAGATCCTTTTTGATCTGCCGCACATTTCCCGCCAGAGTTTCGACCTGAAGCTCCTCCTTTTGGTCAAGCTTCATGCGCTTTATGCGGCTGACGTTTTTCGCGGACGGATCCTTGCTCTGGTCGTCCATTTTGACCGATTCCACATATTCCGCGCCCGAAAGCAGCATACCGCGTATCTTCATGCACAGATTGCAGCCGTACATAATCAGGTTGGCTCTTGTCCGCTCGTTTTTGATGCCCTCCTTGTCCCTGAGGTAAACGACGGTCTCGGCGGTATACTCGTAAAGCAACAGTGTGTCCGCAAGATAGGAAGCCGCCGTCTTTTGGTTTTTGTGTACCGAAGCGTATTTTTTTTCGTAATCCGCACGGCAGGAAAGATATTCCAGCATATCACGGCTGGCGGTAAGCGTGAGCTTTTCGTCGCCGTGCTTAATGATACGCGCCTTAATGTCCCTTATCTTCGTGAAAAAGCCGTCGCTGCTCAGGTACACCGATGAGCTTTCCATCATAAGGTACTGGCTCGTCAGCTCCCGTCTGAAGATCGCTTTAAGATTGCTTCCGTCCATATCAAGAACCGAGCCGTAGTTGGCATAGGCTTCCTCGTAGCCTTTTTTGGCGAAAAACGCGTCCGCCGATGACATAAAGCGGTACATAGCTATCTCACTGTCAGCGTCCATGCTGTTTTCTTTTCTTTTGAGCGACTTCACCGAGTCTGTCCAGCCGCACACGGAGCACTTAGCCATAGTTCCGTTTATTTCGAATTTATTTCCGCATATAGGGCAAATTTCAGAATACTGTTCTGCCATATGATATCCTCCTTGCCGTGCGGAAAAATTTCCGCAGATTTGCTACGGGTATTATACCATAAATATCCGCCGTTGTCAATTGAAATACTTTTGTGTGCGCAAAATCAAAAGCTATTATCTCAAAAAAGAGGACGGCTCAAAACCGTCCTCCTTAATATCCGATCACTTCATTATCAAATTTGTCAAAAACATGACCGCTCCGTCGAACCACTGCGGGAACTGATCGCCGTACATTTCATACAGCTGCTCGTACTGTTCGGGAGAAACCTGCTTCATATACTGCATAAGCTCAGCGCCGTTTGTCACAAGCATTACTATAACAAATATAAGCAGAGCGATCGGAATAACCAGACCGATAACGGAAGTAATGATACCCGCTGTAGACATACCCTTTCCCACGGGAAGCTTCTTGCTCTTAAAGACAATTCCCAGAATAATGCCGATAATAGGCACAAGGAATAAGAACGGGAATGAGAACATGAAAAGTCCCGTGCAGATAGAGATTATTCCCAGCACAAGGGAAGCCACCGCCATACCGGTAGACTGCTGAGGCTGAGGCTGATACGGAACGCCATATCCCTGCGGAGCGGCATATCCGCCCTGCGGCATACCGTAGGGATTCTGTCCCTGCTGATACTGACCGTTCTGAGGCGGTACATTGTACTGCTGCTGATAAGGCTGACCGTTCTGGGGCGGAACATTGTACTGCTGTCCGTTCTGCATCTGCTGACCCTGCATGGGCTGCTGATTGTAGGGGTCGTAGCCCTGTCCCTGCTGATTCTGCATAGGCTGCTGATACTGATTTTGCGGGTCTGCGTCGTTTTTATCCTCGTTAAAAGGATTATAGTTAAATTCGTCCATGTAAAGATGCTCCTTTGTAAAAAATTATATTAACCTAATTATACATAAATATTTTACAAAATGCAAGTCTTTTTGTGAAAAAACAGCTTATTGTTTGGACACGGCAAGACCCGCTTTGCACCGCTCATACAGATACTCGGTTGCAAACTGTATTTTTGTGGCGTTGAAGCCCTTTTCAAGGGGGTAGATAAAATAGGTGTTGTCAAGTGTGGACAGGGTAACGCACTGTCCCTTGCCGCGGTAGTCGTACTCGGTGTGTATCGAGGTCATGGTCAGCGGGGCAAAGGAAAGCGTCCTCTCGGCGGTGTCGCCGTAATCCCTGAAAATAAGCCTGAAGCCGTCCATGTCGTGGATAAGCCTGCCCTCCCCAAGGTCAATAAAGTTGACAGCATTCGGCAGGGACTCAATCTTCACACGCATATCAAGACCGTACAGCCCGCCGTCAATTTCCTTTTTCACGCACTCCCGCTCCCATTCGTACCAGTCAGGAATGTGGGAAAAACTGTCCTCCGAGCCGTCGGGACGAACCATTCTGCCGTACTCGGTCATAATGCGCTTTGCGCCGCACTTCCCGCAGGATATCTCCGCGCCGCTTGTGTGCATTTCAAACTCCGCGCCGCATTCGGGACACCTGTAGAGCGGCAGTTCTATCCCCTCCGCACGCTTTTCATAGGTTATCGACATTTTGTTCCGGTACTGATATTCGTACTCGTCGTAGCTTAAAAAGTCCGCAAGCTTTGCGTTTATCTCTTGGATGGAGGCTTTCCGAAGCTCATCGCGGGTGTATATCTGAGTTATGGTCGCGTCAAGAAGTACGACCTTGCGTTTTGTGAGATTCCATATGGGTGACTGCAAATAGTTTCCCCGCATATTAAGGGTGACAAGTGGAACGTCAAGATATTTTGCAAGCTTTCCCACCGATTCGGGAAGCTCGGAGCTTGTTCCCACGTTGGCGTATCTTGCTTCGGGGTACAGTACCAGTATCCCCTTGCGCTCCATGACCTTTTTGATGTTCTTTATCAGCGCGATATCGTTCACGAATTTCCGCGTTCCGAGACAGCCTGCCTGACGGTACAGCCATTCGCCGTAATTCTCAAAACCCTCCAGCTCGGAGACGTAGTTTGCCCTGTAGGGAAAAACCGCCAGCGGGGACACGATAAAGTCCATAAAAGCGTGGTGAGTTCCCAGAACTAAAAACGGCGGCTTCAGCCCTTTCATGTTTACGCGGTTTATCCGCAGCTTTGACGGAGCGGTTATCGCCTTGCACAAAAGCCATATTGCAGGCATGAAGAACAGGTTCTGCTTCGGAGGCACGCGGTAACGGTCAAAGGGAGTAAGTACTGGAGTTTTCTTTTTCATTCGGTCACCTGCTTTCGCTGTTTGCTTTATCCGCAAGAAGATACTTTCTTATCGGCGGGACAAAGCTGAGTATCAGATACAGCAGACCCGTGCCGAGGAAAGAAAATCCCGTGGGGGTAAGCCTGAACAGAAGCATATTGTGTACCTCTCCCGTGACGGGGTTATATATCAGCAGGGACATTGCTACTCCCGCCGCAACGCAGAGCAGTCCCACCCAGTTTATGCCGCGTGTGTAGTCGTAGGAGTGATGTCCCTCAAGACCGAACGCCGAGCGCATATCAAGCTTTTGCTTTCTTACGAAGAAGAAGTCCGCGAAAAGCAGTGCGGCAAGGGGCGCGTAAATGCAGGCGCTTATTGTCAGGAACGAGCCGAAGTACTCCACTATCTTTCCCCATACGCACAGCAGAGCCGCGTAAACCGCAAGGACTACTATCAGCGTGCGGTAATTAGCACGTCTGAACGAGGATTTGAGCATTACTCCGTATATGTACGAGCCTACAGCCTGCGTGCCGATATTGGCGAACGCCACAAGCAGGAGCGAGCTTAACGCAAGCGCGGGAACGGAAAGCGTCGCAAGCATAAGAGTAGGGTCGTCTATCATTTCGCCCGTAACGTACTGCATTGCGATAGCCATAACTGCTCCAACAACAACGAAAAACGAACCTGAAACGCCCTGTCCGATAACGCCCGCCCAGAAGCCCGCGGTCTCCTTTTTGGCAAGTCTTGGGACTTCTCCCATTCCGCCCACAAGGGTTATTACAAAAGCAAAGTTTGCTTCGATTGAAATTATGTAGGGTATAATGCTGTCGGAGTATCCGCTGTCCGCGGGACGGTAATTCCATATAACGTCAAAGGGCACTTTTGTGAAGCCCACTGCCACGACAACCGCTCCCAGTGCAAGCAGAAGCGGAACGAGCACACGTGTGGTATAGGTGATTGCGCCAATTCCCTTGTAGGCGATCGCCGTGCCTATCGCAACGCAGAGAAGTCTCAGCAAAAGCGGCGCAAAGCTTGGCAGTGTCACTCCGAAAAGCGCGGCGAGGTTTCCCATTGAGGAGGCGAACAAGTCCGCGCAGACCGCGTACCATGGATAGTTAATAATGATTATGACCACTGTCATCAGCGTGACGCCCTTGTGTCCGAAAACGGCTTTGAGCCATATCCATATGTCGATTCCGTACCGCACCGAAAGTATTACGGGCAGCTGATATATCGCCAGCATAAGTATCGCTCCCGCAAACGCTCCTATAAGAAGCTGCTTGAAGCCCACTAAGGTTGCAAGATACGAGCCCTGAGTGTAGCTCCATGTGGCGATACAGTACCCCGAAAGTATCAGCACCGCGTCCAGAAAGCCGTAAAGCTTTTCCCTGTTAAGCACGGGAGCAATGCCGAAAAGAGCTTCCTTTTCGATCTGTTCGTTTACATTTCCGCTCATCTTATAAATCCCCCCGCAATTATTAAAATAAGGCATACCGCGCATACCGCCGCGAGGACAATGTAGTCCTTTTTACCGAACCTTTTCGGAAACTCGCAGTCCTCCGATTCCATTTCGGATATACGCTTTTCGATCTCTTCGGCAAGCTTTTTGTCGTACTCGTTTGATCTTGACATAATTGTCAACCCCTTTCTTCTTAATATTATATATCATATAATATTATTTGTCAATAGGTATAGATATTTTTTTGGAAATTTTTATAGCGTCAGGATTAGAAATTGAGACAGAACGCCTTCTGCGGAAAAATTTTTCAAAAATGCTTGACAACTTAAAAACAGTGTGCTATAATAAAATGCGTTGATTAATTTCAGCAATGCGTTGCTAGCTCAGCTGGATAGAGTGACTGGCTACGAACCAGTAGGTCAGGGGTTCGAGTCCCTTGCAGCGCACCACCGCGGAGTCAAACAGCCCCGCGGGTAAAACCGTCTCGGCAGCAAATGCGGGGACGGTTTTTTATATGGCGACTTCCGAAAAAACAGGAAAGAGGTTGATTTTATGGATATTAAGGCAAAAATCGAAGAGATCGCAAACAAGGTCAAGAACGACAAGGGCTTTGCCGACGAGTTCAAGGCAGACCCCGTAAAGGCCGTTGAAAAGGTCATCGGCGTTGATCTTCCCGACGACCAGATCAACAAGATAGTTGACGGTATCAAGGCGAAAGTTTCCGTCGACGGCGTTAAGGACAAGGTTGGCGGTCTGCTGGGCAAGCTCGGCAAGTAAGACCTATAAAAACGCGGCATTTCGTTTGTGGAATGCCGCGTTTTTCTTTGTAACTTACTTAATGCCGTCGGGATTTTTCTCGGTAAAATTCCAGCCGTCGCGGCACATCTGAGCAATGTCCGCCTTGGCTTCCCAGCCGAACAGAGCCTTTGCCTTGTCGGTGTTTGCATAGCAGGTAGCGATGTCACCGGGACGGCGGGGAGCTATCTTATAGTTCACCTTTCTGCCCGAAGCCTCCTCAAACGCGCGAACAACCTCCAGTACGCTTGTACCTTTGCCCGTGCCGAGATTTACCGCTTCCGTACCCTTGTGCTTCAGCGCGTAATCTACCGCGCACAGGTGTCCCTTTGCAAGGTCAACAACGTGGATATAGTCGCGGACGCCCGTTCCGTCGGGAGTGTCGTAATCGTCACCGTACACACTAAGGCAGGGGAGCTTTCCCGAAGCGACCTGCGCAACATAAGGCAGGAGGTTGTTGGGGATACCATTGGGGTCTTCGCCGATAAGACCGCTCTCATGCGCTCCGATGGGGTTGAAGTACCGAAGCAGGACAACGCTCCAGTCCTCGTCAGCCTTTGCGGTATCGGTAAGTATCTGCTCTATCATTACTTTTGTGTAGCCGTATGGATTTGTCGCCGAAGTGGGATATGTCTCGACATACGGTACGGGATTATTCATGCCGTAAACCGTCGCGCTGGAGGAAAATACAATGTTTTTGCAGCCGCCCTCGCGCATAGCCTTGATAAGCTCAATAGTACCCGAAATATTGTTATAATAGTACTCAACGGGCTTCGCGCAGGATTCGCCAACAGCTTTCAGTCCCGCAAAATGGATTACCGCGTCTATTTTGTTTTCCTTGAATATTTTGAGCGTACCCTCATAATCGAGGATATCCGTTTCGTAGAATTTGAAATCCTTGCCCGTGATCTTTTTGATGCGGTTCAGCGCTTCGGGCTTTGAGTTGGAGAAGTTGTCCATAACAACGATATCGTGACCCGCATTCAACAGCTCCACACAGGTGTGGCTGCCGATAAAGCCCGCGCCGCCTGTTACAAGAATTGTACTCATAAAAACCATTCCTTTCAAATAAGTTCCTTTAACCTTATTTTACCTCATTTCAAATAATTTTTCAATACCATTTTCCGATATTTAAGAATATTTTACAAGATTACACCGCCGATTGGGCAGATAAATTTTGATTTAGCGCACTACGCAGTAAGTAGCAACCTTTTAGGCGGCGAAGCCGCCGACATCAGCTGGTCGAGCTGAGCCCAGCTCGCAGAAGTCCAGAGGGCGGAGCCTTTGGTCGCGCTCCGCAGAGCGCGAAATTCCCTCCCCGCGCCCGCAGGCGCATATCGTTCAAAACGGTGAAAGGGGTGAGGAATGGCGACAGCCATTCCGAGGGGGAGCG
>JAAVHI010000062.1 GCA_014799785.1 Ruminococcus sp.
CGATACATATATTTATATTATAGTGTCAGCGGGCAAAAAAGTCAAGGGAATGGAGGAAACATTATCAAATCGTTTAATTAATAAATATTGCTTTAGCGGGGTATGGGTTCTGTATGAGGAGTAAGCCTGACATAGAAAAATCAAGCAAATTAGGCATCCGACAAATCTGCCCGCCCCCTTGAGGGGGCATAGCAAAATTAATGTTCCGAACATTTCACATTGGGGGTGACTCGGCCCGCGGGGGCTCCCCGCCTAAATCAAAATTTATCATCCCAAACTAATTTACGTGTGGAAATACACAAGAATTTCTCGACGTTTTGTAAAATACGCCAAATTGCTTTAAAAGAATTGACCCTTACCCAAAAATATGCTAAACTTAAAACATGATCACAAATCTTTACGAAAGGAGTACACGGCTCTGTCCGTGAAAAATTTATTATGATGTCAGTGAAAAAATTTCTTGCAGTGGCTGCCGTTATGGCAGTAACAGTTTCAACGGTATCCTGCGGCGCGGATACGGGAAATGCTTCAGCAGACATTGATACCCCCGTCGCTTCAGCAGATGAAGCTTCCGTCTCCGCAAATAATAAGCCCAAGCTGTCAAACCCCGATGCTTCAAAGGAAGCACAGGCTCTGTACGAATATATTTCGGATGTTTACCGCACCAAAATTATTTCGGGACAGCAGGAGTCCACATGGATGGGCAGCGACCAGTACGAGTTTGACTACATCTATAAAAATACCGGCAAGTATCCCGCCATAAGAGGTCTCGACTACATGAACGACGACTTCGCGGGCGTGAACAAGCGCGCCGTTGAGTGGCACGAAAAGGGCGGTATAGTAACTATCTGCTGGCACTGCGGTTCGGATTTCAGTCACAGCTGGGACGAGTGCATGAAAACCGAGATCGCCGACTGGGACAAGGCGCTTACTGAGGGTACTGCCGAGTATAAGGCTCTTATCGCAGGCATGGACAAGGCTGCCGAAGCTTTAAAGGAGCTGAAAGAAAAGAATATTCCCGTGCTGTGGAGACCTTTCCATGAGTTCGACGGCGGCTGGTTCTGGTGGGGCAAAGGCGGAGCTGACAACTTTGTAAAGCTCTGGCGCATCATGTACGACCGCTACACAAACTACTGGAAGCTTGACAACCTTATCTGGGTTCTGGGCTATTCGGGCAACGGCAGAGATTACGACAAGTGGTATCCGGGCGACGAGTACGTTGACATTGCGGGCGCAGATTCCTACAGCGACGGCGCGAATGCAAATCTTTATACCAAGGTTCAGGACGTTGTGGGCAAGGAAATGCCCGTATGCTTCCACGAGTGCGGACGTATCCCCACTGCGAAGCAGCTTACCGATGGAAAAGCCGACTGGGTATGGTTCATGACATGGCACACCGATTACATCACCGACCATAACGACACCGCAGTCCTCAAGGAAATTTACAACGACGAGTATGTTATCACTCTTGATGAGCTTCCGAAGCTTTACTAATAACAAAAACGGCTTGCCATGATCGGCAAGCCGTGATTTTTTATTTTGTACGGTCAGATAACAGCCTTTCTGACAGCCGCGCCGGGAACGCTCTTTTTGGTGATATCTGCGCCCAGACCGCGGAGCTTTTCCTCGAAGTTTTCATATCCGCGCTCAATGTGGTAAATATCCTCTATTTCGGTAACGCCCTTTGCCGCAAGTCCCGCGATGACAAGCGCCGCGCCAGCTCTCAGGTCGGGAGCCGTCACAGGTGCGCCCATGAGAGAGCCTACCCCCTCGATAACGGCAACCTTGCCGTCCACGGAAATATCCGCGCCCATTCTGCGAAGCTCGTCAACATATCTGAAACGGTTGTCGAAAATGCCCTCCGTAACAATGCTCGTACCCTCCGCAAGACACAGCAGCGTGGATATCTGAGGCTGCATATCGGTAGGGAAGCCGGGGTGAGGCATTGTCTTGACGCTTGTCTTGACCAGCGGGCCGTCCACGGAAATGCGTATGCTTTCGTCGAACTCCTCAACGTTTACGCCGATCTTTTCAAGCTTTGCGGTAATGCTTTCAAGGTGCTTGGGAATAACGTTCTTGATAAGGACGTTTCCGCGAGTAGCCGCCGCAGCGACCATAAAAGTACCCGCCTCTATCTGGTCGGGAATGATAGCGTAGGTCGCGCCCTTGAGACGCTTTACGCCGCGAATTTTTATAACATCGGTACCCGCGCCCATAATATCCGCGCCCATAGAGTTAAGGAAGTTTGCAAGGTCTACTATGTGGGGTTCCTTTGCGGCATTTTCGATAACGGTCATGCCCGTAGCCTTTACAGCCGCAAGCATGGCATTAATGGTCGCTCCAACCGTTACCATGTCGAAATATATCTGAGTACCGTACAGACCGTCCGAGCGGACGTCTATCATGCCGTGGTCGATCGAGCAGGTCGCCCCCAAAGCGGCAAAGGCTTTCAGGTGCTGATCTATGGGACGGTCGCCAAGATAGCAGCCGCCCGGCATGGATACTCTCGCCCTGCCGAACTTGCCGAGAAGCGTTCCGAGGAAATAGTATGAAGCACGCATATGCTTAGCCATTTCGTAGGGAACGATGGGGTCTGTGATACCCGAAGCGTCTATTTTAACGGTAGTCTTGTCAAGAAAAACAACGGTTGCGCCCATTTCGTAAAGAATGCGCAGGCTTATGGAAACGTCGCTGATGTCGGGGATATTTTCGAGCACACAAGGCTCGTCCGAAAGGATAACTGCGGGAATAATTGCAGCTACAGCATTTTTTGCGCCGCTGATCTCGACTTCCCCTTCGAGACGGCGGCCGCCCTTTATAATAAATTTTTCCAAAAATAATTCTCTCCCAAGCGGTGCAGTGACCGCGTTAATACAGATATTCGCAGCAATTGCGCACACCTTGCCCCCGTTCGGACGGCAGTATGCGCCGTATAAGAATTGATCCATTTTTACAGCATTAATATTATACCATAACTGCGGACAAAATAAAAGCTTTTTTCAATGTTTTTTATCACATTTTTTTGGAAATTTTTTTATTACTTTCGGGCAGTTTGCACAAAAAGGGCAAAAAAATTGGTTTATTTTAACTTATGCGCTCCGAAATTTTAACCGTTTTGTAATACTAATCAATAATCAAACTATAGACAAAAGTCTACAGTTTGATATAGAAACAGTATAAACCAAAACAGACGGGGACTTCCGACCAAAATGCATCGGAAGTCCCCGTTCAAGAATTATTTAAGCTCTATGGGAGTGCCGTTTACGGTGATCTTTTCAATGTCATTGACATCTACGGGATAATCAAAGCTGCAATGGAGAATATATTCTCCGTCATAATCGTAAGGACTGGCAAAAAGATCCATCTGTCGTGCTTTCATTTCGCTTCCGTCGGAAAGATAAAATGATACTTCCAATGCGGGAAGATAGAGTACAGGATAGTCTCCCTCAAAAGTAATATCCGCAGATATTGCTGAATAGCCGATCCTTGTAACGGTCGCGCCGATATCGGAGAAGTTATGCGCGCCGCTGTCGGTAACTTCAAAGGTTCTGAGCTTGACGGGAATCTGCGTGTCAACCGTCAGGCACTCGGAATTGTAATCCAGAGGGAAGGTTATGCTCCAGCCGCCCTCAAGAATTACCGCGCTGTAGTCCTCGATCGCCTTTTCATAATCCTCCGTCTCAGCGCTTTGCCACCATATGCTCTGAAACGCTCTTTGATAAGCGCTGCCGTCGCATATTGTGTTAAATGTCAGTGTGGCAGTACTTCCTTTAATGGTTCTGTCCGAAAAGATACGGAACTGTAAAACAGCCGTGGTCTCGTTTTCCACAGTCAGGTCATAGCTCATGCCGCTGTTCCTGTCATTTTCGACCGAGTAATCAAAGCTGTGCAGAACCAGTTCATCCGGGAAAATCCCGCCGTCGTTCCTGACTATCTTTATCGCTCCGATAGCCTCGGTCTCCGTGCCGCCCACCGCCATAAGGCTCAGGGACAGCCTGCCGTCGCCCTCGGTAACGTAATCCTCGGAGGCTGTCGTTATCGCTTCAAGCTTGTCAACGTCCTTGTCGAAAATTCTTCCGAATGCGGCTTGCAGATCAATAAGTCCCAGCGCCGAGACCGCCAGCGTTCCCGTCGCAAGAACAGCCGCCGCTGCCGCGATGACAGACCCCATGCGTTTTCCGCGGAAACGTCCCGACGAGATTTTTTTCGCGCCAACAGTTTCCGCATTTTTTGCGTTAAGAATATTTTCGTATACGCGCTCCTTCTGTTCCACGGTAGGATTAAGATTTTCAAAGGCCGCAGTAATTTTTTTCTCGTTTATATCCATAATATCATTTCCTTTCGCGTTATTTTTGAAGCAGCTTTTTAAGACGTTCTCTGCCCTTGGAAAGTTGAGTCCTGACGGTACTTTCGTTGCGCCCGAGAAGCTTTGCTATCTCCTTGGTAGGGTAGTCCTCGTAATAATAAAGGTACAGAATTTCCCTGTATTTTTCGGGCAGGGACATCAGCTTTTCAAAAAGCTCGCTCTCCTCGTTTTCGGGATTTCCCGCCGTCTCCGCCTGTTCGGGGAGACTTTCCATATCCACCCGCCGAAGCCGTCCGCAGAATTTGAAAACGTCCTTGCAGTAATTTCGCGCGGCGGTAATGAACCATGCCTTTTCATGCTCGGAGTCCGAAAATTCCTTTGGCTTTTTCAGATATCTCAGAAAAATATTCTGCACCGCGTCCTCCGCTTCCTCGGCTGATTTGAGCCGCATAAAGCATATCCGATAGACCATGTCCGCATTACGGCTGTACAGCTCTTCAAGCTCACGGTTATCCGCGTTCAATTACGTTCACCTGCTTTCTTTTCGGATAAGGGTAAAATGAGTACTCTTTTGTCCCTCTGACAATAACACGATTTTAAAAGGCAAAATGTCTTAATTCCAAAAAAATTATAAAAAAGTCGGACGGATAAAAATATCCGTCCGACTTTTTATTATTGTAAATTACCCGACATTCCTCACAGCCCCCTTGAGGGGGCTGTGCCAAACTGCAAATATGCAGCATTTAACAATGGGGGTGACGCGGGTCAAGGCTCAGCCTTGTTATTTGCAGCAGCACTCGCCAACGGGAACAGTCCACTTGTGAGTATCCTCGATCTTGCCCCACTGGATACCTGTAAGCGTATCGTAAAGCTTCTGGGAGATCGCGCCGATCTTGCCGTCGTTTATGGTCATTACCTTATCGCCGTATTTAAGCTCGCCCACGGGAGAAATTACCGCAGCCGTACCTGTGCCGAACGCCTCGTCGAACTTGCCCTCGTCGTAAGCCTTTACAAGCTCGCCGATCTCGATATCCCGCTCGGTAACCTTATAGTTCATGGATTTCAGCAGCTCTATGCAGGACATTCTTGTGATACCGCTGAGTATGGAGCCTCTGTCCAGACCGGGTGTGATTACTTCGCCGTCAACAACAAAGAACACGTTCATTGCGCCTACCTCGTCGATGTACTTTTTGTGTACGCCGTCAAGCCAGAGTACCTGCGCGTAACCCTGCTTCTCAGCTTCGTCCTGAGCCTTGAGGGAGATAGCATAGTTCGCCGCAGCCTTTGTGAAGCCCGTACCGCCGGATACTGCACGGACATAATTTTCCTCAACGTAGATCTTTACGGGAGCAAGTCCGTCTGCGTAATACGCGCCAACGGGGGACATGATTATCGCAAAGATAAGGTGCTTCGCGGGGTGTACTCCCAGCATAGGGTCAACCGCAAAAACATAGGGACGGATATAAAGGGACGTTCCGTCTGCGTGGGGTACCCAGTCCTCGTCAACCTTAACAAGAGTTTTTACCGCTTCAACTGCAAACGCCTCGTCGATCTTGGGTATGCAGAGACGGTCGTTGGAAACGTTCAGTCTCGCCATATTTTTGTCGGGACGGAAAAGCTGTATCCTGCCCGAAGCAGTCCTGTAGGCTTTCATGCCCTCGAAGTCCGCCTGACCGTAGTGCAGGCACATGGAAGCGGGATCCATGGGGATAGGTCCGTAGGGGACGATCCTTGCGTCGTGCCAGCCCTGACCCTCGTCGTAGTTCATCAAAAACATGTGGTCGGTGAATATCTTGCCGAAGCTGAGCTTGCTTTCGTCGGCAGGCTTCGCTTTGGGAGCTTCGGTTCTTGTAACTTTTATTTCCATCATTTGTAATTCTCCCTTTCTTTTTTTCTAAAAGATAAATTTATTATAACATACTTTCCGACACATTTCAATATTAAAATCGCACTATTTTACTGAAATTTGCAGCTTTGAAAAGTAAAACTTGCATAATTTCGGCAGCAGTAGAGGCAAATGCAGCGGCTTCAGACGGCAAAGCTGTCTATAGGTTTGGTTTCACAGCGCAATGTGCGCCGAATCAATATTCACCCGCATAAAGCTTTCATGTTCTATTTCCCCGCCTGTCCGAATATTATTTAACGGACAAGACCGCTCCCATATTTTTTCATAAAGCAAATGAGGTGTTCTTATGCTTGAAATTCTCGATAAACTTGACAAGCCATACTCGTCCCCAGAAAAGGGACTTTCCTCCGCCGACGCTGCGGAGCGTCTTAAAAAGCAGGGCACAAACACTCTCGCCAAGGAGAAAAAAGCCCGTCCCGTCAGAATATTTCTCGGACAGTTCCGCGACGTTATGATAATGATACTCCTTGCGGCAACGGTGGTATCTTTCTTTCTTGGGGAAATTTACGACGCGGTAACAATAATTATAATAGTGCTTCTCAACGCCATATTGGGATTTATTCAGGAGTACAAAACCGAAAAGACCCTTATTGCTTTGGAAAGCATGACCGCTCCGTCGGCTAAATGCTATCGGGACGGCGTGCTTGTTTCCGTCCCCGCGGCGGAGCTTGTAACGGGTGATATCGTCAGGCTCGAAGCGGGAGACAAGGTTCCCGCCGACGCGGTACTGCTCGAAGCAAAGGGTCTTCACGCTGAGGAAAGTATTCTCACGGGCGAATCCGCGGCGGTCTTAAAGGAAGCAGGCAGCACCTCCGACGAGGACAATTCCATAGGCAAATCAAACATTGTTTACAGCGGAACTGTCATAACCAAGGGCGCGGCGGAAGCACGTGTTATCGCCACGGGCGTAAACGCCCAAATGGGAAAAATTTCGGGAATGCTCACCGAGATAGAGGAAGAACTTACGCCCCTGCAAAAACGTCTTGCAGAGCTTGGAAAGGTCATTGCCGTAATATGTCTTGTTGTCTGCGCGGCAGTTGCGGGAGCTGGAATACTTCGCGGCGAACCTGCTTTCGATATGCTTATGACGGGCATTACCATTGCAATTGCGGCTATTCCCGAGGGACTTCCCGCTACGGTCACTATTGCTCTTGCGCTTGCGGTAAGCAGAATGTTAAAGAAAAACGCCCTCGTTCATAAGCTTCATTCCGTTGAGACCTTAGGCTGCGCTTCTGTCATCTGCACCGACAAGACGGGTACCGTTACCGAAAATAAAATGACCGTTACAAAAGCTTACTGTTCGGGCAACACGGCGAACAGCGGCAGGGAGTACAATTTTTCGGGCAGCGGCTACAAGATAGCGGGAGAGATAACCTGCGGCGGGACACGCGTTAATCCCGCTTCGGAAACGGCTCTCAGGGAAATGCTGATATGCGGCGCACTCTGCACAAGCGCGGCGATAAGCACAAAAAAGAACGTTTCCGCAAGGGAGCGCGGAAAGCTTACCGCGGGAGGCGAATGGACGGTCACGGGAGACCCTACCGAAGCCGCGCTGCTGATAGCGGCGGCTAAAGGCGGTATCACTGCCGAAAAGCTGTCCGACAGAAAAAAGCTGGACGAGATACCCTTTGACAGCGAAAGCCGCTGTATGACGGTAATATACCGCGAGACAGGCGGCAGGACGGCTTACACAAAAGGCTCGGTGGACGTTATTCTTGACAGGTGCGCGTTCGTTCTTACCGACGGCGGGGTCGTTTCCCTGACGGCTTCGAGACGGCGGGAAATTCTTGCCGCAAACGAGCGCATGACCGAAAAGGCTCTGCGCGTACTTGCCCTCTGCAAAAAAGACCTGAACGGTGCTTCCTACACGGACGGTTTGTCCGCCGCCGACGGAGGAATGATATTCCTCGGTCTGGAGGGTATGCTTGACCCGCCCCGCCCCGAAGCAAAGCAGGCTGTAAAGCTTTGCAGAAGCGCGCACATCAGGACGGTCATGATAACGGGCGACCACAAAAATACCGCCGCCGCAGTCGCAAAGCAGGCTGGCATAATGCACGAGGGCGACCTTGTTTTCACGGGCGCGGAGCTTGCGAAAATGTCCGACGGAGAGCTTGACGAGGTTATCGGCAGGACGGCGGTTTTCGCCCGTGTAAATCCCGCCGACAAGCTCAGGATAGTCCGCGCGTTCAAGAAGCGGGGCGATATCGTCACCATGACGGGCGACGGCGTAAACGACGCTCCCGCAGTAAAGGAGGCGAGCATCGGCGTTGCAATGGGGATAACGGGAACGGACGTTACCAAGCAAGCCGCCGACGTAGTTCTGCTGGACGACAACTTTGCAACCCTTGTGGGCGCAGTTGAGCAGGGACGGGGAGTTTACGCCAACATAAGAAAATTTGTCCGATATTTGTTAAGCTGCAATATCGGCGAGGTGCTGACGATGTTTCTTGGAATTATCATGGGTATGCCAATGGTGCTGCTGCCTACACAGATACTGCTTGTAAATCTTGTTACGGACGGACTTCCCGCCATTGCTTTAGGCGTTGAACCGCCCGAAAAGGAGAACATGAAAAAGCCTCCCCGAAAGTCGGACGAAAGCTTTTTCTCGGACGGTCTCATGCAGAAAATTATTTTCCGCGGCGTGCTTATCGGACTTTGTACGCTTGGCAGCTTTACCGCGATAAATATTCTTACGGGAAGCGTTCCAGCGGCGCGGACGGCGGCGTTGTTCACGCTGGTAATGTCGCAATTGTTCCATGTGTTCGAGTGCAAATCGGAGCGGAAAAATATTTTCACCGTCCCCTACTGGAACAATAAAAAGCTTATCCTTGCGGTAACGGTATCGGTTGCGGTAATATTTGCGGCTTTGTATCTGCCGTGGCTTCAGGTGATATTCTGCACCGTCCCGCTGACGGGGAAGCAGCTTCTTATCGGGCTGGGATTTGCGGTATTCGCACCGCTGTTGCAGTGCGTGCTTAAATAAAAAAACAGACCCTTGTCGTCATGCTTTGGCGGCAAGGGTAATTTTTTTGGAAAACTTCTTGACAAGATCATTCTATTGTGATAGAATATAGTTACGTTCTACTACAATAGAACGATTCTCAACAGAAAGGGAAACCAAAATGAAAAAGCTTATCAAAAGAATTTCCGCGGCAGTATTGGCGGCGGTGACTGCGCTGTCTCTTGCCGCCTGCGAAAAAAATACGGACGGAAACGATACTCAAACCGCCTCGGAGGAATACGCCTACCGCGCCGCCTCCGCGGAGCTTAACGAGGAGATCACTGGCGATTACGACGAGTTTGCTTACTATGGGGACAAAATTTACTTCACGTCCATGAAATACCCCGAACGCGACGGCGAGGGCATGGACGGTTTCCTGAATATTGCAAACACAGACGGAAGCGGCTTCAAATCGGTGCAGCTCTGCTCCCGCGAAGATAATGCAGGTGTGTCGGAAACCATATTTACTCCCGACGGAAACGGGTATTATGTTTATACGGACGGAACGGAGGAAAGCCCAAAGTATTTGCTGAAAACCATTGACGAAAACGGCACAGAAACAGGTTCGGTGGATTTTACCGCTTCGGTGGAAAAGTATTTCCCCAACGGTCTGTATGTCTATCGTTTCGGTATTGACGGCAGCGGAAACTTTTATATTACCGACTACAGCGACATTATAGTCCTTGACAAGGACGGCGGCTTTAAGGGCTTTATAAGCGTCGGAAACGGCATACAGGCTTTTGTTACGGACAAAAACGGCGGGATGTACGTATGGGTCTGGACAGGCAGCGAATACGAGCTGAACAAGCTTGACATTCCCGACGGGGTTTCGGAGGAAAAGCCGGAAACCGTTGATATGCCTTTCGAGGGCTACAACAATCATATTATCAGCGGCAACGGCGTTGATACGGATTTTTATGTTTACGACAACGAGGCGCTTTACAGCTGGAATATCGGCGAAGAGCCTCAAAAGCTTCTGGACTGGGTAAAGGCGGGAGTGAGCGTTATCGAGGCAAGCGACGTTTTCTACGCGGGGAATGACACTTTCGTCTGCGCGGGAAAAAGCTTTCCCTACGAGTACCCCAAGTTCTCGAAGCTTACTAAACAGCTTGTCTCAACGGGCGATAAAAAGGAAATTATCCTTGCGGGCGATGAGTACAGCATTTCAAGCCACATCAAAAATCAGGTGGTAAAATTCAACGCGGTAAGCGACAAATATTTTGTTACAATTAAGGAATACAAGTACGACAATATCAGTCAGCTCAACCTTGACCTGACCAGCGGAAACGTCCCCGACATACTTATCACAGGCTCATACACTCCCACGGAGACCTACATTACAAAGGGAATTTTCGCCGACCTGTATGACTTCATCGACAACGACAGCGAGCTTAGCCGTGACGATTTTGTACCCAATCTGCTTTCATCTTTTGAGACAGACGGAAAGCTTTATCGCTTTACCGACAGCTTTACGGTCTACACGGTTCTGGGCAAGACCTCCATTTTCGGCAATAATATGGGTATTACCGTTGACAAGCTGAACGAGATCTCGGCTTCAAGGTCTCCCGAAACGGAGCTGTTCGCAGGCTTCACAAAAACCGACATTCTGCGGTATGCAATGGAAATGTCGGGAAGCGAATTTATCGACTTCAAAAACGGGAGCTGTGATTTCAACTCCGAATATTTTATCAAAATACTGGAATTTGCAAACGGTCATATAAACGACATCGACTTTGACAGCTACTTCGACGACGCTTTCTGGAGCCGTTTCGATACCATGTTTTCCGACGAAAGCGCACTGCTTATGGTGGCATATCTCACGGACTATACCGACATTATCTGCTTTGAGCATACCCAGTTCGACGCAAAGGTGACCGCGCTGGGTTTCCCCTGCACAAACAGGATAGGCACGTCCTTTGTGGTGGATTCGGGATTTTCTGTAGCCGAAAAATCCGCAAACAAGGAGGGCGCGTGGGAGTTCGTCAGAACATTGCTTCTTCCCGAATATCAGGACTGCGCCGACAAGTTCCCTGTGAGAAAAGATTCTCTCGAAAAATACGCCGCCTCTGCCATGAAGTATAACCCCGACCGCGTTATTAATCCGATGGTCATGATGGGCGGAATGGCGCTCTCGGTTGGCGTTAGCAATATCGACGCGATGAAGCAGGGTGATATCGACAAAATGAACGAGGTTATAGCTTCTGCGAACGGTATCATGTCCTACAACGAAAGCGTGCTGGAAATAATCACGGAGGAGGCAGCCTACTATTTTAACGGCTCAAAGACTGCCGAGGACGTTGCTGCCTTGATACAAACAAGAGTGCAGCTTTATCTTGACGAGAATGCATGACATATGAAATAAAGCGGAAAGGAGGTGATACAATGAAGATCGAAAACAGCGGCGGTATCGGCGTTATGCAAAATATCCAAAGCGCAAGGCAGACGGAGAAGCCGTCGCCGAAAAGTGCCGCGAAGGAAAACGCCGTCTCCAAGCGGGACGAATACATACCCTCCGAAAAGGACGAACCTATCGGTCTCTACAGCATGGAGCAGGACGAAAACGGCGGTCACGGAATAAGGTTCGACGACCCGAACAAGTCGGACAGTTCCGACAAGCCCGATAAGTCCGCAGACGAACCCGAAAAGGAAAAATCCGAATCGGAGGAATGCACCTGCAATACCGACAAGGTGGACAGGGAGCTGAAGCGTCTGAAAGAAAAAGCCGAGCGTCTTAAACAGCAGCTTCGTTCCGCGTCCGACGAGGAAGCCGCGAAGCTTCAGAAGCAGCTTGCAAGCGTCCAAAGCGAGCTTGCCCAAAAGGACAACGACAGCTACCGCAGAAGTCAGGCTGTGTTCTCGTGAAAAACAAAAATCCGTGCCGTTTTGTTATGGCACGGATTTTTATGTAATACTAATTCACGATCAAAAAGTGTACAAAAATTCAAGCAAAAACTTGCATATATGGTTTTTGTGCAGAATTTTTGTCTACACTTTTATCGCGAATTAGGATAAGCTTACAGGATATCAATATGTTCACCGTTCAGAGCCTTGTTCATGCTCCGCACCGCGCAGAATTTTCCGCACATGGAACAGGTGTCGTCGTGTTCGGGGGAACGGTCGGCTCTGATTGCTTTAGCGGTTTCGGGGTCGAGAGCGCATTCCCACTGAGCGTCCCAGTCCAAAGCGCGGCGGGCGTCTCCCATGCGGTCGTCGATGTCCCTTGCGCCCCGTACTCCCTTTGCGATATCCGCGGCATGGGCGGCAATTCTGCTTGCGATAATGCCCTGCTTAACGTCCTCAACATTGGGCAGAGCCAAATGCTCCGCGGGGGTAACGTAACACAGGAACGCCGCTCCGTTCATTGCGGCGATAGCTCCGCCGATAGCGCCCGTGATGTGGTCGTAGCCGGGGGCAATGTCCGTAACGAGAGGCCCCAGAACGTAGAACGGCGCGCCCATGCATATTGTCTGCTGAACCTTCATATTAGCCGCGATCTGATCCATGGGAACGTGTCCCGGTCCCTCGACCATTACCTGAACGTCCTTTTCCCATGCGCGTTTGGTAAGCTCTCCCAGACGGACAAGCTCTTCAATCTGGCAAACGTCGGTAGCGTCCGCAAGACAGCCGGGACGGCAGGCGTCCCCCAAAGAGACGGTAACGTCGTACTCCCTGCAAATGTCGAGAATTTCATCATAGTATTCGTAGAAAGGATTTTCCTCGCCAGTCATGCACATCCACGCAAAAACCAGCGAGCCGCCGCGGGAAACTATATTCATCTTACGCTTGTGCTTGCGTATCTGGTCGATGGTCTTGCGGGTAATGCCGCAGTGGAGGGTAACGAAGTCCACGCCGTCCTGCGCGTGGAGACGCACAACGTCTATAAAGTCCTTTGCGGTAAGGGTGTCAAGGTCGCGCTGATAATGGATAACGCTGTCATAAACGGGAACAGTTCCTATCATGGCAGGACACTCCGTTGTCAGCTTTTGGCGGAACGGCTGGGTGTTGCCGTGGCTGGACAAGTCCATGATAGCCTCCGCGCCCAGATCTACCGCGGACATTACTTTTTTCATCTCAATGTCGTAATCCTTGCAGTCGCGGGAAACTCCCAGATTAACGTTTATCTTCGTGCGGAGCATAGAGCCAACGCCCTCGGGGTCGAGACAGGCGTGGTTTCTGTTGGCGGGGATAACAACCTTTCCACTTGCAACCAGCGGCATAAGCTCCTCCACGGACATCTTTTCCTTTTCCGCAACGATTTTCAGTTCGCGGGTAACAATGCCCTTGCGGGCGGCTTCCATTTGTGTTTTATAAGCTTGTGTACTCATTTTAAGTTCTCCTTTTGTGTATTCAGTTTTTCTCTTCCGAGAATTTTCCGACAAGACCGAAAGCGTGGTTCATAGGGCCGCTTCCCTTTCCCAGATCAAGCATTGCGGCGAGGGCTTCGGAAATATAGTCCTTGGCTCTTTCTACGGCCTCATCAAGGGAAAATCCCTTTGCAATATTTGCCGCTATCGCGCTTGACAGAGTACAGCCCGTGCCGTGGGTATTGGGGTTGTCAATACGCTTTCCCTTAAACCATTTTGCCGAGCCATTGCTGTAAAGAACGTCGTCCGCGTCGCTGAGGGAATGTCCGCCCTTTAACAATACGGCGCAGGAATTTTCTTCGGCGATCTTTTTCGCGGCGGACTCCATGTCCTCCCTTGTGCGGATAGTCATGCCAGACAGAATTTCCGCTTCGGGAATGTTTGGCGTTGCCACAGCCGCAAGGGGCAGAAGATTTTCCACCAAAGCGGATACCGCGTCCGTTTTAAGAAGCTTTGAGCCGCTTGTTGCGACCATAACGGGATCGACCACAATGTTTTTTGCTCCGTAAAACATCAGCCGTTCGGCGATTGCCGAAATAAGCTCCGCGGAGGATACCATACCGATTTTTACCGCGTCGGGGTAAATGTCCCCAAAAACCATGTCGATCTGACTTTTCAAAAATTCGGGTGAGACCTCCGATATTCCCGCCACGCCCGTGGTGTTCTGCGCCGTGAGAGCCGTTACCGCGCTCATGGCATAAACTCCGTTCATGGTCATTGTCTTGATATCAGCCTGAATACCGGCGCCTCCGCTGGAATCACTTCCGGCGATTGATAATGCTGTTTTCATTTAAATTCTCCTTTTTGATGCATTATTTTTCTATAGCGGCAAAAGGTGGTGCCCCCGATTTGCCGCTGCTGGGTCTGCAAATTATTTTGAGACCATTTCATATGAAAGCTTTTTCAGAAGCTTACATTCCTCCTCTATGTTTTCGGCGGCAAATATTGCGGAAACGAGAGCAACGCCGTCAACGCCTGTTCCCGAAAGCTCCGCGATATTGCCTTTGTTTATGCCGCCTATCGCTGTAACGGGAATGTCAACGGCGGCGCAAATTTCTTTCAGCTTTTGGTGTGAGACCTCGCTTGCGTCAAGCTTCGTGGAGGTTGGGAAAACCGCTCCCACGCCAAGATAATCCGCTCCCGCGCTTTGGGCGGCAAGAGCCTGCTCCACGGTCTGAGCGGATACGCCGATGATCATTTTGTCCCCCACGGCTTTGCGGACGTTCGCCGCTTCCATGTCAGACTGCCCCACGTGTATGCCGTCCGCACCGCACTTTATTGCAATGTCAATATTGTCGTTGATTATAAGCGGCACACCGTAGCTTCCGCAGAGTTTTTTTAAGGCAACGGCTTCTTCAAGAAAAGTGGTTTCGTCAAGTTCCTTTTCGCGAAGCTGTATGCAGGTCGCACCGCCTTTCAGAGCGGATTCAACCTGTTCGTACAGGGTCTGCTTTCCCACCCAGCTTCTGTCAGTGACAGCGTAAAGAAGCATGACTTCCTTTGAACATTTCATAAAGCAATTCCTTTCCTGTTAGAAGTAAGAGTTTAAGGGACAAGAAACGAAAACGCAACAAAATGAAAAGTCCCTTTATGCAAAAAGTTCGCCAGCCTTTCAAGGCTGCGAGTTTCCAAAGGGCAGAGCCCTTTGGTCGCGCTCCGCAGAGCGCGAAATACCCCTCCCGCGCCCGCAGGCGCATATCGTTCAAAACGGAGCAGGAGGTGAGAAACGCGACAGCGTTTCGAGGAGGGGCGAACACGACCGCCCCTCCTTGTTACAGTACGCAGCACAGTAACCCTTGAAAACAGTCCGGAGGACTGTTTTCAACAACGCATACTATAAAATAATTTTACAGTACCTTATACCTCGCCCGCTTCTCCAAAATACCGCCGCTCAGATTATAAACCGCGTCAATAATATAATTCCGATAGGACGAATTTCCGTCCCTTTCGGAAAGCCTCTCATGTGCGATCTCCCCGCACACTCCCATTACGCACACAGCAGCGGCGGCAGCTTCAAGAACATTTTCGGGATTTGCCGTAACATACGCCGCCGTCATTGCGGAAAGCTGACAGCCTGTTCCCGTAACGCAGCTCATCATGGGATGTCCGTTAAAAATACAGTAAGCCTTTTCACCGTCGGCAACAATATCAATCGCCCCCGTAACGGCAATTACCGCTCCGATTTTAGCGGCAAAGGATTTCACAAAGTCACAAACGCGCTCTAAATTTTCCTCGTCAACACGGTCGGCAGAATCAGCGTCAACGCCTTTTGTCGTACCGCTTCCCGCGGCAAGAGTTTTTATTTCGGAAATATTTCCGCGAATGACCGTGAACTTTACCTCGTCCAGAAGCTTCAAAGCGGTATCCGTTCTCAGCGCGGACGCTCCCGCGCCCACGGGGTCGAGCAGGACGGGGTGTCCAAGCTCGTTGGCTTTTTTGCCCGCCGCAAGCATCGCGGGAATGGTGCGGCTGTTGAGCGTTCCGATGTTGATGTTCAGACCGCCGCAAATGGACGTGATATCCTCCACCTCGCCGATATCGTCGGACATGATCGGCGACCCTCCGCAGGCAAGCAGAATATTTGCGCAGTCGTTTACCGTAACGTAATTTGTGATATTATGGATCAGGGGACAGCGTTCCCTGACGTTTTCAAGCATTTCCTTAAACATTTTCGCGACCTCCGTTTACTATTCCGCAAGACGTTTGATAACTCCCGTTTTGCCTACAGCCGTCAGCAGTATTCCCGACAGGACAGAACCGCCGACTGTTGATATCAAAAACGGAACTATGTAAGCATAAAAAGCGATCTCACCCGCGCTTTGTCCCATGAGAAATATTGCAACGGGATACGCGCAGAGTCCGCCTAAAATAGCCGTGCCGAAAACCTCGGCTATAAGCGTAAGGGGAAGATTTTTTGTCTTGCTGTACATTATCCCGCAGAGCAGCGCGCCGAACATACTTCCGGGAAAAGCCATAAGGCTGCCCAGACCGAAAATGTTGCGGATAAGGCTTGCGGTGAAGGCAACTCCCAAGCCGTACCAAGGTCCTAGAATAACCGCGCAGAGGACGTTCACCATATGCTGCACAGGAGCGCATCTGCTGCCGAAAACGGGAAAGGAAAACATACTTCCAACCACAGCTGCGGCGCACAGAATGCAGGCGATACATAATTTTTTCGTTTGAATTGTTTGCGATGTTTTCATAATAATTCTCCTTTGAAATAAATTGAGAACGGCATAACAGCGTCGCTCCCAAAAATATGCGGAATCATTTCCGCCGCGGAAAAACCGCGTTTGGTCGGTCGAAGCTTAATGGCTTCCTCTCACGCCGGAACACGGCTTCCCATCGCTGTTATGTCCCGCTTCTGCGGCGGGAATTTCGGTACAAAAGGCGCTCCCCTCCCGTGCCGCCCGAATGATATCGGGAACCGTTCTTCACTTCCTTTCAAAAGAATAAGACAAAAAACAAAGCTGCCCGATCCGGACAGCTTACTGTAAAAGGCTTTTTCAAGCGTTCCCTACGTTGGCATTATCCAAATCAGGTACGGTCGAAGGTCACACCTTCCTCTCAGCCTGTAGTACAAGCTCCCGCGCGTTTTATTGTCATATTATAGTATACACCATTATTTTCATTTTTGCAATACTTTTTGTAAAATATTGCGTAAATCTATTGTAGGATTACAATAGAAACGTAAAAAAGAGCAGCGGAAAGGCTGAGCCTTTACCCTTTCCGTTAGCAACTTTGTCAAAAAGAGTTATAAGCCACACGGAAATAAAAATGTTCTGTATCGTTACCTGCCTAAAGGCCAAACCTGTATTACAGTTAAGCTGCAAAAAATAAAATGAAATGTGAGAAACAGAGAGAAACAGAGCAATTTGCAGAGATTTAAAGAGATTTAGGGATATATTTTAAAAATTCGGCAATTTGACCTTTGACTTTGGCTTTTTCTTCATGTATAATTGACAATGTCGCGTCGGACGGGCGTTTATGCCGTGCCTAACTGCCTGCATTATGCCCGAACCGGTTTTCCCGTATCAGCGTTATTGCGTCTGCGCGGGAGGAAATATTATCAAAAGGAGAATGATTATGTCAACTTATATGCCTAAGGCAAACGAAATCAGCCGCAAATGGTATGTGCTTGACGCTGCGGATAAGTCTCTCGGACGCGTTGCCGCCCAAGCTGCTTCCATACTCCGCGGTAAAAACAAGCCCACTTTCGCTCCCCATGCGGACTGCGGCGACCATGTTATCATCATCAACTGCGCAAAGGCTAAGCTTACCGGCAAGAAGCTTGAAAAGAAAACCTACAAGTGGCACACAGGCTGGATCGGCGGTCTCAAGGAGATCAAGTACAGCGATATGATGAAGAATCAGCCCGAGAGAGCAATGATGATCGCAGTAAACGGTATGCTTCCCAACAACACGCTGGGAAGAGCTGCTCTGAAGCGTCTGAGAACCTACGCGGGCGCGGAGCACGGTCATGAAGCTCAGAAACCCGAGAATTACGAGATATAAGGAGGCGGAGTAAATGTACGAATCTAAACAGCCTTATTTTTACGGAACAGGCAGAAGAAAAAGCTCCGTTGCAAGAGTAAGAGTTTACGCGGGCAGCGGTAATATCACGATCAACGGCAGAAACATCGACGATTATTTCGGTCTTGAGACCCTCAAGCTGATCGTTAAGCAGCCCCTTATCCTTACAGAAAATTCCGACAAGTACGACATTGTCTGCACAGTTGCGGGCGGCGGCGTTACAGGTCAGGCGGGCGCTATCCGTCACGGTCTGTCCAGAGCTCTGCTTCAGGTAAACGAGGAGCTTCGTCCCGTTCTGAAGAAAGCGGGCTTCCTCACTCGTGACCCCAGAATGAAGGAAAGAAAGAAGTACGGCCTCAAAGCTGCGAGACGTGCTCCTCAGTTCTCAAAGAGATAATTTCATTTTCATATCAAATTATAAAGCGTTCACCATGTTTGCTGATTTGGTGAACGCTTTTTTAAAAAGCCGTAAAATGCTGATTCCGATATCCGCTTCTTTGTTTTCGATATTGATCATATTGAATAACGTGCTTAATAATATTACATATTCAAAAAAAAATCCTGTTTTGTATTTTCCCAATACAAAACAGGATTTTTATGTATCAGTTTTCAAACATTTCCGCACATTTTTTCAAATGCTCCGTAATTTTTATATGCTGCGGACAAGCCTGCTCACACTGCTTGCAGACTATGCAGTCGGACGCTTTTCCCGCGCCCTCGGCAGCCTTTTTGTAATCGGACATTGCCTCGTCCATCTGGCCGTTGCCTATATGCTTGTTTGCCGCAGAAAATATTTCGGGGATAGGAATTTCTTTCGGACATCCCTTTGTGCAGTAATGACAGGCCGTGCAGGGAATAGCCGATGAATTTCCCATTATCCTCTGAGCCTGCCGGATTATTTTTTGCTCCTCCTCGTTAAGCGGCTTGAAATCTTTCATATAGGACAGATTATCCTCCATCTGCGCAAGGTTCGACATACCGGAAAGCACCGTTATAATGCCGTCAAGAGAAGCCGCAAAACGAATTGCCCACGACGCATAGGACATATTCGGATCGTAATCGTCAAACAGTTTTTTCACCGCCGCGGGAGGGTTAGCCAAGGCGCCGCCCTTGACGGGTTCCATTACCACAATGGATTTCCCGTGTTTGCGTGCGATCTCGTAATTATCTCTTGAAGCAACTTTGCGATTTTCCCAGTCCGCGTAGTTTATCTGAAGCTGTATAAAATCCACCTCGGGGTGAGTGTTCAGGAGGTTCTCCAACAGCTTCGGACTTCCGTGAAAAGAAAATCCGAAATGCTTTATAAGTCCCTTTTCTTTCTGCTCCCTGACAAAATCCCAGATATGAAATTTATCGTATTTGGTGTAATTGTTGTCCATAAGAGCGTGCAGGAGGTAGTAGTCGAAGTACCCCGCACCCGTCCGTTCAAGGCTTGTATAGAACTGATTTTTCGCCGCCTTTTCGTTTGGAGCCAGCAGAAAAGCATTCAGCTTTGTTGCAATGGTATAGCTTTCCCTCGGGTAACGCTCCACAAGAGCTTTTTTCGCCGCTTCCTCCGAGCCTATGTAAACATACGCCGTGTCAAAATAGGTAAAGCCTGCGTCCATGAATTTGTCCACCATAAGCTTTGTCTGCTCAATGTCCGTGCCGATTACCTTTTTGGGCAGACGCATGAGTCCGAAGCCCAGCTTTGGGATATCCTTGCCGAAATAGTCTGACATACCCGCACCTCTTTCTTTTTACTTTCTGAATTTATTTTAATATATTTGCAATATATTAAAAAGTTTACAAGCATTTGCCGCATTTGCTGCATCCGTTGCAGGTCAGCTGCATTCCGCAGCTTTGGCACCGCTCACCGAAGTATGGCCTATACGCGTCATTTGAGATGGGGTATCCCCATTCATCGGTAAGCTTATACTCTATCGGCCTGCCCCGAAAGCTCAATCCCGATTTATACGCCTGCTCACTGCGGACAACACCGCTTTCGATTTTGTACAGTCTGCCGTCCTTTACGAATCTGCGTCCCGTACTGCAAAAAACAAAGGTAACGTTATATGCCGCGCATTCGTCATGCAGGGATTTCACCCATTCATAATGACACGGACGTGCGCCGTCATAATTCTCACCGTCGCAAAGCACCTGTTCGATCTGTCCGCCGGGAAGATACTTTGCTATAGATACCGCACCGATAAACGGCGCGCACATTATTCCCTTATGCTTAAACGGAAGTTCAAGCAGTATCGGAATGCGTTCGTCCGCACGCCGCTGATTTTCGCAGGTGACGTTGAACATCACGTTCTCCCAGCCGCCACCCCAGTCCCGCGGCAAATGCTCCGCGACCCGCTGGGGACGCTTTGTAAGCAGAAAGAATTTCACATCGGGACGCTGCCTGATAATTTCCCATGCTTCGTCCCGCCAAGGGTCGGCTTCCTCCAGAAAGAAATCGGACGTCATGCAGACCCGCAGCGTTTCACCGCTTTTTACCTTGTACCGACCGCTGCGGTCTTTTGAAAGCGGATAACGAAAGCCCGCTTTTGTCCTGTAAATATCTCCGCCGTCCTTGTCCCGCAGGGAGTCAAGATAATACATATAACAGTGTTGGCAGCCCTCGCTGCACTTTTTGCAGCCATGCCACGGATTCCATATATCGTGCAGAGAAGGTCACCTCGCTTTCGGATAAATTCCGATCTTCACTCATACTAATGAATAGGTTCTGATATATTGCCCTGCGTTTGCTCCTGCATCTATGTACCGCAGCAGTATCTCTGCGCACGCATGACTGTCGCTTGCGGCATGATGGTGGTCGAGAGAGATACCGTAATAGTCACACAGCACATTAAGCTTGTGGCTCATTCCCGGCAGAACACGCCTGCCCATCTGAACCGTGCAAAGATACCGTGCGCTTTGCTTCCAGAAAACGCCGTAGTCATTAAGACATTTTTTCAGAACTCCCATATCAAACACCGCGTTGTGAGCTACTAAAATGCCGCTTGACATCAGCGGCTCTATTTCAGTCCACAGCTCGGGAAAGGTCGGGGCGTCCCTGACAGTATCCTCGTTTATTCCCGTCAGCCTAATGTTAAAATAGTCAAAGTGAGTTTCGGGATTTACAAGAGAATAAAAATCCTCCGTGATCACTCCGTCCTCTATGACCGTTATACCAATGGCGCTCATGCGGCCGTTTATTCGATTCGGCGTTTCAACGTCAAATGCAACAAATCTTGACATTGCCGAGCCTCCTTGCTTCTCTTAATTTTCATTTTTGCCGGTTTATCGAAGCTTTCAGAGAATTGCCGTTATTCCCTTTGCACTGCGCAAAGCCGCATTCTTGAAATGGTTGCCGGGATTAAGCTCCCACGTCACATTCAGTCCGAGCTTTTTATATTGACCGACGATCTCTTCCGTGTTATCCTGTACTGTTTTCAGCAGCGGGTGCTTTGTTTTTGCTTCCGCGTCTCCCAAGGAAAGATATACCTTGTCGGGAATTTTTTTCATGAAATGGCTGAAAACATAATCCTTAAAATCGGGAAACCACAGCGAGCCCGACACGCTTGCCGCGCGATCGAATACATCACAGCTATAGCAGGCATACAAAGCGAAAAGACCTCCCAGCGAATATCCCGCAATACCGATATGGGACGGTACTCCGCTCACAAGCTCTTTTGCTTTCGGCAGAATATCCGAAATGAGCAGTTTAAGGTAATCGTCCGCTCCTCCAGTGCAGGGCTCATCATCTGGGGAAAGCGCGGGACAGCGCCAAGGCGTCATGTCATGATTCCAATTCAGATTCCCGACACATAACAGGTTAAGATCGGGACACCCTGTTTCCTCAAGAGCTTTCACAACAGAGCTGCCGTCTCCCGAATAATTGTTTAGTATGACAAGAGGACGGTTTTCCTTATCCGCCATATAAAGGGTGGCTTCTCTTCCGTCGGCAGTGTACTTTTTTATATCCATGTGCGCGTTCTCCGTTCAGTCTGAAAATATACTCGTAATAAGCATAGTCCGTTTTCAGATTTTTGTCAATAAGCCCCGCTCAAAATTTACATAAAATCAGTACATCATTCACATGATGGGCTGTATCATCACGCGCTTGATCTTTGTTCAATGCCAACAAAACTTATCAACAATGATGCGGTATTTGGTTAAAATAAACATAAAACAGCCCGACGGAATGTTTAAATATACAAAAAATATATTTTTTGATAGATTTTGACAGAAAACTCTTGCAATTTTAAAAGGACTGTGATACAATAACATCAAGATAAATCAAAATATTCCAAAATATTTCAAAGTGAGGCGATAAAATGCTTACGGAGGAAAGACATTCCATTATTCTTGATACGGTAAATAAGAACAAAAATGTTGAGCTTGGCGAGCTGTGTGAACTGCTGAACACGTCGGAATCAACGGTGCGCAGAGACCTTAGTCTGCTGGACAAAAAAGGTCTTCTGGTAAAGGTCAGAGGCGGCGCAATTGCTGTCACCGACGAAAGCTTTACCGCTGCCGAGCCGAACGTCGAGGAAAAGGTGGGATTGTTCGCCGCCGAAAAGGAAGCCATTGCAAGGTATGCGGCTTCTCTTATCGAGGACGGGGACTTCGTTTATATCGACGCGGGAACTACCACCGAAAAGATGATAGAATACATTCCGTCAAAATCGGTCACATTTGTGACAAATGCTTTCATAAACGCTAAAAAACTTGCACAAAGAGGCTTCAAGGTCATAATCCTTGCGGGAGAGGTCAAGGCTTCCACGGAGGCTATCGTCGGCTCGGAGGCCGTAGCGTCCCTTATGTGCTACAATTTCACAAAATGCTTTATGGGCGTGAACGGAATTTCGGTCAAGGGAGGAATTTCCACTCCCGACAAAAGCGAAGCCGCTGTGAAAAGAACCGCCGTCTCACGGAGCAAAGAGGTTTTCATTCTCGGCGATCACTCAAAATTCGGAAAAATATTTTCCGTTAAATTTTCCGAGCTTAATTGGGGAAAAATAATTACCGATAAAGTTCCCGATAAAAAATATCTTTCGGAAGCGTCGGTCAAGGAGGTTTTATAATGGTATACACAGTAACTTTCAATCCTGCCGTAGACTATGTTGTTCACACCGACGAGATAGCGGTGGGCGGCGTTAACCGCTCAAAGAGCGAAACCATCTATTTCGGCGGAAAGGGTATCAACGTTTCGATGGTCCTCAGCGAGCTTGGGGTAAAGTCCAAAGCGCTGGGATTTGTGGCGGGCTTTACGGGCGACGCTATCGAAAAGGGCGTTGCCGAAAAGGGCGTTGAAACGGATTTCGTTCACCTTGAAAACGGCTTCTCAAGAATTAACGTGAAAATAAAATCGGGAAAGGAAACCGAGCTTAACGGTCAGGGTCCCACAATTGACGACAAGGCTCTGAACGCGCTTTTTGAAAAGCTCGATAAGCTTTCGGACGGCGACACGATCGTACTTGCGGGAAGTATCCCCTCCAGTATGCCTGCGGATATTTACGAGAAAATCCTTGAACGTCTGCAAAATAAAAACGTCAAAGCTGTTGTGGACGCAACAAAAGACCTGCTCCTAAACGTGCTGAAATACAAGCCGTTCCTGATAAAGCCCAACAATCACGAGCTTGGAGAGATGTTCGGGGTAACGCTGAAAACCAATGAGCAAATTGCGGAATACGCACAAAAGCTGAAGGACATGGGCGCGCGGAACGTACTTGTCTCCATGGCGGGAGACGGCGCGCTGCTCCTTGACGAAAACGGCAAGACCCATGTATGCGGCGTGTGCAAGGGTACGGTTAAAAATTCCGTTGGCGCGGGAGACTCGATGGTGGCGGGATTTGTTGCAGGCTCGGAAAACGGCGATTACGAATACGCCTTAAAGCTTGGCACTGCCGCGGGAGGCGCAACGGCTTTCTCGGACGGACTTGCCGAAAAAGCTTTGATAGACGAACTTCTTAAACAGCTCTAATTGCAATAAAATTTGATAGGAGGTATTTTTATGCGAATAGTTGATTTACTTAAAAAGGAAAGTATCCAATTGAATGCCGCTCCGAAAAGCAAAGCCGAAGCAATTGATATGCTTGTGGACTTGCAGGTCAAGGGCGGAAACATTTCCGACAGAGAGGAATACAAAAAGGGTATCGTCGCCCGTGAGGAGCACGGCTCAACGGCGGTAGGCGAGGGAATTGCAATTCCTCACGCAAAGAACAAGGGCGTTAAGGCTCCCTCACTTGCGGCAATGACCGTCCCCGCCGGCGTTGACTATGAGGCTCTGGACGACGAACCGTCCAATATCTTATTTATGATAGCCGCTCCGGAGGGCGGCAGCGACGTTCACCTTGACGTGCTTGCGCGTCTTATGACGGTTCTGATGGACGAGAATTTCCGCGCAAAGCTTCTTGCCGCAAAGGATAAGGACGATTTCCTGAAAATTATCGACGATATGGAATCTGAAAAATATCCTGACGAGCCGCAGGAGAAAGCAGCAAGCGGAGATGACGGCAAGATCAAGGTGCTTGCGGTAACAGCCTGTCCCACGGGTATAGCCCACACCTACATGGCTGCGGAGGCTCTTGAAAAGGCGGGCAAGAAGCTGGGTATTTCGATCAAGGTTGAGACCAACGGTTCGGGCGGCGCGAAAAATATACTTACAAAAGCCGAAATTGACGCCTGCGACGGAATTATAGTTGCCGCGGACAAAAACGTTGAAATGGCACGCTTCGACGGCAAAAAGGTGATAATCACAAAGGTCTCGGACGGTATAAAAATTCCCGAAGAGCTTATAAACCGCATTGAAGCGGGAGACGCTCCCGTTTATCACCACACGGGCGCAAAGGCGGCAGAGTCCTCCGACGACGGCGAAAGCTTCGGCAGAAAGATCTACAAGCACCTTATGAACGGCGTTTCAAATATGCTTCCGTTCACGGTTGCGGGCGGTATTTTCATTGCGCTGGCGTTCCTTATCGACAGTATCGCAGGCGCGCCGCAGGACAGCGATTTCGGTACACACACGGCTGCTGCGGCGTTCTTCAAGACAATAGGCGGATTTGCGTTCAACTTTATGGTACCCGTACTTGCGGGTTATATCGGCAAGAGTATTGCAGACCGTCCGGGCTTTTTGGTAGGACTTGTGGGCGGCTACCTTGCCACAACAGGCTCGACCTTTGCAAGCGTTGCGGGAGACGTTCCCTCGGGATTCTTGGGAGCATTGCTTGCAGGCTTTGCAGGCGGTTTCCTGATGCTTGGCATCGAAAAGCTCTGCGACAATATGCCCAACGCTCTCAACGGTATCAAGCCCGTACTGATTTATCCTCTTGCGGGACTTGGAGTTATAGCAATTATAATGTGCGCGGTAAACCCCTTTATGGGTATGATAAACACAGGTCTTTCAAACTTCCTGAACAGCATGGGAAGCAGCAGTAAGATCGTTCTCGGCTGTATTCTCGGCGGAATGATGTCCATTGACATGGGAGGCCCGTTCAACAAGGCGGCGTATGTTTTCGGCACGGCGGCAATCGCTTCTGGCAGCTACGATATAATGGCGGCTGTTATGATAGGCGGTATGGTACCTCCCATTGCTATCGCGCTTTCAACAACATTTTTCAAAAACAGGTGGACAGAGGACGAGCGCAAGAACGGTGCGGTAAACTACATCATGGGTCTTAGCTTTATCACAGAGGGAGCAATTCCTTACGCGGCTTCCGACCCGCTCCGTGTAATTCCCTCATGTCTCGTAGGCGCGGCTGTTTCCGGCGGACTTTCAATGGCGTTCGGCTGTACTCTTATGGCGCCTCACGGCGGTATATTCGTGTTCGCGGTTGTTGGCAACTGGGCGATGTATCTTGTTTCACTTGCAGTAGGTTCGGTTATCGGTATGCTTATGCTTGCGCTTCTTAAAAAGAAGAGAACCGACGCATAAAAGCTTTATACAGCCGGTCAAGCTGAGCCCAGCTTGCGAAGTCCAGAGGCAGCGCCTTTGGTCGCGCTCCGCAGAGCGCGAAACATTCCTTACGAAGGCGCTCCGCAAAGGGGTGAATTGAAATAGTCCTGCGGACTATTTCAAGAGGGGAACGCCCTGCAAGAGAGGGCGTTCCCCTCCCGGTCAGAACAATTAGCCCTTGAAAACAGTCCGGTGGACTGTTTTCAAAAGAATAGCGTATTCGCAGAAGCTGTATTAAATAAAGGTAAGTATTAAAAATTTATTATAAGGAGAGATAATTATGGTAACAAAAACAGTAAAGGTAGTAAACGAGCAGGGTATGCATATGCGTCCCGCAGGAGAGCTTGCAAAGGCAGTTAAGGCGCACCCCGACTGCGAGGTAACTCTCAACGCAAACGGCAAGACCGTCAAGGCTAAAGCTCCCATGCAGATAATGTCGGCGTGCATAAAGTGCGGCAACGAGGTAGAGATCGTATGCAACGGCGCAGACGAACAGGCTGTACTTGACGAGATCGCGGCAATGTTTGAAAGTGGATTTGGTGAATGAGCCAAGTGCCGATGTTTTGCGTCAGCAAAACTCGGAAACGCCGCTTGCGGCGTTTTGCCCCCGCGGGCAATGTCACCCCCACAGTTGGATATCTGTAACCTTTAATTTGAAAAGCCCTCTCAAGGGGACGGGTAAAATACGGCTATATCTAACCCGCCCCTTGATAGGGGCTTTGTACAGTAACAATATGTTTCATCTTACTTTGGGGCAGAACAAGGGTGCAGGCTCAGCCTGCTTACATATAAACGGAGGTGTGCAGTATGGATAAATATACGGGTAAAGGCGTTTACGGAGCTGTTGCTATAGGAAAAATTTCCGTTTTCAAAAAGCAGGACGCGGAAGTCAAGCGCGTCCACGTTGAGGATACCGAAAGCGAAAAACGCCGCTATGAAGACGCGAAAAATGCTTCCATAGAACAGCTTGGAGAGATATATGAAAAAGCATTGAAAGAGGTGGGCGAAGCCAACGCCGCCATTTTTGAAATACATCAGATGATGCTTGACGACGAGGACTACAACGACTCCATAAACAATATAATCGAGACGCAGAACGTCAACGCCGAGTATGCCGTTGCGGTAACAGCGGACAATTTTGCGGAGATGTTTTCCAACATGGACGACGCTTACATGAAAGCCCGCGCCGCCGACGTCCGCGACATTTCAAACAGAATTATAGGCAACCTGACGGGGGATATCTCAAAGGGAAATTCCTCGGACGAAAAGGTAATAATCTGCGCTTCCGACCTTGCTCCCAGCGAGACCGTCGCTCTTGACAAGGACAAGGTTTTAGCGTTCGTAACGGCGCACGGTTCGTCAAATTCCCACACGGCAATTCTTGCGAGAAATATGAACATTCCCGCAATAATCGGCGCGGGGGACGAATTTCTTTCCAAAATAAAAGACGGCGACGAAGCTATCGTTGACGGCTTTACGGGAGAAATTTTTGTAAGTCCCGACAGCGAGACCCGCGAAAGACTTATGAAAAAGCAGTCCGAGGACGAGGATAAAAAACGTCTTTTGCAGGAGCTTAAGGGCAAGGAAAACGTCACCATCGACGGCAGGAAAATCAACATTTACGCCAACATCGGCAGCGTTGACAACATAGGCGCAGTATTGCTCAACGACGCGGGAGGTATCGGACTTTTCCGCAGTGAATTTTTGTATCTTGAAAGCTCCGACTATCCTACCGAGGAGCAGCAGTTTACTGCGTACAAAAAGGTGCTGGAAAGCATGGCGGGCAAGAAGGTCATTATCCGTACTCTCGACATCGGCGCGGATAAGCAGGTGGATTATTTCAACCTGAAGAAGGAGGAAAATCCCGCTCTCGGCTATCGTGCTATAAGAATTTGTTTGACACGTCCCGAAATTTTCAAGACCCAGTTAAGAGCGCTGTACCGTGCTTCGGTTTACGGACATCTGGGAATAATGTTCCCCATGATCACAAGCGTTTCCGAGCTTGAAAAAATTCTTGCGATATGCAATGAGGTCAAGGCGGAGCTTAAGGCGCAGTCCGTTGAGTACTCCGAAAGCGTTGAGCTTGGCATTATGATCGAGACCCCTGCGGCGGCGATAATCAGCGACAAGCTTGCCCAAATGGTGGACTTTTTCAGCGTGGGTACAAACGACCTTACACAGTACACTCTTGCCTGCGACAGGCAGAATCCCGACATCGAGCAGTTTGTGGACACTCACCACGAAGCAGTTCTGGAGCTTATCAGAATGAGCGCGGAAAACGCTCACAAGCACGGCGCATGGATAGGTATCTGCGGAGAGCTTGCGGCGGACACAACGCTGACGGAAACATTCCTGCGTATGGGAATTGACGAGCTTTCTGTGTCGCCAACGTTTGTTTTGAAAGTAAGAGACGCGGTGAGAAATACCGATTTATCAAAAAACGAACAATAATTATCGGAGGGACTGCCGCAATGCTGAGATTGCAGCAGTCCCCTGCTGTTTTAAGGAGAGATCATATGGTCAGCAAATATCTGAAGCTTATGGCAAAGGAATATCCAACCATTGACAGCGTTGCGAGCGAAATGGTAAATCTGTCGGCGATAAGAAGTCTGCCAAAGGGTACGGAGTATTTTTTCAGCGATCTTCACGGCGAGTACGAAGCCTTTCTCCATATGCTGAAAAGCGCGTCGGGCATGATAATGAAAAAGATAGACATTGTTTTCGGCAAGACCGTTTCAAGCGCGGAAAGGGAAGCTCTTGCGAACCTGATATACTATCCCGAAAAGGAGATAAAGGCTCTGCACGGAGAGGGGAAAATTTCCGACGAGTGGAGACGGCTAACCATTTACAGGCTTATTCTTGTCTGCGAGGCTGTTTCGGCAAAATATACCCGTTCGCGGGTAAGGAAGCGCGTGCCGAAAGACCTGGTGTATATAATCGACGAGCTTCTAAATGTTACTGATGATGTGAACAAGGATTTTTACTATGACGAGATAATCAACACAATTATTGACACAGGCATTGCGGAAAATTTTATCGCGTCCCTGTGCAGGCTTATTCAGTCCCTTGCAATTGACAGGCTGCATATTATCGGCGACATTTTTGACAGGGGCCCGCGTGCGGATATAATAATGGACGAGCTGCTCTCAATGCACGACGTTGATATCCAATGGGGTAACCATGATATTTCGTGGATAGGCGCGGCTTCAGGGTGTTACGCGCTTATCGCAAACGTGATAAGGATATCAATGCGCTATAACAATTTCGACGTTCTGGAGGATGGATACGGACTTAATCTCCGCGCCCTTGCCGTATTTGCGGGAGAGGTATATAAGGACGACGACTGCGGGCAGTATTATCCGAACACACTTGACGACAATATTTACGACCCTGTGGACACAAAGCTTGCGGCGAAAATGCACAAGGCGATAGCCGTCATTCAGCTCAAGCTTGAGGGGCAGCTTATTGAAAAGCATCCCGAATGGGAAATGAGCGGCAGAAACCTTTTCGGCAAGGCAGATTTCATCAATGGCACTGTTGAAATAAACGGAACGCTCTATGAGCTTACGGACAAAAATTTCCCCACGGTTGATCCGAAAAATGCTCTTGCACTTTCAAAGGGTGAAGATGAGCTTATGTCGGTGCTTGCAAATTCGTTTATGCACAGCAAGCGTCTTAACGAGCATATAAACTTTTTGCTTTCAAAGGGGTCGATGTACAGCGTCTGCAACGGCAATCTGCTTTTTCACGGCTGTATTCCCATTGACGAAAACGGGAAGTTCCAAAGCGTCAGCATAGACGGTGAAAGTTACAGCGGGAAAGCTTTGCTGGACAAGATCGACAAGACGGTGAACAAAGCGTATTATTCGGACGCTGACTCCGCGGAAAAGGAGTATGCCTGCGATTTTATGTGGTATCTCTGGTGCGGGCCAAAATCACCTCTTTACGGCAAGGATAAAATGGCGTTTTTCGAGAGATATTTTATTGACAGCAGTGAGCTTCACGCCGAGCGTTACAACGCCTACTACAGCTTTTCGGAAAGCGCGGACGTATGCTGCGAAATACTGAAAATGTTCGGTATTGACGAAAACAAGGGACACATCATCAACGGGCATGTTCCCGTAAAGATCAAAAACGGAGAAAGTCCCGTAAAGGCAAACGGAAAGCTTTTTGTTATCGACGGCGGTATATCAAAGGCATATCAAAAAGCCACAGGGATCGCAGGCTATACCCTGATATACGATTCCCACAGCCTCAGCCTTGCGGAGCATAAGCCGTTTATATCGGGGGAAGGCGGGAATACACCGAGGATAATGCTTGTGGAAAAGCTTGAACGGCGAGCAAATATTTCGGATACCGATAACGGCAGGGAGATACTCGAAAAAATAAACGATCTGAGAGAGCTGCTTGACGCCTATAAGTCCGGTGCTATCAAGAAATAATTAACGGTCAAACGCGGCCGCCACACCCCTGTGCAAACAAAATTTTCAAAACGGCGTACACAGTCTAATGCGTACGCCGTTTTAGTTTTGATATTTTTAACAAAACATATGTAGCATATTTGTTTAAAATTACACGAACAAAATTTCGTTAAAGCTCTTGACAAAATCGAACCGATGTTCTATAATATAAATCAGAACAAACGTGCAGAACATTTGTGCACCCAAAAAAAGAGAACTGTACCGAAAGGAACGATTTATATGACAACATCAACCGCTAAAAAAACTGAACAGGAAATCAGACAATGCAGGATCACCGTCAGCTCAAATGGCAGGAGAAGCCGTTCCGCGCGCCATGACAAAAGTCTGCGGCTGCAAAAGCTTGCAGGCGGCGCAGTTATCGCTGTCTCGCTTGCAGCAGTATTTCTCGGCGGAGAGCTTACCGCGGCGGCAGTAATGATACCGCCCGCTCTTGCAGCGGTCTTTTCAAAAGAAAAAATACTTGACTTCGGCATCTTCGGCAAAAATTAAAAAACTCTCTCCCCGCCAATAGCCGGGGAGAGAGCATATTCTGTAAAAATTACGCAAACATGGGAGTTGACAGATACCGCTCGCCCGTGTCGGGAAGCAGAGCGACAATGGTTTTTCCCTTGTTTTCGGGACGCTTCGCAAGCTGTACCGCGGCCCAGACCGCTGCTCCCGAGGATATTCCCACAAGCACGCCCTCTGTCCGCGCGATATTTCTTCCTGTTTCAAAAGCGTCCTCGTTTTCAACGGTGATGATCTCGTCGTAAATTTTCGTGTTCAGAGTTTCGGGAACAAATCCCGCGCCTATTCCCTGAATTTTGTGAGGACCCGCAGTTCCCTCCGAAAGCACGGGAGAGCCTTTCGGTTCGACCGCAACTACTTTCACATTGGGATTTTTAGATTTGAGATAAGCTCCGACTCCGCTGATAGTTCCGCCCGTGCCTATGCCGGCAACGAAAATGTCCACCTTGCCGTCGGTATCCTCCCAGATCTCAACTCCTGTGGTTTTTTCGTGAACGGCGGGATTTGCGGGGTTAGTGAACTGAGATGGGATAAAGCTGTCCGGAATGGATTCCGCAAGCTCCTGCGCCTTTGCGATCGCGCCCTTCATTCCCTTTGCGCCCTCGGTAAGGACGAGCTCCGCGCCGTATGCTTTCATAAGATTTCTGCGCTCGACACTCATGGTCTCGGGCATTGCAATGATAAGACGGTATCCTCTTGCCGCCGCAACCGAAGCAAGACCTATACCAGTGTTTCCGCTGGTGGGCTCGATAATAACGCTTCCCTGCTTCAGCAGACCCTTTTCCTCCGCGTCGTCGATCATTGCCTTGGCGATCCTGTCCTTTACCGAGCCTGCGGGATTAAAATATTCCAGCTTTGCAAGGACTGCCGCTTCAAGACCGTTTGCCTTTTCGGTGTTTTCAAGCTCCAGAAGTGGAGTATGACCGATCAGATCGGTAACTTTCTTTTTAATGTTCATACTATGATCTCCTTTTTAAAAAGTAATCTTATAAATCCTATGTATTTGATATGCTTTAATTATAGCAGTTCTTTCCGCAATTGTCAATAGCTTTTTGGTGATTTGGTACATTCAACAACACTTTACAAACAATTATACAGACAATTGTTGTTTTTACACAGAAATCTATCCCGCGTAATTTGAATATGTAAAATGAAAAAGTCCTTTGCGGCAGCTTACCGCAAAGGACTTTTGTTAATTGCTTAAACCGAGTTATCAAAGACCTCTCTTAACGTAGCTTGTGTGAAGTATCTCATGTGCCTTGTGGCTGCCGGGCTTCTCAAAGAAGGTATCGTAAACTTCCTTGATAGCGGGATTCTCGTGAGAACGTCTCATTGTGCTTGCAGCGTCCTGATCGTAGAGAGCCTTAGCGCGGATAGCACGGATATCCTCAAAGTTGCGTACAGAAGCGGGCTGCTGGGGCTGACCGCCGCCGTTTACACAGCCGCCGGGACATCCCATGATCTCGATAAAGGTGTAGTCGGCTTCGCCGTTCTTAACCTTGTTAAGGAGAGTTGCAGCGTTTGCTGTACCCGAAGCTACCGCAACCTTAACGTCAAGATCGCCAACCTTGTAGGAGGCTTCCTTGATTCCCTCAACGCCGCGGACTTCTGTGAAGTCGATGTTGCCTGCCTCTTCGCCTGTGATCATCTTAACGGCTGTACGCAGAGCAGCTTCCATTACGCCGCCTGTTGCGCCGAAGATAACGCCTGCGCCTGTGCTGATTCCGAGAGGCTCGTCGAACTTCTCGTCCTCAAGCTCGTTGAACTTGATACCGCATCTCTTGATAAGACGGGCAAGCTCTCTTGTTGTGATGGAGATATCAACGTCGGGAACTCCCGCCGCGCTCTGATCGTCTCTGCCGATCTCGAACTTTTTAGCTGTACAAGGCATAACCGCAACTACGACCATATCCTTGGGGTCGATGCCCATTTTCTGAGCGTAGTAGGTCTTAGCCGTTGCGCCGAACATCTGCATAGGAGACTTGCAGGAAGAAAGGTTCTCCGTCATATCGGGGAAGTAATGCTCGCAGTACTTGATCCATCCGGGTGAGCAGGAAGTGATCATAGGCAGTTTTCCGCCGTTCTTAACGCGCTCAACAAGCTCGGTAGCCTCTTCCATGATCGTCAGGTCAGCTGCAAAATCTGTATCGAATACCTTTGCAAAGCCTATTCTGCGGAGAGCCGCAGCCATTTTGCCCTCAACGTTTGTTCCCATGGGATAGCCGAATTCCTCGCCCAGAGCTGCCCTGACCGCGGGAGCTGTCTGAACGATAACGAATTTGCTCTCGTCAGCGATAGCGTCAAGAACCTTAGCGGTGTCGTCCTTTTCTGTGATTGCGCCAACGGGACATACAGCGATACACTGACCACAGGAGATACAGCTTGTTTCGCCCAGACCAAGCTCAAACGCGGAGCTGATGTGGGTCTTGAAGCCTCTCTCGTTTGCGCCGATAACGCCTACGCCCTGTGTAGCGTTACATACAGCAACGCAGCGGCGGCAAAGGATACACTTGTTGTTGTCTCTGATCATATGAGCGGCGGAGAAGTCGATCTCGTACTTCATATTCTCGCCGTCGTACTTGCACTCGTCGTCCACGCCCATGTCGTGAGCCATCTTCTTCAGCTCGCAGTTTTCGCTTCTTACGCAGGAAGTACACTTCTTTTCATGAGTGGAAAGAATGAGCTGCAAGGTCTTCTTTCTGGACTCCAGAACCTTGGGAGTATTTGTGAAGATCTGCATACCCTCGGTGATGGGGTAAACGCAGGAAGCCACAAGACGCTTGCCTCTGCCCTCGTCGGCTTCAACAACGCAGATACGGCACGCGCCGATCTCGTTTATATCTTTAAGGTAACAAAGCGTAGGAATATCAACGTTCGCCATACGCGCAGCCTGAAGGATAGTTGTACCCTTGGGCGCGGTAACGTCAACGCCGTTGACTTTAACATTAATCATATCCATTTCTTAAAATCCTCCTTATCTGATTGGCTTACTTCTTGGAGATAGCGCCGAACTTACATTTTTCGATGCACGCGCCGCACTTCAGGCACTTATCCTTGTTGATAACGTGAGGAGTTTTAACCGAGCCTTCGATAGCTCCGCCGGGACATACTCTTGCACAGGCGGTACAGCCCTTACACTTGTCGGGATCGATCTCAAAGCTGAGAAGCTTTTTGCAGACTCCCGCGGGACATCTCTTGTCCTGAACGTGAGCGATATATTCGTCGCGGAAGAATTTCAGCGTTGAAAGAACGGGGTTAGGAGCAGTCTGACCCAGACCGCAGAGGGAGTTCGCCTTGATGTAGTAGCAAAGCTCTTCCATCTTGTCGATATCCTCCATAGTGCCCTGACCCTTTGTGATCTTGTCAAGGATTTCAAGAAGTCTCTTAGTACCTACGCGGCAGGGAGTACACTTTCCGCAGGACTCGTCAACGGTAAATTCAAGGAAGAACTTGGCGATATCAACCATACAGTTGTCCTCGTCCATAACAATAAGTCCGCCCGAACCCATCATAGAGCCGATAGCGATAAGGTTATCGTAGTCGATAGGAACGTCGAAATGCTCTGCGGGGATACATCCGCCGGAAGGTCCGCCTGTCTGAGCGGCCTTGAACTTCTTGCCGTTGGGTATGCCACCGCCGATCTCCTCAACAACCTCGCGGAGAGTTGTTCCCATAGGAACTTCAACCAGACCTGTGTTGTTGATCTTGCCGCCGAGAGCGAATACCTTTGTACCCTTGGACTTTTCGGTACCCATTGAAGCAAACCACTCTGCGCCGTTGAGAATAATTCTCGGAACGTTAGCATAGGTCTCAACATTGTTGAGGATTGTGGGCTTGCCGTACAGACCCTTTTCAGCAGGGAACGGAGGACGGGGACGAGGCTCGCCGCGGTTGCCCTCGATAGAGGTCATAAGAGCTGTTTCCTCGCCGCACACGAATGCGCCTGCGCCAAGACGAAGCTCAATGTCGAAATCGAAGTTTGTTCCGAAAATACCCTTGCCCAGAACGCCGTATTCTCTTGCCTGCTTGATAGCGATCTCAAGACGCTGGATAGCGATGGGGTACTCGGCTCTTACATATATGTAGCCCTGATTTGCGCCGATAGCGTAGCCCGCGATAGCCATAGCCTCCAGAACAACGTGGGGGTCGCCCTCCAGAACGGAACGGTCCATGAATGCGCCCGGGTCGCCCTCGTCGGCGTTACAGCAAACATACTTCTGATCTGCGTCGGGAACGATGTTTCTTGCCAGCTTCCACTTCATGCCTGTGGGGAAGCCGCCGCCGCCTCTGCCGCGGAGACCGGAATCCAGAATGGTCTGGATAACCTGCTCGGGAGTCATCTCCTTGATAGCTTTGGCAAGAGCCTGATAGCCGTCGGTACCGATATATTCGTCGATATTTTCGGGATTGATAACACCGCAGTTTCTGAGAGCAACACGGTGCTGCTTTTTATAGAAATTGGTTTCGTTAAGGGACTTGATACCGTTATCGGTAACTGTTTCCTGATAGAGATATTTTGTATCAACGTGACCGCCCGCAAGGTGCTCTCTTACGATCTCGGGGATCTCTTCCTCCTTGACCATCGAGTAGAACGCGCCCTCGGGGTACACGATCATAATGGGACCCAGCGCACAAAGACCGAAGCAGCCTGTTTTGATAACCTCTACCTTGTCCTGGATGCCGTTCTTTTCGATCTCTTCGTTGAGCTTTTCAATAATTTTCGCGCTTCCCGACGAGGTACAGCCCGTACCTCCGCAGACCAGGACCTGATATTTTCCTGCGGCGTCGGAAGATTCTCTGCGGATCTCAACATGATCCTTCATTTTATCTCGGATAGCGTTAAGTTCTTCCAGCGATTTCATTTAGTATTATCCTCCTTGGTATGTTTTGTTGGCGCTCCGCCGCCCGTGCGATATGCCCGAAGACGGAGAGCTTACGGGTAATATCAGTTGTACTTTGCAAGGATATCGTCGATATCGTCCACGGTAAGTCTGCCGTAAACGTCCTCGTTGACGGTGAGAACGGGAGCAAGACCGCAGGCTCCTATGCAGCGGCAGGCTTCAAGAGAGAACTTGCCGTCGGGAGTACAGCCTCCGCCCTCTATGCCGAGCTTTTCGATAAGCTTGTTGTAGATATCGCCGCTTCCCTTAACGTAGCAAGCAGTTCCGAGACAGACGGAAATCTTGTACTGACCCTTGGGATTAAGAGCGAACTGGGCGTAAAAAGTGACTACCCCGTAGATTTTTTCGAGGGGATAGCCTGTTTCGGCGGCAATAATCTTCTGGACCTCGATCGGAAGATAGCCGTAGATCTCCTGCGCCTGCTGAAGAATAGGCATCAGGCAGCCCTTTTCATTTTTGTGGCTGTCGATAACGGCGCGAAGCTTCTTCTCCTGTTCGGGAGTACCCGCGAAAGGGATGGATGAAATAGTAGAACCCATTATAGAACCTCCTCAATAATATGTTGCGTGCCTGTTTTAGCGAGCCGTTTGCACCGGCCTGTGAGCATAAGCTCAAGGCACCGCAGTCATACATACATTATAGCACACTTTTCGACAAATTGCTACGAAAATATGTCACAGACGTTAACGCTTTTTCTTGTGCATTTATAACAAAAAGCAAATTTTCCCGAACCAAATTTGTATAATATTGATGTGCCGAAGCGGTAAAAATCGGAAAAAATGCCAATGTTTTTATATGACGAAATATGGTATCATTAGACTGTGACGGCCGTGCAGTCTGTACGGCATTCCCGCGTGCCGAGCCTGTCCCTTAATTATATGCGGGAAATATCCTGTTTTTTACTTACAGCGTAAATTTTCGGAGGTTTTATTATGTCTGATTTTGATATCGCAATAATCGGCGGAGGCCCTGCGGGGGCTACCCTTGCGCGGCTTCTGGACGGACGCTTCCGCGTTATACTGATAGACGGGAAAACCGATTCCGCCGAAAGCTTCCGAAAGGTCTGCGGGGGACTTCTCTCTCCCGACGCCCAGAAAGCCTTTGCCGAGTTCGACCTTACCCTGCCTAAGGATATTCTGGTAGACCCGCAGATTTTTTCCGTCCGCACCATAGACCTGCAAAGCCGCCGCGAAAGGCACTATCAGCGTTTCTACATGAACCTTGACCGCCATAAATTCGACCTTTGGCTGGAAAGTCTCGTCCCCGAAAGCGCGGAAAGATTTTACGGAAAATGCAGGGAGATATCCCGCAGCGGGGACGGCCCTTACCGCCTTGTCTGCCGCGGAAACGACGGTACGGAGCGTTCCGTCACCGCGAACATCATTGTCGGCGCGGACGGCGCAGGCTCGGCGGTGAGGCGTTTTCTGTACCCGAAAAAGAAGATACGACGCTACACCGCGATACAGCAGTGGTTTGCCGAGGAACATTCAAATCCGTTCTACAGCTGCATTTTCGACCCCGTGACAAGCGACTGCTGCTCGTGGTCTATCTCAAAGGATAACCTGTTTATCTTCGGCGGAGCGTTCGCTCCCAAGGGCTGCCGTGAAAGCTTTGAGAGACAGAAAAAGCGTCTTGCGGAGTACGGCTTCAAATTCGGCGAGCCGCTGAAAACCGAAGCCTGCATAGTGCTTCGTCCCGAATCGCCGTTCGATATCAGCACGGGCAGAGAGGGCGCTTTCCTTATTGGAGAAGCGGCAGGACTTATCAGTCCCAGCTCTTTGGAGGGTATAAGCTTTGCAGTAAACAGCGCGAGGATACTTGCGGAAATTCTTAACGGAAGCTCCTCCAACCCGCAGAGAGCCTATGCCGCAAGGATACTTCCCATGCGGCTGAAAATAGCGGCAAAGCTTTTAAAGTGTCCGTTCATGTATATGCCGCCGCTCCGCAGAGCAGTTATGGCAAGCGGTATCGGCAGCATTTCCGTTGCAAAAACGGACGGACCCAAGCACGACCGCTGATGCCCGAATATTGAGTACACACATACCGTAAAAATAAAAATGGCAGTTTCAGGATAAGACCCTGAAGCTGCCGTTTTGCAATATCTTTTATCGGCTTGTCCCGATAGGCTGCAAGGACGCAGCCTCGGTGGTAAGCGCGGTGTTCTTCTTGTCGTAGGACTTGTAAAAGCAGTTCAGAATACGCTCCGTAACAAGCTCTGCGCTTTCCGTCTGCGGCTCGGTGACTATCACCATGCACTGCACGCTGCTGAAGCGGAACGTTATCACGGACGGGCTTACGGTAACGTCTATCGCGCTTTGCAGATACTCCATAGCCTCGTCGCGGTCTGCAATGGCAAGCTCCTTGCCGATGGCGGGAGTTACCGTTATCAGCACAAGCTGTATCTCCTGCTTGTTCTTTTCGTAAATGCCCTTTACAAGCTCGAATATCCTTTCAAATTCGGGAGAGTCCATTTCGTAGACCGAGCCCTCCGAGCCGCTGCTTTCGATCATCTTTATAAGCTGCTCCAGATCGAGACCGTAAAGGTTCTCGCTTCTTTCCTTTGTCGGTTTCCGGTACAGATAACAGTTGTCCCGTTTAAGCTGCTTGGTGTAGAACAGAGCCTTGTCCGCCGCGATAAGAAGCGTTGTAAAGCTTCGTCCCACGTCGGACGAAAGCGCGCCGCCGACGCAGATATAATTATCCCGATATTCTGACACAGCCCGCAGCTTGCCGCCGATCTCGGAGCATATATCCGACATCAGCTTTTCCAGTGCGCCGCTTTCGGAAATCCCGTTAGCAAAGCAGAGGAAGCCGCTGCCGTTGTAACGCACAACGATAAGCTCATCCCGCGCGGAAAGCGAATCCGAAGCCGCCTTGATAAATCTGTCTCCCGCCACTATGCCGTAACTTTCGTTTACTCCGAGCAGATTTGTGATATCGACGATAAACAGTCCGCCGTCGCCCTCGGCAAGCTTTTCGGAGATAAGCTTTTCTCCCGCGCTCATGCTGAGGACTCCGGTAAGGTAATCATGCTCGTTGTCGTAAGCCTTTCCCTTGAAGCCGATAACGCTCTGAAGCAGCTCTGCGCTGCGCTCCGCCATGCCCTTGCTGTCGCTGACGGGGTTATCGTCGGGATTGATATCGTCCAGCTTTCCCGCCTCTATCATCTTAACGAAAATTTCCGCAAGCTTCGGGTCGAACTGTGTGCCGCTGCATTTTTTTATTTCCGAAATTACCTTTTCGTTTGTCAGACGCTTGCGGTAAACACGATTGCTGGTCATAGCGTCATAGGCGTCGGCAATGCCGATTATACGCGCCATTTCGGGTATTTCCTCGCCTTTCAGACCGTTGGGGTACCCGCGTCCGTCATAGCGTTCGTGGTGGAACTTTGCGCCCTCGTCAAGTCCGTCTATCATATTGTTGCCGCTGAGGATATTTCCGCCGATCTCGGCGTGCTTGCGCATGAGGGCATATTCGCTGTCGGTAAGTCTGCCCGGCTTGTTCAGTATTGAGTCGGGTATGCCTATCTTGCCGATATCGTGCAGCAAGCCGATATATTTAACATTTGAAACGCGCTCCTTGCTGTAGCCCAGCTCCTGAGCAAGGGCGGAGGAGTACTCAGCCACGCGGTAGGAGTGACCCTTTGTGTACTCGTCCTTTGCGTCTATGATATTTGCAATGGTGGTGATAGTCTGCAATGTAACGCGTTCAAGCTGCTTCTGCTTGTCGTCGATGGATTCGATATATTCGTCGTTCTGTATCACGATCTTATTATACAGCACCGACGCGATATATGCAAATATAAAACAGAAAAGTATCATGCCGATCTGTATTTCAACGTCCTTGATATCGTCGGACGTTACCATGCCGATAATAAAGAAACGCACCACGCACGCGATATTAGCCGCAAGCGCCACGCTGCCCATGGCGAGCACGAGCTTCGGCGAATGGTACAGAACTATCAGCGAAAGCATGGGGATAATGTATCCGTAGGTCATTACGGTGTTCGTGTTCAGCAGCACGAACGTGTACATCAGAAGATATCCCGATACCGCATAAAAGCGCAGCTTGTTGCTTTCCGGGTATCTGATGAAGTAAATAAGACATACGACAGCGGGTATTATTGTGACCGAAAGGAACATACTCATGTACGTCCAGTCACGGTGTCCTTGGACAAGCTCGCCCATATATGTCACCGTAAGCACGACGACTATCGCAAGCCAGCCTATCATCAGGTATCTGTTGATCTTTCTCAATTGCCTGTGCATAAAAAGCCCTCCTTAATATTATACTATTTCTCTATCAAACTGCAGACAAAGTCCGCAGTTTGATTCCGCCGTGCAAAGCACGGCTGTGGCGGCAAAGCCGCCGAGAAAGCCGTTCAATACTGATCTTGTCAAAATCTTTGATTTTGACAGTCGCCTTTCAGGCGGCATTAAACTATAGACTTTTGTCTATAGTTTAATTAGTGATCAGTATTATCGCAGATCAAATCGGGTTTTCGCAAACGCAGAGTTAATACAGTCAACAAATTACGGACTGTATTGTTAATTATATCACAAAAAAATCTGTTAGTCAACAATTCCAAAGATTTTTATTATTTTTGGCAATATTGTACTAACAGAAATCGAATAAAGGCAATAAAACTGCCGCCATCTATCGTGACGGCGGCAAAAACTTTTCGTATATTTTATATGTATTTTTACTCTTTGTAATTTATCAGCTCGTCAAGCATCTTCGGCAGATCTGTCTCCATATTTTCGTCGGTGAACTGGCAGGTACCCACAGCCTTGTGTCCGCCGCCGCCGTATTTGAGCATAAGTCTGCCCACGTTTACGTTGGAGGTGCGGTTGAGTATGGAGTATCCCACAGCCGCGCTGCAGCCCTTGCCGCCCTTGCCGTTTACTATCCATGCGGAGATATTCTGCTCGGGGTACAGGCTGTAGATCAGGAAGCGGTTACCCGAATAAATGGGGTCAACTCCGCGCAGGTCGCTGATGATAACGTCCTTTTCAACGCGGGTGTGAGCCTTTACCATTTCCTTAAATTTTTCCGCCTGCTCAAAGTAAACGTCAATTCTCTCCTTGACGTCTGGCAGAGCGAGTATCTCGTCCGTAGTCATGGTACGGCAGCAGTCGATAAGCTCTTCCATAAGCTGATAGTTGGGGATAGTAAAATTGCGCCATCTTCCCAGACCGGTCCTGGGGTCCATAAGGAAGCCCACAAGTATCCAGCCTGTAGGATTGAGTATCTCGTCTCTGGTAAGGTTTCCGCTGTCCACCTTGTCAACGGCGACCATCATGTCGTCGTAGTGACCGAAGCGTTCCTTGCCGCCGTAATAATCGTAGATAATTCTTGCACAGGAGGGAGCGATACGGCTTTCTCCCTTATATTTTCCCTCCAGCTGATTTCTTTCAAACTCGCTGGAATGGTGATCGAACCAAAGTCCGCAGCCCTCAACGAAAGGTACGTTGGCGAGGCAGTCATCCTCGGTGATCTCGATAAGACCGTCCTGAAGATCCTTAGGGTGAGCGAATTTCCAGTGGTCGATGATTCCCACGTCTTTAAGCAGTGCGCCGCAGGCAAGACCGTCAAAATCCGAACGGGTAACAAGTCTCATGGTAACAACTCCTAACACAAATTAATAAAACGAAAAATCGCACAATAACACATTATGATAATATTATACACTATTTTTTTTTAGATTTCAATAGTATTTTACATTTTTATTTTATATTATGATTAGTATAATATTAGATTTAATATACTTTACGTAAAACAAATATAGGCGGCGAAGCCGCCGACATTAGCTGGTCGAGCTGAGCCCAGCTCGCAGAAGTCCAGAGGGCGGAGCCCTTTGGTCGCCGCCCGCAGGCGGCGAAATCCCTTTTCGTCCGAAACGGAGCAGGAGGTGAGAAATGACGACAGTCATTTCGAGGAGGGGCGAA
>JAAVHI010000063.1 GCA_014799785.1 Ruminococcus sp.
CCAAAACGTCACACTGTGACGCTTTGGAGATTTACTTTGTCTCACACCGTAAAAAGGGGGAGCGGTCGTGTCCGCTCCCCTCGAAATGCTATCGCATTTCTCACCCCTTTCACCGTTTTGAACGATATGCGCCTGCGGGCGCGAGAGGGAATTTCGCGCTCTGCGGAGCGCGACCAAAGGGCTCCGCCCTCTGGACTTCTGCGAGCTGGGCTCAGCTCGACCAGCTTGAGTCGGCGGCTTCGCCGCCTAAAGGGTTGCTCTTTTTACGTTCAGCGCAAAAAAATTACCTTTGTCCCTTGCTGTTCCCGTTCTTTTTTTTCGCCGCAAAACATATATTAGTCAAAAAGGAGCGATGATCATGAATGAAGTAAACAAAAAAATGTCCCCGCAAAACACAGCCGCCAAAAACGCTATCCACAACATTATCCTTGAGGGACGCAAAAAAATGTCCGTCTCGGGCGTTACCGACGTTGACCGCTTTGACGAAAACACCGTCCTGCTGTACACCACAATGGGCGAAATGACCGTCCGCGGCGAGGATCTGCACGTCAACGACCTTTCCGTGGAAAGCGGCGAAATGAACATCGAGGGCGAGATCAGAAGCGTGGTCTACGGCGATATTGATCGACGCTCGCCGCTGTCCTTTGTGGGGAAAATATTCCGATGATCAAAACGAGGTGAGCTTTTGCAGATAGAGACCTTTTTTTCCGTATCCCAGCAGACCGCGTTCTTTCTTCTGTCCGTAGTCCTTGGGGCGGCTATGGGAGTTGTGTATGACATTTTCCGCGTGTTCAGGATACTCTTTCCTCCCGCGGCAAAAAGCAAGCACGCGGCGTTTCAGGACGTGCTTTTCTGGCTTATTTACGGCTTCTGTATGTTCTGCTACTCTACGGCGGTGTGCGGCGGAAGCCTGCGGTTCTTTATGTTTTTCGGCTCGCTGGCGGGCTTTATCCTTTACATTGTGACCGTGGGAAACCTTATTGTGGGAACTCTCAGACGGATGGCGGAAACGGTTAGGCGAGTTTTACAAAAAGTATATTCCGTTTTGTTTGAACCGATTGTAAAAACATTGAAAAATTTGTGTCAAAAAGTGCGCCGCTTTTTTGTACGAATTTATAAAAAATCGCGAAAAACGGAAAGAAGTGCTAAAAAACTATTGCCAAAAACCATCGGTTTGGTGTATAATAAATATGCTAAATTGGGTTCGTCTGTAATCAGGCGAAAGGTCGGAGGTGACAGAGGTGAACGAGGCTGAAGCACGCAAAGCCGAAAAAATCAGAAAAAATGCTCACGCCATGAGGAAAAAAAGGCTCAGTCAACAGAAAAAACAGGCAAGTCCGCTGATGAGACTTGTTGTTACCGTCACAAGCTTCGTTTTTGTTTTGTACTGCATTACCTCTATCATCATGACCCAGGCCGAGATCGCGGAGAAAAAGCAGGAGCTTAACGCTCTTACCGAAAAAGCCGAAAAGCTTGAGGAGCAGAACGCCGAGTACCTGAGCATACTTTCCGAGGAGGACGAGCGGGCGTTTATGGAGCGTTACGCGGTGGAAGTGCTGGGCTACGCTTACCCCAATGAGCGCAGATTCTACGATACCGCGGGAAAATAAGCCCACGGTACAGCGGGATCGTTTATAAAGCTTTGGAATTGTCCCTTCGGGGTCAAATAAATTATTCAAACGAGAGGATTTAAAAGTTTTTTATGCAGTTGGATGTAGGAAAAATTTACGAGGGAAAGGTTACAGGTATTACAAAATTCGGCGCGTTCGTGGAGATCGAGCCGGGAACTACAGGAATGGTACATATCAGCGAGGTGGCGAACACCTTTGTCAGCGAGATCAAGGATCATCTCACCGAGGGTCAGACCGTTAAGGTAAAGGTTCTGTCGGTAAGCGACGAGGGAAAGATATCGCTGTCGATCAAAAAGGCAACGGACGCTCCTCCGAGACAGAAGGACTTTAAACGCGGCGGCGGACAGAGACGTCCCGACGGCGCAAGACAGCAGCCTCAGCAGGAAAAAGTCCCGCAGACCCCCGAAGCGGCGTTTGAGGATATGCTCAACAAGTTCAAGCAAAGCTCCGACGAGCGCATGGGAGAGCTTAAGCGTGTCATCGACAACAAGCGCAGAAGTCCGTCGAGAAGAAAATAAATTCAAAATACGAATATGAAATGCTCCCCTTTAAGAGGCAAGACGCAGGAGGACAGAACAGTTTATCGTTCTGTCCTCTTTTTATTTATGCTCCGCAAAAAAATGCGAACCTTTTTCAAATCTTTCCGACTTATTAAACGTAAATCGGTTTACAAACTTATCATGGAGGTGAAAACGTGAACGAATATATTAGCGGCGAGCTTATCGAAAATACCTATCTGTTCTGCGTGAAGCGGGTTTCCGACACAGAAGCCGCAAAGGACTTGGCGCAGGATATTCTGTACGAGGCTGTCCGCGCTCTTGCAGGCGGCAGGGAATTTGTCAGCTTTTATTCATGGTACTGGAAAATGGCGCGGAACAAATACGCCGACCTTATCAGGCACAAGCAGCGTCCCGATATGCCGCTGGAAACGGCGGGCGGTATTGCGGCGGACATTGCTCCGCCAATTGAAAAGCTTATTGCGGAGGAGGATATTTCCGCGCTGAATTATTCGCTGTCACGTCTTGCCTCGGCATACAGAGAAATTTTGATACGCTTTTATCTTCGCGAACAGCCTGTAAACGCTATTGCAGACGATTTGGGAATTCCCGTCGGCACGGTCAAGCGCAGGCTTTTCGACGCAAGAAAAAAGCTAAAGGAAAGGTTTGATAATATGAATAATATCGGCACATCGGCATACGCTCCCGCGCAGGTGGACTGGTTCTGGGGCGGCTCGGCAATGCAGGCTTCCTGTCTTATGGACAGTTCAAAAATAGTTCAGCAGGTAATGATTATATGCCGTACAGAGCAAAAGTCCGTAAACGACATTGCGGACGAAATGGGTGTCGCTCCCGTTTATCTTGAGGAAATTCTCGAAAAAATGACAGAGGAAAAGCTTCTGATATGTCCCGCAAAAGAGAAATATCTTTCCAACTGCTGCGTGTTCCCAAAGCAGGCGTATATGGAAGCAAAGGTGTACGCAAACAAGGCTTTTCACGACGGCGGTTTCCCCGAAAAAATTACCGAAAAGCTTTTTGCGGTTAAAGATAAGATAACGTCCCTTGATTTTTACGGAAATCATTTTGATTACAGCTATCTTATGTGGCTTCTTTACGCTGCCGCGGGAGACGTCTTCGGTACGCTGGGAAGAGAAAAATGCCTTGAAAAATACAAAGGGAAATATGCCAACGACGGACGTGACTATCAGCTTACCATGGAGTATATTTTGCCCGACGAAAGCTTTGACGGCTCGCTGTTTAAAGAACTGAAAACGGTGAACTGGTCATGTCTGCATCAGAATTTCAATACGGCAGATCACGGCAAGGTATGTTTTTTTAATGGATTTGAAATGGAACCGTTCCCCAACGACAACAGACGTCCCGAGGACTGGCGGCGGGGACGGGACAGGTGGATAGACGGGAATAATATTTCCCTGCTTATTGACCTTACGGAAAATCCAACAAAAAAGCTGACAAAATACGAGGAAGAAAAGGCGGCGGACTTTCTGAAAAACGGTCTGCTGAAAAAAGAGGGCGAACGGCTTACTGTACAGCTTCCGATTTTTACCAAAGCAATTCGTGATGAAATGTTCAGTATCGTAAGGGCGGAAATGGAGGAGCTTGCCTGCGAATATGCAGATATTATCAGTGACGGCGTTGAAAAGCGGCTCATGCCCTATGTCCGCAAGGATATGGTGAGCAATTTCCTGCACTGGGATATGCGTATGTTTTTCCAAGTAATCGGCGGACTTTTCTGGTACGGCTGGGATAAGCACCTTGCTCTGCCCGAAGATTTCAGCCGTTCGGCGGCGGGGTTGGAGCTTATAAAATAAAATCAGCGAGGACAGATGCGGTACTCCGTTTCTGTCCTCTTTTTGTCTGTCCCATTAAAAAGCAATAAATTCCTGCCGTAATATTGTTCATGCCTACAAATTTATCCAAAAATATTAAAGATTTTTCCCATTTTGACGATATATACTATAAGACAAATTATCGTATTTTTTGGTGCAAATATAAACAGTTAAAATAACGGAGGCATTTTTATGAATATTACCAGTATGAGCAACAGAGAGCTTTATAAAACTCTTACGGGATATGATTATCCCCACGGCGCAAAAAGCGAGGACAGCGCAAAAAGCACGGAGTTTGTTGAATTAAACGAAACCCTTGACATTGGCAAGAATACCGATTATTCAAAAATGCTTCCGGCCGACACCGACATACCGAGCAGTGTTAAGCTACGGAATGGCAACAACGGCATATTAAAGTCAAGAGACATATTTGAATGGTCTGACGAAAAAAATAATAAAACATCGGCAGATAGCTTAAAGTATTCCAATGATATTGATTTTAATGACAGCTATGTGAAAATGGTGATTTATAGCAGAAACTTTTATGACCTTAGCAGTGGTATTGAGGGCGGTGTTCCTACCAAAGAGAGAATAGCCGAGTATTACGGTAAAATGGCAAAACGTCTCGACGCGGCGTATGCCGAGGGGAAATTCACTAAGGAAGAGTACGATTATCTTAACTAGGGCATTGCAGAGCGAATGGAGCATTCTGCCGCTTGTGCGGAAGAGACAGCCGCCGGCCGTGCTGTAGGGTATGACCGAACAATGTCTCAAAAAGCTTCCAAAGAGTATCTTGCCATGTCAAAAGAAGAACGTAAGGAATATATGCAGTCGCAGATAAGCGACTATATTGATAAGTACTATAAAATTGATAGGACATCTCTTATGAAGCTGTTCAACAGCGTAAGATACGGCAAGTAAATTTTCTTTCTGAAAGCTAAGACACGCAAGGTCACATAATAAAAACTGCATTTTAAACTATTAAAATAACGGAGGTAATTTTATGAATATCACAAGCATGGATATGAACAGCCTGTTCCATACGCTTATGGGGAAAGCCCCGTCAAAGCCTGTTATGGATGTTGTCAGTGATGCAAGCGAAAAAAAGTTCGTGCAGCTGAACGAGGATTTAAACACCGCTTTAAGCAGCGCTAAAGACAACGCTAATAAGGACACTTTCACAAAAAAGTCCGATGAGATAACTCCCGAGGCGGACAGCATGGACAGACTTTTAGACTACGACACGACGCTTGATATGAGGGTCAGGGCGGGCATGACAAAGGCGCAGCTTGCAACCCATTTCGGTGAGATAGCAAAGCGGCTCGATACGGCGTATTCCGAGGGAAAGTTTACCAAAGAAGAGTACGACGAGCTTAACGCGGGGCTTATGGAGTCCTACGAAAAGTATATTTCCCGCTGCGAATACGCTGCGGCAAGTAAGCAGGTAGGTATAATAAGAATGATTGACCGGCGCAAGCAGCTTTCTGCGGGGTCTGAGGGAGATACTGCCGAAGCTCCCAAGCAAAAGAGAAATATAGACAAAATACTGGACGGTATGAAGGAGCACAGAATGTCTCTCCGTGAGCGGCACAAGGCGCAGCAAACAGCAACCGTTCTTGCAATGCTTGCCGCGCTTGAAAGAAACAGCGGCGGCGACGATTCCAAATGGAGAAAGCTTGCAGATGATCTGCGGCAGTCTCTGAGAGAAGCTGTTAAGACTGTGGAGGATAACAGCGAGGAAACCGCTGAGACGGTAAAAATACCCGAGAAAGCGCAGGAAGCTTCTGACGAAAAAATCGAGGAAAACAAAGACAGTGAAGAAAGCGGCGAGACCCTCGGCGGCAGGAAGATATGTCCTTCTATTGACCCGGAGACCGTCAAGCGCATAGGCGATGAGATACATCAGCAGACCACCAGGTTTGCGGAGCAGCACTGTCATGTTGACAGAGATCAGATGCGGGCTATGCTTGATACCGTAAGGCACGGCGGCTCCGTTCCGGGAGGCAGAGACGATACCTACGGCGGCGAGCGGTACAAGGACTGGTATAACAAGGGCTATGCATTTGTAGAGTATACATAATACTGATCTTAATAAGCAAGAGGATAGAACAGTTTGGTGTTCTGTCCTCTTTTTATTTTTCGGTGACTTGAATGCTCCGAAAAATTTTTTTAGAAATTTTCAAAAACCTCTTGACAAATGTATCGGCAGCCGATATAATAAATATAACGGTTGCCGATATAACGGCAAATGTTATATCGGCAAGAGATAGAACAAAATTGCATTTTTGGCAGAGTATTTTTACATAAGCCGTGAAAAAAATCTGCCCGCGGTGGCTCACCGCTGTCGGCAAAAGATAGACACGAACAGAAAGGAGACTAAGCTTATGAAATGTCCCGTTTGCGGAAAAGAAATGGAAAAGGGCGACACGTCCCATCTTATGAGGAGCGACTTCGGCGAAAAGATCTTCTGGGCTCCCGATGAATTTTTCGAGAAAACACATATACCGGTCAAAAGAACCGTGGAAAAAGCAGGAGGAAAGGTTTTCTCCATAGGCAGGTCGATATTCGATAATGAAACGCGGTACTCATGGTATTGCCGCGGCTGTGAAATTGTAGTTATAGACGCAAAGGAAAAACATTAAATCAAGTAAGAAAAACCACATAATGTCCCCCGCCCCCTTGAGGGGGCTTGCAGAAGCAAAGTATTCCCGTATTTAACTTTGGGAGTGACATTAAGTCCGCGGGGACTCCCCCGCAAAGGAGTTGATATATTATGCCGGAAAGCTTTGACAGAGGTGCGCTGACGGAGGCGGTGTACTATGTGCTGCTGTCCCTGTTCGAGCCTAATCACGGGTACGGTATTATGCAGAAGATTGAGGAAATGTCGGGAGGCAGGGTAAAGCTGGGAGCGGGTACGCTGTACGGCGCGCTGAATACCCTTTGCTCTAAAAAATGGATAAAGCCGCTTAACGAATTTTCGGGCGGCAGGAAAAAAGAGTACGTTATCACAGAGTTCGGCAAGCAGGCGGTCTACGACGAGATAAAACGTCTTAAAGAGCTTGCGGAGAACGGCGACAAGATAGTGGGAGGTATGGATCATGAGTGAGAAATACGAATACAAAAAGCGTTTCCACGACCTTGAAAAAGAGGAACAGTTCCTTAACGAAAGGTCGGAAAAGGGCCTTGCTCTGAAAGAGATAAAATGGGGACTTTTTAAGGATATATACTGCTTTGAGCAATGCGATAAAAAATACGTCTACCGTGAGGATTACAACATGGAGAACGCAATGGAAGCCATTACCTCGCCCTATATAAAATTTGTGACGGAGACATATAACTGCGAATTTGTCTGCATTTCAGCCGGCAAGATATATTTCCGCAAGGACGCCGAAAAGGGAGATTTCCCGCCTGTCTATACCGACCTTGAAAGCCGCATAGGAGCAGAAAAAAAGCAGTTCGGGAAAATGGTCGGCTTTGCCTGCGGCGCATTTGTAATAATTAACAGCTGCGGGCTTAACTTTTATAATACGTTTAATTCCGACACGGTTTTCGGGAGAATAGGATTTATTTGCAGCACAATTGCAATTGTCTGCGGAATTATTTGTATGGTAATGTTTATTTCCGCCGCATTGCAGCGGCACAGTAAAATAAAGGAGCTTAACAAAGCTCGCGACGAAAAGGGAGGCGAATGAAAATGTCCGAAAAATACGTCTATAAAAAGCGTTTCCACGACCTTGAAAAAGAGGAACAGTGGCTCAACGAAATGGCGGAAAAGGGTCTTGCAATGAAAGAGATAAAATGGGGATTTTTCAGGGATGCGTACATCTTTGAACCGAGCGATAAAAAGTACGTTTACCGCGAGGACTACAACCCCGATATGCCTGTATTGGAGGAAATAACCTCGCCCTACGTTATGTTTGTAACGGGTACTTACAAGGCGGAATACGTCTGCTGGGCGAACGGCAAGGTTTACTTCCGCAAGGCCGCCGACAGCGGGGAGTTCCCGCCTATCTACACAAGCCTTGACAGCCGCATTGCCGCCGAGAAAAAGCAGCTTTGGAGAACTCTGCCTGTCCTCCTGCTGTTCCTGTGTGATTTTTTCTACATCGGCAGCGATATTGTGGGAGAACAGGATCTGGGCAGATTAAGCTTTATACTGGTCTGCATCAGCTTTATCGGTTTATTGTACTGCCTGTTAATGTCCTGCAGGCACGTCAGAAAAATCTTCGAGCTGAAAAAACGTACGGAAAAAGCGGAGGAAAACGGCTATGAACGATAAGTATGAATACAAAAAAATATTCGGCGACCTTGAAAGCGAGGAAAGCTGGCTGACCGAAATGTCCGAAAAGGGCTTTGCGCTGACGGACGTATCGGGCGCATTTTTGAAGTATAAATACAGCTTTGAGTCCTGCGATAAAAAATACGTCTACCGCGTGGACTATAACAATGAAATGCCTGTAATGGAGGAAATAACCTCGCCATACGTTATGTTCGTCACCGGCACATACGGAGCGGAATATGTGATGTGCCGCCACGGCAAGGTGTATTTCCGCAAGGCTGCGGACGAGGGAGATTTCCCGCCCGTCTATACCAGTCCCGAAAGCCGTCTTGCCGCGGAGAAAAAGAAGCTTGTGCAGGACGTTGTGTTTTTCATACTTTTCTTTGCCGATATCTTCTGGACTATCGACTTGGACGGTTTGGCGATATATTTGGCGTTAAGGTCGAAACTGTTCCTACTGCAAATCGCCGCTGCGCTTATATGCGTTGTATGCGCCGCCGTCTGCGTGAGAGGTGCATATATTCATTACAAGAAGATAAAGGAAATTAAAGACTTGATGAAATAACGGCTTGAATAACGTAATGTTATCTGCATATAAAAATTTATTAAAGGAGATTTTACTATGGACAATGAGTACAACATTTACAACGAGACCCCTGCGGCGGAAAACGTCCCCGCGAAAAAGACCGTACACGTGCCAAGCCTTGTGCTTATGATAATAGGAGCTGTGTTCGCGCTGATGTTTATTCTTCCTATAATCACATACGGGTGCAGCATTCCGAGCCTTGTTATGAGCATCAGACGCAGAAAGACACACGTCACACTCTACGCAATTATAATAAACATAATCGCTTTGGTACTTGCAGTTGCAAGCTCCGTAATCGGAGTTATGATGCAGACCGGTATGATGAACATAGGTCATTAACAAAAACGTCCCACCGCATTTCACGGTGGGACATTTTGTGTCTGTATGCAAATTTTCCGTATGCACTTCCCCCACCGCCCCCTTGATGGGGGCAAAACGCCGCAAGCGGCGTTTCCGAGTTTTGCTGACGCAAAACATCGGCGCATTAGCACGAGACTTACCCGCTGACTCAGCCCGCGGGGGCTCCCCGCAAAAGTTATGAAAGAGTAAACTTTGGTCGTTTGGGGTTGAAATTCGTGGAAAAAAAGGATATAATAATATTGATTGCTTGAATTTTATTTGACTTCGGTACTGTATCAGGCTCTCGGTTTGTGCAATGTGCTGCAGATTTGGGCTTGCTCCAAAATGTTTTTGTGCAAGTATCCAAATCGAAAACAGCTATGCAACAAAACGAAGCTTTTTTGCCACTACTTATATGACAGGTCTTTTAAAGGAAGATTCGCAGTATAGTATCGCTGTCAAAACCGTATAGAAACACAAAACGGTCGAGAGGTGATAGTACAGAATGAATACCGATTTCTCCCAATGCGTCCTCAGGGCGCGGGACGGCGACGCGGACGCATTCGCCGAACTGTATTCCTTGGTCTACAAGGACTTATACCGAATCGCTTTCGTAAACCTGAAAAATCAGCACGACGCTTCCGATGTGGTTAGTGACACAGTTCTGGAAGCCTATTCCTCCATCAAAAAATTGAGAGATGAAAAAGCATTCAAAGCCTGGATAATCAAGATCCTTACTGTAAAAATAAAAAACAAGCAGAAGGAGTATATAAAGAACAGAGATTACCGGGAAGAGCTTGACGTACTCGAAAGTGTAGAACAAGAGAGATCCGAAGAGATAAACTACAGCGGATTGGAAATAATGGAGGAGTTCAGGCGGCTGAACGAGGATGAAAGGCTTGTTTTATCGTTAAGCATTGTTTCAGGCTATACCAGCGACGAGATCGCCAGGGCGACGGGGTTATCTGCAAACACCGTCCGCTCAAAGGCAGCGCGGGCTAAGATCAAACTGAAAAAAATGCTGTCGGAACGTTAGAAGAAAGGAGGTCGGAATTATGAAATTTGAAGAGAGATTAAGCGATATCATAAACGAGGTCGAGGTTCCCGATGAACTGTCGCCTCAGAATATTGCCGCCATGCTCCGCGAAAGGAGCGCGATGTCCGAAATGGAAACCCGCGAAAATACCGTAAAAAAGGTTTCCAAAACTTCTGCACAGCGTCGTACTATTATTATACGGACTTCCGCGGCGGTCGCTGCCTGTGCCGTTTTTGCGGCGGGTATGCTCGCTTACAGCGGCGAAAGAGAGTCGCAGAAGCAGCTTGAAGCTCCTATTGAGTACGAAGCTACTTCCCCCGATTCCTACGACACGCTGTATAACATCTACACCGGTATCACCCTTAACGGCGGAGACGCCTACGATTCGGAAAGAACCGTGGGAGAGGACGCCGAGACTGACGTCCCCGAGGACGGTCAGACGGGTACAACGGATTTTACCGAAAACACGAACCCCAATGTTTCGGACGCCGATATCGTAAAAATTGACGGAAACTATATGTACTGCCTTAAAGGAAGTACACTCTGCATAATTTCCCTTGACACGATGGAAGTCGTTTCGGAAATAGAAAGCTCGCTTGAACCGCCTGTTGAAATTTATATAGAAGGCGATAAACTCATTCTTGTTTCAAAGGAAAAAGAGGAACTCTACGTCATTGACAACGGAACTCCCAAAGCTGACTTAAGCTCCTCCGACGCCGAAAACACTGCTCCCGCTCTTGGTGTTCCAGCACAGGACGCGGATACTCAACAATCGGCTGACGAAAATTCCGGCTCACCTGACACAACCGCTTCGGACGACAAAGCAAGTATCTCCGCTTACGGCGGAGAGGCTTACGGCGAAAACGGGAAGTCTGCAATTCCCGCGGGTACAAACGCCGTAAGCCGAACCAATGCGGTGGTCGACGTCTATAACATAAGCGACCCCGCCAATCCCACTCACACCACTGCCTATAAACAGAACGGCAGTTATGTATCGTCAAAAATTGCCGACGGAGTGCTTTATCTGGTAACAGCTTATTCCGATTATCGGGTAAAGCCGCTTGACACAAGAGAGGATCTTGACAGCTTTGTTCCCGCATACTATCTGAACGGTGAAAAGCATTACCTTGCCGCGGAGGATATCATTATTCCCGGCGGCGCGGCAAGCACTGACTATACGGTGGTTTCTGCAATAGATACAGGCTCCGATGAGCTTACGGCTTCGGTGAAAGCCGTTCTCGGAACAAGCAGGAACGCCTACTGCTCGGCTGACACGCTGTACGTGGTCGGCACGGGCAAAGCAAACAGAGAATACAGTGTTATATCTTCCTTCGCTCTTTCGGACGGAGGAATAACTTATCGCTCAAGCGGGTCGATCGACGGCAGAGCCCTTGGTCACCAGAGCATGAACGAATACGACGGACTTTTCAGGATCGCCTCCGAAATAACCGACGAGGACGGGCGGACTTCCATCTCGGTATACGTTCTCGATAAATCTCTTACCGTTGTAAACAGCGCGGGACAGCTTTTCCCCGAGGGCAAGGCTTCGGCGGTGCGGTTTGAGAGAAGCTACGCAAGAATAATCAGTGAGGAAAGCGGAGAAGCGATAATCGTTCTCGACCTTTCCACAACTCCTCCCACACTGGCGCAGTCGCTTATGGGGAACGCGGCGTACCTTTACGGCTGCTCCGACGATATGCTGCTGGGCTTGGGAAAAGCACGGAACGGCGGACTTACTCTTTCAATGTACAGCTCCGAAACGGGTCTCACTCTTAGCGAGACCGTTATCGGCAGCGAGAATGGAGAGATGTTCTCAAAGGCTCTCACAGACAGACGCGCCGTTCTTATAGACAAGGACAACAGGCTGATCGGAATTCCCGCCTACAGCCACAACGAATTCGGCACGAAAAACAGCTACTTCGTTTTTAACTACGGCGAGGACGGCAGCTTTACACAAAAAGGCGTTATCGAATATCTTGACGTTGACGACAGCATGGCTTTCAGACGCGGCTCGGTAAACGGCGATACGCTGTATGTTGTCAGCAGCGGAAGAATAATTTCCGCAAGGCTGAGCGATTTGAAGATAATCGGCACATATGAATATTAAAAACGGCAGGAAACCCATAAAGGGTATCCCGCCGTTTTATACTATTTCGCTATCAAACTGTAGACAAAGTCTACAGTTTGATTCGGCCGTGCAAGGCACGGCTATGGCGGCAAAGCCGCCGAGAAAGCCGTTCAATACTAATCCTGTCAAAATCAAAGATTTTGACAGGATTAGTATTATTTTTTTATTCCGAAAGGTTCTGACAAAGCGTGATGACAAGTACGTCGTCAACCGAGGGGTTTTTTACGAAGAAATCCGTGGTCTCAACGGGACGGTAAATTCCGTCGTCGCCGATCTGGCGTGTAACGACCTTGACGAATTTTTCTCCCCGCGCGTGGGCGGCAAGAAGATTGGTTCGTGAGAATGTGGTGCTGAAAAGCTCCCTGTCGTCGGGGTGCATTGTGGACGTGCCGTGAACGATAAGCTCGTCGAACACTCCGGTGGACGGACAAGTCCTTGCGGAGAAGTTTTCATACGCCATCATATAGAAGCTGTTGCGGGTAAGATTTGACATTATTACAAGCGGGTACTTCATAAACACCGCTTCCATAAGCAGGCTCCTTACGTTTGCATGAGCCTGCGAAACGAGAATGTCCTCGCTTTCCTCGTCCAGAACGCGGCGGGAACAAGCTTCGCCGAACTCCTCCTCGGGCATTGGCTTTGCAAACAAAAATCCCTGAATGAGCTGACAGCCGCAGGTGCGGAGGAAGCCAAGCTGTTCTCTGGTCTCAACGCCCTCGGCAATTGTGGTAAGCTTCAGACGGTGAGCAAAATCGAATATGCTTTCGAGAACGATACGCTCCTTTTCATTTTCACAGTTTCCGCTTAAAAGGGAACGGTCGATCTTAAGTACGTTTGCGGAAATGTCCTTGACAAGGCTCAGGGAGGAAAAACCGCTGCCGAAGTCGTCGATGGCAACGTTAAAATTTTCCTTTCTGACAGCATCCACAAATGCCACTATGTCGTATGCGCCGTCCATCATTGCGGACTCGGTTATCTCTACCTCTATAAGGTCTCTGGGTATGCCGTAGCCGTCAACGGTGCGGCATAGCTTTCCGAGAAAATCCGTCTCGCCGATGTGCCGTCTTGAAAAGTTTACGGCAATGGGAACATACCTGAGTCCCGAGTCGATACGCTTTTTCAGGAAGCAGCAGACCTGCTCCAGAACATTCCAGTCGATCTCCATAATAAGGTCGGTCTCCTCGGCGGCGAGAACAAAGCTTCCCGGCAGGGCAATACTGCCGTCTGGAAGTCTGCGGCGGACAAGAGCCTCCGCGCTTACAAGCTTGTTCGTAACGGCGTCATACTGGGGCTGATAGTAAACGATCAGCTCCTTGTTTCTGACGGCGGTTTCCGCTTCCAGAAGCGGCGATGAAGTTACCATATTGATACGCCTCCTAAAATTTTTGCTGTTAAGGACATTATAGCATATTTGCGTGATAAAATCAACGCTTTTGTTTAAGCGTCAAAAATAAATATCATACAATTGAGACTGCCTGAAATGCAGAAATTTTGGCATAAATTTTGTTGATTTTTTTCCGCATTCGTGATACAATAATCCTATGTGACTTATGCGACAAAAAAACGTACGAGGTGCTGACTTTGGTATTTTCCGACCTGCTTTTCATATATATGTTTTTGCCGCTGTGCTTGGTGCTGTACTATATCTTTCCTAACACAACGTACAGGAACGGCGTGCTTATCATATTTTCTCTGGCGTTCTATTCCTTCGGCGAGCCGGTGTGGGTGCTTCTGCTCATAGGAAGCGCCCTTGTGGACTATCTGAACGGTCTTTTTATAGACAAGTGCAAAAAGCGCCGAAGCCGCGCCGCCGTGCTGGGAGTGGTCATGTCTCTGGTGGTAAATCTTGGCGTGCTTATTCTGTTTAAGTACAGCGGCTTCATTATGGAGAACATAAACGCGCTTACGGGACTTTCTCTGCCCGTGAAACATTTTACTCTGCCGATAGGCATTTCATTCTATACGTTCCAGACCATTTCCTACACCGTGGACGTTTACTGCGGCAGAGCGAGAGTACAGCGAAGCTTCCTTGACTTCCTGCTGTACGTTTCGCTGTTCTTCCAGCTTGTGGCAGGACCTATCGTCCGCTACACCACGGTGGCAAGCGAGATATCCCGCCGAAGATTTTCGGTGTTCGACATGAGCAGGGGTATCGAGCGGTTTGTTTTGGGTCTGGGCAAAAAGGTAATAATCGCCAATTCGCTGGGAAGCATTGCGGACGAGCTGCTCACCTTTGAGACTGCTCCCGTCTCGGCGGCTGCGGCATGGGCGGGGATACTGATGTTCTCGTTCCAGATATACTACGACTTTTCGGGATACTCCGATATGGCTATCGGACTGGGGCTGATGTTCGGCTTCCACTTCGACGAGAACTTCAACTACCCGTACATTTCAAAGTCCGCCTCGGAATTCTGGCGGCGGTGGCATATCTCCCTCGGCAGCTTTTTCCGCGATTATGTCTATATCCCAATGGGCGGAAACCGCAGCCATCAGGTGCTGAACATCGCGGTGGTCTGGTTTCTGACGGGCTTCTGGCACGGCGCAAGCTGGAACTATATTTTCTGGGGACTTTTCTGGGGATTCCTTGTGGCGATAGAAAAGCTGTTCCTGAGAAAGGTTCTGGACAAGATACCGTCCGTTTTCGGACATATTTACCTTTTAGCCGCCGCAGTAGCGGGCTGGCTGCTGTTCTACTTCGAGGACTTGGGCAAGCTGAAGCAGTGCTTTTTCGGAATGTTCGGCAGGAACGGCATTCCCCTTTCGGACGAGATCACTGTGTCGCTTCTCAAAGGAAGCTGCTTTGTGATCATTGCCGCGGCAGTATTTTCCTGTCCGATATACAAGCTCCTTTCCGAAAAAACCGAGGCTCTTGCGGCAAAGTCCGCCTTGGCCTACACTGCTGCAAAAATCGCGGAGAACATCATTCTTCTCGGTGTCCTTGCGGTAAGCTCGATACTCCTCGTAAAGCAAAGCTATAATCCGTTCCTTTATTTCAGATATTGATTTGAGGTTGATATTATGGGATATGTCAGAATAAATCTGAAAGCCGACGCGCGCAAAAGAAGGGCGTCGATAATCACCACTGCGATTTTTACGGCATTGTTTATCGGAATGGGAGCAGTGTCGCTGATACTGGAGCGCCCGACGGTCTCGGAGACCGAAAACCGCGACCTTGAAACTCTTCCGGGTTTTTCGCTGCAAAGCTACCTGAGCGGCAGCTTTGCAGCGCAGCTGGATAAATATTTTACCGACACAGTCCCCTTTCGGGATAAGCTTACCGAATACGCCGCTGTTCTGGAAAACGCAAAGGGTATCCCCTCTCCGCAGTTTTACGGCGTCAAGATCGTGAACCCCGAATCAGCGGAAATGATCGACGCATTGGAGCCGGACACTCTGACCGAACCTGCCGTCCCGGACGAAAAGATCCGCACTGCCGACCTGACCGACGGAACTTCCCCAATGCCTGCGGAAACCGTATCTCCGTCGGTAACCGCACCTCTCACAGCGTCCGCACCCTCCGTATCCTTGGGAACGGAAACGTCACCAAGCGCGGGAAGCTCCGACGACGAGGAATTTGTGGGTGATATTTCGGACTTCCTCAACAACGGAATTCTTGTAGACGGCGTGGATATGTACGGCGAAAAAGCGGGCATAATGCTCTTCGGCGGAAACGACAAGCAGGGCGAACGCTATGCAAACCTCATAAGCTCCTACAAGCGTGAGCTTGGGGACAGCGTGAACGTCTACAATATGGTAGTGCCTACCTCGGTGGAATTTTATCTGCCGAAAAAGTACTCCAAATTTTCCAATTCCGAAAAGCGTGAGATCGAATTTATCTACAGCAAGCTTACCGACGGCGTAATACCTGTTGACGCATACTCCGCCATTGAAGCTCATAAGGACGAATATATCTATTTCCGCACCGACCACCACTGGACAGACTTAGGCGCATACTACGCCTACACTGCGTTCTGTGATGCAATAGGACAGACCCCTCCCGCACTTTCGGACTACACCGTCAAAACCAAGGACGAACCCTTTGTCGGCTCGCTGTTCGGATACACCAACAATATTATCCTGAAAAACAACCCCGACACATTTACCTACTATATGACCAAATCCGATTTCAAGGGCGAGACCTACAACTACAGGACTATCACCCTGTCGGAAGCAAACCCCATTTACCACCAGTACGCGACCGGAAGCAATATGTACGGAATGTTCCTGGGCGGCGACGGATACCACGTTAAGATAACCACCTCCGCGGGAACGGGACGTAAGATCGTTGTGTTCAAGGAATCCTACGGAAACGCGTTCGCGCCCTATCTGATAGACAGCTTTGACGAGATATACGTCATTGATATCCGTTACTTCGGCAAAAATGCGTTACAGTATATTAAGGACGTGGGAGCTACCGACGTTCTGTTTATCAACAACGTTTTTGCGGCAAACACCTCCAAGCTGATAGACGGCATTGAACGTCTGCTGATCTCCCCCACGGGAACTATTGTGTATACCGCTCCGGCAGAAACTACCTCCGTTCCCGTAGAAACAGATCAGCAGGGTCTGCCCATAGGACAGGTGTCGCAGACACAGCCGCCTCAGCAAACCGTACAGGGACAGCAAATGCAGCAGGTACAGCAAACCCAGCCAAATCAACAGGTTCAGCAGCAGACTCAGCCGCCGTCGGCGAATACTCAGGCAGCACAGCCTGCTCAGCCCGCACAGACGTAGCCTGTACAGCAGTCACAGCAAACTCAGCAAGCAACTGCCGCTCCTGCTGTCACGGCACCTCCGGCGTCAACACAGCCCGCCGTAACTGCTCCTCCCGCGCCCGCGGCAACTGTTCCGCAGACTGTAACAAGTCCCGCAGGATAACAAACGGAATAAATAAAAATACCGCAGAACTGCTTGATAACGGCAGTTCCGCGGTATTATTTTTTCTATGTAAGCTTATCCCAGCTTTGCGGTAAAGTCTGACATTGCTTCCGAAATCTTTATCTGCTGAGGACAGACAGCCTCGCAGCTTCGGCAGCCCACGCAGGCAGACGGCTTCTTGTCGTTGGGGACAGCCATTAACGCCATGGGAGCGATAAAGCCTCCGCCCGTGAGACAATGCTCGTTATAGAGCTTGATAAGCTCGGGGATATCCAGTCCCTGCGGACAGTGAGTCGTGCAGTAGCGGCACGCGGTACAAGGCAGAGAAGCTTTCTTTGCCATTCCGTCGGCAATGGACATAAGCTCGGACATTTCCTTTTCGTTAAGGGGTTTGTCCGTTTCAAAGGTTTTGATGTTGTCCTTGACCTGATCCAGGTTTGACATTCCTGAAAGAGTAACCACAGTTTCGGGAACAGACTGTATAAATCTGAACGCCCAAGCGGGTATCTTCTCATCGGGACGCAGAGCGGTCAGCTTTGCCTCGTCGCCGTCGTCAAGCTTTGCAAGCTTACCGCCGCGGACAGGCTCCATTACCCACACGGGGATATTATAGCTTTTCAGCAGCTCCACCTTTTCCTTTGCGCCCTGGAACTTCCAGTCAAGCCAGTTGAGCTGTATCTGGCAGAACTCCATATGCTCGCCGTAAGCGTCCAGAAAACGCTTCATAACGTCGTAAGAACCGTGAGCGGAGAAGCCCAGATGCTTGATCCTGCCGTTCTTTTTCTGCTCGGTAAGGTAATCAAAAATACCGTACTGCGGGTCGAGATATTCGTTGATATTCATTTCGCAGACGTTGTGGAAAAGGTAGAAATCGAAATATTCCACCTGACATTTTACAAGCTGCGTTTCAAAAATTTCCTTTACCGTTGACATGTTGGAAAGGTCATAGCCGGGAAATTTTGAAGCGAGATAAAATTTTTCGCGGGGATAATTTTTGAGTATCTTTCCCATTACGAGCTCGGAATTTCCGTCGTGATAGCCCCATGCGGTGTCGTAATAGTTCACGCCGTTTTTCATAGCGTACTCGACCATTTCGGCTGCGGCTTTTTCGTCAATGTCCGCATCGTTTCCGTTCAGGGTCGGCAGACGCATTGCGCCGAAGCCAAGCGCGGAGAGCTTTAAGTCCTGAAAGTTTCTGAATATCACAGCAACAACACTCCTTTGTAATTTGTCAATTGCGGCAAGCTTTTGCCATACAGTAATTATAGCATTTATTTGTAAAAGTGTCAATGCGAAAGAAATTTATTTAACGCACCATCTGACAAACCTTTAGGCGGCGAAGCCGCCGACATCAGCTGGTCCAGCTGAGCACAGCTGGCAGAAGTCCAGAGGGCGGAGCCCTTTGGTCGCGCTCCGCAGAGCGCGAAATCCCCTCTTGCGCCCGCAGGCGCATATTGTTCAAAACGGAGCAGGAGGTGAGAAATGACGATAGACATTTCGAGGAGGGGCGAACACGAC
>JAAVHI010000064.1 GCA_014799785.1 Ruminococcus sp.
AACAAGGAGGGGCGGTCGTGTTCGCCCCTCCTCGAAACGGCTCTCGCCGTTTCTCACCTCCTGCTCCGTTTCGGAGGATATGCGCCTGCGGGCGCGGGGAAGGGTATTTCGCGCTTCTGCTCAAACTGACCTTCGGTCAGCTGCGACCAAAGGCTCCGCCTCTGGACTTCGCGAGCTGGGCTCAGCTCGACCAGCTGATGTCGGCGGCTTCGCCGCCTAAGAATACGCACAATAAATTTACCGCAAAGCTTCTCCTTACGGCAGCAATGCGCGCGGCTTGTTTTTGCAGGAAAAATATGCTATAATTAAATAAAACAAATCCCCACGGAAAGGAGGCTCCCCATGAACAGCGAAACCGACGTTTTGGAATTTGATTTTCCCGACTACGAAGAGCCGTACCCTCCTTTCCCCGACGTAAAGGTCGCGCTGTTCGACAAGGAGGATTCCTACCAAAGGAATATTGAACTGGCAAAGCAACTTCCTCCCGACAACGCCGAACCCGTTGAAAAGGCAAAGCCGATACCCCGAAAGAAAAATGCCCCGAAGCCTCGTGGCGTGAAAACAGTAACCGCAGCGGCGGCAGCTTATGCGGCGGCTCTTATAGGGATCGTGGCTATAGTATTCATTGCAAACGTCCAAAAGCCCGAGGAGATCGGCGGCATGAATTTAACAATAAGAAGCGATTATGAAGAATGCGCTGAATTTGAACAGAGGCTTGAAAATATTTTCTCCAATACCGTATCGGACGGTCATCAGAAGTATTATGTGACCTTCGGATTCACAATGACAAATATTTCGGACGATCCTGTGATTTTCTTTCCGAAGGAGCTGTCCGCGGATATTGACGGCTCTGCATCGCCGCCTGTGGCAACGGAGGGAACACGCGATTTTGACGGCGGCGTGTTTACGGTGATAAACGGGCAAAAAGATTTTTCCGTTACATACTGCCTTGACGAAAACGAGATATCGGAAATAACGGGCTTCGGGTACAGCCTGCCGTACCGTTACAGAATTGACATAGATAGTAAGGTAAAAGAGGAGATTGCGGCTTTCCTTTCTGATGAGACACAGGAGGATATCAGCTAAGCGCGGTAATATCCTCAATAGTAAGCATGGGCTGAACCGCCTTGTTTATTGAATAGGCAAGCAGCTTTGCGGTGCGGTCGATAAGCTGGTCAACGTCACGGGGAGTTACCATCATATTGGGCAGATGCTTGTCGGGAGGATTGCCAGTGATGTTCTCCACAATGGTGTGCATATCCACTACCGTAGGCACTCCTATGGCAATAACGGGAACTCCCACAGTTGCTTCGGAAAGCTCCTTGCGGCGGTTCTGGACGCCCGAACCGGGGGAAATTCCCGTGTCGGTAAGCTGTATTGTCGTGCCGAGGCGGGAAACGTCCGAGCAGGCAAGAGCGTCGATAACTATTACACAGTCGGGCTTTGCAACCTCGCATATGGACTTGATTATCTCCGCGGCTTCGATACCCGTCTGACCCAGCACTCCCGGGGCTATCGCCGAAACACGGTTGAGCTGTCTCAGCTCGTGTCCGTCGGGGAGAACGTCCTGCAAATGGCGTGTCGCGATTATGCGCGAGACCACAAGCGGCCCGAGAGCGTCGGGAGTAATGTCCGAGTTTCCCAGACCCGCCACAAGTGCGGTCTTGCGGCCGCTTCCTTTAAGAGCGGTTATCTCGGCGGCTATGTTCTCGACCTGCTCGTCAAAATCCTGCGGACTTGCCGAAAGCCTGTCCGTTTCGACGGTAATGTACCGTCCGCGGCTTTTGCCTATGCGTATTCCCGCGACTTCGTCGGTAACGATTATTTCCGTCACCGAGCAGGCGGAGCTTTTGCGAAGCTTGCGCTTTATTCCTTTCGGCAGATTTTTAGCGTCCTCGTCGATCATTTCCACGGCAAGGTCTGTTCTTACTGACATAATTATCAATCCTTTCGGCTTTTATAGCAATAACAAAACGCGGCAAAACGAAAAGTCCAATATGGAAAAGTTTCGCCCGCCTTTTCAAAGGCGGCAGAAGTCCAGAGGGCAGAGCCCTTTGGTCGCCGTCCGCAGACGGCGAAATCCCCTCTTGCGCCCGCAGGCGCATATCGTTCAAAACGGAGCAGGAGGTGAGAAATGGCGAGAGCCAGTTTCGAAAACCGTCAGCTTGCTGACGGTTGCAAGTTTTCGCAAAGCGAAAACTTGGGAGGGGCTTAGTTTCGCTTCGCGAAACTAACAATCAACGCGAAGCGTTGATTTGAACACAGACCGCCCCTCCTACTTACGGTACGCAGCACAGTGACCCTTGGAAACAGTCCGGTGGACTGTTTCCAACGCGACATAGTTTGTTTTATGTCCGATATTTCCCCGAAACAACACGGCCACGCCAAAAATTAGTCATAATAACCAAAAACCCGCAGAAAAATTTTTTACAATTTTTCATGCTGCCTATTGAAAAAAATCCAAAAAAATGTTAATATTACTATTAGGCGTTTTCGGATAACAAAATAACAGGCAAAGTTAAGGCAGTCGTGCTGTCAAGCTTTCCGCAGAATTCCGTTAAGAGCCGTCAATAACGTCATCACACCACCCGCAGAGCCGTCCGTGTCAGGCTTCGGCGGAGGTTATGCCGGTTTTATTTTTATTTAGTATTACCGTAAAAAAACAAATTATTTAAGGAGAGAAAATTATGCCTAACATCAAATCCGCGAAAAAGAGAGTTAAAGTTATCGCTACAAAAACAATGCAGAACAAGGCTGTTAAGTCCAACCTGAGAACAGTTCTCAAGAAGGCTGACGCTGCCTGCGCAAACAAGGCTGAGGACTCCGAGGCCGCTATCAGACTGGCAATGAAAAAGGTTGACCAGGCTGCCGCTAAGAATATCATTCACAAGAACGCTGCTGCAAGAAAGAAATCCCAGCTTGCAAAGAAGCTCAACTCCGCTAAGGCGTAAGCTAAACGCACAAACACACCCGTCCTGTTCGGTGGCAGGACGGGTTTTTATTTGCACTAAAACTAAACGAGGGAAACGGAAATGCTCCGTTTCCCTCGTTATCGTAAGCTTTCGCAGTGTACAGCAGACTATCTTGCTCTTGCAGAGTTGCCGTCAACGCCGTCAATAACGTCGCCGACTATATCCTCCGCTCCTGTTACAACATCATCTACAATGTCGTTTACGTCGGTGCCGAGCTCTTCAAGAAATCCGTCGCCGTCAACGTCGCCCGTTTCCGAGTGGTCGCCGGACATGGATTCCGAGCCTGTCATGGTCTCCGACATGGACGAGCTCTCCGACTGTGTGGTCTGGGAAGTGGTGGTCTGAGATTCAGCCGAGCCTCCTCCGCTCTTTGAACAGCCCGCGAACAGTACCGCTGTCGCCGAAAGCGCAATTATTGCCGAAAAAATCTTCTTCATCAGGAAATTCCTTTCCCGCGGGATTTATGCTTTCCGCGTTCTGCTATCCGTCATTAATAATAGTAATCGTTGCTCTCCCCATACACGGTTTTCATATACAGATCTTCGATTTCTTCGTTCTTCTCGCTTCTGGGGATGCGCCTTGCGTTATCCCAAAGCTCTTCGGGAACAGTATACGAAGTTCCGAATATGGTGATAATATAACCGTTTTCATCGGCAATATGCATTGGCAGCACGCCCCTTACAAGTTCAAACATATCATCGCCAAAATCATAAACATAAAATTCATTTGGTTCGTCCTTTGCCGGAATAAAGGTACCTCCATTGTAAGAGCGGTATTCTTCGGTTGTGAAAATACGCACATATCCCATCGAAGCCCAGCTGATCAGGTCTTTAAACAGCTCTTCATCGGAAGCGTCTTCAATGCGTTCGAGATCGAAGTCAAAATATTCCAGCAGCTCAACGGTATTTGAAAAGCTTTCGGGAACTGTAATAGCCGCGCTTCCAAAACGCATATCTCCTGTGAGGTTAACATTCCAGACATTATGCAGATCGGAATAATAATAATTCTCCTCGGTGATAGCCATAATATCCTTTGCATAGGCGTCCGCAAGCTGCTCGTAGAAGCCGCGCCTGCAAAGAGACTCAATGCTTATTCCCTCGCTCCTTTTGATGAGACTGGGGGATATCCACGGCGACACAAATACATCATACGCTCTGTCCCTTCCATTAACCAATTTTGCATCCGGATATTCCTTGATGTACTCCATATCATGTTCAAAAATTTCTGGTATCTGGACAATGTATTTCCTGTACCTTTCGGCAGTCTGGCTCTTGTACTCCTCAGTCAGGTCAAGCCTTGAAAGTATATCCTCCGTTGCCTGATCGTAATAAAGGTAGCTTCTTGTCAGACTTCCTCCTCCTTTAAGGTTGTAGCGTATGGTAATGTCAGCGTAGCTTGAAGAATAATCACTCAGGTGGTCGTATCTGCCGCCTGTAAAATCGTCCGTTTTGTACCTGTCGTAAAAGTCTATCATTGCCTTGTGAGCGTCAAGAATTATACCGATATTTTCCTTGTCGGTAAATACCATTGGTGCGTTCCGATCATCAAAATATACATCAGCGTTTTTCGTTGCATCATAAACATTGGCGTTCCAGCCCATATAATCAAAAAAATTGTATGAACCGCTCATAGCGTATCCGTTTACCTCTACGGAGGTCACGGACGAAAGCGATGGTACCCTCGAAACCGCACCGAAGCCTTCGGTCTTAGCTCCGACATATATCACCCCGAAGGCCGCAAGGAACGTTGCCGCATACTTTAGTATACTCAGCCAGAAGCGTTTAAATCCACGGTTCGTAACGACTTCAAAGATCATATAGACTATCGCCGTAATTATTATCGCCGGGATAAGTCCCGATGGGGAATCAACGATAAGCAGCGCTACCAGACAGAACATCGCGCAGGTAATGGTTATATAGTATGCAAGCTTGAACACGAACGGCTTTGACACCTGCTCCGCACGGCGTTTTCTGTACAGAAAGAAAGCCAGCGCGCCTATCGCCGCTATGATAAGCAGATACACAAGCGCCCACGCGCCGTAGTTGAGCCACCCATCTGCTCTGTAAAATATTTCTCCGCCCGCAGCCCAGTCAAATGCAACAAAGATCGCTCCGGCCACCGACGTGTAGGAAATGATCTTGTACATAGGGATCTCAGGGTCTATGCCGTAGAGGTTATCAAATATCGAAAGCGTAACGCATACGACTGTCAGCGGAATAAGAGCGTTGATAAGGATAGTGTAGGCGATGCTCTCAAACTTGCTTCCGCAGCAGACCGTGATAAGCACAGTTACCGTATAGAGCATAAGCATTGCCAGTATGCCGCACAGTATCAGCTTGAACAGTATCGGCGCGGCTTGCGAAAAGATATCGCACACATACGGATCTTTGACCAGCTCGCCTTTCTGGTTATAGTATGTGTCGTAAAAGGTTCTGCCCTCCATGAAAATAAATCCGTAGCCCATAAGCAGAAGCGACACTATCTGCGCTCCCAGAAACGGAGCGATATAGGTGAAAAGTCCCGACAAATAGTTGGAGAAAAATCTCTGCTTTGCGGTCATGGGCAGGGACAGCTTCATGTCCACAACCGATTTATTGTGCAGGCAGGAAAAACTGTCAACCGCGGGAAAGATACCCAGAAATCCCGCCAGAGCGGTGGTAATGGCGCCTATTGTCATATACACCTCGGTGTCGCCGTACATTCCCTTGCCGCTGTAGATGAAAATGATTACTGCAAGAATTACCGCAGGCGCGGCAATAAGGTGCAGAATAGAAAGAATGATAAACAGCTTTTTGTCTCCCGCAATGTTCTGCTTCCAGTTGTGAAGCGCGGGGGAAACTCTTTTTTCGCTTTTGGGATTATTTGAATTAGTCGATACCGTTGCAGTCATAACCCATACCCTCCATTTCGTAGATAAATATTTCCTCCAGCGTAAGAGGTATCAGATCAAGCACCTTGGGCTGCTTCTTGTTCAGCTCGGCGCGTATCTCCTCTTCGCCGCCCTTTATAATCAGATAAGTAATGCTCTGGTTCTTTTCGTAGTGAAGCACGTTAAGCCCCTTGAAATCGTCCTCGCCGCAGTCCTCCGCAAACGCCGCCTGAACCTTGTGGATAGAACCTTTAACGGAATCCAGATCGCGGTTGAACAGCAGCTTTCCTTGGTGGAGCAGAGCCGCCGTGTCGCAGACCTCGTTTATCTCTTTAAGGTTGTGGCTGGAAATTATTACGGTAAGCTTTCGGTCAAGCATAGCGTCCACAAGAAGCCTTTTAACAATGATACGCATTGTGGGGTCGAGACCGTCGAAAGCTTCGTCCAGAAGCAGATAATCGGTGCAGGCGGCAAGTCCCGTGATAACGATAGCCTGACGCTTCATGCCCTTTGAAAATTTGTCCAGACGCTTTTTTTCGGGCAGCTTTATCACGCCGTTGAGCTTGTCGAATATCTCGTCGGAAAAATTCGGGTAAAAGCCCTTGTAGTATTTCCGCATATCGTTCAGCGTCATCGAGCCGAACTGTACGGTCTCGTCGTTGATAAAAAATACCTTTTGCTTTGCGGACACGTTGTCGTACACGGGTTCGCCGTCAATGAGGACTTCTCCCTCGGTCTGCTCGTAAACTCCCGACAGAAGCCGAAGGATAGTTGATTTTCCCGCGCCGTTTGAGCCGAGAAGTCCGAACGCCGTTCCCGCCTCGATGGTAAGATCAACGCCGTCCAGAGCGTTAAAGTCCTCAAAGGACATCTTTACATTTTTAAGCTCGATCATGATATAGTATCCCCCTTTTCTATCCTATCGGTAAGTTCTTTTTTGGTTATTCCCGCGTTAAGGGCTTCGGCTACCGCCTTGTCGAAGTCGGCAAGAGCCGCGTCCCTGACAGCTTCGGCGTTGATGTTCGCGACGAAGCTTCCCCGTCCTGCAAGGGAATAAATTACCTTGTCATGCTCTAAAAGCTGAAAGGCTTTTGACACCGTGTTGGGATTTACCCCAAGCTCCTTTGCAAGCTCCCGCACGCTGGGAAGCTTGTCGTTAGGCAAAAGCTCCCGCTTCAGTATCAGCTCGATGATTTTTTTGTAAAGCTGCTCATAGATGGGAGTTCTGCTTTGCAGGTCGATGCTAAACATAAAATTCACCCTTTCTGTTTTATAGTGTACTAATTCAACTAATACAGTTATAACACACAGTACACATTTTGTCAAGGGGAACGGTAAAATGTAACTTAATTGTAACATTTTATATTCGGTTCTTGGTTTGTTACTTGTTCACAGGGGGACGAGGGGGTTCTTTGGTAACTATGGGACACACGCCACCCTCTCCTTTGCTTTTGAATTTTGGATAATCGGTTATTGGCTTGTTACTTGTTCACAAGGGGACGAGGGGGACAACCACAATGGAGAGGGAGGGGGCTCATGGGTAACTATGGGACGCACGCACGCCCCCTCCCTCTCCCTTATGGTTTTCCCCCTCGAGCTCCCTCTTTCCTTAACCCTCTCCTTCCCCTGCTACGCTAACGAGAGATTTTAACAAATGTTCA
>JAAVHI010000065.1 GCA_014799785.1 Ruminococcus sp.
AAACAGTCCACCGGACTGTTTTCAAGGTTTACTTTTATGCAAAACGTCACAAGGAGGAGCGGTCGTGTCCGCTCCCCCTCGGAATGACTGTCGTCATTCCTCACCCCTTTCACCGTTTTGAACGATATGCGCCTGCGGGCGCGGGGAGGGAATTTCGCGCTTCTGCTCAAACTGACCTTCGGTCAGCTGCGACCAAAGGCTCCGCCTCTGGACTTCGCGAGCTGGGCTCAGCTCGACCAGCTGATGTCGGCGGCTTCGCCGCCTAAGAACTCGCACGATAGTGCGCTAAATCAAAATTTACCGCACAATTTTATACAAATTTATACAAAAAACCGTATTTGCACATTTTACCGCGAACGCTGTTTTTTGTATTTTAAAGGAATGAATAACCCGCCCCGTTTCTGAAAATACTATAGCAAAACATACAAAGGCGGAGCGCGTTTTTTGTGCGGTACTGCCTAATATTCTGAAAGGATTGATATTATGAAAAAGCAAATCGGCTTTTTAATTTCGGCAGCAATTGCCGCTCCGTTTATTTTTGCCGCCTGCGGAGGCGATTCAGGCACTGGAGGAAATTCGGGTACCGGCGGAAACAGCGGCGGAAACGGAAATAACGCGGCAGTCCGCTTCCTGAACTTCAAGCCTGAAATAGCTACCGCCTACGAGGAGATTGCCGCCAAATACAAAGAGGAAACGGGCAAGACAGTCATTGTAGAAACCGCCGCAAACAACACCTACGAGCAGACCCTCAGCGCAAAAATGGCGACAAGTGAAGCTCCCACGATATTTCAGGTAAACGGTCCCCGCGGCTACGCGAACTGGAAAGACTACTGCGCCGACCTGACGGGTACAGACCTTTACGCTCACCTCACCGACAAGAGCATGGCTCTCACCGTTGACGGAAAGGCCTACGGTATCCCTTACGCCGTGGAGGGTTACGGAATTATCTACAACGACGAAATCATGGAAAAATATTTCGATATGCCCGACAAAGCCGTTTCCTTTGACGATACGGACGACATAAAAAGCTTTGCCGACCTGAAAACCGTGGTGGAGGATATGCAGTCCAAAAAGGACGCGCTTGGCATAAAGGGCGTATTTGCAAGCACATCCCTCAAGCCCGGCGACGACTGGAGATGGCAGACCCACCTTGCAAACGTGCCGATTTACTACGAGTTTCACAATAACAGCGTTGACCTTACGGGCGACGGCACAAAGGAAATTTCTTTCCAGTACGGTCAGAATTTCAAGAACATTTTCGACCTCTATATAAACAATTCCACCGTTGACAGAAAAGTCCTCGGCTCGAAAATAACCGACGAATCCATGGCGGAATTTGCTCTCGGCGAGTGCGCGATGGTGCAGAACGGAAACTGGGCTTGGAGCCAGATAAACGGCATAAGCGGAAACGTTGTTACCGCCGATAACATCAAGTATCTCCCCATCTACACAGGTATGGACGGCGAAGCAAATCAAGGTCTGTGTATCGGTACGGAAAACTTTTTCTGCATAAATTCGCAGGCTGACGAAGCGCTCCAGAAGGACGCTGCCGATTTCCTTTTCTGGCTCTACTCAACCGAAAGCGGAAAGAAATACGTTACCGAAAGTCTGGGCTTTATCGCTCCCTTTGACACCTTTACCGACGCGGAAAGACCCGAAGACCCGCTCACTCACGAGGTTCTTGACTGGATGGACGAGGATGATGTGCAGAATATCCCATGGAATTTCACACTTTTCCCCAGCCAGAATTTCAAGGACGACTTCGGCGCGGCTCTGCTCCAGTACGCTCAGGAAACCATAGAGTGGCAGGACGTTGAGGACGTTGTCAAGTCCAGCTGGAAAACCGAAAGCGCAAATCTTGAATAATACTAATCACTAATCAAACTGTAGACTTTGTCTACAGTTTGATAAAGAAATAGTATAACGCTGTTTCCGTTTCTTTTCCGCGGAAATCTCCGCAAGAAAGGACTGATCACTATTAAAAAATATTTTCCGCTGTTTGTGCTTCCCACGCTTGCAGCGTTTGCGGCATTCTTTATAGTACCCTTTATCATGGGCATCTATCTGTCGTTCAATAAATTTACAACCGTTTCCAACGCCCAATGGGCAGGCTTTGACAATTATGTCAAGGCATTCAGCAACAACGATTTTCTCCGCGCGCTGGGCTTCACGGCTTTGTTCACCGTGGTTTCGGTTATAACCGTTAACATTTTTGCGTTCCTGCTTGCTCTCGCTCTGACGGGAGCCGTCCGCGGGAAAAACATTTTCCGAACAATATTCTTCATGCCAAATCTTATCGGCGGAATCGTTCTCGGCTATATCTGGAATCTTATCATAAACGGCGTGCTGGCGAATTTCGGAGTTGACATCAGCTACAGCGCAAAGTACGGCTTCTGGGGACTTGTCGTCCTCACCAACTGGCAGCTTATCGGCTATATGATGGTAATTTATATTGCAGGCTTGCAGAATATTCCCCGCGACCTCCACGAGGCGGCGGAAATAGACGGCGCAAACCGTTTCCAGACCTTGGGAAATGTTACGATACCAATGCTTATGCCGTCAATTACCATCTGCACATTTCTGACCCTCACCAACTCATTCAAGCTGTTCGACCAGAACCTTGCCCTTACCGCAGGCGCTCCCGCAAGAAAGACCGCAATGCTCGCCCTTGACATTTACAACACCTTTTACGGACGCGCAGGCTGGCAGGGCGTAGGTCAGGCAAAGGCTGTAATATTCTTCCTTATAGTGGCTCTGATAGCCTTTGCACAGCTTAAGCTTACAGGCAGCAGGGAGGTGGAAAGCTGATGGATATTCCGCAGAAAAAGCGGCTGAACACACTACTGTTTGTAGTATTGATAGTGCTTGCCGCGCTGTTTCTCTTCCCGATACTGATAGTGTTCCTGAACTCGTTCAAGACCAAGTTCAGCATTATGGGAAGTCCCTTTAAGCTTCCCACAAGCGAGACCTTTGCGGGCTTTGAGAACTACGTCAGCGGCGTTAAGAGCGCGGGTATCGCGGGCGCATTCGGCAGGTCGCTGTTTATTACGGTGCTGTCGGTACTGGTACTTGCTCTGCTGACCTCAATGACGGCATGGTATCTTGTCCGAGTTAAGTCGGCGGTCAGCACGATACTGTACAACACATTTCTGTTCAGCATGATAGTGCCTTTCCAGATGGTAATGTATACCATGACCTATGTTGTAACAAAGCTGAAGTTCAACAACCCTGTGGGAATTATTTTCGTCTATCTTGGCTTCGGCGCGGGACTGTCGGTTTTCATGCTAAGCGGCTTTGTAAAAAGCATACCGCTGGAGCTTGAGGAAGCCGCAGAAATAGACGGCTGCAATCCCATACAGAAATTTTTCATGATAGTACTTCCCATTCTCAAACCAACGGCGATAACCGTCACCATACTGAACGCCATGTGGATATGGAACGACTACCTGCTCCCCTACCTTATTCTCGGCACGGGAAACAAGACCCTGCCCGTAGCGATACAGATCGCCATGCAGGGCGCGTACGGCGCGGTAAACTGGGGCGGCTTCATGGCAATGCTTGTGCTGGCAATACTTCCCATAATAGTTTTCTATCTGTTCTGTCAGAGATATATTATCGAGGGAGTAATCGCAGGCGCAGTCAAGGGATAAGAAAAACGGCGCGTATTTTGCAGAGTTCAAAAAACGCACCGTTTTAAGCCGACAATTATCGACATTATTTTTAAATTATTCTTGCACAGGACGGACTATGCTCCGTCCTTACATATTTGGGGGCATATGCCGGAGCTATTCAGCGTCAAAGACCTTTCCAACTAAGCCGTCGCGGCGGCTGTGGTCGTCGTTCGCCCAAATAGTGAGACAAACGATCTTGCAGCGTTTAGAGTCTCCGCCTATTTTTAGATCGCACTCGTATTCGGTAACGGGCTGCTCAAAGGTAGCCTTATAGACCGCTTCGGAAAGCTCCTTAAGGCATTCTGCGGAAATGACGGACAAAAGCTGTTCGTTCTTTTTGGGATCGGGGATATTTTCGGGAAGTCCCAGCTTTTTAGCTCCGAACTCGGAAATAGTGAGCATAGAGGGATCGCTGCCGTACTCGAACTGGATCTCTCTGGAGATCGACTGAAGGAATCTGTGCTTTGCGATCTCGTTTTCAAGATTGTTGAGTGTTTTTCCGGGCGAATTAAGAGCGTTGTTTTTCAGGATTTCCTCGGTAATATTTTTAACTCCGCGCGGGCTTAAATGCTCTGCCGCAGTGAGGTTAAGGGTATCCTTGAGCATATCGGACGTTTCTTTCAGACACTCAAGAATTCTCGGATTGAACGTACCGCACTCTCCTCCGAGGATCATATCGATAGCCTTTTCGTGGGAGAAAGCTTTCTTATAGACGCGTTCGCTTGTAAGGGCGTCGTAAACGTCAGCAACCGAAACTGCCTGCGCCGAAAGCGGTATCTGATCTCCCTCAAGTCTGTCGGGATATCCTCTTCCGTCGTGACGCTCGTGGTGCCAGCGGCTGACCTCGTAAGCGACCTTAATAAGCGGATCGTTCGAGCCGAAGGAAAGACTTTCAAGCATAGACGCACCTACGCTGGAGTGGGTTTTCATTATAGCGAATTCCTCGTCGGTGAGCTTGCCCGGCTTATTGAGTATGCTTTCGGGAATGGAAATTTTTCCTATATCGTGGAGCGAGGAAGCAAGGCTGATAGTAGCTATGCTTGACTCCGTAAGACCCGAATCGGGATATTTCTCCGCATATTTTTCAAGGATTATTCTCGTGATGTTCTGAACATGGATAACGTGCAGACCGCTCTCGCCGTTTCTGAATTCAACAACATGGCTGAGAATGTTTATCATCAGATTGGTGCTTTTTTCCTTTTCATAGATCTGATCTGCAACCAGACCAACCAGATTTTTCTGATTGGTGTACAGCATGATGGTGTTGATAACGCGGCGGCGCACAGAAAACGCGTCGTACGGACGCTTTATGTAATCGGTAACTCCGAGATTGTAAGCGCGTTCGATATAGCCTGCGGAATTTTCAACCGATATCATTATAACGGGGATATTGTCGATCCAGTGCTGCTTGTTCATGACCTCCAGAACCTCTATACCGTCCATTTCGGGCATGACCATATCAAGCATTACCAAAGATATCTCAAAATGTCTTTCTTTAAGAACAGCAACCGCTTCAACTCCGTTTTCCGCCTGAATGATCTCGTAATCGTCCTCGAGAATATCCGCCAGCATACAACGGTTCATAGCATTGTCATCGACTATCAAAACCTTTTGTTTGCGTGAATCCGCAGCAAAAATTTCTTCACTCATTTTGAATTCTCCTTTTCAAAAAAATTGGAAATTGCAGTTATGTATCGGTCAAACCGTATTACTGCTCAACCGGGTCGATCTGATTAATGCCCGTGATGATATTGACATATTTTTCTCCCGCGTCCATAAGAAGCCTGTTGAGGTCGGGATCGGACTCGATCGCTTCCGTATTCTCAAAATGCCTGAGCTTTTCGGTGATTTCCGAAGCGACTGCGGCAAAGCTGTTGAAGCTGAAATTAAGGCTGGTACCCTTAATGGTATGCGCCGCTCTGAAAGCCTCTTCGTAATTTTTTTCTTTCATCGCATTAAGGAGCATATCAAAGCTTTTGTCATCGGGATATTTCATAAGATACTTATAAACTCTGCTTTCCAGCCGAAGTCTTCCGATCACCTCGTTGTAGTCCTCTCCGATAAAATCGTAGAATTCTTTTATGTTCATATACCTACCTGCTTTCATAGAACTCCGTCATACGCTAAGTCCTCAGTGCGCACGATCGGTTTTATATAACTATGATAAATTATACCACAGCGCTTAGTTTTTGTCAACAATTTCTTTACAGAGTTCTGAACCGAAATTTCTGCCAATTTTTAGAAAAAACATATAGTTCCCTGCTAAACTGCAGCATTTTTTATTTTCCTATTGCAATTTTAAAAAAAGTATGCTATAATTAATTCGTAAGCGGACAGATCAGTCTTACCGCAAACACTTAAAAATTTTATCTGTACTGACTTCCAAAGGTTTTCCCTGCGGAGAAAGGCGATGTGATACGTGATAATTATGCCCGCTGTCAGTATGTGCAGCGGGCTTTTTCTATATTTTGGAAAGGGGATACTATTATAAATGGAAACAAGAGTTGCGCTTATCGGCATTGTTGTTGAAAACCTTGACTCGGTAGAAAAGCTTAACGGACTGCTCCACGATCACAGCAAATACATAATCGGCAGAATGGGAATACCCTACGAGAAAAAAGGCGTATCCATAATCAGCGTTGCAATGGACGCTCCCCAGGACGTTATAAGCGCCCTTTCGGGAAAGCTTGGAATGATAGACGGAGTTACCGCAAAGACAATTTATTCCAAATTAGGTGAGGCAAAATGAGCAGGATAACCGAGCTTATCGACAAGCTTGAAAGTGAGCATATTCTGTCCAAAAGCGAGCTTGTGGAAATTATTTCGGGACACACTCCCGAAAGCGACGAGTACCTTTTTGCAAAGGCACGAGCCGTCCGAGAGAAAATTTACGGCAAGGACGTTTATATGCGCGGGCTTATCGAGTTTACCAATTACTGCAAAAACGACTGCCTTTACTGCGGAATTCGCCGAAGCGCAAAGGGAGCTGAAAGATACCGTCTTACCGAGGAACAAATTCTGGAATGCTGTGAAACAGGTCACGAACTTGGCTTCCGTACCTTTGTACTGCAAGGCGGCGAGGACGGCTTCTACACCGACGACAAGATCGTAAGCATTGTTTCACAGATAAAGGAAAAATTTCCCGACTGTGCGGTAACGCTTTCAATCGGTGAAAAGTCCCGTGAAAGCTACAAAAAGTTCCGCAATGCGGGTGCGGACAGATACCTCTTGCGGCACGAGACCGCCAACAGCGAACACTATGGAAAACTCCACCCGAAAGAGCTTTCCCTCGAAAACCGAATGAGGTGTCTTGCCGATCTGAAGGAGCTTGGCTTCCAGACGGGCTGCGGATTTATGGTGGGTTCACCCTATCAAACGGCGGAAAATCTTGCGGAGGATTTGCTGTATATTCACGACCTCAAACCACACATGGTTGGCATAGGTCCGTTTGTCCCGCACCATGACACGCCTTTTGCGGAGGAAAAACAGGGCGGTCTTGAAACCACATTGCTTATGCTGGGACTGACAAGGCTTATCGTCCCGAACGTGCTTTTGCCCGCGACCACCGCGTTGGGAACTATCCACCCCAAAGGCAGGGAAATGGGCATTTTAGCGGGAGCAAACGTGGTCATGCCCAATCTTTCACCGCAGGATGTGCGGAAAAAATATCTGCTGTACGACAACAAGATATGCACAGGTGACGAAGCCGCCGAGTGCATAGCCTGTCTTGGACGGCGAATGGAATCTATTGGCTATAAGCTTGTCTCCGCAAGAGGCGACCTTAAGAAATGACGGGAGGCATGGCGGAGCATGAGAATTTATTTGGTAAGACCGGATACAAAATATTATGAACAATACAATGAGATGATGAGAGAATGGACGGAAAGCAATACTGATATAGCCCCGTGGTTTTTAAATAAGCCATTTAACGATATAAACGAGTTTGAAAGGTATGTAAATTTATTGCTGAAATATGAAACGGAATCGGTTGACCCCAAATATACGACACAATCCGATTATTTTGCAGTCGATGAAGATGACAGACTGGTGGGAGCAGGCAGATTAGCCCATAATTTATACGCCGACATATATGATGAAAACGGCAGCGGTTTTAACGTTTGGGGACATATCGGATACGGTGTAAGACCGTCCGAGAGAAAAAAAGGATATGGAACGCAGATTGCCCGTCTCCTGCTGGAAAAAGCAAGGGGCAGAAATATTTTAAAGGTATTTGCGGGAGTTCACGATTCCAATACAGGGTCAATAAGAGTTATCGAAAACTGCGGCGGGATTTTGGAGAAAATCGTTTCTATTCCAGAAGATACCGAGCAGATAAGAATATACTCGATAGACAATAAATAGCAGGTAAATACCATGTTAAATAAAATACGAAAGGAAAATGAACTATGTACAATCCAAATTCACTTAAAGCAGAGGAATTTATCGACAACGCGGAAATTTTAGAGACATTGGAGTACGCCGAAAAAAACAAGGACAACGCCGAGCTTATCGACAGCATTATCGAGAAAGCCGAAAAGCGCAAGGGACTTTCCCACCGTGAAGCGGCGGTTCTGCTGGACTGCACGCTTGCGGACAGAAATGAGCGTATCTACGAGCTTGCCCGTCAGATAAAAAAGGATTTTTACGGCAACCGTATCGTAATGTTTGCGCCGCTGTATCTTTCCAACTACTGCGTGAACAGCTGTGTCTACTGTCCATACCACTGTCAGAACAAGCACATCGCCCGCAAAAAGCTTACACAGGAGGAAATCCGTGAAGAGGTTATCGCTTTGCAGGACATGGGTCACAAGCGTCTTGCTCTTGAAACAGGCGAAGACCCTGTGAACAATCCTATTGAGTACGTCCTCGAAAGCATTAAGACTATCTATGACATCAAGCACAAAAACGGAGCTATCCGCCGTGTCAATGTCAATATTGCCGCAACCACTGTTGAAAATTACCGCAAGCTCAAGGACGCGGGTATCGGTACATACATTCTTTTCCAGGAGACCTACCACAAGGAAAGCTACGAAAAGCTTCACCCGGCAGGACCTAAGCACAACTACGCATACCACACCGAGGCTATGGACAGAGCAATGGAAGGCGGTATCGACGACGTGGGACTTGGCGTTCTGTTCGGTCTGGAGCTGTACCGCTACGAATTTGCTGGACTTCTTATGCACGCGGAGCATTTGGAAGCCGTTCACGGCGTCGGACCTCACACTATCAGCGTTCCCCGCGTTAAAAAGGCTGACGACATCGACCCGGGCGCATTCGACAACGGCATTGACGACGATACCTTTGCAAAGCTTATTGCCTGCATAAGAATTGCAGTACCCTACACGGGAATGATAATTTCCACCCGTGAGAGCGAAGCTTGCCGCGAAAAGGCATTGAGCCTTGGTATTTCCCAGATTTCGGGCGGTTCGAGAACTTCCGTTGGCGGATATGCGGGCTACAGTCCCGAGGAAAGACCCCACGACACCGAGCAGTTTGACGTTTCTGACCAGCGTTCCTTGGACGAAGTTGTTCACTGGCTCATGAAGCTTGGCTACATCCCCAGCTTCTGTACGGCTTGCTACCGCGAGGGCAGAACGGGAGACAGGTTTATGTCCCTGTGCAAAAACGGTCAGATACAGAACTGCTGTCACCCCAACGCTCTTATGACCCTCAAAGAGTACCTTATGGACTACGCTAAGCCTGACACCCGCGAGGTTGGCGTTAAGCTTATCGAAAGCGAGATAAAGAACGTTCCCAATGAAAAGGTCAGAGGAATTGTTATTGACAATCTTGCCAAAATCGAACAGGGCAGCAGAGACTTCCGCTTCTAAAGGGAAACCTCCGCGGGCGTATTCTGTACCAAAATACCTTTTAATATGCATAAAAAGACCTCCCCGAATCGGGGAGGTCTTTATTAATCGTATGAGCAAGGTATATGCCTTTAGAGAACTTACTGGAGGAGCGAGAGAACGCCCTGAGGCAGCTGATTTGCCTGAGCAAGCATAGACTGAGAAGCCTGT
>JAAVHI010000066.1 GCA_014799785.1 Ruminococcus sp.
TCGGGATCGTCAGGATCCTCGGGATCGGGATCTTCGGGATCGTCAGGATCCTCGGGATCGGGATCTTCAGGCTCGTCAGGATCCTCGGGATCGGGATCTTCAGGCTCGTCGGGATCCTCAGGATCGGGATCTTCGGGATCGTCAGGATCCTCAGGATCGGGATCTTCGGGATCGTCAGGATCCTCGGGATCGGGATCATCGGGCTTATCGGGTTTATCAGGCTTATGTTTAACAGTATAGTCAAAAGAGCTTGAACCAAACTCAATATTTCCGCTGAACTCCTTACAGATTACCTGACCCTCGTAGTGAGGATTGTAACCTCTGTCTTCGCCGCTGCTTACAGAAGAACTTGGAGCAAGCAGGCTTCCCACGCCGGAAGCGATAGTAACGTTGTTTCCGTCGGGAACATTGATCATTACCTTGGAGTTGCCCTCTTTGTTTCCGCTTGTAAGCGAACCGCCGTTATAGTATGCGCCCCAGTCAAATACGAGGTTTACGTCGCCCTCGCCTACGATATTCAGAATAACCGTAGATCCGTCGGGAACGTCGTATCTGAGCGCCATATTCTCGGAGGTTTTCATTGCGTTGAATTCCTCAACTGTCATGTTGAAGATGTTTACGTCGGAATCGCTGCCCTTAAGGGTAATAGTGCCGTATTCCGATTTGATATAGCTGCTGTCGCTTCCGTTGCTGACAGTAGTACCCTCAGCTCTTGAAATAGCCGAAGATGTTGCTCTCAGTTCGTCAAAGACCGATTTGAAATCAACGGAGCACTCCTCGCCAACAGCGACCTTGTCGCCCTGGAGAGTACCTGTTACGGTGCCGCCGACCTCAAAGCTTGAGCCCTTGTGGTTAATGCCCTCGCCTACGTCAACGTTTCCGCCGACAGCAACAACTCCGCCGCCGTCGCCGACGTCGATATTGTTATTGCCTGTCTGGGTGTAGTTGCCCTCAACAAAAACATTGTAGCCGTTTGCTCCGCCGAGGATTGAACGAATGCTCTCGACAGCCTCTTCGGATTCTTCCGCAGCTTCCGCCTCGGATTCTTCCGTTGCCTCCGCCGCAGGTGTTTCGGCAACAGCCGCTGCCTCTTCGGCAGGAGCAGCTTCCTCAACGGCAGCTTCGGTCTCAGCAGTCTCTTCTGCGGCAGCCTCGGTCTCAGCCGCATCTTCAGTCTCAGCGGTCTCCTCTGCAGGAGCTTCCGCTTCAGCGCCTACCGCTTCCGCAGCCTCGGCAGCAACAGCCGCTTCGTCGGTGTTTACCTCGTCGTCACCGTCGCCCGTTGTGTCAACAGCTTCTTCAGCTTCGTCGGCTTCTTCGCTCTCGCCGTGGGTGATCTGATGCCCAAGCATACCTGCTGCGCTTACGTCTGCCGCGCTTGCTGCGGGCGACTGAGCGGCAAACATACTTACCGCAAAGGTAAATGCGGCAACGGATTTTATAAGAGCTTTTTTCTTATTATTTTCCATATGCAAAGCCTCCCTCTCAAAACTTTTTAGCATTGGTCAATATCCGTACTCTTTAACAAGAATGGGTAATTGTCGGGTATACTTCCCCATCCTTGATTTTCTACAAAAATTATATCATATAAACTACAAAAAATCCAGTGTTTTTACCAAAAAATATTTAAGAATTTATACATATTTTTTTGTACACTATGCACAACATCACGGTTTTGGTGTAACGTTATACCGCTTTAACACGCTTTGTCATAAGCTCCTGATTTGACGCGTAATCCACAGCGGTTTCGGCGGTTATCACACCGTCGCGGAAAAGTCTGAGCAGCGAGCCGTCCATGGTCTGCATTCCCGCCTCGGACTGGAGCACCGTGTCGATCTGGTGCGTTTTCTGCTCGCGTATCATTGTCCTTATCGCGCTGTTCACGTTCATGATCTCGAAAGCGGGGACAAGTCCGCCCTTAACTGAGGGAACGAGCTGCTGCGTAACAACGGCGCGGAGCACCATTGAAAGCTGCACTCTTATCTGGTGCTGCTGATTTGTGGGAAAAACGTCTATGATACGGTCAACGGTGTTCGCCGCGCCGTTTGTATGCAGGGTTGACAGCACAAGCTGACCGGTTTCTGCGGCAGTCATGGCAATATTGATGGTCTCGAAGTCGCGCATTTCTCCAACCAGAATAACGTTTGGAGCCTGACGCAGAGCCGCTCTGAGAGCGTCTACATAGCTGTTGGTGTCTATATTTATCTCGCGCTGGCTGATTATGCATTTCTTGTGCTTGTGGAGGAATTCTATGGGATCCTCTATTGTTATTATATGCCCTGCTCTTTCCGAGTTGATACGGTCTATCATGCAGGAAAGGGTGGTGGACTTTCCGTTTCCCGCCGCGCCCGTGACAAGCACGATACCGCTTTTGGTGTCGGAAAGCTCCATAACGCTTTCGGGTATGCCCAGCTTCGCGCTGTCGGGAAGCTCAAAGGGTACGCACCTCAAAACCACCGAGAACGATCCTCTCTGGCGGTAGATGTTCGCCCTGAATCTGCCAGTACCCTTTATGGAAAAGGAAAAATCCATCTCGCACTTTAAGTCGTCGGGACTTGTTATATCCAGTCCAGCAAGAGAAAATATCTCGAACACCGCAGCCTTTATCTCGTCGGGCTTAAGGAAATTCTCCCCCGCCGAGACCACCCTGCCGTCTATCTTGAACGCCAGAGCCGCGCCCGAGACCATGAATATGTCCGACGCGCCTTTTTTCACCGCGTCAACAAGAATCTGCTTTACGTCCATATCAACCATTTCCTTTCAAAAGTATAGACACCGCCGCACAAATACTGTCTGCCGCAGCGTTATTCCCCCAGCCATACGCCGAGAGGAGCCTCCTCCATTTCGCCCGCGGAGACCGTCCGCCAGTCTAAAATCTCAAACCCGTCCGCGGAAAATCTTACTTTGCACGAAATATTCTGCCTGTCGTTTATCGGAGTTTCCCAGAATGCTTCCAGACCGTCGGGAAGTATAAAGTATTCTTCTCCGTCCAAGTCCAATTCGTCAAGCTCCGCAAAGAGCATGAAATCCCTGTAGTCGGAGTACCCGCTCACAATCGTGTCAAGCTCGGCAAGCGTTCTTTTCGCTTCCAGATCGGCGGCGTAGTATTCCGCCGTGTAATCCGCACTCCTGACGCTGAACCTCCTGCCGTTTTCCGCCGCGGAAAACGACAGCGCCGCCAGAGCCGTCAGACACAGCGTTACAAATATCATCATCAGCGAAAGATATCCCGTTCCTATTCCCGCAGGACGGCTGTTTTTTCTGACTTTTTCCTTAACGTCCATTTCAGCTCACCGTCCCTTTCCCGGGAAGATATGCTCCCGCCATTATCTCGTAAAGCACTTCGCCGTCGCTGCCGTCGGTGAAAACTATATGCATTTCCGAAAGCCCCTCCGGTTCTTCACTTTCGACCGACACGAGCATATAAAGCTCCGCGTTTTCGGGACTGTAGGCGCACTCCTCCGTAAGCGGAAGCCTGACCTGCAAAGCGTGCTCATCGCCGCGTATATCGTAAGAATTGCTGCCGAAAAGCTTTTCAAGGGTCTGAGGCAAGCTTCCCGTCTCGGAGAAAATCTCCGCCGCCGACTGGGCGCAGAAGGACATTCTTTCAAGCCGTCCGCTTTCGCGGGAAAGTCTGTCCGAAGCGGCAAAGGCGTTCAGTATCACTGCCGAAGCGATACTGAAAAAAAACAGCACGATTATCATTTCCATAAAGAAAAGGTTAAGCTTTCCCCCCGCGGGAACCGACTTCATCGGACTTTTCATTGCCGCAGCACTCCTTTCCGCAAATTTTTATTTTCGCTCTGTACCTGTGCTAAGTCAGCGACATAACGCTGTAAAGACGTCTTCGCCGTCCCGCACAGTTATCCTGATCAGCCCGCCGTCCTCTTCAATAATGAGCTGCTCCGCGCTGAACAGACGCTCCCCGCCGCTGCTGACGGGAGTTTCCCCGTCGGGAAAAAGTCTTTCATAGACCGCTCCGCCGCTTTGGTATATAAGGGTGGAATACCCGCTGTCCCGCAGAAGAAGCTCGCTTTCGGAGACGATCTCCGCCTCTCCGCAGGCGCGCATTTTGTTTGTTATGTACCTTACCGCCGCCGTGGAATCAAAGGTGTTCTCGTAGTTTTTGCTTATGCGTCCGTAAGCCGTGGCGGCTACCGAAATGATGATAAGACAGCACACCGCGAATATCAGGAACAGTGTCATGCTCGCCGCGGAGCTTACGGTCTCACCGAGACGCTTTGACTCCGTGCTGTTAAAGCTGTTCATTCCGACCCCTCCCTTTCGGCGACCGTCACCGTAGGACGGATATTCGCCCCGAAGTAGCTGTAGTCCACAACATACTTGTCCCTGTTTATCCTTACGCCGTAATTTTTTTCAAGGTACTCCAGATCGGGAGGGTACTCCCCCTCGATTGAGTAACAGAGCGATGCGCCGTTCATAACGGAATTGTACACAGCCTCCGTGCGCTTTCCGTTTGCCGCGGAATCCGCGTTGCTCACCGATACCAAAAACCAGACCGCTATCGCCGCGAACAGCGCCGCCGACAGCAGATACAGCCTGTTTATCCTGTTTTTTTTCATAATACCGTCAGCCGCCTTTCCGTTTTTGAAATTACCCTATCGCCGTGATTATATCGGTCATTGGGAGCATTACCGCTATCAGCACCGCGCCGATTATTATTGCCAGTATGCCTATTATTGCAGGCTCGATAAAGGATACCGCGCCGTAAATTTTTCTGTCGCATTCCCGTCCCAAACGCTCGTCTATTTTTTTCCATGCCGCGTCAAAGGCTCCCGACTTATAGGCTACTTTAAGTGAGCGCGCGTAAATGGGCGGCAGAAGTCCGGATTTTCCGATAGCGTCCGCAAAATATTCGCCGTCCAGCACCATAGCCTCGCAGGCCTTTATCCTGCGGAGCACCGTCTTGTTTTCGGTAAGCTCCGCCGCAAGCTCCAGCGTCTGTTCGGGAGCTATGCCGCAGGCCGTCATCATGCTCATTGCGCCCGTAACGTCAGCCATAGCCACCGTCTCGGACATTTTCCCCGTCAGCACAAAGTTTGCGAATATTCCGTAGAGCGTCCGCCTTGCCGCGGGTATTTTCATCAGCAGAGCGATAATGAGAGTTATCGCCAAAGCCGCTAAAAGTATCACCATAACGGCAGTTCCCAGACCGTACGCAAAAGAAACGCTGTCCTCCGCAACAGCCGCCGCGCTCTCGTCAAACTGCATGAATATCTCGCGGAACATGGGTATTACCTTTATGACCATGACAACTATAACAGCCGTCATCATGGCGAGCAGAAGCAGCGGGTGGGATACCGCGCTTTTTATGGTCTGCCGCAGCTCCGCCTTTTTGGAATAGTAGTCCGACAGCCCGTTGAGAGTGTCCTCCAGCCGACCTGTGACCGAGCCTATCTTCACCATTTTTACCGCGTAATCGGGAAAAATCCCCGACCTTTCCATAGCGGTAAAAAGCGCGGCGTCGTCGGTGTTCATATTCTCCGTCAATATATCGGATATCTCCTTGAAGCGTTTGTCTCCCGAATCCTCGGCAAAGACCTCCAGTCCGTCGGCGATGGGTATTCCCGCCTCCAGTATCATAGCGAGCTGTTCGCAGAAAAACGCTGTCTCCTCGTGTGTAAGTATTTTTGAAGCCATTTTTTAATAGCGCTCCTTTCGGTGTTCTTCGGCTTTGAAAATCAAAGAGCTTAAAGCTTAGTACCTGTACATCGCGGCGTAATTTTTATCGTCGGAAATATACCCCGCTATCTTTTCCTTGTCGGAATTGCTTGCGTAGAAGGTTGCGTCGGTAAGGTTGTAGCCCTTTTTCTTCAGGAAAAGCTCCGGGGTTATCCAGCCCGTCTCCTCGGTGTAGACCTCGTTCCACGCATGGTAGATGTTCGGCTCGGCGTAGCCTATCACAAGCCTTGCGGGTATCCCCCGCGAACGGCACATCGCCGCGAAAAGCGAGGCGTAGTCGAAGCATATACCCTTTCCCGAAGCCAGAGTTTTGTCCGGGTCGGGAATGTAGCCGCTCTGAACCGTTGCGGCAAGCTGCTTGTCGTAGGAAATATTGTCCGCAATGTAGTCGAATATGGCGGCAATCTCCTCAACGTCGCCGCTCTTTCCCGCGCACACCTCGGCGGCTTTTTTCACGCACGCCGAGCTTTTGGAGAAGTTCACGTATTTATTGGGGTAAAGGTAGGTATCCGTTTCGTTTTTAAGCGTGACCTCAAATTCTCCCGAAAGCACGGGAGCGAAGTTTTTCCCCGAAATATGCTCGTATACCTTTACCGAGTAGCTTCCGCTTCCCATAAGAGGAATAAAGTCCCGCTTTCCGCCCACGGAAACGTCGTGGTCGTACTGAACGCTTCCGTTTGTTATCCTGATCTTTGCCTGTGCGCTTGAACCGCTGTACACCACGGAGATGTAGCCGTCCGAGGCGTTTCCGTAATCAACCTCGGCTTTCTCCTCGGAAAAGACCGAAGCTCCGCTTGCAAGGGGGACTTTCACGTCGGGAATAATTATTTCAACAGGCTTTGCCGCTGTTGTTGCCGCCGTGGTCGTGGTTTGCGGAGCGGAAGTTTCCGTTATGGGCGGACTTGTTTCCGAAGCAGATGCCGAAGTCTCCGTTACGGAGGAAGCCTGTTCGGACGTGTTTTCGGTCTCTTTTAGGGACGTGCTTTCGGTCGGAGATATTTCCGTTTCCTCTGTTTCTGAAATTTTTTCAGATGTGTCCGAAACGCTTTCGGTATCCGTCTCCGATATTTTTTCAGGAGTCGAAGTATTTTCGGTATCCGAAACATCTTCTGTTTCTTCCGCGGATACCGTTGCCTCCGCGTACGCCGAATCCGCCGACGACGTGCCGTCTGTGACCGAAGCGGAAGGTGTGTCCCCGCCGCTTTGACAGGAGGAAAGCATCGCCGCGCAAAGCAGAATGCACGCTAAAATTTTCTTTTTGCAGCATTTTTCGTCCCTGCCATTTTTGCCGTGCAGATAGAAAATATTGCGCATACGACCTCCTCCTTTCGGTCAGTTTTTCTCAAATCCAAGCAGATATTTTTTAATGCGGATATCCGCGCTGAAGCCGCCTGTAGTTCCGTCCGAAGCGATGACCCTGTGACAGGGCAGCACTATTAAAAAAGGATTTTTTCCCACAGCGTTCCCCGCAGCGCGGCAAGCCTTGGGACTTCCCGCCATCTCCGCAACGTCCCTGTAAGAACGTGTCTCGCCAAATGGAATTTCAGCCAGCGCGTTCCACACCCGAAGCTGAAAATCCGTGCCGTTTAGGTGAAGCGGAAGTTCAAAGCGTCTCCGCTTTTTATCGAAGTACTCAGCAAGCTGACGCTTTGCTTCGGCTGTAATTTCGTCCGTTAAAATTTCTCCCGTGATACTTCCAACGGAACGTATCCCAGTCAGAGCCGTGCCGTCCGAAATAATTTCAAGATATCCGACAGGAGTGTCGGCAATAATTCGTCCGACCATCGCTTTACTGTTCCTCATCACTGCCCGACCGGATGGTCGTGTGGATATCCTGCATTTCCTTGTCCAGAGCGTAAATGCGGTCGGCGCAGACCCTGAGCCGCTCCCGCAGAGCGGGGGCAACGTCGTTGTCCGTTTTGTATTTAAGCTTATGCTCCAGACTTGCCCAGAAGTCCATTGCAATGGTTCGTATCTGTATTTCCACGGGTATGGGGATAGCTCCCGTGGAAAGAAAAATAGGCACTTCCACAATAAGGTGCAGGCTTTTATAGCCCGACGGCTTGGGATTTTTTATGTAATCTCTCACCCTGACAAGAGTGATGTCGTCCTGCCCCGTCAGCAGGTCGGCAACGCGGTAGATGTCGTCTATATAGTTGCATATGACCCGTATCCCCGCCACGTCGGTTATGTTTGCGGACATTGACGCAACCGTTACCGGCAGGCCTTTTGCCTTTACCTTTTTAACGATGCTCGGCGGAGATTTAAGTCTCGATTCAATATGATGTATGGGGTTGTATGAAAATTTTGTTTTGAACTCCTCGTCGAGTATTTCAAGCTTTGTGCGTATCTCCTTGATACCCGCACGGTATATCTGCATTCTCTCGGCAAATTCCCGCATAGCCTGCTCGATGTTCTGACCTGCCGCAAGCTCAACGGCGTCCTCCAGAATAAATTTTCTTTCCTTAGCTTCAGCCGCAAACGGCATTTTTTCAACTTCCTTTACCGTAAATCTCACTCGGCGGCTTATTCCGCCGTATACAATTATTTTACCATTATTGTTTGCGTATGTCAACCGCGTACTGAAAATTCGGTCAAATTTACAAACCTTAAAAATGCTTACAGAAGTTTCTTGCAATATTTCCGAAACGGCGGCGGAAAATATAAGTAAGCAACAATTTGAGAAAGGAAAAAAACTATGCCGAAAGCTATAGAAAATCTTGTTATTTTTCTGTTCGGCGGAGCTGTCTATTCGCTTATAGAGGTGGTGTTCCGCGGCTATACCCACTGGAGCATGACCGTCACGGGCGGGCTGTGCCTTGTGCTGATGTACAAGCGTTTCACCGCAAGACCCGACGACCCGCTGATGATGAAGTGTCTTTTCGGAGCGGTCACCATTACCGCTCTGGAATTTGCCGCGGGGTGTATCGTCAACCTGTGGCTGGGCTGGCAGGTCTGGGATTATTCGGGAATGATGTTCAACCTGTACGGTCAGATATGCCCGCTGTTCTCCGCGCTGTGGTTTTTGCTGACAGTACCCGTGGTGTCCATCACGGGATTTTTCAGCAGGAGATTTTCCCTGCTGAACGGAGAAAGAACTCCGGCAAGAGCCGCCGTTCCCGCAGCGGAGTTCACCGCATTGACACAGCTGTCCGCTGAAAAAGAATCTCCGCAGATATAAGCTCTGCGGAGATTTCAGTTTCTTAGGCAGCAACGCCGCCGACTATAGCTGGTCGAGCTGAGCCCGGCTCGCAGAAATCCAGAGGGCGGAGCCCTTTGGTCGCCGCCCGCAGGCGGCGAAATCCTTTTCGTCCGAAACGGTGAAAGAGGTGAGGAATGACGACAGTCATTCCGAGGGGGAGCGGACACGACCGCTCCCCCTCGTTACAGTACACAACAAAGTAAATCTCCAAAACGTCACAGTGTGACGTTTTGGACGGAACAAACTACGGCGTGCTATACTGCAAGTTTTGCAAGTAATCTCCATCTGCGCACATTCCGCATAGGGGCTTGTCGTGTTGAAAACAGTCCACCGGACTGTTTTCAAGAGTTACTGTACTGCATACCGTAACAAGGAGGGGCGGTCGTGTTCGCCCCTCCTCGAAACGGCTCTCGCCGTTTCTCA
>JAAVHI010000067.1 GCA_014799785.1 Ruminococcus sp.
GGGTTTGATGTCGTCATTTCTCACCTCCTGCTCCGTTTCGGAGGCTATGCGCCTGCGGGCGCAGGAAAGGAATTTCGCCCTCCTGCTCAAACTGACCTTCGGTCAGCTGCGACCAAAGGCGCTGCCTTTGGAAACTGCCGCCTTTGAAAAGGCGGGCGAAACTTTTCCATAGGGAACTTTTCACTTTGCTCGTTTTTATATTTTATTGCTCGTCCGCTTCTTTCAGCGGGATATCGGTAACAAGCGTTCCGTCCGAGAGAAACATCGCAATTTCTCCCCCTCCGCAGATAAACACCGACATTAACTCGTCTTCCCCAAGTGCAGGCGTACTCACCATTGCCGAGACCATCTCCCTGCCGTTATAGTCGGGGTGATCTATCTCGTAAACTGGAGCGTCCTCGCGGCGGTACAGCACTCCGTCAAGTTCGGCATAAACCTCGTTTATGTACTTGTCAATGCAAGACTGCAAAAGCGGCTCGTCCGTCATAAGAAAATCCTCCGCTTCGTCGCTCCATTCCCATTTGTACTCGCTTATGTGCGCGGAAAAAATATTCCGCATATCCTCTATGGGAAAATTATTCTTAACACGGAAATATTTTACGCCGTCCTGCTCTATAAAGTCGTCCTCCACGGTTTCGTTAAAGTACTCAAAAACAAACTCCACCCTCGGAATATGACCCGCCGCTATGTCAAGCTTGGCTATTTCAAAACGGACAGTGTGTCCCATATATGTTTCCATCTGAGGCGGCGAATGACCTATCACAATATATTCCTTTCCCCGCGAATCAAGCCGCCAGCCCCGACCCTCGTCGTGTCTGAGGAAAAATATCGCGTATCCCCAGCCGTAACTGTGACTGTAGGGAACGCCCACTTCGGCGGTTTTCCCGTCGAAAAAGCGCACGTCAAAGTCGTTATAGTCGTAGCCGTTCATGCCCTTTGTTCCCATTGCGACAAGACGGTACACGCCGTCCTCCCGCTCGGTGAAAAGCGGGTCGTCGTCTGTATATGTTTTGCTGCCAAAAAGCTCTTCCTCCAGAGACATATCTTTGCATACACTATTTATGTAGTTATCTGTATAGACCGTACCGAAAAAGTTCAGAAGCTGTTCCTTGTTTGTGCCGAAATCACTGCTTATCCTTGTGCGTGTATAAGTGCTGTGAGAACTGAAAGAATGCTCCTCGGCAAAAATATCCTCGCCGTAGTAATTGTTCAAATGAGCGTATCCCCACAGAGACTCCGCAAGGATTATCTTTTTCATATAGGGTCTGAGCCTGTCCTCGAGCTCAGCGTCACGCTTCTCCCTTTTCAGGATAGGAAGAAACACCGCAAGGTCTGCGTCCTCGGTATAGTAAAATTCCTGACCGAAGTTTGGTTCGGGTTCGGGCTCGGTAAGACTTTCGGTAATACCCCCCGTCTCGCGGTAGGTCTCATAGTAATCCCCGTGGACGCTTACCCCGCATGAAGTCAGCATTGCCGCCGACAAGACCGTAAGCAGTATTCTCGCTTTCACAGACAGACCCTCCTTTGCTCTGTAATAAAAACCTCATAATAAAATTTTAACACAATAAAGATTACGATTCAACGGCGGCAAAATTACAGCTTGATTACAGTTTCGGAAAAAAATTACAAACCCATAACAGCGCCTAAAGTGCGGACAAAGGCTGAGCCTTTACCCTTTCAGGCATACTATGTCAATAATGGTAAAATGCTCCCATGGGTAACAATACTTCTGTACCGTTACCTGTCAAAGCACGCGCCCTCATTGTAAAAAATGTGTTGAAAAAGGAAAAAATTTATGTTTTTTTATAAAAAGCTATCGCCAAATGCAATAATTTGTGATATAATAGCTAATGGCATAAAATGCGGAGCGTCCCCATTTGGACAAATAACTATACAGAAGCTTTCGTCTCGGGAGCAAAACCGATCTTGCTATAGACGGCGGCAAGCAAAAAGGCTCAGCCTTTCGGAAAGGAAAATCAACTATGACGGCAGACTTTTTTACCATGCTTAAACAAATTTACGGCACGGCGGGAGTTCCTGCGGCGGTTGCCGATGAAAAACTGAATATTCTGTGGAGAAATCCCGTTGCGGAATCATGTCGCGGCCCTCTTTCGGACGACAACGCGTCCCGCTTGTTTGAAAACGGCGTTCCCGCTTCGGGCGCGGTCTTCTATACCGAGGACGAGACGATACACCGCCTTAACGTCCTGAAAGCAAAGGATGCCGAGACCTCCTTGCTGTTCTACATCATTGAGCATATCGGAAGCGACGACCTTAAGACCCTGCTTGCTTCCCCTCACATCAGGGCATACATGACCTATCTCTGCGCGAGGATACGCGAATCGGTGGGCATGATAGCGGTCTCCGCCGACGAGATAGACGCCGCCGCCGCGGTTTTCGGCGCGGGCTGCGGAGAGGTGGCAAGTCAGCTCAATACTATCAATAAAGGTCTTATGCTTATCCTGCGGGAGGTCATAAATCCCGAACAGCTTTACTACGTTCTCGACCCGAGCTGCGATGACGTTACGATTTGCGTTGCCGACGAGATAGCTCAGGCTGTTTCCGACGCAAAGCGCGCTCTCGGAAGAACGGTGCGGGTTTCATATACCACGGAAAAAGGCGTTTACACACGAATGAACCGCAGCGTTTTTGAGACAATAATATCGGACATGGCTCTTGAATGCTGCTGCGGAAGGCTTTATCCCGACGAGCTTGTTTTCAACTGCAAGACCGATAAAAGCTCAGGCTCGGAAAGGATAACCATTACCGTAAAAAGCATAAACCGCTCGGGAAAAGAAAACGTCCCCTCAAAATTTGAAAGGGACAAAAGAGGAAGCAAGCTGTATTTCAACTACCTCTGCAACGTGCTGTGCGAAAAATACGGCGCGGAATTTACCCGTCAGGAGCTTGCGAACGGCTATTCATGCAGCATAACCCTCAGTTCGGTGGGTCTGGACAGGCACATTGTAATGAACGGTTCAAAGTTCGCCATACACCCCGCACGGTTTTGTACCATGACGCTTTCCCTTGCGGAGCATCACCTTGAGGAACGGTACAAGCTTATCGACATCGACGGTTCGGAGGAGCCGTCAGGCGAGTGACCGTTCGTACCATAACATAACGAACGTACAGGCATAACAGCCCGGAAATTGCCCTTAAAATAAAAAGAAAAGAGAAAGGATGTATACAAAATGAAAAGAAAAGAAATACGGAGACTTGCCGCAGTCATATGCGCTTTTGCCGCGGCGGCAATGATGGCGGGATGCAGTCCCAATACCGAGGAGGTTGGGGAGAACTCCTCCCAGGTCTCGGCCGACACTTCGGATACGTCGGGCGAAAACGCTGCCGTCACAGAAATAGGCGACGATCTTTTTGAGGAAGCGGTCACCGATACCCGTCCCATAGCCGAGGGAGACGAGTACGCCATAGACAAGATAAATCCAAAATCTCCCGAGGACTCCCTCCCCGGAGACTATAAAATGAGCGGCTACGAAAAGGATCTTCAGGGAAAGCTTTTTAACAACGGAAAATCAAAGATCGTTATCCGTGCATATAATTACAAGGAGGATCTTCAGGATCTGGCAATCTGGGCGGATCAGGCGTGCGCCGTTACCACGATAGCAAATTTTACCGCTGCCTGCGACACGAACTACAGCGAGCCCGAAAATATTACCTATCTGGGCTTCGATACCATCAAGTACGACTATGAAGTTATTCAGTACGAATTTGTCAGCGGAGCGGACGGTCAGGAGGAAAAAAGCGAACGGGGCAGATACAAGGGTATCGCCTACTACTTCTATTCCAATCAGGACGCTTACGCAATAATGTTTGATACCGCCGAGGCAAACTGGGAGGAACAGAGCGCGGCGTTCTATGATTTCATCGCCGACCTCGAAATTACCGAGACACATTATTAATGGCTGAGCCTTTAGTCCTGCCGCCGCAATTTGTCGGTAAGGGTAACGCTCTGCCGGAACGAAAGGTGCTTCCGCACTGTTATTCGTCCGAAAACTGTTGCAATTTTCTTTGCGGTGTGGTATAATAAGTCATGTTAATATTATAAAAGCATATCAGTCAGAGTAGCTTATGCGGAAGTCTGCAGAGAGCGCCGGTTTGGTGGAACGGCGCGGCGGAGCGTTTGCGAAGTGCGGCTGCCGGCTCGGGCCGGGAAGAAGCGCCCCTTGTAAAAGGGTAAAAGGCGTTTTGCGTATAGACCCGCGGCTTGTCCCCGTTAAAGGACCCAGAGCGAAACCTGAAGTGGAACCGCGGTTTATGCCGCCTTCATGGGACAATGTCCTGCGGAGGCGGCTTTTTGTTTCACATTTTTGAAAGGAGATTTTTTCTGAATGAAAGAGACATTTCTGGAGCATATAAGGTCCGACATAGAATCCGTAAAAAAACGCGACCCTGCCGCCCGCAGCACCGCGGAGATACTGCTGACCTATTCGGGTCTGCACGCGGTGCTGATGTACAGAGTGGCTCACTGGTTTTACACCTGTAAGCTTTACACTGTGGCAAGGTGCATTTCCCAGTTTGCAAGACTGCTGACGGGTATCGAGATACACCCGGGAGCAAAGATAGGCAAGGGCTTTTTCATCGACCACGGCTCGGGAGTGGTCATAGGCGAGACCACCGAGATAGGCGACAACTGTCTGGTATATCAGGGCGTTACCTTAGGCGGTACCGGCAAGGACAAGGGCAAGCGTCACCCTACGCTGGGAAACAACGTTATGGTTGGCGCGGGCGCGAGAGTGCTGGGTCCATTTAAGGTGGGGGACAATTCCAAGATCGCCGCAAACGCCGTGGTGCTGGAGGAAGTCCCGCCAAACTGTACGGCGGTGGGCGTTCCCGCAAGGATAGTCAGACGGGGCGGAAAAAAGGTTGACGTGTGCGGAGAGCTGGATCAGATACATGTTCCCGACCCTGTTGCACAGGAGCTTTGCGCCCATCTGATGAGGATAGAGAAGCTGGAGAAGCAGCTTAACAGGCTTGAAATTTCGGAGCTTGGAAAGAAACTCAATAAAGAGTAAAATAAAACTCAGGCGGCGAAGCCGCTATGGAAAAGTTTCGTCCACCTTTTCAAAGGTGGCGAGGTCCACGGGGCAGAGCCCCTGGTCGCCGCCCGCAGGCGGCGAAATCCCCTCCCCGCGCCCGCAGGCGCATATCGTTCAAAACGGTGAAAGGGGTGAGAAATGCGAAAGCATTTCGAGGGGGAGCGGACACGACCGCTCCCCCTTGTTACAGTACGCGACAAAGTAAATCTCCAAAACGTCACAGTGTGACGTTTTGGAC
>JAAVHI010000068.1 GCA_014799785.1 Ruminococcus sp.
AAACAGTCCACCGGACTGTTTTCAAGGGTAACTATGCTGCGGACCGCAACAAGGAGGGGCGGTCGTGTTCGCCCCTCCTCGAAACGGCTCTCGCCGTTTCTCACCTCCTGCTCCGTTTCGAGAGGATATGCGCCTGCGGGCGCGGGGAAAGGATTTCGCGCTCTGCGGAGCGCGACCAAAGGCTCCGCCTCTGGACTTCGCGAGCTGGGCTCAGCTCGACCAGCTTTAGTCGGCGGCTTCGCCGCCGAAGTACTACGACAGTTAGTCTTGTAAATCAAAATTTACAATTTTTCTGCATTTTGAGTTCAGATTGGCTTGCTACCCACGGAGACGGTGAGGGAGCTGTCCGTGAGAAAGCCCTCCGCGTTTTGGCAGTACAGCGGGTAGAAGTCGGGGCAGTCCCGTCTGACAAGCTTTTTAATGCCGTAAATGTCGCAGGAATTGTACCATGCCGCCGAGGAAAACGCGCTTATGCAGGAGTCCTGAACGCTTTCCCTGACAGCGTTTTCGATCAGGGTCGTGCTTAGTCCCTCCGCGTTTTCGGCAATGTAAAGCTTCAGATCTATTTCCGCGGAAATATTCAGCCTGCCCTCGGTTTCCTCCGCCTTGAGACAGGTTTTCGCGCCTGTTATGAATACCGACGCTCTCTTGCCGTCCGCCGTTACGGGGACGGTTATTTTGTCTCCGCTTTCAAAGGCGTTCAGCAGCAGCTTTGCTCCCACCGCGTCATCTTCGGAAAGATACCCCGCAGTACCGTTTTTCCGCGCAAAGGTCAGTCCGTCAAAGCTGACCGTATCCTTTTCCGCTTTCAGTATCGGCAAAGCCGCCGCGCAGTCAAGAACTCCCGTGTCCGACGCAAGCTTTGCCGCAGAGGTATAGACGGTTTTACCCTGCGCCGCCGTCAGGGACATTATTGTCATAAGCTGTTCCGCGGAGAAAGAGCCGTCTTCCAAAAGAACCTCCGTGACCGCGGCAGGGTCGTCGGAATAAGCCACGGGGCAGGATGGGGACACGCTTCCGTCCAGAAAGAGGGCAAGCTCGTCCGAGGGATTTTCAATTCCGCCGCCGATTATCAAAAGCTTGATGTGACCGAGAAAAATTTTCTTTCCCGCGTTGACCTCCGCGTCCGCAAGGGCGGACTGGACTGTCGCTCCGCTGCCGCTTACGGAAACGCTGTTCGCCTTACTTACGTCCGGCTCGGCTGAACCGCTTTCCGACTTGTAGAGCTGTAAGCTGACGGTGTAAATACCGTCGGCTTTTTCCAGTCCCAGAAGCTGAACGAAAGCGCGCTCGCGGACTTCCGTCCCGCCGAAGCAGCCCGAAAAAAGGAGAGTGACCAGTACCGCGGCTAAAAGATAAAGCTTGTGTTTTATTTTTTTCATGCTCTTGATTTTTCCACCTTTCTTCCACGGGATATTCTCGAAGCGATAAGCGCGATAAGCGGTATTATTCCCGCTAAAAGTATTACCGCCCAGCCCGAGCATACCGCGCTGTACAGCTGTGAAAAGATTTTCCCCGCCGATGTGGCAAGCGGCAGCGTCCAGAATACAAGCAGTGCGGACAGGGCTGTCCTGTACTTCATTTTCGGGAATACCTCACCGAACAGCCCCGCTGAAATGTGCAAAAAAAGCGACACGTTCAGCACGGCGGTTATCGTCCACACAACAAGGTAAAGGGAGTCGGCGCGCTGAATGAAGCGTTCTCCGCCGAACGTACCGAGGGCAAGAAACGGGTAATCCGACAGTGAAGCGAAATCTCCCAGAACGGCGGCGATCATAAGCATTACCGCCTCGGCAAGGACAAGCTTTGACGCAAGAAGCCCGTAGACCCCGCACCTGAGACCGCACCCACTTTTCCCATCGGGACGATTTTGTTCCGCAGGGCGTACCCGTCCCGCAAGAAAGACCGCGGCGCATATCTCTCCGCTTCGGGACAGGTCGTCCATCACCGCGGAGAAAAGTCCGCCCGCGTTAAGCGGTTCAAAATACAGGTTTGCGCTGTCGACCTCCCTCGCGGAGGATATCGCCATAGCCGCAAGCGAGATAACAAATATCCAGAACAGCAGCACCGCGCTTCGTCCCAGAGCCTCCGTGCCGAGGAAAGCGCAGTACACGCAGACTATCAGCATTACGCCTATCCACAGCAGGCTGTCCGCATAGGGAAAAAAGCGCGCACTTAAAAAGCTCTGGAAATGCAGCAGGCTGTTTGCCGTCACGAACAGAAAGAACAGCAGGTACAGCGCGGCGGCGATTATCCCGCAGGGCTTGTTTTTTTGGATAATGACCTCAGTCGCGCTTTTTTTCAGCACCACCACGGGTATCAGCAGCACCGCCTGAACAGCCGTCGAAACGGCGGCCGCGGTGAGCCGCAGGGTAAGTCCGTCGCCGTCCCGCGCGAACGGCACAAATGTCATCAGGGTAAAGACCCTGCACATGAACAGCAGGAGCAGGAACTGTCCCCAGCCGATATAGTGTTTTTCTTCCATTTATAAAACCGCCTTTTTAATACTGATATGCGATTAAAAACCGTGCAAAAAATCAAGCAAAAGCCTGAAAAGTTTTAACTTTTTTTTATGGTTTTTGCGCAGATTTTTTGCATACGGTTTTAATCGCAGATTAGGATTTGTGATTAAAGGGTCAGAGGGTGTACGGTCACTCCATATCCACGCCGTGGAGCTTTTCCACGCTTGCCTGTCCCCTTGCCATTCTCGGAAAGCCTATCCTCGTCAGCACGTCGCGCATTGCCCTCGGCGTAAACGGAGACAGCGGCGACATTACGGGCGCGCCGTGGTTTTCCAGCGAGCAGATATTCACCAGCGCGACAGCCGCCAAAAGTGATATCCCGTACAGACCGCCTATCCCTCCCGCGGCTACGGCGATAAACCGAAGCATGGTTATCTGCTGGTTAAGGCTTGGTATCACAAATGAAGCCGTTACCGAAATAGCGCAGGCAAGCAGAAGCGGGTTGGAAATTATTCCCGCCGAGACCGCCGCGTCGCCTATGATAAGTCCGCCAACTATCGAAACTGCTCCGCCCACGCTTTTGGGCAGACGCACTCCCGCCTCGCGGATTATCTCGTAGAAAAGCAGTACTATAAAGGCTTCGGCGGCAATGGGCAGCGGAGCGGTCTGTTCCGCGGAGGCAAGGGTCATCAGCAGCGTGTGGTTGAAAAGCTCCGGGTGGAACGTCACCACCGCAACGTAAACCGCAGGCAGGAACACCGCTAAAAAGAACGACAGATACCGTATCCACCGTATCAGAAAGGCGTAGAACGGTCGGAAGTTGTAGTCGTCCAAGGTCTGGAAATTCTCGATAAAAAGCGCGGGACACACAAGGGCAAAGGGCGTTCCCTCTATAAGGATACCTATTCGCCCCTCTAAAATTTTCGCGCAGAAAACGTCGGGACGCTCCGTTACCGACACTCCCGAAAACAGCGCGGGCTTGGGATTTTCCAGAAACGGCTCAACGTAGCCGCTCCCCAGTATGCTTTCGAGGGGAAGTCCCTCAAGCCTTTTGCGTATCCGCTTGACAAGCTTCATGGGTACGCGGTCGGTCATGTAGGCGATGATAACGTCTACCTTGCTGACCTCGGTCACGGGAAAAAGCTCGAACCTGAGCAGGGGAGACTTTATCCTCCTGCGCACAAGGGACATATTCGTCCGCACCGTCTCCACAAAGCCCTCGTGAGAGCCGCGGATATTTCCCTCGGAGGACGGCTCGCCTATCCCGCGGGTCTCGTAGCCCTGAACGCCGAATGCAAAGGCTTTTGAACAGCCGTCTATTAAGAGTATCGCAAAGCCGCTCATCAGACGGTGGATAAGCTCGCCGTACTTTTCGGGGATACCCCTGTCGATGGTAAGCAGCATATCGTCATGGACGTGCTTGAACAGCGTATCGGCGGAGGAGTACTTTTGCGGGTCAATATTTGTCAGCGGCGCAAGAATAAGGTTGGTTATGGTCTGGGTGGAGATCATACCCTCGAAGCAAATGAGGTTGCAGGGGATATTGCCGATAAAAAAAGGATTGAGCAGCAGGTCGGAGCTTTTGCCGAGAATGGTCTCGATATTGGCGACGTTTTCCGCCAAAGCGGGCGACAGCGGCGTTTCCTTATAGTCGAAAAGGTTTGACGGGTTCATATTATAACTCCAATCCTATTTCACTCCCAATGTAAAGCACCTTGTGCTGACAAAAAATTCTGCACAAAAATCGTACACACAAATTTTTGTTTGAATTTTTTGTATACATTTAGGTCGTGAAATAGTATTAAAAATTTTTTCAAGGATATTATTTCCGATAATTGTAAAAAAATACATAGGATTTTTCCGCTTTTATCGGGGATAATTTTCAGTGAACATAATTAAACAAAAGGAGTTTTTCCATGTCGGTCGTTTTCATTAGAGCAATAATCCTTTATACGCTGCTGATCTTTTCCGTTCGGCTTATGGGCAAGCGTCAGATAGGTGAGCTTCAGCCCTCGGAGCTTGCGGTCACCATTCTCATCTCAAACATTGCGACCCTCCCCGTGGAGGACACGGGCATACCCCTGCTGACGGGAATCGTCCCCATAATAACCCTTGCCAGTCTGGACGTGCTGATGTCATGGTTAAGTATAAAAAGCCGCACCGTAAGGCGGCTGTCCTGCGGCGTACCTGTGATAATCATTCGTGACGGAAAGCTCGATCAAAAGCAGATGAAAGCTCTGCGGTTAACTGTTGACGACCTTATCGCCGCGCTGCGCGGTCAGAATGTCTTTGACATAAGCGAGGTGCAGTTCGCGGTGGTGGAGACCACGGGAAATCTTTCGGTGTATCAGAAATTTCAGTACCGAAACACTACAAACGAGGATATGTCCCTTAAAGGGACAAGCAAGAACCCTCCCGAGGTCATCATTGCGGACGGCGAGCTTATCCGCGGCTCAATGGAGCGGCTTTCGCTTGCCGAGGAGTGGATAGAAAATATCCTTAAAAAAGAAAAAACAGCCGTTAAGGACGTTTTCCTTATGACTGTTGACGACGACCGCAATTATTCTCTTATTGAAAAGGAGTGACGGTATGAGCCGTGTTATAACTTCATTATGCCTTATTCTGGCAATAGCTGTGTATTCCGCCGTTGCCGCACATATTATCAAAAACGAAAACGAAAAGCTGTCGGGCATCATTGACGAGATAAGCCTGCACGACCAAAATGGAGACAGCGAAAAGGCCTCCGAAGCCGCCGAAAGGCTTAACAGCGAGTGGTATACCTTTGAAAGGAAGATGAGCGTTTTCGTCCGCGACGACAAGCTGAACACTATCAGTATAGCGGTTGCCCGCGTGAAGCCATACGTTACCGACGCCAACGACGAGCTTCAAGCCGAGCTGAAAAACATTGACCGTCAGCTTGAACTGCTCTACCGAACGGAGCTTCCCACATGGTACAATATTTTGTAAAGAAACGCAGGGACGGATACGGTATCCGTCCCTGCGTAATTTTTTTAATATTATCTGCGTTTCAAGTCCACGCAGACAACGATAAGCTTTCCGTCTCTGCCGTAAAGATGTGAGGAAATGGTTTTGCAGTTCTTTCCCGTGGCGGCTGATATGTACCAGCCCGAAATGAACGGATCCTCGATCTGCTCCTTTATGGCGTAAAAATAGTTCTTGATATCGTGGTTCACGCCCCGTATGGCGGGGGTGTAGCCGGGCAGTATCTCGCAGCCGTCGCTCATGACCGTGTCGGATATCTGAAAGCCCTTTTCGTCGATAAGAAACACGCACTCTATCTCCTTATGCTCCGAAACGTACTGCTTGAGAATAGCGTCGTATTCTTCCCGCTCTGCGCCGGTCAGGGTGCTGATAAGGTCGTAGATTATCCTTTTGTATGCCTCTATCTGCACGTTCACCACCGTGGGGTTGTTCTTTATGCTCAGATTGAGCTTTACAGCGGCGTCCTCCAGCTTCAGCCTTGCCTCATTGGAGAAGATATAGTTGAACTGCTCAGGCTTGGAGAAATAGAAGCCTTGGAAGTAGTCCACGCCCATAAGCATACAGGTTATTACCTCGTCCACAGTCTCAACGCCCTCGGCGACCGTAAGCGCGCCGATACGCTTGGCGGTGTTTATTATGGACTTGAAAACCTCCTGATTGTAGGAGTTGGACTCAATATTGCTGATAATAGCGCGGTCTATCTTGATAATATCGGGGTTGACCAGCATTATCCTGTTCATTGTGTCAAGACCCGTGCTTACGTTGTCCAGAGCGATAAGGAAGCCCTTGGAGCGGTAGAAGTCCACAAACATCATAAGGTCGTAGCTGTCCCTTACATAGGACTCGTTAAGCTCGATGACCACGTTTTCGGGGGAGATGTGGTTTTCGGCGGCAGTCCTCATTATCTCGCCGTTACCGGGCACAGTGCTGTTCAGCACCGAGGTCTCGAAGTTGATAAACAGCGTGGGAGCGGTCTCCTGCCTGTGGGTAAACGCGTTCATAGCCCTTTCGCGGCAGAGCCTGTCAACGTAAAGCACGCAGTCGTTTTCCCGAGCGTAATTGAAAAGGAGGGTCGGCGATACAGAGTCGCCGTGATAATCGCCGCGGGCAAGCGCTTCAAGACCTATGACCTTTTTGGTATTCAGGGAATATATGGGCTGAAAATCCACATAAATGTCCTTGTTTTCGATAATTTCGCTTACGATTTCCGAAGTAATTTTCATAACATACTCCTGTCAGATCAGAGGATATACAGATAGGCGGACGGAACTGTGCGCGGTGTGCAGAGTGTTATCGTTCCGCGGTATTTTCGTTTTTGCATTTTTCCCGCGCCTTATCGTACAGCGCGTAAAGCTTCTGGACGCCGTTTTCCAGAAAATAGTAGTGAGCTATGTACGGGATAAGCAGCGCCAGCATAAGAGCTGCGGCGGCAAGCATACCGATGTTTTCCGACACGAAAAACGCGATAAGGCTCATAAACATAAGCAGCGCAAACAGTATGGTCACAAGGAAATGAATAAGTCTTTCGTGCTGCATGAAGCCGATCTTTATCAACATTTCCGACGCAAGCGCGTCCGTATCCGTGCCGTCCTGTTCAAGAGCGGCGGTTATGAATGCAATATATTCGCTGAAATATTTTTTCACGGAAAAACGCCTCCCGCTTCAAAATTATTTATACCGATTGTAGGTTGATTCCGTTTCCGTCAAAGCCGCAGATTTCGGCTGCCGGCACTTGTGCTGTGCCCGGATATTTACATAAAACACATTTTATATATTTTAATATAGTATACCATATTCGGCAAAAATTTTCAACAGATTTACAAAAAAAAATAACTTTTTTTTCAATTTTTGTGTACTTTGACCAATGCTGCAAAAAAATCCTCCGCATATATAACTGCCTCCAAAGATCGTCTGACCTTTGGAGGCAGTTCAATAAATTATATGCAGGGGAATTTTCAAAAAGCTCAGACAATAAGAGATTTTCCCGTCATTTCCGCAGGCTGGGGAAGTCCGAGAATTTCCAGCATTGTAGGAGCGATATCGGCAAGAACGCCGCCCTCACGGAGCTTGCAGTCGCCGTATCCCACAACGATAAGGGGAACGGGATTTGTTGTGTGCGCCGTAAAGGGCGAGCCGTCCGCTTCCATAAGCTTGTCGGCATTGCCGTGGTCTGCGGTGATTATCGCCGCGCCGCCCTTTGCAAGGATAGCGTTCACCATTCTGCCCACGCACTCGTCAACAGCCTCAACGGCAGCCTTTGCAGCGTCGAAAACGCCTGTGTGACCTACCATATCGCAGTTCGCGTAGTTGAGAATGATAACGTCGTACTTATCGGAATCAATAGCCTTTTCAACCGCGTCCGTAACCTCGTATGCGCTCATTTCGGGCTTCATGTCGAAGGTTGCGATCTTGGGGGAATCAATGAGTATCCTGTCCTCGCCCTCAAAAGTGGTCTCCTCGCCGCCGTTGAAGAAGAACGTTACGTGAGCGTACTTCTGTGTCTCGGCGATACGGAGCTGGGTCTTGCCCTGCTTGCTGAGGTACTCGCCCATTGTCATGGTGAGAGCCTCGGGAGGGAACGCAACGGAAACGTTGGGCATTTCCGCGTCGTACTGAGCCATGCAGACAAACTTAACGGGGAAGAAGCCGTTCCGTCTTTCAAAGCCTGTGAAAGCCTCGTCCACAAAGGAGCGGGTGATCTGTCTTGCGCGGTCGGGACGGAAGTTAAAGAAGATAATGCTGTCGTCAGCCTTTATCATTCCGTTCTTGTCAACAACTGTGGGGAGCATAAACTCGTCGGTAACGTCGTTCTTGTAGGAATTTCTGATAGCCTCGACAGGGTCTGTTTCCTGAACGCCCTCGCCGTAAACAAGCGCGCTGTAAGCCTTTTCAACTCTGTCCCACATATTGTCTCTGTCCATTGCGTAGAAACGTCCTGCAATTGTTGCAACAGAACCGACGCCGATCTTCTTGATCTCGGCAACAAGCTCCTCCATGTACTCCGCGGCGGAGGAGGGGGGAACGTCACGTCCGTCAAGGAAAGCGTGAACGTAAACCTTGTCCAGACCGTTTTTCTTAGCCATTTCAAGCAGACCGTAAAGATGCTCCGAATGGCTGTGAACGCCGCCGGGGGAGAGAAGTCCCATAAGGTGGAGCGCGCTGCCCTTAGCCTTGCAGTTCTCGATAGCTGCCGTAAGAGCGGGATTTTTGAAGAAGTCGCCGTCCTTGATGGACTTGGAGATCTTAACCAGCATCTGGTAAACAATTCTGCCCGCGCCGATGTTGGTGTGACCTACCTCGGAGTTTCCCATCTGACCGTCGGGGAGACCAACGTCCAGACCCGACGCGCCTATGATAGTGTTGGGACACTCGGCAAAATACTTGTCAAGATTAGGCTTTTTTGCGGCGGCAATGGCGTTGCCGTAAGAATCCTTGTTGATGCCGAAGCCGTCCATAATAATCAAAGCAAGAGGTTTTTTGCTCATAAAATCATTCCTTTATTAGAAATTAGAGGGTAGAAAATGGCTTTGTCCGTACCCCGAAAACGCTATATATTGAAGTTCTTTGGGACAAACCAGAACCCCACATAGTAGCGGGTCTCGTCCTCAAAGGGGTCATAGTCCTTCCAGACCTTGTAGAACAAGCCGCAGTAATCCACGCTGCCGTTGTCGTACTCAATAACGGGATAACAGAACAGCGGCGGCTGATTGTTTTTCTTTGCACGGAGCAAGTCCACCGAAAACAGCGCGGCGGCAATGCCGAGTATCACTATGCAGACCACAGTAATGATCTTCCGCATTTTCGGGGACATGGCCTTGTTTCGTTTTTGTTCTTCTTTTCGGGCAAGCTTAAGACGTTTGGATTTCATAAAACCTACCCTTTCTCTGAAGCTGACATATAGTTACCCGCCCCCTTGAGGGGGGCTTGGTAAAGTTACATTTTATAGCTTTTTACTGTGGGGTGTGACTTTCTTACACTGCGTGTAAGTGCCCGCAGTGGCTCACTGCCCGTTGATTGCAGCCTGTACGATAGTGTTGAAGTCGGCAGCCTTAAGGGACGCGCCGCCGATAAGTCCGCCGTCAACGTTGGGCTTGGAAAGAAGCTCGGCAGCGTTTGCAGCGTTCATGGAACCGCCGTACTGGATAGTAACAGCGTCCGCAGTAGCCTGATCGTAAAGCTTTGCAAGAGTTGCGCGGATAAAGCCGCAAACCTCCTCAGCCTGATCGGCGGTAGCGGTCTTGCCTGTGCCGATAGCCCATACAGGCTCGTAAGCGATAACGGTTTTCTTAACGTCCTCAGCGGAAACGTCGAACAGGTCAAGCTTGATCTGACGTGCAACTACTTCATCGGTAATGCCGCACTCGCGCTCCCAGAGAAGCTCGCCCACGCAAACGATAGGCTTCAGACCCGCAGCAAGAGCAGCCTTTGTTCTCTTGTTTACGGTCTCGTCCGTCTCGCCGAAGTACTGACGTCTCTCGGAGTGACCGATAACAACGTACTCAACGCCGATCTCTGTGAGCATATCAGCGGAAATTTCGCCTGTGAAAGCGCCGCTCTTTTCAAAGTGAACGTTCTCCGCGCCGATCTTAACGTTTGAGCCTGCAACTGTGTTTACGGCAGTTTCAAGGTTTGTGTAGGGTACGCACGCGATAACCTCTACCTCGCCCGCGTTTGCAACCAGCGGCTTGATAGCTTCCAGAAGCTCCTTGGCTTCGGGACGGGTCTTGTTCATTTTCCAGTTTCCTGCGATGATAGCTTTTCTCAGTGACTTGTTCATATTGATTACTCCTTTTTGTTATAGCGTGAAAGCCACGCAAAATATCAATTTTATTATACCATATTTTTACGGGGAATATATTGCTTTTTTGTTAATAAAACCGTTATGCTTTGTTTGCATACGCATTATGCCACCAATAAGGCATAAGCTCTTTAAGCGGGACGAATTTCAAAGACTCGCCCAAATCGGTCACGCCTACCAACACGTCTCCGCCCCAATATCTCAAACGCTCCTGACATATACCGCAGGGCGTAAGAATTTTAAATTTACTTTTTTCATTATCTCTCACAACGCAGATACAGTGAGTTACTTTAACATTCAGCTTGTGAGCCTCGCAGATCGCACCCGTTTCAATGCACAGCTCCGCGGAGGCGTTGTTTACTTCGGGAGCAACGCTTATTAACATTTTTCCGTCCTCGGTACGGATAACCGCCGCTCCTCCCCAGCCGGTGGGATAGCGTGTTTTGATAAATTCAACGGCTGTCGTGAACAGCGTTTCTTCCACAGTCATTGCAAATTCTCCTGTATACGGACTACTTGTCCTTTTTTCTCCTGACAATTCCCCCCGAACCGAAGTTCGCGGAATTGTCCCTGTTGCTGTTACCGTTGCCGCTGAACAGATTGAACTCCAGCTTGTTGTGGTGGGGAGCAAGTAGCGCGCCCAAAACAAATCCAACCGCAAAGCAGACCGCCATGCAGATTATGCAGAAGCCGTTGTCATTGAAAAATTTTTTAATTTCCATAGAAAACTCCTTATAATAAAGCGGAGAACAGTGTCAACTAATCTCCGCCTTAAATATTTTTGTTTGATTACCTGCTTCAAACAACCTGCCCGCCCCCTTGATAGGGGGCAAAGCAAGGTTAAGTGCTATAGCTTTTTACTGCGGGGGTAGAACCTGCCCGCAGTGGCTCACTGCTTATTTGCCTGCAATAACGTCAACACCGGGAAGTACCTTGCCTTCGAGGTATTCGAGGGAAGCTCCGCCGCCTGTGGAGATGTGGGACATCTTGTCAGCAAAGCCAAGCTGCATTACAGCCGCTGCGGAGTCGCCGCCGCCGATGATCGTGGTAGCGTCTGTCTCGGCAAGAGCCTTTGCAACAGCAATTGTACCCTTTGCAAGTGTGGGGTTCTCGAACACGCCCATAGGTCCGTTCCAAACTACGGTCTTAGCGGACTTAACAGCGTCTGCGAAAAGCTCCATTGTCTTTGTGCCGATGTCAAGGCCCATCTTGTCAGCGGGGATCTTGTCAGCGTCAACAACCTCAACAGCGATGTCGCCGTCGATAGGATCGGGGAATGCAGCTGCGATGGTTGTGTCGATAGGCAGAAGAAGCTTCTTGCCTGCCTTTTCAGCCTTAGCCATCATTTCCTTGCAGTAGTCGATCTTCTCGTCGTCAACGAGAGAAGTACCAACCTCGTAGCCCTTAGCCTTAAGGAATGTGTAAGCCATACCGCCGCCGATGATAAGAGTGTCGCACTTTTCGATAAGGTTGGAGATAACGTTCAGCTTGTCAGCAACCTTTGCTCCGCCGAGGATAGCAACGAAAGGACGAACGGGAACTTCAACAGCGTTTCCGAGGTACTGAATTTCTTTCTGCATCAGGTAACCGACAGCGGTCTCCTTAACGAACTTTGTAACGCCTGCTGTGGAAGCGTGAGCGCGGTGTGCGGAACCGAAAGCGTCCATAACGAATACCTGACCGTCAACCAGATCAGCAAGCTCCTTGGAGAGATTTTCGCCGTTCTTTGTCTCGTCAGCGCCGCGGAATCTTGTGTTCTGGAGAACAACGATATCGCCGTCAGCCATAGCCGAAACAGCAGCCTTGGCATTGTCGCCTACAACCGCGTCGTCAGCAGCGAATGTTACCTTAGTGCCGGGGAGCAGCTCAGCAAGTCTGTCAGCCGCGGGCTTAAGGGAGAATTTATCCTCGGGACCGTTCTTGGGCTTGCCCAGGTGAGAGCAGAGAACTACTCTGCCGCCGTCCGCAATAAGCTTCTTGATAGTGGGGAGAGCCGCCTGGATACGGTTGTCGTTAGTGATTTTTCCGTCCTTGAGGGGAACGTTGAAGTCCACTCTCACGAGAACCTTTTTGCCCTTTACGCTGATGTCGTCAACTGTTACCTTGTTTAAACCTGCCATAGTAATGACGTCCTTTCATAAATAAGATACTGGGGCGAAATACCGTTAAATATTTAACGCCCTGTCAATACTATTTTATACTATTTTCCCAAATTTAGCAAGGGGTTAGGGAAAATTTTTTGAAATATTTTTCAAATTTTCCGCAGCGCGATCAGTGGGACGTTTTTGCGACCGGGTGTCTGATGACCGTCCGCAGTCTTTCGGGAGCGCACTTCCGCGGGTCGGACAGATATATCTCATGGTGAAGCCTTTCCGCGGAAAAATCCTCGGTCAAGCCGTTTTCCTCGGCAAAACGCTTCAGCTTCATGATACTTTCCGGCTCGCTGTCGTAAGGACCCTTGTGCATTATCTGCACGCAAAGTCCCTCGGTGAAGGTCATAAACCGCGCCTTGCTCAGGTCAAGCTGCGGTTTTTTCTTTGCCAGAATGTCTTTTGCCCACCCGAAAACCTTCTCCGTGACGAATTCGGGCTGACGTATCATCGACACCCATTTGAATTTATTCTTGTCGGAAACGTTCAGTCCGTCAAAGGAAACGCCGTCAGCAAACCAAAGTCCCTCCAGCGGCGGCACGACATACTCGAAATACCCCTCGGGCTGAGTGCCGCTCATTTTGGACATTTTCACCGTAAAGGACAGCCCGTACAGAATTTCCATCGCCTCCGCGTAGGCAGGACTTGTGTTGGGGTCTCCCGCGCCGTCAACGGCGAAAAACCTCATTTCGGGAACGTCGATCAGGGACGGCTTTGCGGCGGGCTGATACAAGTCCTTGTACTCCTTTTTGTAGTCAAGCTTTTCCATTTTTCAATATTTCCTTTCCGTTTTCTATAAGCTCCATGACCTCTTCAATACTTCCAAATCCGTCGTAATCTCCCGTGTAGTTTTTGGGGTCGCGGTGATAAATAATTCCGTTTTTCCCGTTTTCGGAAATACGTTCAGAAAAGCGTTTCAGACCGTTTTCCTTTATGTACTGCACAAATGCCACAAGCCTTACGCCGTGTACGGAAACGTCGTGCATATCCTTTCCGCAGGGGAAATCTACGCACTCCCAGCAGCCCTTAAAGCTCTTTTCATCACAGCATTTCCGCTGAAAGCAGCAGCACTCAATTTCATTTTGCTTGCTGAAATTGCAGCCCTTACAGTGAGAGCGTTCGCTGCAAAGCTCGCAGATAAGCCCGCAGGGAGCAACGCTTGCGGCGATTTTTTCCACCTCGCCAAGTGCCGAATATTCTTCGTAAGTCATTGCTTGTACTCCTTTTTATATGTAAGATTTCCAAAATCCCAGTACTCCATACAGGGCATATCGTCCTCATAATTCCACAAATATATAAGCGTCGGCGTAATTTCCAGCACTTGCTCCGACGGCAGGGACGACCACCTTTCCACAGCGTTTGCAAAATTTTCCCTCATTGCGGAAATAAAGAAACCGTTGTCAAAGGGCTTGCCGATACTGCGGCACTTTCCCTCTACGGAAAAATTCTTGACGCACAGCGCGGCGTTTCCGTTCTGCATAAGCTGTTTGTATTTCAGGTAATTTTCGTCCGTCTGGCAGTAAAATTTCCCGCCGATAACCGCCACGCTCATGGGACGTGACGTGACCCTACCGTCGGCGCAGGTGGACAAAACCATTACCCCGTGAGAACCGATTTTTTCCCACAGCGCGGGAAGCTTTTCCGAAAATTCCGTTTCCCTTTTGCGGTACTCCGCGCCAAGCCTTTCAAGCCGACCTATTGCGTCCCTGTCCCATTTCGGAAGGTTTTCTTTTACATAATCGCAGGGGAACTCGCTGCACAGTCCGCAGAAACGCACATTATGCTCATCACAGCAGCGAAAGACCCTACAGTCGTTTTCCCACATATGAACGCATTTCCCGCCGTTTGCAAGACAGCCCTCGCATTTCGCGCCGAAATGCTTGCACTTCCCGCAGTCGCCGCCGCAGGGAGTTACAGTGCCGAATTCCGTTTCCATAAAGATCATTTCCCTCCGCAGTTTTTAATGTGCGCTTTCAGCTTTTTCATTGCCCAGTCGTAGTGGCTCGAAGTGACGGAAACAAAGTAAGACCCCAGCACCGACCCGCCGACCCATTTAAATTTCCCTTTTGTGAACAGCTCCTCGTCGGAGAATTTTTCCGCAAGCGCAAGTGTGTCGGCGTGGGATTTTTCCATCATTTCCTTTGCTTTTTCAAGAGGCGTGCTTTGATGCTTTTTCCAGAACTCCACGTTCATTTCCCCGTATGTTTTCCAGTTATAGGGTTCGGGTATAAACGGCTTGCTTTCACCGTTTCCGTTTGCCGCGACCCAGTCCAGCAAAAGCGTGTGCCACTCGTAAAGATGCACCAGAACATCCCGGAGATTTTTGTCACGCCGCCAGTGTGCTTCTTTCTTTTTTTCGTCTCCCGAAAAATCAAACGGGGCGCTGAGCTGTTCCTCCGTCAGGGACGCGATAAGCTTGTTCAGCTTCGAGTAATTTTCCTCCGCCGCTTTAAGCAGCTCTGCCTTTGTTGTCGGTCTCGGCATTTTGCAGACTTCCTTTCTTTCAGTAAATTTTCCGATTTGTCATAATAATTATACCACATTAAATGTGACAGCTGTATGTCACATAAAAATCACGGCGGAAATTTTTTCTTCATGCAAAAACAAGCCGTCCCCCGAAAGGAACGGCTTGCAAATTGCTGTCAGCGATTATTCAGCGGAATCAGTCTCGTCGGAGTTTTCAACTACCACAATGTTGGGAGCTTCAACCTCCTCGGTTTCCTCGAAATCCTCAACCTCTTCCTCTGCGGGAGCAGGCTCGGGCTTTTCCAGTTCAGCGCCGCACTTGCCGCAGAACGTATCCTCAAAGGGACACTCTCCGCCGCACTTGGTACACTTTACCAGACCCTTGATCGCAAGCAGCTCGCTTTTAAGCTCAGCAATGGTCTCGACAGCGGCAGTAACTGCGTTTACAGTCTCAGCGATTTCCTCGTCGGGATTATCCTTGTAGGTATCGTAGTAGTACTTGCCCAGGATAGAGTAGCTCTCGCTGATGGAACGCTCGGAAGAAATGATCTTCGCGTTCAGCTTAGCAACAGTTCCTGCCTGCTTGGTCTTTTCGCCCACGGTCTTGCCCGCGTCGGTAAGTGTGTCGCCGATCTTCTTAAAAATATCGCTCATTTAAAAAACCTCCGTTCAAAATATTTGTGTGCGTGTGTGAATGCTTTGCTTGACATTTAATATTATACTACATATAATATTAAATGTCAATACCCTTTTACAATTTTTATTATATTTTTTTTCTCAGCACTTTCTTTTTCCTCTCCGATACGGAACGCGCCTCCAAATTCTGCGGCAATGCCGTCAAGATCGCACTCCGCCGAGGTGTACATCACCGCAAGCTGTTCGCCCTTTGAAACGAAGTCTCCCACAGTCTTGTCGAAAACAATTCCCGCCGTCGGGTCGATATCCGCGTCCTTCGTCTGACGTCCCGCGCCCAGACGGAGAGCTATCAGCCCCGTTTCCTCGCAGGCAACGGAGTTTATGAAGCCGCTTCTGTCCGCGAAAATTTCACGGCAATACCGCGCTTTCCCGAACAGACTGTAATCCTCGATAACGCGAGGGTCTCCGCCTTGAAGCCCTATCATCAGCCTGAGCCGCTCCAGAGCCGCGCCTGTCGTCAGCGCATTTTCCGCCATTGCAAGACATTGCTCCGAACTGCCCTTTCCCGCGGTGACAAGCATTTCCGCCGCAAGTGCAAGAGAGATTTCCCTTATGTCATCGGGAGCGTTTCCTTTCAGCGCCTCGATTGCCTCGATCACTTCAAGGGAGTTTCCCACAGCCCTGCCCAAGGGCTTGCTCATGTCGGTGAGTACCGCGGAGCATTTCCGTCCCGCAAGCTGTCCCACCCGAACCATAGCGGCTGCAAGCTTTTCCGCGTCGGCTTCCGTTTTCATGAACGCCCCGTCGCCAACCTTTACGTCAAGGACGATACCGTCCGCACCCGTGGCAAGCTTCTTGCTCATTATAGATGAGCATATCAGTGGAATGCTGTCAACCGTTGCCGTAGCGTTTCTGAGTGCGTATATCTTTTTATCCGCGGGGACAAGCGTGCCCGTCTGTCCCGCAACGGCAAAGCCCGCCTTTTTGACCGTACCGATAAACTTATCGTAGGGAAGCTCGGTGCAGAAGCCGGGGATAGACTCCAGCTTGTCGATAGTGCCGCCCGTGTGTCCCAGTCCGCGTCCCGACATCTTCGGCACGAACACCCCGCAAGCCGCCGCAATGGGCGCGGTGATAAGCGTTATCTTGTCTCCCACGCCGCCTGTGCTGTGCTTGTCGGCATTGAAGCCCCCCGTTTCGGGACGGAGCATATCCCCCGAACGCGCCATAGCCATAGTAAGGTCGGCGGTCTCCCTGTCCGACAAAGAATTAAAGCATACCGCCATAAGCAGCGCGGACATCTGATAATCGGGTATGTCGCCGCGGCAAAAGCCTGCGACGACCCATTCGATCTCCTCGGTGCTGAGTTCAGCGTTATGCTTTTTCTTGGTAATTATTTCATATATTGTCATATTACTTCAATTCCCGTAAAGTAGTAGTTAAGTATCTCGTAATAGCTGTAGCCCTGTTTTGCGAGGATATTCGCGCCGTTCTGGCTCATTCCCACGCCGTGGCCGTAGCCGTATGTAGTGAAGATAAACTCTCCGTCGCTGTAGGACACCTCAAACGCCGCGCTTTTCAGCTTGTGACCCATAACGGTCTCGCGGAGCTTTCTTCCCGAAATGGTTTTCTGTCCGTCAATAGAAATTTCGTAAACGTAGTTTCCGTCCACGTAGTTGCGGACTTTAAGCCAGTTGTAGGGATTGTTTGAAAGGGAAATGCCCAGCGCGCTTTCCAGCATATTTCTCATGCTGCTTTCGCTTACCTTCATGGTCGAGCCGTAGTTGGGGTCGTTGCCTATGTCAAAGGGACACGCCACGCTTTTCAGGTAAGGAACGCTTCCGCCCCAAACGTTTTTCGCGTCGGCGGTATAGCCCGACGAGGATGCCATGTATACCGTCTGAGCAACGCTTCCGTTGTAGTAGCAGCAAACTCCCCACACCTCGGATACCAGATTTTTTATTCTGTCCGAAGGGTTTTTCTTTACCAGCACCGACGGCGTAAGACCGTTTACATTATGGTACTTAACATAGGAGTACGCGGCAACAGCCTGAGCCTTGATGGCTTCGTCGGAAAAGCTGGGGGACATCTCGTTGTTGACGATCCAGCAGATAAGGTCGTAAGCGTTCACCGTCTGGGTGGAGCCGTCGAACTTTGCGGTAAAGGTCTCGCTTGTGGAAATATCCGCGCCCACGGAAACGTCCACGGAAACAGCGGTCTCCGATACGTCGCTTTCCTCGGCAAACGGATTGTCCCTGAAGATCGCAAGATATGCCTCGTCGTCCTCTTCGGGAAACGTGGAAAATGTGGTCTCTTCCGTTTCGGTAACTGCCGCCGGTTCGGTGTCGTAGCCGCCGTCGGAAATGTCATCGACCTCGTACAGCTCCGTGTCATCCTCTTCGTCCTCAACGGCGGGAGGCACGTATTCCTCTGTAGCCTTGGTCTGCGCCTCCGTTTCGCGCGGCTCGGGAGCTTTTTCCGTTTCCGCAGCTTTTGAGGCTTCGGTCTGTGCGGACGTTTCCGTCTCGGGAGCGTCATTTTCCGCCTTGTCAGCGTCGTTTCCGCCTGCGAAATCATGCTCCTCAACGGTCGCCGCCGTGACCGAGGTAATTTCCGTATCATGCTTTGGCTTTTCGGCGTTTGCGGAAAGAGCTTCCCCGTTTTCCGCAGCCGTTTCGGAGGTCTGCGCTTCCGTCTCCATGCTGTAGTAATACTCCGCGGAAATATCCTCCGCCTCTACGTCCTCTACCATACAGAACGCGAATATGTAAAATATTCCCATTGCAAGCATTACCGCGATCCCGCCGAGCGTGCCTTTCAGATTCATTTTATCCCCTCTTTGTATCCCGTTTTAACGTCCTGTGCGTTATTCCGCAGGCTCCACATATGTGCCGCCGTTGTACTTGTAGTATACGGCAGGCCATTTGGGATTGGAATTGACCGCAAAATTTGTCGTGTCAAGATTTTCGATAGTCTCACCTGCGCGGAGCTTTCTGCCGATAATAACGTGGCGGGCAGGCTCCCACTCGTAGGAACAGGTGGAAAGCGTGATGAACTTGTCGTTTTCGTTGAAGTCGATACCCGTGTGGAAATGGCTTCTTTCGTTCAGCTCCTTGGCAAAGGTCTCAAAGGAGTGTCCCTCGGTGAAGTTGATGTAGTTCTGGTAGTCGAAAACGTAGCCGTTGTCGTGTTCGGGCTCGGTGTTTATTATGAACGACGCAACGATAACGTAAACGCTCTGTTCATACTTGTTGTCGAAGTAGATAAACGGGTTCTGGAGCCAGTATTTGTAGTCCCACTTGTAGTAGTCGAGCTGACCGAACATGGTTCCGTCCCGCTGATTGTGACCGTAGAGAATGATGTTGTCCGACTGGAGATCGGAGTAATCGCTTACATTGTCGCGGCAGTCGGCGAATATAGTGCCGCACTGACGCTTCTGACCGTAGATGTTTGTTTTGAGGTAGTAGTCGTTGTCGGAGTACTGAACCACCGCCTCGTTTACAACGCCGGGAATGGAAACGTAGCCCACATAATCGCTGTTGATGGCAAGCATTTCCTCCGCAAAGGGCATTGTCACAAGGGGAGCCCTGACTATCTCACCGCTTATGTCTGTTTCCGCGGGCAGATCGGTTGCGCCGTCCACGGCAGCGGAAAGATTGTTGTATATCCTGTATTTTTCAATCAGGTCTTTATTATTCTGTTTCGCCTCGAAGATGTGGTAGAAATAAAGTCCAAGCACAATTCCGCAAACGACCAGCGCGGCAATGGAAATAAGCGCGATAAGCTTGCTTATGACCTCACCCGCCGAGTCTCCTTTCAGCGGTATAAAGGTTTGAACAAAGCCCTTTTTCTGTTTCTTTTTCGGGGTTTTGTACCTTGGATTTGCGCGGACCTCGTCCGACATTGCCATCTTGGGATCATCCTTTCAGTGTTCACACAATTTTTTTCTATGTAATAATGGTATAAGCTGTTCAGCCTGCCGTGACAGTTTCCGAAGAGCCGTCGTCGGGCGGCGGGGGAGGAGCTGTTTCCGCAGGGGCTGTAGTCTCGGTTTCCGTCCGCTTTGAAGCTGTCTTTTTGGAAGACCGCGTAACCGTCTCGCCGTCAGGTTCCTTTTCCGTTTCCTCCGTTTTCTCAGTTTTCTCCGTCTTTTTCTTTTTTGTGGAGCTTTCGGAAGTATCTGTATCACGGGAGGAACGCCGCGTTGCTTCGGAGAGTACATCACTTTCCTCCGCTGTTTCCTCCGTTTCCGTGGTCTTTTTGTCTGTTTTCTTTTTAGTTGTTTTTTCCGTATCGTCCCCGTCGTTTTCATCCAGCGGGACAGTCGTCGCCTCCGTTTCCGAAATCTGCTGAGGTCTCCTTGTGCCGTGGACGGCTGTTTGCAGGAAACCGTTTCCGAATTCCATGCCGTCCTCGTCGTCCTCGTCGAGCACTTCCTCCTCTGTCGCGGAGGTCTCGCCGGACATTATAGCCTCCCAGTCCACGCCCTTGGCGTTGGGGTTCAGGTAGGCTTCGGAGAAATCGAAGTCGTCTATTTCCTCGCCCTCACGGAGCATTCTTGCAAATATAACAAACCTTGAATTGGAAAACTCGTTTGAACAGGTGGACAGGCAAAGCAGCTTGTCGCCGTACTCCACGTCCACGGGGGAGATTATCTGGTTGCGCTCCAGAACCATTTCCCTGTACCAGTTAAAGGTGTACTCGTCGTCCAGAGCCTCGATATAGTCCTGATAGTGGAAAACGAAGCCGTTGCTGTCCTGATTTGCCAGAGCGTTCGTCACGAAAAAGCCGTAGATAAGGTATTCGTAGGTCTCGTTCTCGGTGCTGAATTTCACCACGGGATTTTCCTCGTAGAACTGCACGTTCTGCTTGTAGTCCTTCAGGTTGCCGAACATGGTGCCGTCCTCCTGATTGTGTCCGTAGAACACAATGTTGGGGGATATATAGTCTGCGTTAAAGGTACAGCGGTAGTCCATGAAAACGGTGCCCGCCTTGTTGTTTCCGCCGTGGATCGCGTGGGTCAGATAGTAGTCGTTGTCACTTCCCTGAACGATAGGCTCGGCAATGTCGCAGCCGCTCAGCTCAAGGTAGCCAATGTAGTCCTCGTTGATACCTTTATAGTACTCCGCAACATTGAAGCGGTGTTCGGCTACTTCCTCATCAGTGGGGGCAATGGTTATAACATTTCCGCTTTCGTCAATGGTCGTTGCCGCAGTGGTGACGATCACTTCCCTGTCTTTTTCCTTTTGCTCAACGGCCTGTTTGGACTGGATAAGCGTGCTAACCAGCATACAGCCCGCGCCGACGAAAACAATTATCGCCGCAATGAAGATAATTTTCCTTATGACCTCCAATGGGGAATCGCCTTTCCATGGCAGGATACCCTTAAAAAATCTCACCGCGGGACTTTCATTAAAGCCGCTGTCCATATCGTCGTCCGCACCGCCGAAAGCTTCGGCCTCGGGACTGTCATTTCCACTTTTGCTTTCGGAAATATTTTCTGTTTCCGCTTTGGAATTTCGGGAAATTTCCGTTTCCTTTTCTGTTTTCACTTCATTTCCGACATTTTCTTCCATATTTCCGCTGTCCCCGCAAACCTCGCTGTTACCGTGAGAAACGGGAGAAGCGTCCTCGGAAATGTCGCTTTCGTCAAAGATTTCCGACACGGATTCCGCAATTTCCAACGAGGCCCATTCGGATTTTCCCGCAAGGTCTATATCCGCGTTTTCCGCCTCGGAGGTGTCCTCCTCCAGCGTATCCACAACGATCTCAGTATCGTCTCCAAGATCGTCCTCTTCCGCGGAAATCTCCTCCGTTTCCGAAATGGAAACGTCAGCTTCGGAAACGGAAACAGCGGTTTCCGTTTTAGCGGCAGACGCCTCCTCAGCCTCCGCGGGAGCAGTTTCCACGGTCGCTTCCTCGGAAAAGAACTCGCTTAACAGATCGTTTGCCGTGTAATTTTTCTTGTTGGTATCAGACATAAAGTAAACCTCGGTTTATCATTATCTGCTGTAAATGTAGCTGTAGTCGGGTTCGAGCATATCCTCGTTTATAGCCGCCTTGGAAACGTCCACCTCGGGGCTTTCGCCGTCGCGGACGCGTCTGCCGATGACCACAAGCCTTGACGGCTCGAACTCGTTTGAACAGGTAGACAGCGTAATGAACTTGTCGCCCTCTTCAAAATCAACGCCTGTATTTACAGCTGTTCTTTTAAGGATATTCTCCTTGAAATCGGAAAAAGTCCTGTTTTTGCCGAACTTGATGTAGTTATGGTAATCGAAAATAACGCCGTCTCTTGTCTGGTAAGGCTCAACCTCGATGACGAAAATTGCGATGATCTTGTATGTATACTCCTCGTACAGATTGCTGAATTTGAATGTGGGGTGTTCCTTGTAGAAGTCGAAATTCTTGGTATTGTCCTTTTTGATCTTGTACTTTTTCAGCGTGCCGAACATGGTCAGGTCAGCCTGATTGTGACCGTATATGATCAGATTGTCGCTCTGGTTCTTGCTGTAGTCGTTTGCAATGCACCTGTAGTCGATATAGATCTGACCCGCGATATTTCTGTTTCCGTAGAAATCCTTGTCAAGATAGTAGTCGTTGTTGTCGGTCTGGAGCACAACGTTGTCGATATTGGTACCGTCAACGGTAAGCCAGCCAGCCGTGTCGGAATTCTGCTCCAGAAGCGCAGACATACTGTCCAGTACCACCAGCGGAGGCGGCTCGGTCTCGGTGGTGGTCTCCTCGGTCTCAGGAGGGGCCGTGGACTGTGTTATCACAACGGGCGTCGTGTTGTGCAGCTCTCTCTGCTTTTCGATATCAGCCTTTATCTTGGCCTGCTGAACAAAGTACCACGCGAGAACTATCACCGCGACCACAAGAACGATCACGGAAATATCCGTAACGACCTTTCTGGCAACGTCGCTGCGGGAATCGCCCTCCCTTGGGATAAAGTTATCCAGAAAGCTTTTTTTGTTGTTTTTGTATCCTGCCATAACCGAACATCTCCTAACAGAAAAATAGAGATAAAAAATAGAAGATATGCAAAATTTTATTTAACGATTTAACGATAGATAACGTCCCAGTCGGGTTCTTTCGCGCCTGTGTTAAGGTACGCCTGGGAAACGTCCACGGTATCGTCCTCACCGTCTCGGACGCGTCTTGCGAATACCACGAAGCGGGACGGCTCAAACTCGTTTGAACAGGTGGACAGCGTAAGGAACTTGTCGCCGTACTGCACGTCCACGGGAGTGATTATCTGCGTCCTAAGCATTATATTATCCATGAAGGCGTTATAGTCCGCCTCTGATTTGAAATTCAGATAATTGTGATAGTCGAACACGACTCCGTCGCGGGTCTGGGACTCCAGCACAGGAGTAACAAAATACGCAAAAATCTTGTATTTGTCCGACCTGTAGTTGGAGCTGAACTGTATGATCGGGTGCTCGGAGTAGTACTGCAAGTCCTTTTTGTAGTACCCCAAATCGCCGAACATTGTCTTGTCACGCTGATTGTGACCGTAGAGAACGATGTTGTCCGACCGTTCGTGAGCGTCAAGGACGTTTCGGGTGTCCATAAATATAGTACCCGCCTTGTTTGCGCTTCCGTCGAAAGCATATTTAAGATAGTATTCGTTTCCGTCGCTGCCCGAACGGTGTACCACGGGCATGGAAATATTTGTATTGTCAATATGCACCCAGCCGACAGTATCGGGGTTGATCTTGAGCAGCTCCTTTGCGCTGTCGAGAAGCTCGCCGCCGTTGTCTCCGGGGCTGATGTAGGTGTAGTAAAGCTCTTTAAGTGAGCTGTTGAGGAACTTCGCGCTCAGGGAGAGCCTGAGTTCGTTTCCGAGAATAAGTATACAGCCGATAAGGACGAGTACCGCAAGCTGGGTAAAGAGCTTGCTTACCACCTCTTTTGCGCTGTCTCCCTTTTGTATAAGCAGCCAGTGACCGCGTTTTCTTTTTTTCTTTGCCTTGACAGCTTTTTTGTAAGCTTTCTTGGCGCTGCCGGAAAGTGCCATAGTAAATCCTCCGTATGCAAGCCATGGGCAGGCATAAAAATCTACACTACTATAATACACTATTTAATGCAATTCGTCAAGGAATTTCGACACATTTTGTTGCAAACGCCGAAACATTTCATCTTCTTTACACAAACTTATCAAAATACAAAAAATGAGCAGCATATTTTGGAAAAATAATACACTGCTCGTTTGTAAATTTTTTGTAAATTATTCACTGTAAGGTATTACGTCAAGCTTGGAAATATCAATATCGTAGTCAAGTTCTTCCGTAAGAGAACTGTCGTAAATATGGGAAGCTATGTTGTCCCTGACAGCGTTCCCGACCACAGTGTCTCCGTCTTTGCCGATATAAAAGGTTATGGATTCGTTATCCGTATCTATCTGATACCGATAATACCCCATTGTGTAAATGGCGGTCACGGTATTTCCATCAGCTTTTAAGCAGTCCAGATATTCCTGTCCGTTTTCAAAATGGGCTGCAAAATCCTCTTCAGTTATTTCCTTTATCCCAAGCTGCCTGAACTTGCCGTCCTCGCAGAAAACAATAGGATAGTCCATATAGGCATATTTAATAGTACAGTAAAAAACGCCGTTCAGGTACTCTATCCAGTTGGTTGAATTTAACACGATCTCCGGTTCAAGCGTGTCTCCGCAGGCACGGTAAATGTCGCTGCCCATGCTTGTAATACTGTTGTATTTATCGACTTGGACAAATTTTTCCGTACCGAAATCAAGAACGTATATATTGGCGTCAGGAATACCGCCGAAGCCGATATTAAGGATATTTGCGCCGTCAATATAGTATATCGCGCTGCATCCCAAAAACCAAGACGGCGTAGGACAAAGGTCAAGGACGACAACACTTTCGCGTTCGCCGTCTCCGTCAAAATCATAGCACGCGCCCACAGAAAAAGCAATATCATCGGCGTTTTCTACAGGTATGAAGCCATTTTCATTGGCAGCATCTTCATTGTGGAAATTTATTTCATCAATACACTTTTCATCCGCAAAAGCAGTCTTACGCGCAAGCGCGATATGCTCGGACGCGGGGAAATCCGCTTCGTTTTCAAAGCTAAAATCACTGACGATCCTGCATTCGGGCGTGGAGTACAGCTTTTCGCCATATACAGCTTTAAGGTCGCTTACCTCAACTTTTGACACAGCTTTGGTTTGGACGGTTTCCTCTATTTCCGAAACTGTCGTTTTTTCCGTTTCGGTATCTGCCCGACTTGCCGTCAAGGACGTTGTTTCCATTTCCGAAGCCGCAGAAGATGTAACGTCGGAAACGGACGTGCCCGTCTCCGAAACAGTTTCGCTCCGCTCTTCCGCACAGCCCGCAAGCGCCGCGCATACCGCAAGTGCGGCTGTTATAGCAATGACTTTCCCATTCATTTTCAAGTCTCCTACAGCTTGATGACCTTAAGCTCGGTATCTGCAACAGCCTTTGCGATAAGCGGCTCGAAATCGTAGGCGTTCTGCGCCTTTTCCACCTCCGCGGGGACGGGTCTCGTCTTGGGGTGCTTTGGCGTGAACACAGTGCAGCAGTCCTCGTAAGGCTCTATGGAAATGTCAAAGGTGTCAATTTTCCGCGCGATCTCCACGATCTCGGTCTTGTCCATGCCGATAACGGGACGGAACACAGGCATTCTGCAAGCCGCGTCGGTGCAGACTATCGCGCCCATGGTTTGGCTTGCAACCTGTCCAACACTTTCGCCTGTTACAAGAGCCTGAATGTCTTTTTCCTCGGCTATGCGCTGGGCTATCTCCATCATCAGGCGGCGCATTATAATAGTAAACAGCTCTTCGGGACAGTTATCCCGCAAAGCCTCCTGTATTTCGGTAAAGGGTACGCAGTAGAAAGCGATATCACCGCAGTAAGGCGCAAGCTTTTCGCAAAGTCTTTCCACCTTAAGACGCGCTCTTTCGGAGGTGTAGGGCGGCGAAACATAGTGTATCGCCGAAAGCCGCACGCCCCGCTTTGCCATCATATAGGCGGCAACGGGACTGTCAATCCCTCCCGACAGGAGCAGCATGGCAGAACCGGACGTACCCACGGGGATACCGCCCGCGCCCTTGATGTTTCCCGAATGGATATAGGCGCCGTTGTCGCGTATCTCAACCGTTACCGTCATCTGGGGATTTTTCACGTCCACAGTAAGGTGAGGGTAGGCTTCAAGAATGCGTCCGCCAAGCTCCATGCATATTTCGGGGGACTTCATGGGGAACTTTTTGTCCGATCGCTTAGCCTCCACCTTAAAGGTGCGGGACAGCTCGGCATCTTCCTTTATATGGGATATTGTTTCGCGGCAGATGGTCTCAAAGTTCTTTTCGACTACCAAAGCGCGGCAGAGCGCGGCTGCGCCGAAAACCTTTGCGCCGCGGCTTACGGCTTCGTCCAGGTCGATATTCTCGGACATAGGCTCGGCGCATATTGTGGACTGAGATTTTGTGTACTCGAACTTGCCCAGCGGAGCAAGACGGTGCTTGAGGTTGCGGATAAAAGCGTCCTCGAAGCTGCGCTTGTTCAAGCCTTTCAGGGCGATTTCGCCCTCTTTGAATATGATAAGTTCTTTCATAGCGGAGTTCCTTTCTTGTAGTGCATATCGTTTTATTTTAGCATTTTTCGATGAATTTGTCAAATCACGGACATATAAATTTTGATTTAGCACAAACGCACTATGTAACAAACCTTTTAGGCGGCGAAGCCGCCGACATCAGCTGGTCGAGCTGAGCCCAGCTCGCGAAGTCCAGAGGCGGAGCCTTTGGTCGCCGCCCGCAGGCGGCGAAACTCCCCTCCCCGCGCCCGCAGGCGCATA
>JAAVHI010000069.1 GCA_014799785.1 Ruminococcus sp.
CCGATGAGCCCGAAGATCCCGATCCTGAGGATCCCGACGAGCCCGAAGATCCCGATCCTGAGGATCCCGGCGATCCCGGCGAGCCCCCTGCAACACCTCCCGGCACTCCTAATGTGCCGCCAAGACCGCCCGTACCCGAAACCCCGGACTTCCCCGTTACTTCTCATGTTACACCCATCATTGACTTTGAGATGTTCGACGAGCCTGAGGTTCCTCTCGCTGAAACTCCTTTCGAGGACAGCTTTGAGACCTTTGACGACGCTCCCGTACCTCTTGCGGACGATCCGTTCGGCGATGCTGATTCCTACTCCGTTAACCCCAAGACAGGCGTTGATATGACTGTTCCTATGGGAGCTGCGGCTGCGGCAATGGCTTCGTTCATGGCTCTGATGATTGCTAACAAAAAAAGACGCGGTGAAAACGGCTGAGACCGAATAAGATAAGCGTTAAAACAGTTATCTGAAATGTTCCCCTTTTGTCGGACAATAACGTCCGGCAAAAGGGGATTTTCATTTTTTCCAACGGAAATTCTATTGCTGTGGAAAGTGTAAAAAAAGCAATAAAAAACCGATCTCAAATCTCCGTACAAAGTGTAGGAAATTTGAGATCGGCAATATAATTGCTGTTGTCAGTTCCTTACGGTATTATGGCTTCCCGCCGAGGTTTTTTTCTGACTGCGGTAGTGAGATATCACAATGTAGTAGAGCGGTATGGTCAGTCCGATAGGCGCCCACATGAACGCGAACCAACGATCGCTTAGCCACCACCAGAACATACTGAGAAGAATTCCCATGCCGATATAAACTATAACGCACAGAACAGGGTAGCAGAATATCAGCGGATTGCGCTTTTTAATGGCAGGGTACAGCGTGTAGTAGAGCGGTATCGTCAGGAAAAGCAGCCACATAAGCTCGTACCAGTTATCCGACCAATATCTGAAAGTATGTTCAAGAAAACCGCCTATGGTAAAGTACACAAACGCGCATAAAACGGGATAGCAGAAGATCATGGGATTGCGTTTTCTTACAGCTTCCTTGCCTGTGTAGTACAGAGGAAGAAGCAGGAACACCGTCCAGCCGGGGTGTGCAAGACCGATCATACACGTGAGGAAGAAAAATCCCGTGATAAAGATCGGAAGCGTCTTATCGAGCAGAGTCATGGGTCTGCAGCTTTTGGGAGCTTTTTTGGACTTTTTGGTACGGCCGCTGTTCTGATTGGTGTTTTGACTGCTGTAGTTATAGCTGTAATTGTAATCGTATTTGCTGTCCTTTTCGCTGATTTTCTTTTCCAGCTTGTCTAAGCCCTTGTCAATACCGCTGCACATTTTGTCAAGACCCTTGTTAAGTCCCTCGCAGAAATTTTCCACGCCCGTCTCCCAGTCCTTGCCGTTTGCCGAGGTCGCCTTGCGCACGCCGTCCTCGATTTTTTTGCCTGCGGAATTAAGTATATCTCCGATAGCGAGACCCGCTTTTTCCATGGTTTCTCCGATACCGCCCGAAGCTTTTTTCTCCTCCTCGCCAAGATCGGCTCCGAACGGAGAGCCCTGCGGAATTGAAGTGCTTTCATGTACGGAAGCGTTCGGGTAAATTTCCTTTTCGGTGTAGTTTTCGGGAACGGCTTCTCTTACGGGTTCGCCGCTGTAACCGTAATCGTCCTTTTTAAGAGATACCCCCGAATTTGCCGATTTGGGAGAGCTGTCTGTGTTAAGAAGCTCGTCAATGGAAACCCCGTACAGCTTTGCAAGCAGGATAAGGTTTTCCGTGTCGGGGGAGGCCTCCGCGCGCTCCCACTTTGATACGGCCTGACGCGATACGCCCATTTTTGCGGCAAGCTCTTCCTGCGAAAGATTGTTTTTATTTCTCATCTGCCGAAGTCGGTTTGCGATCTCAATATTCATAGTATCTTCCTTTCTTGGTATCTGTGTTTCTTATGACAATATTATATCACATATATTATTATAATGCAAGCGATTTTTGGTTGCATTTTAAAAATTTTTTAATTGCAACCAATAGTTGCGAAAGGCGGTACCTTTAGCCATGCCGTCGCCTATAGCGAATAACCGTAATGTTCTCCCGAGACGAGAAGCTGTTTTGACACAAAAATCACACGAAAGGCGGTACATTTAGCCACGCTGCCGCTAAAACGAAAGTCGGTACCAAAAGGATACCGTCTTTATTTCTTTTAAGCTTTGTAATTTTCCGAAACAAATTTATATTTCCGTATTTTTATTTTTGCCTGTGCTGCGCTCCCCAGTCGCACATCATATCCAGAATGGGAATAAGAGATTTGCCACGCTCGGTCAGACTGTACTCAACCTTCGGCGGTATCTGCGGATATTCCTCTCGGTGAACCAGACCGTCCGCCTCCAGTTCTTTAAGGGTAACGCTCAGCGTTTTGTAGGATATCCCGCCTATGTATTTTTTCATCTCGTTGAAACGCACTGTCCCGTAGCCCATAAGCGCATACAGAATAAACATCTTGTATTTTCCCTGTATCAGGGACATTGTGTAATTAAACCCCGTCTCCTCAAGCTTTGCGTCCTTTATACATTCCAAGCTCATAATTTTAGCTCTCCTTTAGGTAAGTATATAACTTTAGTGATAGTATATTACTTAAATGTGCGTACTTGATTTTAGTCCCATTTACGATATAATTATAATATAAGACGGGATAAAAGTCAATCCCGCAAATTTGATTTACGGAGGAAACTATCATGAGCAAGAAAATCGTTGTTATCACAGGAAGTCCCCGCAAAAACGGAAACAGCTTTGCAATGACGGACGCATTTATTAAGGCGGCCGAGGAAAAAGGTCACACCGTCACAAGATTTGACGCCGCAATGAAAAAGCTGAACGGCTGCCGCGCGTGTGAGACCTGCTACTCCACGGGAAAAGCCTGTTCCTTTGATGATGAGTTCAACACTCTGGCTCCCGAAATTCTGGAAGCGGACGTTATCGTATTCACCATGCCTGTCTATTGGTACTCAATTCCCGCGCAGATAAAGAACGTTATCGACCGCATATTCTCGCTGGTCGTTGGCGGCAAGGATATTTCGGGGAAAGAGTGCGCTCTTATAACCTGCTGCGAGGAAGAGGATATGTCCGTTATGGACGGAGTGCGCGTTCCGATTGAACGCACCGCAGCGCTTAACAAATGGAAAATGGTGGGCGAAGTTCTTATACCCGGCGTTCTGAAAGCCGGCGATATTGAAAAGACAGACGGCTGCAAACAGGCGGCTGCCCTTGCCGAAAAAATCTAATGCCTATAGCATATCGGCGGGGGAATTTTATACTTAACTGCAAAAAGTCTGCCGACAGAGCTTACCTTTGTCGGCAGATCGCTTTATTATATTTCTCAAAATCCGACAGCCGTATGGTCTGTAAAATCCCTCCGGTTGCCGCGGGAGAAGCCCGTCCGTTTCTACTTTGCGCGTTTGTGCGGTATTACCTTAAAACACGTGAGGAATTTGCCGCTTTTTGTCGATTAAAGAAAAAATATGGCAGACCGTGCGGAAATTTGTTGACGTAAGCCGCCTGCGGTGATATAATAAATATGTTTTGTGGAAAAACGAGATACTATTATTTGGGGGAGATATTTATGAAAAACACCAAAATCGGAACAGCCGTTGTCAAAGCCGCGCTGCTTTTGCCGCTGGCTCTCTGCCTTTCGAGCTGCGGAGCAAAGTCTGTCGATCTGAACGACTACCTCACTATTGAGTGCAAGGGTATCGACACGGCGGGCAAGGCAAGCTTTTCCGTTGATGTAGAACAATTTGTTAAGGATAACGCCGAGGCTCTCGGTCTGGAGGACGCTTCCTTCGGTTCGCTTCTTATGGTTTACGACGACTTCTACGACGTGCTTGACGGCGAGCTTGACAAGACCTCGGAGCTTTCAAACGGCGATAAGATCACCTTCAAGTGGGACGACATCGACACTAAAAAGTTTAAGGAAAAATATTCCGTAAAGCTGAATTTCTCCGACGTGTCTTACGAGGTAAGCGATCTTGAAGAGGCAAAGGAATTTAACCCGTTCGATTACATAACCGTTACCTGCGAGGGCTTTGCTCCCTACGGAAAGCTCAGCATCAACAAGAACGGCGAAAATCCCATATCGGGAATAAGCTACCGCTCCGACAAGGCTGACGGTCTCAGCAACGGCGACAAGGTCATCATCACCGCGGAGGCGGGAAGCGATCTTAAGGAATACTGCATGAGCAAGGGTTATTTGCCCTCCGAGACTGAGTTTGAGTACACCGTAAGCGGTCTTGCAAGCTACGCCACAAGAATGGACTTTATTCCTGCGGACTCCATGACAAAAATGGACAGTCACGCACAGGACGTTTTCAAAGCCAATGTTGCCAAGAACTGGACTGACAGCGAGTCCCTCAAGGGTGTTGAGCTTATAGGAAATTACTTCCTTACTCCGAAGGACACTTCTATTTCCACCAATACCTACAATTATATTTATTTCATTTACAAGATCACAGCTGAGCATGAGGAAGGCGGTACTTTCGATTACTACTATTATTCCTACTACACAAACATTATCCTGCTGGACGACGGCACTTGCTCCTTTGATCTGAACAGCATTACCGTACCCGAGGGCAGCAGCTTCTTCGGCTCGATCTCCGGCGAGGCTTTCTCCACAGGCAAGTATTACTACAAGGGCTATGAGGATCTTGACAGCCTGTTCAACAAACAGGTAACCGCAAAGATCGACAAGTATCAGTACGAGTCCACCGTAAATCAGTAACGACAGTCTGACAGTACAGTCTGACAATACAGTCTGACAATAAAATTCAAGAGGATAGAAACGTAAGCGTTTTTATTCTCTTTTTATTTGCACGGCTTCGTATACAAGACAGCAAAAAACGTCCCCCATAGAAGATATGGGGGACGCGTTTTACCTGTTGATTTTATACGAAAATCAAGCCTTGCCTACAGAACCGAACAGCTCCATTTTCTCCTTAACGGTAGCCTTGATAGCGTCAAAGCCGGGAGCGAGAAGCTTTCTGGGGTCGAAGCCCTTGCCCTGCTGATCCTTGCCCTCTTCAACGTACTTTCTTGTTGCAGCCTGGAAAGCAAGCTGGCACTCAGTATTAACGTTGATCTTGGCAACGCCGAGGGAGATAGCTTTCTTAATCATATCCTCGGGGATACCTGTACCGCCGTGGAGTACGAGAGGCATATCGCCAACCTTTTCCTTAACGGCAGCAAGTGTGTCAAAGGAAAGTCCTGCCCAGTTTTCGGGGTACTTGCCGTGAATGTTTCCGATACCGGCCGCAAGCATCGTAACGCCAAGGTCTGCGATCTGCTTGCACTCGTTGGGGTCAGCGCACTCGCCAGCGCCGATAACGCCGTCCTCTTCGCCGCCGATAGAACCTACCTCGGCTTCAAGGGAAATTCCCAGAACGTCGCAGGTGTTTACCAGAGCGGTGGTCTTAGCGATATTTTCTTCGATAGGGTAGTGAGAACCGTCGAACATGATGGAGGAGAAGCCTGCGTTGATACAAGCCTTTGCGCCCTCGAATGTACCGTGATCCAGGTGGAGAGCAACGGGAACTGTGATGTTAAGCTCCTCGAGCATACCCTCAACCATGCCTACAACGGTCTTGTAGCCGCACATATACTTGCCTGCGCCCTCGGAAACACCGAGAATAACGGGAGACTTCAGCTCCTGAGCGGTAAGGAGGATAGCCTTAGTCCATTCCAGATTGTTGATGTTGAACTGACCTACAGCGTACTTGCCTTCGCGGGCTTTGTTCAGCATATCCTTTGCGGAAACGAGTCTTGACATAATAAAAACATTCCTTTCGAGGGAAATTTCCTGTTTTGGGGAAAATTCCCGATATTTTCATATAAGCTTATTATACAGTATTTTCACAAAAAAAGCAATAGTTTTTGTAAAATTTTCACGGACGGCATTTGCCGAATAAATTTTGATTTAGCGCACTATGTAACAACTCTTTAGGCGGCGAAGCCGCCGACTAAAGCTGGTCGAGCTGAGCCCAGCTCGCGAAGTCCAGAGGCAGAGCCTTTGGTCGCGCTCCGCAGAGCGCGAAATTCCCTCCCCGCGCCCGCAGGCGCATATCGTTCAAAACGGTGAAAGGGGTGAGAAATGCGAAAGCATTTCGAGGGGGAGCGGACACGACCGCTCCCCCTTGTTACAGTACGCGGTAAGGCAAATCTC
>JAAVHI010000070.1 GCA_014799785.1 Ruminococcus sp.
ACAGGCTTCTCAGTCTATGCTTGCTCAGGCAAATCAGCTGCCTCAGGGCGTTCTCTCGCTCCTCCAGTAAGTTCTCTAAAGGCATATACCTTGCTCATACGATTAATAAAGACCTCCCCAATCGGGGAGGTCTTTTTATGGTTTGATTTTGACAAAAGCGAAGTAATGAAGTAATCATGTATACTATAAATATAAACGTGCCGACGAATGGTTGCTTTCCATGTTTCAGGTTAAACGCCGACTTTGGAAGAGCCGGGCGGTTTTTTGTCTACTTATGTCGCTGTCGTGAAAGGCAAGCCAACAAAGGGTTACAGCTTACTAATATGTATCCATAAGTTTTGCCCGCCTTTTGTCTGAATGAAAGGGAGCAGCCGTCCGCCGTTGGGCACACTCTTTTATTATAGTATCACATATTCAATTGTCAACAAAAGTGCCCATACGTGTAATGTCGATACAGGAGCCTTTTTCGTCTCGGAAACAAAGTTTGCCGCCATTGATAAAATGGCGGCAAAGGTAAAGATCAGCCTTTAGGCGAATAGCGGATACAGAAGCAGTTTTCGTCTTGGCAGAGAATTCCCCTTACCGTCAAAGTATGATGGCAAGAGGAAAGGCTCGGCCTTTTGTGCAATGTCGATACAGAAGCTTTTTCCCGTCTCGGAAACAAAGTTTGCCGCCATCACTATAGACGGCGGCAAGCATAAAGGCTCTTTATTGTTTCACTGCTTCACTTCTTAGCACGAAGCGCGTTTGCCACGGCGATAAGACACACTCCCACGTCGGCGAAAACTGCCGCCCACATTGTGGTAAGTCCCAGCGCCGAAAGTATCAGCACCGCCGCCTTTACCGCAAGAGAGAACGCTATATTCTGCACGGCGATACCCTTCGTCTTTTTGGAAATGCGTATCGCTTCTATCAGTTTAGACGGCTCGTCGGTCATTATTACCGCGTCCGCAGCCTCAATAGCCGCGTCCGAACCGATACCGCCCATTGCAACGCCCGCGTCCGCACGCATAAGTACGGGAGCGTCGTTTATTCCGTCGCCGACAAAAACGGTCTTGTTTTTCTTCTTTTTAAGAGAATTCTTTTCGATTATATCCTCAACGGCCTTTACCTTTCCGTCGGGCAGAAGCTCTGCGTGCCATTCGTCAAGACCAAGCTTTTTCGCCGTAACGTCTGCGGCGGACTGTCTGTCGCCCGTAAGCATGACGGTTCTGATACCCGCCTTTTTCAGCTCGGACACGGTTTTTTCCGCGTCCGCTTTTATTTTGTCGGAAATAACAACTACGCCCTTATAAACACCGTTTTCCGCAACGAATATCAGCGTTCCCGCCGCTTCCACTGCGGGTATTTCCGCAACGCCGTTTTCGTCCATAAGCTTTTTGTTTCCCGCAAGAATTGTCCTGCCGTCAATAACGGCTTTAACTCCCCTGCCCGCAAGCTCGGTGATCTCCGCCTTTTCGGGAGTACCGCCGAAACGTCTCATTACAGCCGCAGCCGCAGGGTGGTTTGAAGCCTGCTCTGCCGCAGCCGCAAGCTTCAGAAGCTCCTCCTCGGAGCAATTAACGGGGATAATTTCGGTAATATCGAATGTGCCGTCGGTAAGCGTTCCCGTCTTGTCGAAAACCACCGTGCCGCAGTCCGCAAGCTGCTCCATTGTCACGCCGCCTTTGATGAGTATTCCCTTTGCGGACGCGCCGCCGATACCGCCGAAAAAGCTTAAGGGTACGGAAATAACCAGCGCGCAGGGACAGGATACTACCAAGAATGAGAGTGCGCTGTAGATGTACCGCTGATCGTAGCCGCTTACTATGGTGGGAACTATGGCAAGAAGCAGCGCGGCGATTACCACGCAGGGGGTGTACCAGCGGGCAAAGCGTGTTATGAACTGCTCCGTTCTGGCTTTTTTCGCGGAGGCGTTTTCAACCATTTCAAGGATTTTCGTTACCGTGGATTCGCCGAAAGGCTTTGTTACCCGAACCTCAATAAGTCCGCTGAGATTAACGCAGCCGCTCATTACCTCGTCCCCCTCGGAAAGCTGGGCGGGAACGCTTTCTCCCGTAAGAGCGGAGGTGTCAGCAGTAGTGCTTCCCGAAACGATAACGCCGTCCAGAGGTATCTTTTCACCTGCTCTGACAACGATTATCTCGCCCGTCTCAACTGTTTCGGGAGGTACCTGCTCAACGTCCGCGCCCCGCTTTACCGAAGCAATGTCGGGACGTATATCCATAAGGGACGAAACGCTTTTCCGCGACCGTCTTACAGCGCAGTCCTGCAAGGTCTCGCCAAGCTGATACAGTATCATTACCGCAACGCCCTCGGGGTACTCGCCGATACAGAAAGCTCCTAAAGAAGCAACCGCCATAAGAAAACATTCGTCAAAGGGTCTGCCGCGGAGGATATTTTTTCCTGCGGTGATAAGCACGTCAAGACCTATTATAAAGTATGCCGCAAGGAATATCCACAAAGCGTAGGCGCTTTCGCGGAAGATAAGTCCCACAGCAAACACGACCGCCGACACTGCGATACGCACGGCCATGACCCTTACGTCGGAATCCTCGTCTTCGTCATCGTCGGCTATAGGCGCGGACGCGTTTTCAAGAAGCATTACCTCAACGTCGGGCTCCATTGACGCGGTAATTCTCTGCACCTCTTTAAGCACAGCCTCGCCGCTTTCGTTTGCAACGGTAAGGGAAAGCTTCTTTGCCATAAAGTTCATTCCTGCCTCTTTTACAAAGGGTATCTTTTCCGTTTCGGCGCGTATCTTTTCCGCGCAGTTGGGACAGTCCAGATTTTTCATATATAAAACCATTTCCATAATAATGCTCCTTTCAAGATTATTTTTGCACTTTAATCACGCCGAAAGCCACAGGGACAAGTCCGCTTATTTTTGTGACCTTTACCGGCCCACAGCCGCAGTCCTTAAGCATTTTCGTGTAGCTTTCCATCGTGTAGGAGGCAAAAGCTTTGTAGCCTAAAAGCGTATAAATTTTTATCAGCGGGTTGCTGTTTTTTGCCATGAAAGTTGGCACTATCACCCTGCCGCCCTGCTTTGTAACGCGGCATAATTCCTTTACGGCTTTTTCAGGCTCTTCCAGCAGATGCAGGACATTCCCCGCCATTGAAACGTCGTATGTATTATCCTCGTCGGGGAGGGAAAAAATATCCCGTTCGCCGAATGAAATATTTTTTATTCCCTTTTTCGCGGACTTTTTCTTTGCCCTTTCAAGCATTGGCAGGGACATATCGGTGCATAAAACGTGTCCCGCCTTTTTCGCCGCCGCAACGGAAAGCTCTCCCGTTCCCGCCGCGCAGTCAAGGACGTTTGCGCCATCGGGGACAACGGCCTTTACTCCCTCCAGCATATCTTTATAGGATTTTGGGTTCATGCTTTCCGCAAAGTCGTAAAGCCATGCAATTTTATCCCAGAATGTCATAAGTATCACCCCATTATTCCATAATATGCTCGAACGCCTGATCGAAGATAGTCTGGATATGTTTATCCGCAAGGGAGTAGAACACCGTCTTGCCCTCGCGGCGGTACTTCACGAGACGCGCCTGCTTCAGCACCCGAAGCTGGTGGGATATAGCGGACTGAGTCATGTTCAGCACTCCCGCAATATCGCACACGCACATCTCGCTCTCAAACAGGGCGCAGATTATGCGTACTCTGGTGGAATCTCCGAACACCTTGAAAAGCTCCGCAACGTCATAGAGAAGCTCCTCGTCGGGAAGCTTTTCCGCAACCGCCTTTACGATATCGGGATTGGACTGTTCTGTTTGCTCGGATTTAAGCTCCTCGTCCACAGCGTCTGCGGTTGTATTTTTGTTATCTGCCATAATTATGACCATTTTCCCGTTAGGGAAAATGTGTCCTCCTTTCTAACGATGTTTTGTGGTTTTGCGTCAGCAAAATTTCGAGCTTTAGCGAGAAAACCAAAACTCGTAGTTTGAAAAATCAAAGATTTTTCAAACTTTATCACTTCCTGAGATTATCATATGAATTATTGTTCATATGTATTGTAAATCATTTGAGCATATATTTATACAGACAAAAGGTAAATTAAATATGTACAATATGTAAATTACACCGGAATTGTAAAATAAACAGGCAGGTTGCAAAAAATTAACCAAATAGAAATAATTTTGTGCTAAACTGTAAAAAAGTGTGCCTGCGCGTTTACGCGGGCTGCCGTCCGTTTCCGATAAGCGGACGGAAACAACGCTTGCCGCACCGACCGAACGTAACAGGGAGATTCGCCGAATGAAAAAAAATACCGAAAAGTATAAAAAAACACATACTCAGGAACCCGACGACGACCGTCTGAACTGGCGGTATCAGGATAAACAGTACAACGAAAGCTTCAAAAAATGGCGCAGGGAAAAACAAAATTCGGTGGGCTTCTACTTTGTGGCAAAGCCTGACAGGCTCACCTATCAGGACGGTCTGGGCTTCATCAACGATTACCCCGAAGCACGGGAGGCGAAAGCTTTCCGCAAGGTGCTTGCCGTTCTCGGACTGATACTTATTTATCACGTGACGGTGGACGTTTTCTTTACCTATCTGCTTCCGTTTATTATGGAAAAAATGGGGATGAATATTTACTACAGCATTTTTTCGGGACAGCGCTACGGCAGCAGCACCATTATAATGCTTCTGGATATCCTGTCTCAGGTGCTGGGACGGGTCGTCCCGGCGGCTGTTCTCGTGAAACACCTTGAAATACCCCTTTCCGTAATACTTCCCACGAGCATAACCAATAAGTCCATGTTCAGGTTTGCCGCCCCCGCGGCTCTGCTGGTCGCTTCGGTATGCTCGTTAATGTCGTATTTCTACGACAGGGTGCTTTCCGTTTTCAAGATCGACACCGAAAGCTCCTACGCAGTATCCGGAAGCGCGGAGGAAATAATGTACGCTGTAATTATCCATCTCCTTATCATTCCGGTAATAAGCGAACTGTGTACCCACGGTGTGGTGCTCCAGCTTGTCAGACAGTTCGGCGACGGCACCGCACTGTTCTTCGCAAGTCTTATTATTGCCGCCTCGACCTATGATATTGTGCAGATGCCGTTTGCGGCGGTCACATCTTTTGTGGCGGGATATTTTATCATACGCACAGGCTCCGTAATAACGGGGATAATCATGCGCATAGTTACAAGAGCGTACATTTACGCGCTCTGCTGTATAAGATACTATACCGAGCCGCTGTACGGCACGACCGTTATGACGGCGTTCATATTCCTGACGCTTACGGTCGGACTTGTTTCGGTGATATGGTTCCTGTATAACCGCAGTGACCGTTTTACCATGACGATAAGACCGAGCTATATGTCTTTCAGCAGCAAAATACTCGAAGCGGCTACAAGCATACCCATAGTAATATGGATCGCAATGACGTTTCTCGTTACCGCGGTCAATATTAAATTTACATCATAGGCGGTGTTTATGCTTTGAAAAGCGATGAATACTATATGAGCATTGCCCTCGCGCTTGCGGAGGAGGCCGCTGCCGACGGAGAAACTCCAGTAGGCGCAGTCGTTGTCCGCAGGGACGGCTTTATCGCGGGCAGAGGCAGAAACCGCCGCGAAAAGGGCAGGAACGCTCTTTACCACGCGGAGATACTTGCGGTAGACGAAGCCTGCCGCACCTTGGGAGGCTGGCGGCTGAACGGCTGCACGCTTTACGTTACTCTTGAACCGTGCATGATGTGCAGCGGAGCAATATTGAGTTCACGTCTGGACAGAGTGGTTTTCGGCGCGTATGACAAAACAGGAGAAACAACGCTGTCGGAGCTTGCTGGAAACCGCGTTTCCGTCACGGGCGGAGTATCGGAAGCCGAGTGCAGCGAATTGATGAAAAAATTTTTTGATAGACTGAGGAGTGAGCGGAAAATGTCCAAACTTAACTTTACCGAAGCGGTCACCGACGCGCAGATCGAAGCCGCGGCGGCTCTTGCGGACGAGATATGGCATGAGTTTTTTCCGTCGGTGCTGAGCGCGGAGCAGATCGACTATATGGTGGAAAAATTTCAGTCGGCGCGCGCTATGAAAGAACAGATGGCTTCGGAGGGCTACAAGTACTTCCTGCTGTTCGGCGGCGGAGAACGTGTGGGCTACACGGCGATAAAGCACGACAGCGACGGGAGGTTGTTCCTGTCAAAGCTGTACGTCAAAAAGGAGCACCGCGGCAAGGGCTATGCAACGGAGGTTTTCGAGTTCCTGAAACGGTACTGCCGCGAAAACGGACTCAGCGCGGTCTGGCTGACGGTCAATAAGCACAACAAAATAGCGATTTCCGTGTACGAAAAGCGGGGCTTCCGCAAAATTGGCGAGGGCGTGACCGATATCGGAAACGGCTTTGTTATGGACGACTACTATTTTCAGCTCGACGTTGACTGAGGAAAGGATAGCTTATGCTTGAAAAAATTTTTGCGGCGGCCGTAAAAGCCGCGGCATTTTTATGTGCAGTGACAGCGGCAGTAATGCTTCCCGCTGCTGCTGCGGAGCTTTTTATTAAGCGCGGACGCGTTCAAGGCGAAAAATTCAACGGTGATATGTATATTTTCGGGAGAAAATCAAATCCTAAAACCGTGTTTATTACAAATGTTACCCCTGTAAATTTTGCCAAAGATGTAATTAAAAGGCATTTTGGTGGTTAAAATTGTAAAATATTTGCCGTACAGAAGCGGTGAAAATCGTTCAAAAAAAATTTATATCCATCTATCGTGTAAACTCACCAACAAATCAAAATATGTGTCATAATAAGATTATTGGATTATGTGTAATTTGTGCAGTTGTATTTTTCTTGATTTTAGGGAGGATTCCGATGAATCTTAGAATTCGTGATTTACGCGAGGACAACGATTTGTACCAGCGTCATATTGCCGAGTACCTCGGCTGTAAACAGCAGACATATTCGAGATACGAGACGGGCGAGCTCGAACCGTCTCTGCCCGTTATGGCTAAGCTTGCGGCGTTCTATAAAACAAGCGTTGATTTTCTTATGGGTCTTACCGATGTGAGAGACCCCTATGAGCCCGCGGCAAACAAGCAGGAAATAGGCGATATTTTTGCAAACAGCAAAAACAAAGGCAGAGGCAAGAGCAGAAAGCCCAAGGAGCAGTAACAAAGCTTTTACGGACAAAATGAATATTCGGTGTAATACGGCACAATTGCAGGTGCTGCTGCCGTTATGCCATTTGAAAACGACGCGGAAGGCGTCGTTTTTTGATCAGCATGGCACACGTAAACGGTTTGCTGTTTTCCGTGAAGCCGAACAAAAAACAGCCGCCGCGGCTTTATTATTTTCCTTGCAAAATTCGCTTGTATATGATATAATAATTAGTATCATAAAAACGGAAGTTGTGTGATCTGCTATGGAAATGAATTTTCATATTCCTGATTTTACAAATCATCTTTATCTCAATACGATCCTTATAAACTCGATATCTAAGCATCCCGAATGTTTTCACGACGGCTTGAAGATAGCGTCGATATTCGGAAACTTCGGAGGCTGTGTCTGGAACGGCGGACGCTACCTCGGCGGAACTACCGATATGAATTTTGTAAAAAATGTTGCCGAGGCTATCAACAGTAAAAATATCCCTCTTCGTTTTACACACACAAACCCCATGCTCAAAAAAGAACACCTGGGCGATCCTTTCTGCAATCAAATAATGCGTATATGCAATAACGGTTTTAACGAAGCGATCGTTTTTTCGCCTTTGCTTGAAGAGTATATCAGGGAAAATTATCCCGATTACCCTATCACGTCCTCGACCTGCAAGCAGATAGAAAACATTGACGATGTTAAGGAAGAGCTGAAAAAGGACTACAAATATGTGGTTCTGGACTACAATTTCAACAATCGTTTCGACCAGCTGGAGCAGATAGACGAGAAAGACCGCTCAAGATGCGAGATATTGGTGAACGCCTGCTGTACTCCGAAGTGCAAGCGCAGAGGCGAACACTATCGGTCGATAGGTCTTGACCAGATCGCCGAATGGGAGCACAAGAAAAATCTGCTTACCAAAAAGCCGTTTGAACCAAAAGGTTTTTCATGCGAGTTTATGAATAACAGTCCTTACAGCATACTGGAATATGAGACTTATATTTCCCCGCAGGCTATCGTTGAAAAATATATGCCTATGGGATTTGTAAACTTTAAGATCGAGGGAAGAACTCTTCCCGATATCTGCCTGCTTGAATACTATGTTAATTACATGGTCAAGCCCGAATATCAGAACAAGCTCCGACTGGATATGCTCGAGGCTCTTACAAGCAAGCATAAATATTTTACCTGATTTAAAAAAACCGACATAAGGCAAGCGGCGATGCACCTGCATAGTTCGCGGAAGCATTTTACCCCTGCCGGCATGACAATAACGGTAAAGTCTCATCCTTCAGTGATATAGAAATTCTTCAAAAACATTTATAAGGACAAACAACAGATTATTAAAGCAGGCTTATGTCATTGACAAGAGCCTGCTTTTTATACCTTTGTAAATACCGCCGTAACGTACATAACCCCGTCCTTGATCTCCGCAAAAATTTCTCCGTTCATCTTCCGCATAAGCTTGCGGCTGATATAAAGTCCCAAGCCGCTGCCTGCTATGTTTTCGGCATTTGCACCGCGCCAGAAGCTTTCAAAAACATGGGGCAAATCCGTGTCCGCAAGGGTACAGCCGCTGTTACGGACGGTTATAAGAATACAGCCGTCCTCCTCGGAAAATTTAAGCGATATACTCTTTCCGTCGCCGTATTTTACGGCGTTTTCCATAACGTTCTGTAACACCTCAATGCTGCGGTGGAAATCGCCGTTCAAAAGGCAGTCGGAGTAATCGTATACCGAAAAATCCGTCCCGATAAGGGACAGCTTTTCCGTGTAGTACCCCTTTGTTTTTGTCACAAGCTCCGAAAGATAAAACTCCCCCATATTCACATCAAAGCTCAGGAAGTCCTCCCTTGACGCAGTAGCTATCTGCGAAACATAACTCTCTATCTCGTCGGCTTTGGCGTTAATGCTTTCCGCAATTTCAAGCTGTTTTTCGCGGCTTTCGTACAGTCCCTTTGACAAAGCCTTTGAGTACAGCTTTATCGCCGAAAGCGGAGTTTTTATGTCGTGGGACAGAGATAATAACAGCATTTTTTTGTCCCTCTGCAAATCAAGCTCCCGCTTTTTCTGCTGCTCAATATTTTCACGGAGCATATCCACGCCCCAGATAAATTTTCCGAAAAAACGGTTTTTGTTTTCCTTAATGGGCGCGGTAAGATTTCCCTTTGACAATTCGTAGGGAATGTCCGTCAGCCGCTCAAAGGGCGCAAGTATACGAAATTTTACGTACATCATAACGGAAATTATCAGGACTGCCATAACGCCGAGAATAAGGTTTACGGTAAAAATAAGCCGCGTCCTGTCGCCGCCGTCGGTTTTGTAATCAAAGCGGTACAGTTCTCCGTTTATTTTGCGGACGGCATAGTCGCTGTTCGTATTGTAAAAATTTTCACCGTACCGTTCGATATTCGTTACATATTCGCATTCGGAAATGTCAGCATGACCGTCCGTTTCAATCCGGCGGGCAAGACGGTTTATCTCCACGCGGTAGGGTCTGCCGCTGTCGGAAATGTCCGCCGAAAGTATGATATTCGCCGCGGCAAACAGTATCGCCAGTACCAAAATTAATGCCGCAAAAATTTTATTGAACGCTTTCATAATTTATGACCCTTTTCCCGATAGGGAAAACGCGTCCTCCCTTCAACCAATGTTTTATGGTTTCGCGCAGCGAAATTTCCCGCGGCAGCGAGAAAAATAAAACTCGGGTATGAAAATCAAAGATTTTCATACTTGTAGCCTACTCCCCACACGGTCAGTATTCTTTTCGGAGCTTTAGGGTCGTCCTCAATTTTTTGACGCAGCCATTTTATGTGTACGGTCAGGGTCTGCTGCTCCGAAAAGCTGTCGCTGCCCCATATTTGACCAAAAATATATTCCTTGCTCAAAGCCCTGCCTTTGTTTTCCGCCAAAAGCAGGAGCAGGTCGAATTCCTTTGCCGTCATTTCAAGTTGTACCCCGTTTTTAAAAACCGTTCGGCTGACCTTGTTTATTCGGATATCACCGTCAGCAATTTCGTCAACAGCGTACCGCCGTTTGAAGATACCGCTTATTTTCGCAAGCATTATGTCAATATCGTATGGCTTCTCGATATAATCGTCCGCGCCGAGATCAAGTCCGCAGAGCTTGTCCTCCTTGGCGGTTTTCGCGCTTACGATAAGTATGGGAACATTGCTTTCCTCCCGAATTTTTTTGCATACCCCAAAGCCGTCTGTATCGGGGAGCATTATATCAAGCACGATAAGCCTTGCGCCGTACTTTTCGTACAGCGACAAGGCTTTTTCACCGTTTTCCGCAACGGACACCGTGTAATTCTCCCCGCGCAGAAAATCGCACAACAGACCCGCAAGCTCTTTATTGTCCTCAACAATAAGAATATCCATATTACCAACCCAATTCCAAAAGCCAGTTGTTCAGCGCCCGTTCCCTCTCTCTCATCTGTGAGGGACTTTCGCACCTGTTTAAATTATACTCTCCTTTTATGTTTCCGTCAACTATGTAAAGCGTTCTTGTGCATTTTGCCGCAACCTTTACATCGTGAGTGACCAGCATTATCGTTGTGCCGCTTTCGTTCAGCTTGGCAAGCTCCTCCATTACCTCGTCGGAGGAAGTGCGGTTCAGTGCCCCTGTAGGCTCGTCGGCGAATATCATTTTCGGCTTGTTTATCATACTGCGGCATATGCAGGCGCGCTGAAGCTGACCTCCCGACACCTCGTTGATGTCGTTGCCTGCAATGTCGATAATGCCAAGCTTACGCATAAGCTCCTGACCCCGCTGTACCGTTTCCTTGCGGGTCTCTTTGTTCTTTTTCGACTGCGCCGCGGGGAGGATGATATTGTCAAGAACGGTGAGATTTTTCAGCATATACATCTGCTGAAAAATAAATCCCATTTCGTCAAGCCGCAGGTCGGCAAGCTCTTTTTCGCCCATTGCGGCAATATTTTTCCCGCAGAACAGAGCCTCCCCTGCAGTAATGCTGTCCATGCCCGAAACGGCGTAAAGCAGGGTGGATTTTCCCGAACCCGACGGTCCCATGACTGCGACCATTTCCCCCTCGCCTACGGTGAAATTCACATTTTTCAGGACGTTGTTCTGACGCTTGTTTACTATATAGGTTTTGCAAAGGTCTTTTACTTCTAAAATATTTGTCATAATAATTCTCCTTTATTCTATATTTGCCGTGTCCGAGGACTTTATTTTCCTTGTGTACAGCGAGGTAAGAAACGCTCCCGCGGTGGTTGTAACAAGAATTACAAGAGGGAAAACAAGATATATTTCAAGCGGCGTTGTAACGTAATCCACGCCAAGCTCCAGACCCATCATTCTGAACAGCGGATCGATGCAGAGATGAGTAAGGGGCATTGCAAATATCTCGCCTATAATTACCGCGGCGATACCCACAAACGCAAATCTTAATGTGTGATAGGCGTAAATTTTTCCGTTCCGCACGCCTATGGCTTTCATAAGCGCGATCTCTCCCTGTTCCTTTGCAATAAAGGAACGCTCCATAAGCACGGTAATAAGCGCAGCTAAAATTACGGTAAGCACGGCGGACATTTTTTTCAATGCGTCCATAGCGTCGGCAACGCCGGTAGTTTCCTTTGCCCATTCGCCCGCTGTTTTAATGCTTGAAAATTCGGGGTAAATTTCCCCCAGCTTTTCAATTCTGCGGTTAATTTCCTTATCGTCGGGATCGTCGGTAAACTTTATCTGCATATTCTGCACAATGGCGCACTGGATATAATTTATATCCTCCCCCGAATAAAACCTTGCGGCAACACCTTGATTAACCATAGTCTGGTAAATAGCCGTTACGATATATTCCCTTTCGCCTGTCATGTCCGACATAATGACCGTATCGCCTATATTAACCCTTAACTCCTTTGCAGCAAGCGGTGTCAGAGCTATCTCGCCGCTGTTTTGAAGAGGAGACCCATCGATATAGCCGTACATATCCATTGTTGTGCCTGTACCCTGCAAGGCAAGCGGCTTGCTTTCGTATTCTCCGTGCTTTAAATTGACGAACAGACCGAATTCCTGCATACATTCTGCGGGCATACCGTTTTCCGCAAGAGTCTGTTCGACCTCTTCAAGATATTTTTCCAGCTTTTCATGTCCGTCCTCGGCAAAAAAATTCATAGCGTCATCGCCTGTATCCGCAAATATATGACACTCCGCAAGGTCAAAATATTTCAGCATTTTTCCGCTTTTGAGAGACGTTACGGTATTGGAAAGTATTATCAGAAGCGACAGACACAAAAAGAATGTGAGAGTGATTATGCCGAAGCGTTTCGGACTGCTTACAATGTCGTTTGCGGCAAGAAACGCCGATGTGCCGAGCTTTGATCTTCCAAGGCTCATAATGCTCTTTTTGCGGAAGCGTTCTCCCGTCTGACCGTTTCTTACAGCGTCTATGGGGGTCATTTTTCTGACCCTGCCCGTACAGCCCAAACAGAACAGAAGTATTACCGCCACTACCAAAATCGTGCAGACGACATTGATAAATACTGTATTCTGACTGCTTATTATAACCGATTGAGAGGACACACCCATAAGTATTTCACCGAACGGGAAGCTTAACGCCAGACCTGCAGCCGAGCCGATAACGGCAAGAGCGGCGTATTTTATAAGGTACAGCCCCCGAATTTTTATGTCCCGTATGCCGATAGCTTTCATAACGCCTATCTCTCGGAACTCCTCGGAAAGGGTAAAGGTTATGGCAAAGCGCAGCACCACAAACGATACGGCGATAAGTATAATGCTTACCACAAGTATTATGCCCGTAACTATCATATCGAAAATATAGCCGAATTTTATCATCTCTCTGTCGTCCGCAAAAATAAAGCTGCCGGATATATCCGATATCTGGGACAGGGTCTTTTCAAGGTCGTTTGTATGTATATAGCATATTTTTCCGCCGTACATATTTTTCACAGCCTCGTCCGACATATATTCGTCAAAATCCTCGGCGTTCAGGATAAATCTCGTCATGTTCACATTTTCCGAGCCGAAAACAGCGTCCTTGAAGCTGCCCGCAAAGGTAAATTCACGGCTTACGTCCCCTATTTTCACAGTAATTTTGTCGCCGACCTTCAGCTCCGTATTTTTTACTACGAAATAGGAAGCGTAAACCTTGCCCTTCGGCACGCTTTTAAGTATGGTTTCGTTTTCCAGAAAATAATTCATTGCAATATCTCTGTCGCTCTGTAATACCTGATAGCCGGAGGAAGCGTTCAGAGGCTTGCCGTCCAGTATAACGTTTGACTGGGACATATAAGCGATCTCCTCGATACGCAGTTCGTCGATAGCCGACGCATTTTCCAAAATCTCTGTCAGATCTTCCGCAGAATCTTTATTCATAGTCACGGCGAGATAATCGGGGACGTCAGCCATTTCAAAGTAGCCGTCCAGCGCGGTGGTCACGCTGATGATGTTGTTCACGCCGGAGGACACGAACATTGAAGCAAGTATGATAAATACCAGCAGAATAATGTTCATTGCCCTTTTTCGTTTAAGGTCTTTTTTCAGTATGTTCAGGTACATTTTAATGCTCCTTTCGTTGTTGTGATTTTATTATAGCATGGAAATTATTAAATAATCCTTAAATCCGAAAATCAAGCGTAATGCCGCAATAAAGTTATAGTATCATGCACTTTAGGTTTTGTAAATTGACAATAGTGTCTGAAAGTATGCGTATACTTACACTCGGTAAAATGCATAGTTACAATTTTTTATGCTGTACCTAAAACCGCGGCCGCATGGAGTATGACAAAAAGAGAAAGGCCGCGTATTACTACGCAGTCTTTCTTTTCGTACTGTTTTCATTATGGAACAAAAACGATTATGTAGGTTAATTCCCCGTTGGGATATATGGACGAACCGCTCCTGCAAGAGAAGCCACAGGCATGGTCTGGAGCCATATATGTCCGGGACCTTTGACGCGGGTATTAAAAAATCCCTCGCCTCCGAACAGAGCGTTTCCCACACCCTTTACGGTCTCGACCTCAACAGAGCAGGTAGCGTCCATTGCGGCAAGGTATCCGGTATCCACAAGGATAGATTCGTTTTCTCTCAGATCGTACTCAACAACGCTTCCGTCAATTTCAAGAAAAGCAATGCCCTGACCGCCGAGCTTCTGCATGACAAAGCCTTCGCCTCCGAAAAATCCCGCACTGAGTTTTTTCTGGAAGAAAATGCTCAGATCAACGGAAGAGCTTGAAGCAAGATAAGCGGATTTTTGAGCTACTATTGTCCGATCTGGGGAGATCTCCATAGGAATGATATTGCCCGGAACTGAGGAAGCGAACGCTATTTCACCTATACCGCCGATCGCCGTGTATTTGTTCTGAAAGATGGATTCCCCCGAAAGCGCCCTTGAAAACACCTTGCTGATACCGCCGCCTGCATTTGTGGACATCTGCATATTGGGCGACATCCAAGACATTCCGCCGCGCTGACAGCACACAGTCTCGTTCTGTTCAAGCCTGCATATCACAACAGGAAACGGCGTACCTTTGATTTCATACTGCATAAAAAAGCTGCCCCTTTACAAAAAATTACAATAACATTATACCGCACTGCGTCTGCAAAGTCAATATTTTTTAGCCGCGTCGGTATTCGGGTTCGACGTCCGGAAAATTTTGCCGAAGTACGTGAACTATTGAAATTCTGCAAAACAATACAAGCATAAATGGTATTGGGGAAGTTGAAAATTTTATTTGACAAATACATAAAAATAATGTATAATAATCATTATGCGGGTGTGGCGGAATTGGCAGACGCGCCAGACTTAGGATCTGGTGTCCCCGACGTGCAGGTTCAAGTCCTGTCACCCGCACCAGCGGGGACCCCCGCGGGCAGAAAAGTCTCCGTAAATATTGCGGAGACTTTTTATTTTGTTATTTCTCATTAAAAATTTATTTTTCTATATAAACACAGCGGAGAAGTCCGCGCAGGCAGAAATGTTTCTGTAGAAATACGGGAACTTTTTTCTTTATCATTTTTCGCAAAACAGGAAATGTTTTTCCGATAATATGTGATATAATGAAGCTATCCCGGGAAGGAGGACTTTCATGCAAAACGCAGATATAATTAAATCCGGCATTGATTACATTGAGCAAAATCTGAAAACCGATATCACTCCGGAAGAACTTGCGCAAATGGCAGGCTATTCGGTGTGGCATTATCAGCATTTGTTTGCACAAGTAACAGGCGTGCCGCTGGCGGCGTACATCAACAGACGGCGGTTAGACCGCGCTCTTGCGGAAATAAGCGTTAAGCGCAAGGCTGTGGACGCCGCTCTGGAATACGGCTTTGACAGCTATGCGGGATTTTACAAGGCATTTTTGCGAATGTATGGCTGTTCTCCCAAAAAATATCTGTCCCTTTACGGGACGCATCAATCAATATGGGAGGCTTCAGATATGTTTACAGAAAAGGAATTGCGGAAGATACTGACCAATTGGGACATTCCGCAGGATCCGGCTGTTAATGATGTAAAAATTGTTGACGGCACAAAAACGGCAAACAATGTGTGGCAGATCGGTAAGGATTATGTCCTGAAAACAGGAGACAGAGCCAATCTTCTGCGAAACATTCGGGTAGCAAAAGCATTGGCAAAGCAGGGTTTTGCGGCGGTTGTTCCCGTGCCGACAATAAAAGGCGACGACTTTGCAGAGGACAAAAACAATTTTGTCCTGATACGCAGGGTAAAGGGCGAGCCGCTTTCCAAAGCCGAACGCTTTGGCGACAAGTGCGGGGACTTCGGTTTCAAATACGGTCAAAGCATTGCCAGACTGCATAATGCGCTTTCTGCGGTGGAAAAGGACATTCAGCCGTTTGAACAGAACCTGTTTGCCCATGTGACCGAATGGGCGCTGCCGGAAGTTCAGAAGCAAAATATCCAATGGAACATGGGCATACCCGACAGCTTTTTTGAAGATTACATCAACAATTTCGGCGGACTGTTTGAAAAGCTGCCGAAACAGTTGATACACCGAGACACAAATCCCTGTAATATTCTGTTTGACGGCGGCGAGGTGAGCGGGTTCACCGACTTTGAATTAAGCGAGCAAAATGTACGTTTATGGGATCCCTGCTACTGCGCAACGGGAATACTGTCCGAACAGCGTAATGCGGAAAATGCGTATGATAAATTTCCCGAAATGCTGAATAAAATCCTGCACGGATATGACAGCGTAAATCCCTTGACAACGGAAGAAAAGCAGGCTGTTTACTATGTTATCTGCTCTATACAGATGATTTGCGTGGCGTACTTTGAAAGCGTAAACGAATATAGGGACTTGGCTAAGACTAATCGGGAAATGCTGTTGTATATTATAGGGCAGAAAAATCAAATTGACAATATTTTTAATTGATCCCTTTGTCATTTATTCATAAAGTCCTATATAAAATAACCTCCAACGAGTTAACATTTGCAAAAGCGGAGCGTTCGATATTGAACGCTTCGTTTTTATTATTTTTTCCGAAAAGAGAAAGTATCTCTGTTGCAATCCATTTATGCTCATTACATACGGTTTCCGCATTGTTTACAATAAATAAAAAGAGCAACAAAAAAGTCGCGCATAGGTAGCGGCTTTTTATTGGAGTCTGTTGACACACAATAAAAAATGTTATAAAATTAAAACAAATTATAATTTTTTATATAATCGGAGGAAAACTATGCTTTATCATGCTTCTCAAACGCCCGGTATAAAAATTCTTGAGCCTCGCATTTCAAACCACGGCAAGCCACTTATTTATCTTTCGCAGAAGCGGGAAAATGTGCTTGTGTATCTAAGCAACGCTGTTGAAAAGCATTGCAGGGAAAACGGTTTTGTCCACGACGGTGTGTACACAAAATGGGGTCCATACGGTTTTAACGGCGAGGGCGTTTTGACTCTGGACGAATATTACCCCAACGCTACCAGAGAGACCTATGCTGGTGTTACGGGGTACATATATTCCGTGTCCGAGACGGGTAAGCCTATGGAGGATATACCATTTGCTTTTGTTACAGACAAGCCGGTGGAGGTGCCGGAATGTGAATTTGTTGCGGACGCTTACGCTGCGCTTTTGCAGGCGGCGGAGCAGGGAAAAATTATTATGAACAGCTACGAAAGCAGCAGTCCCCAAAAGCTGAAATGGATAGAAAAGACCGTCCGTGAGGAATACGAAAATCCAAACAGTACAGCTGAGTACAAATATTTTTTAAAGTACAAATTCGGGCTGTAACATATGTCGGCATACAGGGTACAAATTGCTTAAATCAGGTATTGACAAACAGGAGATTATGTGATATAATAGTTATATTATATCAATGGGGCATTAGCGCAGTTGGGAGCGCACCACACTGGCAGTGTGGGGGTCAGGGGTTCAAGTCCCCTATGCTCCACCATTTTACATCCCGCAAATCCTTTTATAGACAGGATTTGCGGGATTTCTGCTTCCCGATTCAATAAATGCCCATTGTGTACACATTATTTTTCACTTTCGGCTGTGGTCTTCCGTCATACTTATTTTTGATTTTCTCCATTGATATGTATGCATTTTTGGCGATCAAACCCGCACCTTTTCCGCAGCCCGCAATTATGACATAGAAGGTAAAAATATTTCCGCAAACAAAAATCCTCCAAGCTTCAAAAATGAAGTCGGAGGATTTTTATTTGCCAAATACATTGTTTTTTACTCGGTAAATAATACAGACATGTAAGCAAATTTATTATATATGTCATAAAAATATTTAAATTTTATAATGCTGATCCATTCTCAAAGCAGACTGATCTCGTCGGAAAATTTTCCTTCTGTTTCAAAAACAATTATCGTATTTTCGCCCATTTTCAGAAGCGGAGCAGGAATATACAAACGTTTTTGCGGCCCTATTTCCCAAAAGCGTCCGATGTTGAAGCCGTTTACAAAAACAACGCCTTTGCCGAAGCCGTCGAGCTGAATAAACGTATCTCCGCATTCGTCAGCATTCAGAATAAACTTATAGAATGCCGGCAGATTTTCCTTATAACCGCTGCTGAAATTTATTCTGCCGATTTGTTCCTTGTCAAGCGTAAGTGCATACATATTCATTCCGAAGCATCTACGTCCGTTTATTTTTATTCCGTCCGCAATACCTTTTCGCTGGTGTTCAAGATTTGTTCCGAAATTTTCACGTCCGATGTTTTCGATTAAAATATCAATTTGTCCGGAAAATTTCTTTTCGGGAAATTCAAATTTTTTTCCCATGTCGTCAAATGCCGTAAATAGCAGCTTCTCACCGCAGTAGCACTGCGCGCGGTCAGCGGCGCCCTCCAGACATATGTCGTTGATTATTTCACCGTTATCGGGCGAGAGCCTGTAAAGAATATATCCGTAATTTTGTCCGATCTCCTCCATGGTAAGCGGATAATTTGAATAAACGGGATCGGCTATTTCCGAAAGCGCCGAAAACAGGTCTGTCTTTGCGGTGCATTTTAATCTGCCGTAGCTTTTGCGGATAATTTTTGCTGACAAAGGCACAGCTTCAAAATTTCTGTACTTTTCTATCACTTCTTTGAAAACTGTGTATTTCGGAGTAATCTGTCCGTCCTCGGTAAGCGGCGCGTCGTAGTCGTACGAAGTTGTATCGCCGTACTTCACACCGTTGTTTTTTCCGTTCATAAAGCCGAAGTTGGTACCGCCCTCAAACATATAAAAGTTAAGACTGCCTCGCTTTAAAAGCTCCTCAAGCTCGGCCGCGGCTTTTTCGGGTGAAGTGGTGTGGTGTTCTTCTCCCCATGCGTCAAACCAGCCGTTCCAGAATTCCATGCACATCAGCGGTTTATCTTCGCCAATGAATTTTTTCATCTGTCCGAACTGCCATTCCGCCGAGGAACCGAAATTGCCCGTCGGCAATGCGCCCTCTGCCATTCCTGACCTGAATATCGGTTCGCTCCACGGGCCGTCCGAGGTAACGAACGGCACAGTTATTCCAAGCTCCCGCATCGTATTGCGCAAAAAATCAAGGTATGCGGTATCGTTTCCGTAGTAGCCGTATTCATTTTCGATCTGGACGAGTATTATCCCGCCGCCCTTGTCTATCTGGTGAGGGACAATTTTCGGGATCAATTCATTATAGTAATTTTTCACCGCGTCAAGGTACGGCTTATAACAGCAGCGCAGACGCATATCCCTGCTTTTCAGCAGCCATGCGGGAAGTCCCCCGAATTCCCATTCGGCGCATATATAGGGAGACGGACGAATTATAATGTACAGTCCAAGTTCCTCTGCAAGCGAAATAAATTTTTCTATATCCCGCATACCGTCCCAAATAAATTCTCCCTCGTTCGGTTCGTGAAAATTCCACGGAATATAGGTTTCAACAGTATTGCAGCCCATGTTGACAAGCTTTTCCAAACGGTCGCGCCAGTATTCGGGAACAGTGCGGAAATAATGTATCGCTCCCGAAATTATTTGGAACGGCTTTCCGTCAAGATAAAAATTATCCCTTATCTCAAAATTCACAGTATACACTCCTTTGATAATGAATTTAATGTGTAAAGCTTTATTTTTGCAGTATCACTGCTGTTATTTAAGGTTAGAACCTGCCGCGGACGCAGCAGGGAATATCTAATCGTTCAGAGTCACACCGTCAATTATAAATGTCGTAATTGAATTGCCCTTCAGCTCTGCGGTAAAGCCGCTTTCACAGGCGGAAATATTATCAAGCTCCGCCCATTTTTCGCCGTTTTCCGTACCGCCGCTTGTGCGTATCACCCTGACGGTCTTGCCGACAGATTTCACTTGTGACAAATCAAAATTACACGTTTTATCCTCGGCAGACTTGTTCAGCACAACGACCGCAAGCTCGCGCGTATCGCTGTTATACGCTGCAAGGCTGTCTCCACCGCAGTGAATTATCGTGTCGCCGGGACGGATATATCTTGTGAACTGTCCAAATCCGTAATATTTCTGCGTGAGAATAATTTTTCCATTGTCGTGGTCGGCGACCGCAGTTCCCCAGAAGCCGCCGCTTATATCGACCATTCCCTTGTCCGCGTTTCCGTTCATGCCTTCTGCGGAAATATGAGTGTCGATTATCTGCCACATTACCCAGGCGGACGGCGAAAGAGCATTGATGTCAAAAATAATTTTCTCGCCGAACCAAAGGGCGGAACCCATTTCGCCCGCATTTTCTCCCGCAGTGCCGCCGCCGTCGACCTCGCTCATCCAAAGGTTGAAGCCCTCTGACTTCGCAAGCGCTCCAAGCTCGGAGATACCTGCTGTATCATAGGTATGCGTGCTTATACGGTCTATCACGGCGCGGGCTTTGTCGGTATAGGAATTATATGCGGTTATCTGCTTTTGCGGACTTGTTTCGTCGCTTCCAACTATTTCAACATCATCAAGACCGCATACGGCAAAGGCTTTTGCGGTTTCCAGAATAATGTCGGACTGGGATTTTCCCGCGTCAAAATGGCAGCCCTCCTGCTTCCAGTTATTTGCCCACCAGAAGTCGGTATTCGGTTCGTTCATAGGTGAAACGCTGTTTACCTTTATGCCCATTTCATCATTTATGTATTTAGCGGTATGGGCAAGATATTCCGCAAATTCGGTGAGGCATTCGGGCTTAAGATTGTCCTTGTTTGGGTCGGCGTTTCCCGAAGAGCAGCCGCTTTCCGTCATAAAATACGGCGGAGAATTTGAAAAGACCTCCACATAAGCGTCCTTTCCCGCAGCCTCAGCCGCTCTTTTCAGAACGTTCAGCTGTCTGTGGTCGGCGTTGTAATCGTAGGTATAGCTGCCCGTTTCCCTGTCGTAAACAAGCCAGCCGGGAACAGCGCTGTCGGTACGGGTGATGTGATTGTGAGCAGGGTCGTCGCCGCCTCCGATATTGTACCGCATTATATTAAGGCGCAGACCGTCCCTGCCGAAAAACAGCTCCGCGGACTGCCGTGCAAGCTCGTCGGAATACCCCAGACGGTTTGCCCACCAGCAAAGACTTGTTCCCCAGCCCTGAAATTTCCCGCCGTTGGTTTTCGACGCATTCAAAGGCGATATGACTATGTTCATGCTGCATTCCGTGTTTTTGGGCGACATGATAAATTCCTCCGTTTCAGCTGCTTCATTGACAGAAGCGTATTAAGCTTTGATCTGCCAATAAAAAACATATTCTGCAAAAAGTATATCATTTTTTCAGCATATTTGCAATATAGGTACAAAAATTTATGCGGTATAAATATAAGACGTACAGCTGTCCGTCAGTAAACTTCAGCGTTATTTGTGGAATATTTACAAATATAAAAATTTTGCAAAGTAAGCTTGACAAAAAATGCAAAGCGTGCTATACTAAAATTGCAAAGCAAACTATACAAAAAGACGGAGGTGTACCTTGAAAACCAGAATACAGGAGCTGCGCAAGGAACGCCGCATATCTCAGGAGGAGCTTGCAAACGCGGTTGGGGTAACAAGGCAGACCATAACCTCGCTGGAATGTGAAAAATACACGGCTTCACTTGTGCTGGCATATAAGATCGCAAAATATTTCGGACTGACAATTGAGGAGGTCTTTGACTTCTCGAACCTGTCCGACCTATAGCCGATAAACCGAAAAGGAGAGATCGTTATGAAATGCTTCGTTGAAAAAAATTACCAAAAACGCGGATTTAAAATCGCAATGCAGGCAGTGCTTTTGGCATGGTGCGCGGCAATGTTTATTGGACACGGAGACCTTGAACTGTCCAGAGCCGCAGACAATGCGCTGAATTTTGTGCAGGGTATGTCCGCAAGCCTGTGGATAGCATGGACAATGTTCTGCATGGTCAAAAAAGAAAGCCCCTTTGCGGGGCGGGGAACGCCCCGCGGCGAAAGTCACCCCCGCCGTTAAATACAACAATTATTTATTTTCTTAAAGCCCCATCAAGGTGGAGGGTAAAATGTCAAATACTAAGCCTTATAAATAAAAGGAGGACGTTATGGATAATTTCAGAAAACAAGCTAAAAAAACTCTTGCCGGTTACATAGCGATACTGGCGGCGGCTGTTGTGCTGTGGGGCGTTTTCAGCACCGTGGAAATATCCGTCGGCGAAAATAATTCCTCCAATTTCGGAACGGGCTTCTGCGCGGGAGCAATAGCTTTTATGGCAATCAATATTTTAAGATATGCGGCAGCGTTAAAAAATGATGAAAAGCTGAAAAAGCTTTATAGCGCTGAGAAAGACGGACGTGGAAAACTTATCTGCGAAAAGTCCGACGTCTCCGCATTCAAGGCTATACTTTGTATTGTTGTACTTGCCGCAATGGGCGCTTCATTTTTTTCGGACACGGTGTTTTATACGCTTATTGCGGTCATGCTGACAATTATCCTTGTAAAAGAGGGGTTCCGTTTTTACTACCGCAGAAAGGTCTGATACGGCAAGGAAACGTCCCGCGGCGGCTTGCGCGCTGTGCAGGACAGTCCCGCCGCACTGTTAAATTATTAAGCTCCCTCAATGGGGGAAAATACTAAGCTTTATTAATAAAGGAGAAGCAGCTTATGGAAGACTTCAGAAAGCAGGTACAAAAAACTCTTAACATTTACAGAGCTGTTCTTATCGCTGCAATTATAGTATTGGCAGTTTTAAACATTGTTGAAGTAACCGCATTGTTCGGTGAAGAAAGCACAAATGACCTGAGCAACGGCTTCGGCACGGGTGCGTGCGCTTCAATAATAACTCTCATGGCGATAGCTATTTACAGATATCATGCCGCTCTTAAAAATGACGAAAAGCTGAAAAAGCTTTATATTTTGGAGACCGATGAGCGGGAGCGGCTTATTTACGAAAAAACCAACTCCTCCTCTTTCAGGACGGTCATTATCCTTTTGGGATTTGCGGCAATGATCTCGTCATTTTTCTCAAGAACGATATTTTATACCATTGTTGCAATAATTATGGTGATCGCATTTGTTCAGGCTGCGTTTAAATTTTATTACCGCAGAAAATATTGATCGGAGGAAAAGTTTGAAAGGAGAAAATTATGGAAAAATTTAAAAAAGACCTTGCCGCAAAAACGTTTCTGACCTTCATGGCGGTAATTTTTCTGAATGTGGTCTATTGGCTTTTCTCCGCATTCAATGAAAGCGCAAGCGGCTTCACGAGAGGCTTCGGAGGCGGTATGAGCTTAGCTCTGCTGGGATATGGAGCGTTTCAGGCCGCCAGACTTTATATGCTTAAAATTGACGAAAAAAAGCTTGAAGAATTATACAGAAAGTCCACGGACGAGCGTTATGCGCTTATCCGTGAAAAAACCGCAGGGGCAGCTTTGCAGGCAGCTGCTTACCTTGTTTGTCTCGGAGCAATTATTTCCTCGTTTTTCTCGCAGGAAATAACAATGGTTCTCGCGGGAGTTATTCTGGTTATGGCGGTCTGCACGCTCTGCTTCAAATTTTACTATGAGCGCAAATACTGACGCGTCTTAGCTTGGTCAGTCCCTGAATATCAGCAGCTTGTGCGGCTCTATTCCGAGGGCGACGGAAATGTTGAATATCACTTCAAGGGAAACGTTATGGACGATATTTGCGGCTTCAATAGCGCTGATATGGGAACGGCTTATCCCTGCCGCTTCCGCAAGCTCCTCCTGGGTAAAGCCCTGAAGCTTTCGGTAGTAGGCGATGTTCAGACCAAGCTGAATGTACTTGTATTCGTTCTGCTTAGAGATTTTTGTGGATCTTGACATTTTCCTCACCCTTTCTCTAAGTAATTTTATCAGATTTCAATAAGGTTATACACTTTTTAATAATATAGTATTGCTTTTTATTAGAAAGCATGATATTATTATAAGAGAGTTTAAGCACTGTTACGGCATACATTATGTATTTTGAAATGTGACCTACATACAAAATAAACGTATAGTGTGACGGTTTATTGTACATTATAGTCAATTGACAAAACCAAAAATATGTAGTATTATTGTATTAGTTTTGTAGTACACATTTGTACGGAAAGGAAGTTTTTATATGGCAGCAGTTCTTGAGGTCAAGGGGCTTTCAAAAAAGTACCCCAAGAAAGATGTTTTCGCCGCGGACGGGGTAAGCTTCACCGTTGACGAGGGCGAAATATTTGCCCTGATAGGTCCTAACGGAGCGGGCAAAACCACCACTATCAGAATGATATCCACCCTTATCCAGCCCACTGCGGGAGACGCAGAGGTTGCGGGGTACAGCATAGTTAAAAATCCCGATAAGGTGCGGGAGAATATAACATACCTCCCCGACGAGGCGGGAGCCTACAAGACCATGACGGGTAAGAATTACCTTGAATTTATGGCGGGACTTTTCGCCAAGGACAAGGACACTCTTGACAAATACGTTGAGCGTGGCAGAGTGATATGCGGTCTGGGAGACCGTCTGGAGGAAAAGATAGGCGGCTATTCCCGCGGCATGATAAGGAAGCTCCTGCTTGCGAGAGCGGTAATGACCGAACCAAAGCTTGCTATCATGGACGAGGCTACTTCGGGTCTTGACGTTATCAACGCCCTTGAAATACGCAAGATGATAAAAAATCTCGCCAAGGAGCAGCACATGGCGTTCCTGCTCTCGTCACACAATATGCTTGAAATTGAGTACGTTTCCGACCGCGTTGGAATAATGACAGGCGGAAAGCTTATGGTGGTTGGAGCCATTGACGAGCTTAAAGAGCGGTACGAAGCCGCTAACCTTGAAGAAGTCTTTGAAAGGGTGGTGAAGGACAATGAAGTTCGGTAATCTTCTTAAAAAGGAGCTTAGAGAGCTTATCACAAAGCAGGCTATCCTCAGCATGGTTTTCACAATGGTGCTGCTTATCGTTATGGGACAGATAATGGGCGGCGCAATGGAGGAGGGCTTCGACACCTCTACCATAACCCTTTGCAATCAGGACGACAGCGACTTTACCGCTGAGGTGCTGAAAAAGATAGACGCCTCCCAGTCCACAAAAATAAACTATGTTGACTTTGAAAGCGACGACTACGCCGCCGAGCTTGAAAGACTTGACATCAAGAACGCGGTAATTATCCCGCAGGGCTACGGCGAAAGCATTACGGAGAAAAAAGAACCTGCGCTGATAAAATTCGTCAGCAAAATGTCTACCGCGGGACTTGCTTCCTCCATGAGCACTATTTCCGGTTCGGACGTTATAAGCGAGATTCAGACCGTCTGCATGGACGAGGTAATGAGCAGCAATTACGGACTTACCGAGGAAGAGATTGCTCTTATAAGAGAGCCTATGACAACGGTGGAGTACACCGTAAACGACGGCAAGACCGCGCAGGTATCCGCGTCCGCTCTGGGAGCGATATCCATGATGCAGTCCATGATCGCGCCCTTTGCGATATTCTTCCTGCTTCTCATGGCCGCACAGATGATAATGACGGCAATCTCCACGGAAAAGATCGACAAGACCCTTGAGACCCTTTTGTCCGCACCTGTTTCGAGAATGACCGTCCTGTCCGCAAAAATGGTTGCGGCGGTAATTTCCGCGCTTTTGAACGCGCTGTTTATGATAGTTGGATTTGCTCTCTACATGATCGGAATGATGGGCAGCGCGGTCGGCGAGATATCCTCTGCCGCAAATGAAATGTCGTCAGTCGACATGGAGGTAATGACTGAGGGTATAACAGGCGTAGGTCAGGCAATGGCCGAGCTTGGAATTTCCCTTACTCCGATGAGCTATGTGCTTTTTGCGTTACAGCTTTTCTTCACCCTTGCAATAGGTCTTGCAATTTCTCTTATTCTCGGAGCAATGGCTACCGACGTTAAATCCGTCCAGACCCTTATCATGCCCATAATGATTGCGGTAATGATACCGTTTTTCATCACAATGTTTATGGACGTAAACGAAATGTCAACCGTGTTTAAAATAATTGTTTACGCGATACCGTTTACCCACACCTACACCGCCCTTACCAATCTCATGAACGGAAATATGCTTCTGTTCTGGGGAGGACTTGCGTACCAGATAGTTTTCTTTGCGGTGTGTATGTTCCTTGCGGTAAGAATGTTTACCACCGACAGACTGTTCACAATGTCCTTTTCGGCAGACCAGTCGATGAAAAAACGCGGAAAGAAAAGCGTTCCGAACGAGCAGTAAACCGAGCGGAGGAACGATACAGTGAGCGATGAAAAAAGATCAATCTATATGCCCCGCGAACGCAAATCGGTGCTTCTGAAAGTTTGCAGTATTCTTTTCTGCATAGGCACTGTCCTGATGTGGATATCGCGGGACAGGTTCGGCTTTGAAAAAGGCGACCTGCTTATCATGAGCGGCGTTGCCGTGCTGCTGATAACTCTGTCCGTCATGAGCGTACGGGCTGAACGCAGGGCTTCCGCAGACAGCGAGACTCTCCGCCGCATACGTGAGGAGACGGGCGGGGGAGACTACAACAGCGATATTTTCTTCGACAAATAATTGACCCTCAAAAATAAAAACGGTACTTTCACAAACGTGTGGAAGTACCGTTTTTTGTTTCGGGGATAACGTTATATGTTCCGCGGCGGCCGTTTAAAACGCAGCCGATATTTTCGTCAGTGATCATGTTAAAGCATTTTTGAATCATATCGGATAATATAATTCCGAAACGCCTCCTTAAATTTTTTTATGTACGCCTTTCCGAGCTGAGCCTTTTCACCGTTATCGAAAAGTATCTCATTATTGGTGTGATTGCGTATATGCTCAAAGCTCGCAACATATGCGCGGTGACAGCGTGCAAATTTTTGTGAGGGAAGCTTGTTTTCGATGATCTTAAGATGAACGAACACTTCCCTGCACTCCTTGACGGTCCGTATAACAGTATGCTTTCCTTGGGCTTCGGCATAGATTATATCGGATATTTTTATTTTCCAGACGCCGTCTCTTGTTTTAATAGTAAGAAAATTATCGGAATCAACGGACTTGAAATAATCGTCAAGCGCACGAAAAAGCTTCTGCTTGTCAACGGGCTTTTTAAGAAAACGAAAGGTTCCCACTTCAAAGGAATCCAGAGCGGCTTCGGGATAAGCGCTTATAAAAATTATAGCGCAGCGGCCGTTTGCTTCGCGTATCTTCCTTGCGGTCTCGATACCGTTTATGCCCTCCATCAGGTAGTCCATAAAAACTATTTCAAATGTTCTCGGTGAGCGAAGCAGGTCATAACCGTTTTCAAATTTGGCGGCTGAAAAGTCAACGCCTTTTTTCTCTCCGTATTCATTTAAAAGATAGATAAGATTATTCTGCATAACTTTTTCATCATCACATACGGCAATGAACATATTACATCACCCCATAGTATTGTATCATACCGTCAAAAAATTTTCAATAAGGTTTATTCCTTGAAAATGTACGCTTGTCCGACAAATGTTGAAGCACGGCGGCATATGGAATAAAATATATTTATATTTATTACGAACTTCGGAAACAGGATATTATATATCATTGACGGAGCGTATTATTTTTGAACATACGGACTTTAATAATATACTCTCCGGAGTATGCTATTTCTTAAAGAGGAGATCAGAATGAGCTTTATTGAAAATCAGCAGCTGTGCTATGACAACGTCCTGTCATATCGAACGAGGATAAGCGAGAGCTCCCTGCCCGAGCTTATAAGCTTTGTCCGTGAAAACATAGACGCCATGGATCTGTCAATAACCGGAGATATTATATTTTCGATTTCCGAAAGAATAACAGATGACGATGTATCAATAATCGGGGTGGAATTTATCATTCCTGTTGACAAACGTTTCAAAAGCAGCTCCCGTTATGTTTTTAAACCCAGATTCAAGCTTGAAAACGCCGTCATGTATAAGTTCAGCGGAGACATCATGAAGCTCTCGCGCGAAAGCAGCAGACTTTACGAGTATGTTATCAGAAAAAACATGAAGGCTGTGACCGAGATATACTACTGCGTCAAAAGGCTTGACGGCAGCAACAGCGTAATCTGTATGTATATCGGTACAAACGGCAATCTGCTGTAAAGGTCAGCATAAGCAGCCCGCGGCCAGTGATCGGTTCACTGACCGCGGGCTTTTTGAAATTTATTAATATATAATTAACAAATAATACTTAGTATTACTCTTGAATATTTTGTAAATCTTGTGTATAATTGTTTTTAAGTAATTGTATCCTTTTTTATTTTGCTTTTAACGAGGTGTGCCCTATGTTTTTTAATCGTTTTACCGTTTGTATCATAAGCTCGGAAAAAAAGATCGAAGCCGTTTTCAGCAGTATTCCGCAGCCTGAGGACAGTGCGTTTGAACTTAAAACCTGCTCCCGCGCCGAAGATTTCAGCTCGGCAGCCGCTTCGGGATGCGCCGTTATTGTTGACTGCACCGCGATAAGCGGCGATATTCCCGACTTTAACGCGGAAAATGTGGTACTGCTTATTTCCGCCGACGCCCCTCTGAGCGACGAGACGCTTGAAAAATCGGGCGAGGTGTGGGTCGTACCCAAGGACGAGGCTCTTGCCGAAAAGCTGCTTAAGCTGAATTTCAAGCGCCTTATGGATAACATGAAGTTCCGCGCCGACAGCCACAAGAACGAGGTGTGCTTCAATACTGCAATAGACAGCGTTCCCGACCTTATCTGGTTCAAGGATTCCAGAGGCGCGCACCTTATCGTGAACAACAGCTTCTGCAAGGCCGTTGAAAAAACCAAGGAGCAGATCTATAAAAAGGGACACTACTACATATGGGATATCCCCAAGAGCGAGTACGAGCAGGGCGACTATGTATGCCTCGAATCCGAGGATATTGTTGTAGAAGCGCGGAAAACCTGCCTGTTCGACGAAAAGGTAAAGACCAAGAGCGGTATGCGCCAGTTCAAGACCTATAAGTCTCCGCTTATCGACTCGGACGGAAATATTTTCGGTACCTGCGGCATCGCACGCGATATCACCGATATCCAGAACACCAACAACGAGCTTGACGTTGTACTGGAAAGTATGCCGTACGCCGTTATAGTTGCGGATAAACACGGTTCTGTTATCAGCACCAATTCAAAGTTCAGCAGCTATTTCCCCGAGGACGGCAGCATTATCGGAGAGAATTTTGAAAGCTGGAAAGAAAAAGCTCTCGCGGAACATACCCTGAACGCCGACGGCAATATTGAAATTACAAAGTCGGCAGGCGACGAAACAAAAACTCTTGTATTCAACGAGCAGCCCATTATTGACGTGTTCAACGAAAATATAGGCACTGTTAACGTTTTCCGCGATGTCACGCTGGAAAGAGCCTTTGAGCAGCAGACGCTGCAAAACGCAAATACCGACTTCCTGACAGGTCTGCACAACAGACGAAGCCTGTTCTCCTATCTGAGGCTGGTGAAGAATGAACCGCAGCTCTCACTGATAACGATCGACCTTGACAATTTTAAATCGGTAAACGATACCTTCGGACACCAAATAGGAGACGAAGCCCTGACCGAGACCTCCGCTATGATCAAGAAATGCTTCCCCAACGATTTCATTGCAAGGCTCGGCGGAGACGAGTTCCTTGTGGTAATCAGCGGAATATGCTCCGAAAGCGAGCTTGAAAGCAGTACAGCAAACCTGCTTGGTACTCTTTGCGGGGCCTACAGAAGCCGCGAGGAATTTTCCATGATGACCGCCAGCGCGGGAATTGCCTACGCCGTTATTGAGTCGGGAAGCCATAATATCGAAAAGCTTATGGTAAACAGCGACAGCGCGCTTTACTGTGCGAAAAATTCGGGAAAAGCTACATACAAGCTATATGGTAAGGTTGTCCGCGATGGAATTACGGTAAAGAAATAATATTAATATTAAAGCGGAATGTGCAGACAGGTTTTGCACATTCCGCTTTTTGCATTTTTTCAGCTTAACAGACTGTCTATCCTTGGCTTGTCAAAGCCGATAACAACCTCTCCGCTGTCGAAAACTGTTACGGGGATACCTGTCTGTCCCGAAACGCCGATAAGCTTATCGTAGTTTTCGCGGGACTCCGTTACGTCTATCACGTCGTACTTGACACGCCTGCTGTCAAGGTAAGCCTTAAGCTTTGTGCAGTATCCGCAGCTGTCTGATGAAAAAACCTTTATCACTGTAAATTCTCCTTTTGTTTTTGTTATCCTGCCGTACTTTGAGTACTTTGCAGGATATATTTTTCCGCGTTCAGGGCGGCGACCGCTCCGTCCGAAACGGCGGTCACTATCTGACGGTACCGCTTTGTACGCACGTCTCCCGCGGCGAAAACTCCCTCAACGCTTGTTTTCATGTCCTCGTCCGCAGCAATGTAGCCGTTCGGGTCAAGCTCCAAGCTGCCGCGGAGAAGCTCGGTACGGGGTACGCTGCCGATATAGGCGAACACCGCCGAAAGAGGTATCTTCCGCTCTTCGTGAGTAAGCGTGTCGGCGACAAGAACGTACTCCATAAAATCGCCGCTGCCGCCTACGTCCGTCAGGTCGGTGTTGTACAGTATCTCAATGTTGGGAGTATTTTCCGCGCGCCTGAGAATGGCTTTCTCTGCGTGAAAGCTGCTCTTTCGGCGGATCATCACTACCTTTTCCGCAATATTGGAAAGATACAGTGCCTCCTCGATGGCCGCGCTTCCGCCGCCAACAACGCCGACGGTTTTCCCCTTGTAGGCGGGAGCGTCGCACAGCGCGCAGTAGTGAACGCCCTTTCCGCGGAAACGGGATTCGTTCCGCACCAGCAGCGGCTTCGGGACGGCTCCCGTAGCAATGATTACCGCCGTAGGCTCAAATATCCTGCTTTCGGTGATTATCCTTTTTTTGCCGTCGGAAAGCTCCGCACGCTCTATAACGTCGAACTCGTCTATTTGAACTCCCAACGCCTGCGCGTGGGCTCTCAGATGCTCCGAAAGCTCAGTTCCCGTTATGCTCATATAGCCGGGGTAATTTTCCACAATGCTGCTGAGAGCGACCTGTCCTCCCACCAGACCTTTTTCCAGCACCACGGGGTCAAGCCCCGCTCTTGCCGCATATATTGACGCGGTTATTCCCGCAGGACCCGCGCCTACAATAACAAGCTTTGTTTTGATGATTTCCTTTTCCATATGAATACTATACGCAAAAATCCCCCGAAAATTCGGGGGATTTTGTAATATTCACAAATATTATTCAGCAGCCTCGTCAGCTTCGGCAGCTGCACCGCCACGCTCCTCAAGGAGAGCACGGATCGAAATGCTGATCCTCTTTTTCTCGGTGTCGATCTCTGTGATCTTAGCCTCTACCTCGTCGCCGATAGAAAGAACGTCCTTAACGTTTGTTACCCTGTTTTCCGCAAGCTGGGAAATGTGGATAAGTCCGTCGATATTGGGAACGATCTGTGCAAAAGCGCCGAAAGGTGTGATGGAAACTACCTTAGCCTTTACAACGTCGCCCACGCTGTAGTCCTCAGCAAACTTGACCCAAGGATTATCCTCGTCCTTCTTGTAGCCGAGGGAAATTCTGTCGGCCTCTTTGTCAAGGTCCTTAACGAATACCTCGATAACGTCGCCTACCTGAACGACCTCGGAGGGGTGCTTGATCCTGTTCCAGCTAAGCTCGGAGATGTGTACCATACCGTCAATGCCGCCAAGATCAACAAACGCGCCGTAGCTTGTCAGCGATTTTACCTCGCCCTTGAAAACGTCGCCGATCTGAACTGTATCCCAGAATTTAGCCTTAGCCGCGTCCTTTTCGGCGCTGAGCACAACTCTGATAGAACCTACAGCCTTGCCTCTCTGCTCGTTTACCTCAATGATCTTGAACTTAACGGTTTTCTTAACAAGGTTCTCAAGCTTCTCATCTCTGCGGGCAGTAGCCTGAGAAGCGGGAATGAACACTCTTGTGCCCTCGTAGAAGATGATAACGCCGCCCTTGACAACGCTCGAAACCGTACCTTCGAGAACAGCGTCCTCCTCCTTAGCCTTAACGATCTTGTCGAAGCCGATCATAGCGTCGACCTTTTTCTTGGAAAGAGTAACAATACCCTCGGCGTCGTTAACCTTGATAACGATAAGCTCAACTTCGTCGCCGGGCTTTACCACGTCGGCGGGCTTAAGGGAAGAATCATTTGTCAGCTCGTCAAGCGAAACATAGCCTGTGTGCTTGGTTCCCACATCTACAATAGCTTCCGCGTCGTTCACGGCAGTTATGTAGCCTTTCACCCTCTGACCGGTATATATTTTTTTGAAGGACGCGTCGAGAGCCTCCTCAAAGTTAAAGTCCTCTTCCATGTTCTGCAATTTTTCACTCATCTGGTTTGTAACCTCCTTGATTATATGTGCCGGAGCCGAAGCGCCGGCAGTAACGCCCACGATAAATTTTTCACGGACGTTATTTTTGATAAGATGTCCGATATAACGGAAATCCAATCCGTCTGCGTTTTCGACGTGAACGCAGGCTTTGCAGTACTGCCCGCAGATCTCCGCGAGCTTTACCGTGTTGGAACTGTGCTTCCCGCCCACAACGATCATAAGGTCTGCGGTTTTAGCCAGCCGCGCCGCAGCCTCCTGCCTGTCGGCGGTAGCGCTGCACACCGTGTTGATGACCTCGGCCTGCGGAAAGATCTCCTCAGCCGTTCGGGTACACTTATCCCATATACTTATATTATACGTTGTTTGCGCAACAATTGCAACCTTTTTTTCAGAATTTTTATAAAATTTTTTTAAATAGCAATAAAGGTCGGTATTATCTTTCAATATTTTTGGTATATTGTGACAATAAGAAGCCGTGCCGCGTATCTCAGGATGGTTCTCGTCGCCCATAATAATTATGTCGTATCCCGCCGCGGACTTCTCATCGACTATCTTTTGTATCCGTCTTACGAACGGGCAGGTGCCGTCGCGGTACTCTATGCCTTTTTCTTCCAGCAGCCAAAAAATATCCCTGCTGACGCCGTGGGAACGTATGATAACGGTCTCGTCCGTCAGCTCGGCAAGCTCCTCGGGTGTGTTGACGATACGAACGCCTTTTGCGGCAAGTTCATCGGTAAAGTCACGGTTATGGATCATTTCTCCGTAGGTAACAACTTTTTTGCCCTCATGCAATACATTATACACGATTTTTACCGCTCTGTCAACACCAAAACAAAAACCCGCTTTTTCCGCCATAACGATCTCAGTTTTCATCTGCCGCAGGCCCCTCCTTGTCTTCGCCGCCCTCCACAAGCTCGGTGATAGCGCCCATTATGCGCTTTTTGACTTCCTTGAGAGCCTTGGGAGAAGCGTCCTCAACGGCGATCTCCTCGGCGGGAATGACCTTGCCGAACCGAAGCGTCAGCTTTGAGCGGAAGTGCAGCTTTTCCCCCTCGAAAACAATTCCGCAGGGGAGAACGTCCGCACCCGATTTTGCGGCAATGAGAGCCACACCCGTCTTGCCCTTGCCCACTTTGCCGTCCTTGGAGCGCGTGCCCTCGGGAAAGATAACAAGATGTCTGCCCGAATTAAGTATAGCAACGGAATCCTCAATGATCTGCATATCGCCGCTGCCACGCTTTACGGGAAAAGCTCCAAGCTTTGTGATGAACCAGCCGAAAAGCTTATTCTTGAAAAGCTCCTCCTTGGCCATGTATGTAACGGGCTTTTTCATGGGCATTGTTAGGATAACAGGATCGGCGTAGCTGCGGTGATTTGAAGCCATTACCAGTGCCCTGTCCTGCGGGATATTTTCTACCCCCTCAATGTGAAAGTTGTAAAAAAGCTTGTACACGCCCATAGTGACGTATCTTACGAAAGCATTCATATTAGCCCTCCCTAATGACTTTGGTTTTCCAGCTTCTCGTTGATAATATTTATCAGCATATCGATCGCGCCCTGCAAATCCACGTTTGTGGTGTCGCACAGAACTGCGTCCTCGGCTTGCTTCAGGGGAGCGATATCGCGGTGCATATCGTTGTAATCCCGCTTGTTCACGTCCGCAAGGACTTCCTCAAAGCTGACCGTTTCGCCCTTTTCGGCAAGCTCCTTGTACCGCCGTCTTGCACGTTCCTCCGCAGTCGCCGTAAGGTAAATTTTCACGTCCGCGTTCGGCAGGACTACCGTGCCGATGTCCCGACCGTCCATAACAACGTTGTTTTCGGCGGCAATCTTCTGCTGCAAATCAAAGAGGAAGTCCCTTACCCGCGGTATAGCCGACACCGCCGACGCTCCCATAGAGACTTCGGGCGTGCGTATTTTGTCGGAAACGTCCTCGCCGTTTACAAAAACGTGCTGTACGCCGCCGATGTATTTCAGTTCGGGGACTATATCATGCAAAAGCTTTTCCACCGCTTCCTCATTCTTAACGTCCCTGCCCTGCGACAGAACGTAGTAGGCAACGGCGCGGTACAGCGCTCCCGTGTCAACGTAGATGTACCCGAACGCCTTTGCGGCGGCTTTTGCAATGGTGCTTTTTCCCGCGCCTGCAGGACCGTCTATAGCAATATTTATATTTTTTTCAGACATAGAATTACCTCCGAAATTATTTTTAACATCTTTTAATATCAAAATAATTCAAACTTATTACATTAAGTGCTCTTCTAAAGGACAATACAATACGCTCATTCCGCGCAAATCACAATAATCCTTGCAGGCTTTAGCAACAGCTTTTGATACATCTCTGTTTTTTAACCTATATTCATTGTAATTAACAAAACTGAAATCCTTAAAAGTCTTGTTGATTTGCAATTCTGCTACATATTTATTATGAATTATTAATATTGCATAACCAATATAAATATCATCATGCGCAATTGCAAAAAATGGCGTAGTTGTGTTTTGATAAGCTTCAATCGAAATTTTATATGGCTCAATCCATTCAAAACATTTTAATGTGTCAATTGTAATTTTTTCTATTAAGTTACAATCTTTAATTTCTTTAACAGTAATCATTGTTTTCTCCTACATATTCTCCCCAGCCGCTACCGCAGTACAAAACGCTATCTGCAAATTAAATCCACCAGTGTAGGCGTCAATATCAAGGACTTCCCCCGCAAAGAAAAGCCCCTGCACAAGCTTGGACTCCATAGTTTTCGGGTTCACCTCGGAAAGCTTCACGCCGCCGCTTGTGATTATCGCTTCGCTTATCGGACGAAAATCCCGCACCGTTACGGGGAATTTTTTCAGCAGTTTTACAAGTCCCGCCCGCTCCTGCTTTGTGACGGAGTTCACCTGCTTTTCGGGAGCGATACCCGACAGTTCCACAACAACAGGTATCATCTTTGAGGGCAGAAGCTTTGAAAGGGAGTTCGCAAAAATTCTGTTGGGATTCTCGGAAAAATCCCTTTGGATACGCTTGTCCAGAGCGATGTCGTCAAGAGCGGGCTTCATGTCAATGAGAATTTTGTAACGTCCCCGCTCCATTTCCCGAATGTGACTGGACGCGCTTAAAATTAACGGTCCCGACACGCCGAAATGAGTAAAGAGCATTTCTCCCTGCTCCTTGAAAATGACCTTGTTTTTCCCGGTATCCTGCACGGTCACGGAAACATTTTTCAGGGACAGCCCCGTCATTTCCGAGCAGTAGTCCTCCTCGCTGACAAGGGGGACAAGTGAGGGTTTTAACGCTGTGACCGTGTGTCCCAGAGCCTTTGCAAATTTGTAGCCGTCGCCGTCCGAGCCTGTGACCGGGTAGGACTTTCCGCCTGTGGCAACCAGTACGGATACGGCGTTGTAGACCGTATCCCCGCACCGAACGCCCACGATAACGCCGTCCTCCGCAAGGACTTCCGAGACCCGCTTGTGAAGTACCGTTACGCCGTTCCTTAGGCACAGCTTTTCAAGAGCGGAAACAATATCCCCCGCCTTGTCGCTGACAGGAAAAACACGGTTGCCCCGCTCGGTTTTCAGCGGTACGCCGAGGTTCTCGAAAAATTCCATGCAGTCGTAACAGTTGAAGATACTGTACGCCGAATAAAGGAACTTTCCTCCCACGGGAATATTGGCAAAAAATTCCTCGTCGGTGCATTGGTTTGTGACATTGCACCTGCCCTTGCCCGTAATGGCAAGCTTTCTTCCCAGATGGTCGTTTCTTTCAAGCAGCAAAACGTTCCTGCCCCTGCCCGCCGCCGTCGCCGCGGACATCATTCCCGCCGCTCCGCCGCCTATAACAATGCAGTCAAATCTGTTTTTAGGTGACATTTTAAAATTCCTTTCGATAACTCACCCGCCCCCTTAAGGGGGCATAATAAAGTCAAAGTATGCTGTATCTTACTGCGGGGGTGACTGCCGCTGCGGGGCGTTCCCCGCCCGCCGCCTATGACAATGCAGTCGTAATAATTATTCATAAGCTTTTCCTCATAAGAGCTTTTCCGATTTGCTTTTCTGGGACGGCGTAAGGTCGTAGTCCTGATCGTCGGAGCTTTCGTACACCTCGTACTCGTCAAATATCCTGTTAAGACGCTCGTAGCCGTTCACAACATAGTCGCTCTTTCTCATTCCCACCGCAACGATAAGCGCGTTTATCACGCTCATTGGGGCAACAAGGGAGTCCGCAAAGGAGACCATGTCGCTCCGCGCAAGCAGGATATTGTCCGCATATTCCGCCAAAGGTGAAGCCTTGCTGTCGGTTATGGCGATTACCTTTGCGCCCTGCTCGGAAGCGTACCGAAAGGCTTTCACGGTATGCTTTGAGTACCGCGGAAAGCTTATGCCGATCATGATGTCCCCCTCGCCGATATTGAGTATCTGCTCGAACATTTCGCTTGTGGACGTGGTGTGTACAAGCTTAACGTTCTCGAACATCATGTTGAAGTAAAAGGACAGAAATCTCGCCAGCACCGCCGCCGAACGCGCGCCTATGACGTAGATATTTTTCGCCTGACAAAGGGTGTCCACCGTGCGGTAGAATTCGTCACGGTCGCCCTCTTCAAGGGTCTTGCGTATCTTGTCCATGTCCATGTTGAGGACGCGCTCGTACACGTCGCCGCCGCTTAGCTGGTCGTTCATCACGTTCACGCGCTGAGCCGTGGTAAGCTTGTTGCTTGTGTACTCCTTTAAAGCGCGCTGTAGCTCGGGATAACCCTCGAAGCCAAGCTCCGTGGCAAACCGCACCACCGTAGACTCGCTCACGCCAACGATCTTGCCAAGCTTTGAAGCGGTCATAAAGGCGGCTTTGTCGTAGCATTCGGTGATGTACTCGGCGATCTTTCTGTGTCCCTTTGAAAGCGAGGGCATGATCTCTTTAAGTCTGCTGAAAAGATTTGCGTTAGGTTCGGGTGACATTTTATTTATCTCCTTTAGAATTTATTTTCTCCGACAAAAATTTGCTTTTGAATTATGTTTACGAACAAATGCCCGCTATTCCCAAAGACTGTCTTGCAGTCTTAGTATTTCCTGACGGCGTTTTTCCGTTGCATCAGTATCTTTGCGGTACACGCCGTTCTCAAGCAGAACAGCGTCCCCCTCCTTAACGTCAGGGGCAAGCTCCGAGCGGGAAACTTCAAAACGATTGTCGCCGTCCTCGATAACGGCAGTGTTTCCGTCTATTCTGTCTATAATAAGCATACTCACTGCTCCTTTTCGGGTACGACGAAGATATCGTCTCCGTCGGAATAAACTATTACCGTTCCGTTTATATCGTTGCGGAAGCACTTTACGCCGAAGCTTTCAAGACGTTCCAGTATCTCGGCGTGAGGGTGTCCGTAGCTGTTTCCCGCGCCGCACTGGATAACGCATATGTCGGGCGAGACCGCCTCCAGAAACTTTTCGCTTGTGGAGGTACTGCTGCCGTGGTGACCCGCTTTAAGCACGTCCGCGCTCACATCAGTCCCCGAATTAAGTATGTCCTTTTCCGCCTTGGTTTCTGCGTCTCCCGTGAAAAGATAGGACGTATCACCGTAGGTCATGCGCACCACAACGGAGTAATCGTTAAGATCGTCATAGTCCGCAACGGGAGCGAGAATTTCCAGCTTAGGCGGCTGCTTATCCATTGAAGAAGCAGTCTTGCCCGCAAGCGCGTAGACCGTTCCCGGCTTCGCCGCCGTAAGCTTCAAAGCCTTGTCCTGCAAAGCCGTGAGAAATCTTTCATAGGTTTTTGTGGTGGGAGTCTTGTCCGCGGAAACCTTTGGAGCGATGACCCGCTCAACGTCGATGCCAGAAATAATGTCGCCCATTCCGCCGATGTGGTCGGAATGCGGGTGAGTGGCAATTACGATATCAAGCTTTTTAACGTCCTGCTTTTTAAGGTAGTCAAGAATTTTGTCGCTGTTCTCCCTTTCGCCGCAGTCGATAAGAACAGCCGCGCCCTCCCACTTGATCAGGGAGCAGTCGCCTTGTCCCACATCTATATAGTGTATTTCAAGGTCGGCGTCCTTGTCTATGAAGCTGCTTACCGCCGACGCGGGGACTTCCGTGTCGCCGAATTCAAGATATAAGCTGAAGCAGAACGCCGCTCCCATAAGTATCAGCAGAAAAAGCAGTACGGGAGATATGCCAAATGTTTCCGTATTTTTTCTTGATGATGTTCTTTTTCTTTGCGCCATTTTTACGCTCCTTTCCGTTTAGAGGATAGAGGTTAGATACCTACAAGCCTAAAGTCATTTTCTATGTATATAATCCCGCCAACAATAACGCAAATAACAAACCACACCGAAATGTTGAATATTATATTTATCACTGTTGATTTTTTGTCCGAAGCCTGCGCTGCGATAAAGCTGCCAACGCTCCCGCCAAACAGCGAAAGAACTATGCCAAGTACTATTTTATCTTTTGATACAGCTATAAGCGAAAGCAAATTAATAATTATAATATAAGGAAAAACTATAAATCTAAATCCCAATAACAAAATTATAACCAAAATAACGCCCGGAATCTGCCTTAAAGGTTCACAAACGCAGAAAATGACCGTAACTATCGCGCAAATAATATTTGTTGTAATGTATGGGTGATTGGACATACTATCCCCTCCGTCTTTTCACGCTTCCGCGGACGTTCCCTCCGTTTTTACTATGTCTGTTTCCACTCTTTTGGGACTGCTTGTTTTTCTCACGCTCCCGCTGTTCCGCAAGATACTTAGCATCGGGCTTCACAAGACATTCCTTGCCGTTACCTATCAGGTCGGTGCGGTGTGCTTTCTGCAAAGCCTCAATGACCTTGCGCTGATTGTCGGGACGGAAATACTGCAAAAGCGCCCTCTGCATACCCTTTTCCTCGGCGGTTCGGGGAACGTACACTTCCTCCATTGTGTAGGGGTCAAGCCCCGTGTAGAACATACAGGTGGAAATCGTTCCCGGAGTGGGATAAAAGTCCTGCACTTGCTCGGGACGGATACGCAGGCTTTTCAGAAACAGCGCAAGCTCCACCGCCTCTTTAAGCGTGCTTCCCGGGTGTGAGGACATCAGGTACGGCACAAGGTACTGCTCCTTGCCCACCTGTCCCGTTATTTTATAGAATTTATCCTGAAATTTTTTGTACGCTTCAATATGGGGCTTTCCCATTTTATCAAGAACAACCGCCGAACAATGCTCGGGAGCAACCTTTAGCTGACCGCTCACATGGTGATCGATAAGCTCCCTCATGAATTCGTCGTCCCTGTCCTCGATAAGATAATCGTACCGTATGCCGCTTCGTATGAAAACCTTTTTCACCTTTGGCACGGCTCGTATTTTCCGCAGTAATTCAAGGTACTCTTTATGGTCAACCTCCAACGCCTTGCAGGGTTCGGGAGCAAGACATTTTTTCCCCTTGCACAAGCCATGCTCCAACTGCTTGTGACAGCTTGGCGCGCGGAAGTTTGCGGTAGGACCTCCCACGTCGTGAATGTACCCTTTGAAATTCGGCAAAGTGGTAAGCAATTTTGCTTCCGCAAGAATACTCTCCTCGCTTCGGACGGCGATTTTCCGTCCTTGATGTAATGCAATGGAGCAGAAATTGCAGTTCCCGAAACAGCCCCGATTGTGGGTTATGGAAAACTCAACCTCTTTTATCCCGGGGACGCCGCCCTCATTTTCATAAATCGGGTGATACGTCCGCATATAGGGCAGGGCGTATACCTTGTCCAGTTCCTCGGTGGTGAGGACAGGGGACGGCGGCAATTGCACAAGCATAAGCTTTTCCTGCCGCTGAATAATAGTCCTGCCGTAAATCTCGTCCTGCCAGTCGTACTGCTGACGGCAAGCCTTTGCATAGGACTTTTTGTCCTCACGGCACAGTTTCAGCGAGGGACACTCAACTGCCCCGTATGGGGTATCCTCGGGCTTGCAAAGGTACGCTGTCCCCCGAATATCCGTGAGATTTTTCACGTCCTCGCCGTTTGCAAGACGTGTGCATATCTCAGCAATTTGATGTTCACCCATGCCGTACATAAGAATGTCCGCGCCGCTTTCCTCCAAGATAGAGGGGCGTACAGCGTCGTCCCAGTAATCATAGTGGGCGAAACGCCTCAGGGAAGCTTCCAAGCCGCCTATACCGATTGTAATATCTCCGAACGCTTCACGAATTTTTTTGCAGTAAACAATAACCGCGCGGTCGGGACGTTTTCCTGCCATTCCTCCCGCGGTGTAAGCGTCGTCGGAACGCTTTTTCTTTGCGGAGGTGTAGTGTGCAACCATACTGTCGATATTTCCCGACGTTACCATAAAGCCGAAGCGGGGTTTGCCGAGACGCATAAAATCCCGTGTGGAATGCCAGTCGGGCTGGGCAATTATACCCACAGTATAACCAAGGCTTTCAATGACCCGTGAAATTATAGCAATGCCGAAGCTGGGGTGGTCAACGTAGCTGTCCCCAGTCACGCAGATGAAGTCCAGTTGGTCGATACCCTGTTCAAGCAGTTCCTGTTTTGAGATAGGTAAAAACGGCATAAAAATTCTCCCTAAAATCATGTATGCAAAAGCGTCAGCGAAATAAACGGAATAAAAACGCTTGGAAAATAGCAAGCGGTCAGAAAGATTGTTAAATTGAAATTAATTTTGATATCATATTTTTCTTTTTCCACTCCGTTGCGTCTGCATAAGCTCCGCATTTTAAAATAAAGTATCAGGTTGGGTATGTAAATGTAGACAGGCACAAACGTAAATAAAACTTCGCTGTAAAATAAATTTACAAACGTAAATATCGGACCAATAATACCCAGAATAATATTTACGATCGCCGTAAGCTTTATCGGCACATATCTGCACAGCAGTGCGCCGAGCGGAAACATCAAAAGGTATGATACGGACAAAGCAATTAACGCTATTAAAATCATATATGTCCCCCTGTTACTCGGCAGTTTCCTCCATGTCCGCGGCAATGCCGGACTCCGTAACGTTATCCTGATTTATCAGCTTCCTCTGCGCCCACATCTCCCTTGTAACAAGCACCGACCGCGGCTTTGAACCCTCATACGGACCAACCACGCCAAGCTCCTCAAGCTCGTCCATAACACGAGCCGCGCGGGCGTAGCCCAGTTTAAGCTTTCTTTGCAGATAGGAAACGGAAGCTTGTCCCGCGTCGATAAGAACTTCCACAGCCTGGTCGATAATGTCGCCGTCGCCGCTTGGAGCAGAACCGCCGTCCCCGCTTGGCTTCTCGCCCTTGGGAACAGGCATATTTTTCTCGATCTCCTCAATAATTTCGTTGGAGTATTCAACTGTACCGCCGCTTTTGATAAATTCCACAACAGCCTCAACTTCCTTTGTGGAAGCGAAACAGCCCTGAATTCTCACAGGCTTTGGAATACCCTGCGGATAGTAAAGCATATCGCCGTGACCCAAAAGCTTCTCCGCGCCCGCTGTGTCGATAATGGTACGGCTGTCCACTTGGGACGAAACCGTCAGCGCTATTCTGGACGGAATGTTCGCCTTGATAAGTCCCGTGATAACGTCAACCGTGGGTCGCTGTGTTGCAATAATAAGGTGCATTCCCGCCGCACGAGCCATTTGTGCAAGTCGGCAAATGGAGTCCTCGACCTCGTTTGCCGCAGCCATCATCAGATCGGCAAGCTCGTCTATGACAATGACGATTTTCGGCAAAGGCTCAACACCCTCCGTCTCCGCCGCCATTTCATTGTAGCCGCCGTGGTCGCGGACGTTATAGTCCGCAAAAAGCTTGTACCTTTTAAGCATTTCCTGAACCGCCCATGAAAGCGCACCCGCCGCCTTTCGGGGGTCTGTTACAACAGGGATAAGCAGATGTGGAATACCGTCGTAAACCTTGAATTCAACCATTTTCGGGTCGATAAGAACAAGCCGTACCTCGTCTGGTGACGCATTGTATAAAATACTCATAATTATACTATTTGTACAAACAGACTTACCCGAACCGGTAGTACCCGCAATAATAAGGTGGGGCATTTTTGCAATGTCGCCGATCATAATGTCGCCGTCGATATTTTTTCCCACAACAAAGCTAAGCTTGCTCTTGTTTGCAGCAAACTCGGGGCTTTCTATCATCTCACGAATTGTAACAATATCCTTTACACGGTTAGGAACTTCCACGCCAACAGCCGCCTTGCCGGGGATAGGCGCCTCTATACGGACGCCCGCCGCCGCAAGGTTCAGCGCGATATCGTCGGAAAGTCCCGTAATTTTGGAAATCTTAACGCCCGCGCTTGGCTGTAATTCATATCTTGTTACCGTCGGACCTCTGTGAATGTCAACGATACGTGTCTGAACACCGAAGCTTTTCAGGGTATCCACAAGGGTGTCGGCGTTGGTTTTCATTTCCGCCTCGGCTTCCGCGGCGTTAAGACTGTTGTCAACGTTTTTCAGCAGCGTTATGGGCGGGAACTGATATACGGCAATCTCCGAACCCTGCTCGGCGATCTCGTGCTGAATGTCCGCCGCCGTCAGAGCCTCGGGCATATCAAGCTCGTCCTCGGTCTGTATCTTATTTGAAGCAAGTGTGGACTGCTTTTTCGGCGGCTGAGCAACAGGCTTCGCCGCAGGAGGTGCAGCAGGCACGGCAGGCTTTTTCTTTTCGGGAACAGCCGCCGCCTTTTTGATTATGTCCTCCAAATCGCTTGAAGCGGACTTGATCTTCTCCGTGGCTTCCACCCCCGCGGCAGCCGACACAGGTGGGGGGGCGGCAACAGGATGCTGAGGCAAAGTCTGCATGAACTTTTCTTCCTCGGTAAGCTCCTTTTGAGGCTCGTCGGGTTCAAAGGGCAGTTCCTCCTTGGGGACGCTTTTCTTTCCCGCGGGCATAGGTATATCTACATTGAAATTCTTGGCTTTTTCCTTGACGATTTCAGTAGGCACGTCGCTGTTGGGTACTCCGCTTGCGGAAGCATTTGCAGCCGCTTTTGCCGCGGCCTTGGCGTTTTTGCGTTCCGCGGCGGTTTTCTTTGCTCCCGGAGGGGGAACGAAATCGCTGTCCTCCTCGGGGACATATTCGCCTCTTGCGGCATTTGCGGCGGAGATACCTCTCTTTATCATCTTCACGATATCGAGAATGGTCTTGTTAGCAAGTATCATTATAAACACGAAAATAAGCAGGAGTATAATAATAGTTGCCCCCGCCTTTTTGAACAGCATAAGAAGCGGTACTCCGAGAAAAACACCCATGACACCGCCGCCCCGAAGCTGTTTTCCTTCGGCGTAAAGTGTGGGGATTATTTCCTCAAAAAGATTGCCCTCTGGCAGAGCCGTGCCTGAGATTATCCGCGCGAAAGCCGACAGCAGCAGTATCATTATAAAGCACTGAATAACACGTCCCTGAACCGTCTGGCGGGACTTATCCATCGCTATCATCACCGAAACGTATATCAGTACCGCGGGTACGACAAACGCCGTCCACCCGAACATTCCCAGAAAAATATTATGTATGCTGTTCCATGCTGATTCTCCCTTTATCAGCGCGAATGCAAGTATCAGCGCTCCCAACGCGAACAGCATTGCCGACCAGAATACTCTGTCGCCGTTTTCCTGCTCGGCTTGCTTGGTCTGCTTCGATCTCGATGACGCGGTCGTTTTTCTTTCAGCCACTTTTTCTTCCTCCCGATTTTCCGTAAGGGCTAAACCCCTTTTTCCTTTAGTTTATTCTACTTAATGTATTATTTACAGTTATTTTCCTATCAGTATTCTTACCCCGCCGATCTTTTCGTACAGTCCCAGACCGATAACGACGATACCGAGGACGAGGGTGTACCACGCGAAAACGTGGAACTTATCATTTGTCACAAGCATTTTGATAAGGCGTATCGCAAAGTATCCTGCAACAGCAGACACAACAAAGCCGACTAAAAGCGGTACTAAATTTGCGGACAGCTCCGCGGCAGAAGCTTCTCCAAGCTTGACCACCGCTCCCGCAAGAATTACGGGGATACCTAAAATAAAGCTGTATTCAACAGCGTCCTCACGCTTCATTCCCGTGAAAAGAGCGGCGGAGATAGTGGAGCCCGAACGTGAAATTCCCGGAACAAGGGCAATTCCCTGAAATACTCCGATAGTCAGCGCGGCGGGGACGGTTGTCTCTCCCGCAGTTTTTTCAGCTTTATAGTGCGCGCCGCTGCGACCTCCGCACCGTCCGCTCAGGAACAGCAGCGCGGAGGTGTAGAGAAAAGCAATTCCCTCGATAATGATATCCGAGTCGGAGGAAAGCCGCTCAAAGAAATCCTTAAATATGTAAAATACGAAAAGGGGCAGTATTGAAACTATTATCATCATTATCATCCTGCGTTCGGGATTCATGGTTTTCCACTTGAATTTTCCCGTAAAGATGTCCCCAAGCATACGGAACGCCTCGGCTATAAGCTTTTTTATCTTGTCCCAGAATGCGACGAAAACCGCCGCAAGCGTTCCAAGATGGAACACTATCGTCATTGTGACCGCGCCCTCGCCGTCCAGACCTGTAAAATGCTGAAACAGCGAGAGGTGTCCCGAACTTGACACAGGCAGGAACTCGGTCAGTCCCTGCAAAATTCCCTGCAATATCGCTTCAATAATACTCATTGTAATAAACCTCGTTTGTTTTATATTTTGTATACCTATCAGTAAGAGCCGTACCGCCCAAAAAGTCCCGCGGATCGGTTGACAGAACCGCTTGGGGCAAAGGCGCGGTATTGTCTGCGGAAAGCTCTCTGCTCTGGGCGTACAGTACATCATATTCTCCGATAACCGTGTAAAGTACCATATGCTACTCCTCCGTATTATCATCGGGGTAACGCTTTTCGCCAGTTTCGATAAGCTCGTACAAAGCCTCGATAGCGTCGGAAAGTCCGCCCAGCGAGTCGATAAGACCCTCCCTGACAGCGGTCTCGCCGTCAATGACAGTACCCATATCCATTGTAAGCTCTCCCGTGTTCATCATCAGCTCACGGAAGCGTTCGGGGGAAATTCCGCTGTTCCGCGTAACAAAGCTGATTATCCTTTCCTGCATTTTGTCAAAGTAGGAAAGTGTCTGAGGCACGCCCAATATCGTCCCGCTCATTCGGACGGGGTGTATGGTCATGGTGGCGCTTGGTACGATAAAGGATTTTTTCGCGGACACCGCAAGGGGTACGCCGATAGAATGTCCCCCGCCAAGAACGATTGACACCGTGGGGGTTTTCATTCCCGCGATAAGCTCGGCAATTGCAAGACCCGCTTCAACGTCGCCGCCCACCGTGTTCAGGATTATGACAAGCCCCTCGATTGAGCGGTCCTGCTCTATCGCAACGAGAGCGGGCATGATATGCTCGTACTTGGTGGTCTTGTTTTGAGGCGGGAGGATATAGTGTCCCTCCACCTGACCTATCACCGTCAGACAGTGAATAAGGTGCTTTGCGTTTTGAGAGACCACCTCGCCGTTTTTTTCGATAAGCTCTGCTTGGTCGAGCTGCTCCTCGGTCAGAGACTGATTTTCGTTGTCGCCGTTATTTTCGTTATTTCCGCCGTTTTCGCTGTTATTCCGCATAATAGTGACCGTTCCTTTACTTATTTTCTAAGTATTTTGCGCAAGGTTGGTACAATTATGCATATATGAAATATTATAACTCATTTCCTGCAAAATGTCAAACATTCGCGGGACAAAAAAACGTCCGCACACCGTTGTTTTCGGTATGCGGACGTTCGGGCTTGAAGTTATTGTCAGAAAAGATTTTTTACGATAGCCTTGTAAGTCTTTTCGTCAATTTCAAGCAGACTTTTCTTTCCGTTTTTCCAGTGCAGAGCGACCGAGTACGCGCCCTTTTTCTTTGCGGTGAGGGCGGCCAACATTCCCCACGGACCGAGAACTATTCTTCCGGCAACGCCTCTCAGCAAGCCGCTTGCAAGAGAAACGCTCTTTTCCTCCGACAGCACCTCGTAGCTTTCGACAGTCCATTTTGCAACGGCTTCCGAGCCGATAAGCACGAGACCGTTTCCCGTGCGGACGCTTTCGCCCTCAAGATAGCCCGCTAAAACTTTGTTTCCGAACATTCCGACACAACCTTTCCGTTGGATTTTATGGATATATTATACATTATATAATATCATATGTCAATAGGCAAATAAAATTTTTTTAGCATTTACAAAACGCCGAACCGCCACAGGCGGCGAAGCCGCCGACTAAAGCTGGTCCAGCTGAGCACAGCTGGCAGAAGTCCAGAGGGCGGAGCCCTTTGGTCGCGCTCCGCAGAGCGCGAAATCCCCTTTCCCGCGCCCGCAGGCGCATATCGTTCAAAACGGTGAAAGGGGTGAGGAATGACGACAGTCATTCCTAGGGGGAGCGGACACGACCGCTCCCCCTTGTGACATTTTGCATAAAAGTAAACCTTGAAAACAGTCCGGTG
>JAAVHI010000071.1 GCA_014799785.1 Ruminococcus sp.
CACCGGACTGTTTTCAAGGGTCACTTGGTTGCGCACCGTTACAAGGAGGGGCGGTCGTGTTCGCCCCTCCTCGAAACGCTTTCGCGTTTCTCACCTCCTGCTCCGTTTTGGACGATATGCGCCTGCGGGCGCAGGAGGGGATTTCGCCGCCTGCGGGCGGCGACCAAAGGGCGCTGCCCTCTGGACTTCTGCCGCCTTTGAAAAGGCGGGCGAAACTTTTCCATAGCGGCTTCGCCGCGCGGGGACTTTTAGTTTGTCTTGCAAAATAAAATCCCGCAGTATTCTTTTTGTGAATACTGCGGGAAATTTTTTAGTGATTGATTATTTAAGCTTCCAGATGTCGCTTGCGTAGTCCTCGATCGCTCTGTCGGCGGAGAAAATACCCGCTCCCGCGATATTATGCAGGGACATCTTGTTCCACTTGGACGTATCCTTATAGCACTCGGAAACATACTGCTGCGCGCACTGATATGCGTCGAAATCCGCAAGAACCATGTAGGGGTCTTTGAACTTCAGGGAGTTTGCGACTTCCTCGAATGTGCAGCCGTTTATGCCGTGGTACATTTTGTTGATCGCCTTGTCGATAACGTCGTTGTTGTTGCAGTACTCTTCGGGACGGTATCCCTGAGCCTGCTTTGCAAGAACCTCGTCGGCGGTCATGCCGAAGATGAAGATATTGTCGATACCAACCTGATCCTTGATCTCAATGTTCGCGCCGTCAAGAGTACCCAGCGTAAGCGCGCCGTTGAGCATGAGCTTCATGTTGCCCGTACCGGAAGCCTCCTTGCCTGCGAGGGAAATCTGCTCCGAAACCTCGGCGGCAGGCATAAGCAGCTCGGAAAGGGATACGCGGTAGTCCTCTAAGAAGAACACCTGAAGCTGCTTGCTGATCTTGGGATTTTTCTTGATCTCCTCGCCCAGTGCCCAGATCATCTTGATGATCTGCTTTGCAAGGTAGTATCCGGGAGCAGCCTTTGCCGCAAAGATATAGGTCTTGGGAACGAAATCCGCGTCGGGATTTTCCAGCAGGTAGTTGTACTCGGCAATAATGTTGAGCACATTAAGGTGCTGTCTCTTGTACTCGTGGAGACGCTTTACCTGAACGTCGAAGATGCCGTCGGTGTTGAGGACTGTGCCGAAGTTTGTCTTTACATACTTGGCGAAACGCTCCTTGTTTTCCTTTTTGATCTCGGCAAGACGTTTGATAACGTTTGCGTCGTTTTCAAATTTGGTGAAGTTGTAAAGGTCTGCGCCGTTTGACTTGAAGCCGTCGCCGATAGTGCTTTCAAGCAGTGAGGTAAGTCCGGGATTGGACTGGAGCAGCCATCTTCTGTAAGCGATACCGTTGGTAACGTTCTTGAACTTGTGAGGTGTGTCGGCATACTCGTTCTTGAAAACGTCCTTTTTGATGATATCGGAGTGAAGCTTTGAAACGCCGTTTACGCTGTGAGAAGCGCATACGCAGAGCAGAGCCATGTGTATCTGGTTGTTCTGGATAATGGACATTCTTGTGACCTTTGCGCTGTCGTCAAGACGCTCCATAAGGTCTGCGCAGTAGCGGTTGTTGATCTCAACAATGATGGAGAAAATACGGGGAATTACCTGCTTAACCAGATTTACGTCCCACTTCTCCAGAGCCTCTGCAAGAACGGTGTGGTTGGTGTAGGCAAATGTATTTGTAACGATATGCCAAGCCTTAGCCCAGCTGTAGCCGCAGTCGTCAAGCAGAATTCTCATCAGCTCGGGGATAGCAAGGGTGGGGTGAGTGTCGTTGATGTGGATAGCAACCTTTTCATGGAGGTTGTCAAGAGTGCCGTAAACGCGCATATGTCTGTCAACGATATCTCCCACGGAAGCGGCGCACATAAAGTACTGCTGACGGAGACGGAGGCTCTTGCCCTCAAGGTGGTTGTCATTGGGGTACAGAACCTTGGAGATAGCCTGAGCAACGGTGTTCTGGCTGAGAGCCTTTGCATAGTCACCCTGATTGAACATAGCCATATCAAAGGAGGGCGCTTTCGCCTGCCACAGTCTGAGGACGGAAACCGCCTCGTTGCCGTAGCCGGGAACGTACATATCGTAAGGTATAGCCTGAACAGTGTTGTAGTTTGTGTAGGAAATGTGGTGGTACTTGTCGTCCCAGTACTCAGTCAGATCGCCCTCGAAGTGAACGTCGATAACGCGGTCGGACTTCTGTACGATCCAGCTTTCGCCGCCGGGGAGCCAGTTGTCGGGAAGCTCCGTCTGCCAGCCGTCCTCGATCTTCTGCTTGAAGATACCGTATTCATAGCAGATAGAGTAGCCCATTGCAGGGTATCCGTCGGTAGCGAGACCGTCCAGATAGCAGGCGGCAAGTCTGCCCAGACCGCCGTTGCCAAGACCCGCGTCAGGCTCGTACTCGTAAATTCTGTCAAGATTGATGTCCCATTCCTTGAAGATATCCGCAACCATTTCGTTGATATTAAGGTTGAACAGGCTGGTTTTCAGGGAACGTCCCATGAGGAATTCCATAGAAAGGTAGTAGATCTCCTTGTTGCCCGCCGAATGGGTTTTCGCGCGGAACTTGCGGCGTCTTTCACGGAGTATCTCAACGACAACCTTAGAAAGAGCCTTATAGATCTGCATATCGGAAGCGTCCACAGGAGTAACGCTGTACTCCGTCTGAAGTACCTTTCGCAGCCTCTCTTCAAATTCGTCCTTAGCAATAACAGGAACCATATAAAATCTTCTCCAATCTTTAGGGGATTAAGCGCGCTTTGCATTTCTGCAAGCATACGCATACAATACAGGCATTATATAAATTATTATATAAACATTATTATACTACATTTTGCCATATAAATCAACCGTAATATTAAACAAATTTATCTTTTTTTGTCATAAACCGCTATAATCCTATTACAATTTTTTTGCAGTAATTTTGTGCAGTTTTCCGAATTTTATTCAAATATCCTGTCAAGCTCCGAAATATCGACCGTCTTTGCGGGAGCGAAATCCTCGGAGGCGGCATAGTCCGCAAGGCTTTTCAGCAGCTGAGCGCAGGGCTTGCTGTCCTTGCTGCCGTTTAAGCCGGCGGAGCATACAAGCAGCTTTCCGCCGCCCGTCTTGACCTCGAAAACCGTTCCCAGACTGTGATTGCGTTCGCAGTTGTCAATGGTGCGGACGATAGGGTCTATATCCAGACCGTCCAGAACCACTGTTCTTGAACTGCTTACGATATCGTACCACTGAGCGGTTGAGTAGCTTTCCGAGGGGAACTCCGCAAGAGCGGGGTGGCTCTTGTCAATGAGCAGTCCCAAAGTACCCACAGGCACGGGCTTTTTCATGGACTCGGATATGGAACGGAACATGGGGTAATTCCAGAAGTCCGTGCAGTATGTACCCTCTACCGAGTTGGTATCGTCAAGTCCCGCAGGCAGGAACAGCACCCGTCCGCCATCGGCAAGGGCGGCCTTTGCGGCTTTCCAGTCGCTTGTTGTCAGCACGTTTTCGTGAGCGGATATCTCAGTGTTCGGGTACACCCAAAGAATGTACTTGTTGGAAATATCCCTAATATTTATAGTAAGCGTGACCTTTTGGGGCCTGTCGCACATCGGTAGCTTTATTTCTGCCGTGCCAAGGTCGAAAAGTCCGCACCTGAAGCTGCCCTTTGCGGATACCGAGTACTCAGAAACTATCTCGCCGCCGCAGGAGAGACGTATCTCCGCGGTGGGGTCGGTGTCGGCTTTTGCCGCATACTGGTAAAGCTTTACGGGCATGGAGACCTTTTCTCCCGCCGCGAAAACGAATTTCGGCAGACAGCCTAAAATCACCCTGTCGGAGCAGAAGCTTCTCCACTCCACGGAGGTGATAACGCCCTTGCTTTCCATAAAGGAGTTGAGGACGCCTACAAGGGCAGTACCCTGTCCCGAAAAGTCCTGAATGTCAAGAAGCTGGAAGCCCGAAAGCTCCTTTGACCTGAGAGCGGTCTCTATCTCGTTTTTGTAGCACTCCGCGGCAAAGCGTCCCGAAGCGCGGAAATATTTGTCCGCAAGCTTTCCCAGACCCGCATTTTCAAGGCGTTCGCGGAATATCTCCAGATTATAAGGTTTAAGCACGCCCGTGTACTTCCGTATCTCGCCGTAGTCGGGGTACATAAAGTACTGTCCGACTTCGTGGCTCACCACGGGAACGACGGGGAGAAACTCTCCGCTGTCGCCCACCGAAACGGTCTTGACCCCTGTGCCGTACTGAATTTCAATAGTACCGCCGCTTCCCTGCTCGGAGTTTACCGAGGCGGGACGGATATGCTCGTCGTATGTATAGTCGGAGTTGGGTGCGTCGGTCTGGATATGTCCCAAGGGCGCGTCGCACATTGCGTAAGAGCCGCGGAAAAGTCTTTCCCTTGAAAAGCGCACTCCCACAAAGAAATCGTCGTTGTCCAGAACGCAGGGCCAGAACTGGAAGTTGTTCGATCCCTGTGTATAGAGCGGACGGGGGTCATGCTTTTTGTAGCCGCCCAATATCGCGTCCAGACGCTCCTTGCTGCCCCAAAGCTCGTTGCCAAGCGACATTGCAAAGAACGAGGGGTGGTTTGCAAATTCGTCCAGAATGCGGAAGCCCTCGTCGATAAGGTACTGCTGACCCTCGGTTATCTCGTCCTCAACCGTACCCCAGAAAGGAAGCTCGGGCTCCATGTAGATGCCCAGACGGTCTGCCGCCCTGAAAGCCGCGTCGGGGGGACAGCAGGTGTGGAAGCGGTAGTGATTTATGCCGTGTTCCTTGGCGGTTTTCATGACCGTAAGCCAGCCCTCCGTATCGGTAGGAGCCGCACCCGTCATGGGGAATATCATTCCGTCGTGCTTGCCGCGCAGATGTATCCTTTCGCCGTTGAGCAGGAAGTCCGTGCCGCGGGTCTCAAAATTCCGCATACCGAAAGGAATTTTCACCGTGTCGCCGTCGGCGGTGATGGTCATTGTATAGGGGACGGGGTTATGTTCGCTCCACTGCTCCGCCTTTGGCATTTCGTACACAAAGGAGGGGTTTTCCGCCGTCACCGTAACGGTTTTCGGCCTGAAGCCCGTTACCTCCGCGGTAAGTGAAATGCTGTCCCCGCCGATAATAGTTCCGCTTACTGTAACGGTCTCGGACTTTACATCAGGGACAATTCTGACATTTTCAAAGCGCAGGGGATTTCTGAACTCGATAAAGATATCGCCCGTAATGCCCAGCCAGTTGGTCTGGGTGTCCTGAGAAGTCATGTGCCCTCCGGGAACGGGACAGGAAACGTTGTCTATTACTATTATAATGTTGTTTTCGCCGTTTTGGACGAGCTTTGTAATGTCATAGCGGTGAGCGGTGCAGAGACTGTTTTTAGTTCCCGCGCTTTTTCCGTTTACCCAGACATGGGAAGTTCGGGTGCGCTCCAGAACGAGAAAAACGTCGCTGCCGGGATTTTTGGGGGAGACGTTCACCGTCCTGCCGTAGACCGCGTAGCCCTCAAAGCGGTAGGGATCGGTAAGAAAGCCGTCGCTTCTCTCGTCGGTGACGGGAGGCTTTTTCTCCTGCTGAACGGTTGAGGGCAGTACCGCCGTATCGCCGAAGTCAAAACCCGCAATATTAGGCATACCCTCCTCCTTGGTGCGGAGCGCAAAGCCCCATGAAGTACCCGAAAGGTTGATTTTTTCTATCATTTGTATACGTTCCTTTCCGAGAATAAATGCATAATAGGTGCAAATACTATCATGAAACATTATAGCACAACTTTTATGAAATTACAACCAAATTTCCCAAATTTAAAAAATCAGTATTGTGTAAATTTTCACAAACGCCCTCGGCGTCGGGAACGGAGGTGCTGCCGAAAATGAATAATTTATTTTACGAAAAATCATTACACCGTAATCACACATTGTTTACAAAGAATTTTAAATATGTGGAAACCTACCAAACAAAGGTCGATTTTTCTGTAAATTATGTCATGTTTCCCCATTGACATTTTTTAAAATAAAAAGTATTATAATCTATGTAAAACACAAAAATAATTTTTGGAGGTCAACAAAATGAAAGTATCAAAGAAAATTCTTGCATTGGCTCTCGCGGGCTTTATGACAGTGCCTTTCTTTGCAGGCTGTTCTTCCGACGGCGGCGACGCTCAGGACGGCGGTAACAGCAGCAACGGCGGCAATAGCAGCGCAGACGGCGGAGAGGCTTCTTCCGCAGGCGGCACATTCAAGATCGGCGGTATCGGCCCTCTTACAGGCGACGCTGCTTCCTACGGAATTTCCGTTAAGCAGGGCGCACAGGTTGCCGTTGACGAGATCAACGCTGCCGGCGGCGTAAACGGAATGACGCTTGAGCTTCTCTTCGAGGACGACGAGTGCAACGAGGAAAAATCCGTTTCCGCTTACAACAAGCTTATGGACTCTAAGGTAAACGTTATTCTCGGCGCCGTAACAAGCGGATGCAGCATCGCGGTATCCGAGGAATCCGTTAACGACGGCATTCTCCAGATCACTCCCTCAGGCTCCGCTATGGACTGCACAAAGAACTCCAACAGCTTCCGTATCTGCTTCACAGACCCGCTTCAGGGCAAGCTGATGGCACAGTATATTTCCGAGCAGGGTCTCAGCAGCCCCGCTATCATCTACGACGTAGCTTCCGACTACAGCAAGGGTATCCACGACGCGTTCGTTGAGCAGGCAAGCGCTCTCGGCATGACAATTGCGGCCGACGAAAGCTTCACAGGCGGCGACGTTGACTTCAAGACCCAGCTTACAAAGATCAAGTCCTCCGGCGCGGACTGCCTGTTCCTGCCTATCTACTACACAGAGGTCGGCTACATCTCCGAGCAGGCTGCGACTGTAGGCGTTGAGCTTCCTTACTTCGGCTGCGACGGCTGGGACGGCGTTATCAACCAGCTCAACGGCAACACCGCAAACATCGAGGGCGCAATATTCCTTACACCTTTCGTTGCAAACAGCTCCAACCCCAAGGTAACAGCTTTTGTTGACGCCTATAACAAGGCTTACAACTCGACTCCCGACCAGTTTGCTGCCGATGCATACGATGGAGTATACGTTATCAAGGCTCTGCTTGAAACAACAGGCGGCGACGTTTCCAACGAGGCTCTCATCGACGCTATGACAAAGATCTCCGTTGACGGCGCAACAGGCTCCATGAGCTTTACCGCAGACGGCGAGCCCAACAAGTCCGCTATGGTTGCCGTGATCGAAAACGGCGAATATGTAGGCAAATAAGCATACTATTTATTAATGCATTTTTCGGGAACGTTCCTTGCGGACGTTCCCGATTTTTATAGGCCTGGCATTTGCCTATGCAGCAGTATTCTCCCGAGACGAAAGCCGTTTTTGCATCTCACTTATGCTTAACGGCTGAGCCTTTGACCGTCCCAAACATAATTTGTGCATTTTTTATAAATCGCCGCCGCAAAATTTGTCTTTGACTGTGGGATTATCTGTAAAATTTTTATTGACAAAAAAGTGATAATATTGTATAATATTAAAGAAAATATTATGATTTTTGACGCTTGACTATGAATGCGGAAATCTCCGCCCGCGGGAAACCGTACCGGGGCTTAATTCCTGCTTATACATGATTTATCATAGTATAATTTATGCTTACTTTTTGCGAAAGGAACATATTGATATGTCTAAGATCGGTAAATCAACACTGCTTGCTGTAAACTTTATGCTCGTACTTGCTATGACCACGATCATAGTTTTATTATGCATCGTTTTCTCAAAAGCCCAGACTGATAACCTTATGGATTCGGCGCGCATTGCGTCAAACGTCCTGGAATTTGAGATATCTTCAAAATGTTCCGAAACCGAAATGATCGCCAAGCTGTTCGCTGAGGATACATCCTTTGCCGAGTCCGTAAACAGCGGCGATAGAGAAGCCCTTTTAACTGCGTGGAACGGCATTAACAAATCGGACGGCATTTTCGGTCTGTTCCTCAACAGCGACGGTATCGTTGCCATGAAAACCGACAACTGCCAGCTTTCTTCGGAGGGTGTCTTCAATGCCATAGGCTCGGCGAAAAACGGTCTTTCCACCGACAGCGGCATACCACTCTATTACCGCAGCGTGTCTAAGAACAACGGCATTACCGTTATTGTGGGCTATTCCTATGACGAGACCTCGGCGATCGACAACGTTTATGCACAGACGTCGAACCATGCTACGATATTCTGCGATAATCTCCGCATAGCTACCACCCTTATCGGTGAGGACGGCGAAAGAGCTGTCGGAACAACTATGAATTCAAACATATACGAAAAGGTTGTTACAAACGGCGAAACATACCAGCAGAAAACCAAGCTTTTCGGCGAGAACTACATGGCTACATATACTCCGATCATTGACGATTACGGGGTTATAAAGGGTGCGCTCTTTACGGGCTGTCCTATGGATAACGTTATTTCAAGCCGTAACCGCGCCGTCTTTATAGGAATTATCGCGGGAATACTGCTCATGGGCGTTGCGGCGGTAGGCGTTACGGTCTTTGTAAACAATCAGATCGTTGCCCCCGTAAACACCATTAAGGAAATGGCACGCCAGCTGGAGCAGGGAAATCTCAGCAACAACAGCGGTATTACCAAGCAGCTCAGGGACAACGAGATCGGAGAAGTTGCTCAGTCTATTTCTACGGCTGTTTCCATACTTAACGTTTATGTTACCGATATAGCAATGATGATGAAGGAAATGTCGAAGGGCAACTTCAGTTACTACTCGGATATAGAGTATAAAGGCGACTTTGCGGGAATTGCCGAGTCGAACAAGATACTGAAAAAGCAAATGCACAACGTTGTGGAGGGCATTAATGCCTCCGCGGACGAGGTCTACAACGGCTCAACTATGATCGCAAACGGCTCTGCCAGCCTTGCTGACGGTACTACCCGTCAGGCGTCGTCGTCACAGGAGCTGTCCTTATCCGTTTCGGAGATCACCCAGAATATCCGGCTTAACGCTCAGAATGCCGAGAAAGCAAAGGCTCTTTCCAACAACTCGATCGACATGGTAAACAGTCAGAACGAGCAGATCGAGCATATGCTTTCGGCTATGACAAATATCGAAAACAGCGCCGCTGAGATCAGCAAGATCATCAAGGCTATTGAGGATATTGCTTTCCAGACCAACATTCTTGCGCTTAATGCCGCTGTTGAGGCTGCCCGTGCGGGCGCGGCAGGCAAAGGCTTCGCCGTTGTTGCGGACGAGGTGCGCAATCTTGCAAACAAGTCTGCGGAGGCTGCAAACAACACGTCTGCGCTTATCGGAAGCTGTATCGAGGCGGTAAACAACGGCTCCGAAATAGCTCACAGCACTGCCGACGCCATGGCGCAGGTTATCGAGATCACCAACGAAACCAACAATCTTATCGAAAGTATTGCAAATCAGACGACCAAGCAGGCGGAGTCCGTACAGCTTATCAAATCGGAGATTGACAGCATTTCCGAGGTTATTTCCATGAACAGCGCTACCGCTCAGGAAAGCGCCGCAAGCTGCGAGGAGCTGAACGCTCAGGCTACAACTCTCCGCGACAGGATCGCGATTTTCCAGGTGTAAAGCTTTTGTGCTTGCAGTTTAGAATCGGTTTATACTATTTCACGACCTAAATGTGTTCAAAAAATTCAAACAAAAATTTGCGTATATGGTTTTTGTGCAGAATTTTTTGTTACACATTGGGAGTGAAATAGGATTAGAGTTCGCAGAACTTCAATGGAGTACTGCGGACTTTTGCTTTAGAAAAAATTAACATTTAATATTTACAATATGCCTTTACAAATCGGGCAAAATAATGTATAATAAATATTTACAGGAAGTTTTTTAGGAAGGATTTTTGCCATGCGTGTTATAACCGGCTCTGCAAGAGGCAGACGGCTTTCCGCCCCGGCGGGACTGGACGTGCGTCCTACTGCCGATAAAGTCAAGGAGGCCGTTTTTTCTGTTGTACAGTTCGATCTTGCAGGCTCAGCCGTACTTGATCTGTTCGCAGGTTCGGGTCAGCTTGGAATAGAGGCGCTTTCACGCGGAGCTAAATCCTGCGTTTTTGTGGACAGCTCCCGCATTTCGGTTGAGACCGCTAAGGAAAATATCGCCGCTGCGGGCTTCCGGAACGAATCGACAGTTATGAACTCCGACGCGGAACAGTACCTCAGAATGTGCAGACAAGCTTTCGATATTGCTTTTATCGACCCGCCCTACAAAAAGAGCCTCATTGAAAAGGTAATGCCGCTGCTGTGCGGTCATATGTCTGACAGGGGCATTGCAGTGTGCGAGCACGAAAAAGGGCTGGAGCTTCCCGAAAGCTTCGGAGAACTCGTGAAAAGCAAGACCTACAGATACGGCAAAACGGAAGTCACGCTCTACAGACGGCGCGGAAATGAGGAAGAATTGGAATGAACAACAGAAGAGTAGCGGTTTGTCCGGGAAGCTTTGATCCGGTCACATTCGGACACAGGGACATCATTAAGCGCGCCTCTCAGCTTTTCGACAAGGTTATTGTGCTGGTGTCGGTAAATGCGGTCAAGAACCCAAGCTTTACCGCCGTTGAACGCGTTAAAATGATAGAAAAGGTCACGGCGAACATCGACAACGTGGTAATAGACATATGGGACGGACTGCTTGCTGATTACGTCAAAAGCGTGAACGCCTGCGCGATCATAAAGGGGCTCAGGGCGGTCTCCGACTTTGAGTATGAGTTCCAGATGGCTCTGGCTAACAAGATGCTCTACGACGGCGCAGAAACGGTCTTTCTCACCACAAGCGCGGAAAATATGTACCTTTCTTCAAGCGTTGTGAAGCAGATAGCCGCTTTCGGCGGAGATATCAGCCACTTTGTACCCCAATGCATTCTTGAGGACATCAAAGCCCGTCTCTGGAAAAAGCCGGACGAAATGAAGTAGCCCTTTTACTGAAAGGATGGTAAAATATGATTATTGACGATATTCTTGATATGATGGACGACCTGCTCGACAGCGCTGCGTCAGTTCCGTTTTCGGTGAAAAAATCCATTATCGACTGCGACCAGATGCGGGATTACATAAACGAGATCAGGCTCAATCTTCCGCAGGAAATAAAGCAGGCAAAGCTTATCGTGCGTGACCGCCAGTCCATTATGAGCGAAGCCACCAAAGAGGCCGACGCCGTTATACGCCGCGCCGAAGACAGGGCAAAGGTCATTGTGTCCAACGACGAGATAACCAAGGCGGCTAAAGCAAGGGCGGCCGATATTCTCAATCAGGCGCAGGGCAAGGCAAAGGAAATAAAAAATGTTGCCAACAAATATATCGACGACGTTCTCGTTCGCTCGGAGGAATGCTTGCAGGCAAATCTTGCGGACATAAGAAAGACCCGTCAGGCTATCAAGACGCTTCCCGCACAGAACATTCCCCCTCAGCAGACTATCCAGAACGGCGGAACAGCTTTTCCCAAAAAATAAAAAGAATATATCAGCGGTCGGGAAACAGTTTCCCGACCGCTTTTTATTATTTTTGCACAAGGCTTTATACGCAATTATCCCCGCTGTACTAAGGCACAGCGGGGATAATTCTATAGATAGTTCAGCACGGTATCAGTTTCCCTTAGGAAGAGCTGTGCTGATATTTGCCCATGCAAGCTGATGCTGCGTGGAATCCTGCGAATAGTTGCAGAGAACATAAACGGTCTTTGTTCCGTATCCTGCCGCCAATACATACTCGCCGTTTGCGGTATTGGGTGTAGGAGAAGTCTCATACATAACGTACGGCTCATAAACGCCTGTATCGTTCTTGATAGCTTCGTTTCTCTTGAGAATGTCAACGCCCTTCTTAGGAACGACCATGTATCTCCATACGCCGCTCTTGGTGTACATTACAACATCATCGGTCTGAGCATTTACCGTCGGGTAAGTGTTATAGATCGTGTAGTAGTTGTACGTATTGCTGGAGCCCTTGTCATCGGTGATGATCTTGTCGATCTTATCCTGATCATAGTTGTAAGGAACAAGCATATATCTTGTTACCGACTTGCCTGTGGAGGCGTCGATAACGCTCCATGTTTTTACATCGTCCCAATTATCCTGAACATTAGGTCTCTCGTTATAAACGGTGTAATACTCAAATCTGCCGTTGTACTTAGCGATAGCAGTATTGAGCTTTACCTTGTCATAATTTGCGGGAAGCAGAACATATCTTGTGCCGTAGTTGTAAACGGAATTTGTGTGGCTGAACTCGCTGTAAGTGTCGTTGTTGGAAATTCTGCCGGGTCTTGCGGTATAAACCTCATAGTACGAATACTTGTTAAGCTTCTGAGCTATAACGGTATTTGCATAAGCGGGGTCGTAATTTGCGGGAACCAGCATATAGTAAGTTGTGTAGCTGTTTGCGCTGACTGAAATTATCTTATCAGTCGAAAGCAGCAGGGAAGTAGGTCTTGTAGGATACAGCTCATAGTACGCAAGATTGTTGGTAACGGTAATAGGCACGTCAACATACTTCTTGGTATTGCTCTTGTCGTAGAATCTTACTGTAGTTGTACCAGCGGAAACGCCCTTAACAGTGAAATTCTTGTAATTTCCGGAAGTTGTGCCCGCAGTTACGGTAGCGATCTTGGAATTGGTTACAGAGAAGTTCAGGTTCTTGAGATCAGTGCTGTACACCTGAAGGGTAGCGGTAGCGTTTGCATTTACGCTTACGCTCTGAGAAAGGGGAATGATATTGGTATTGCTGTTGGTTGTGCTTGTATCGTCATCCTCGTACAGGCTGTCGCCAACGTTTACGTCAATGTACTTGTAGCAGGTCGAGGGATACTTCTTAAGGTAAACCTTAATTCTTGCGGTACCCGTACCCTTTGCGGTGATCTTGACCTTGATCTTGTTGCCGTCCCACTCAACGGGCTTTACCCATGAAGCGGTTGCAACGCTCTTGTTGGTAGTGCCGACGGTAAGACCGCTGTGAGAGCCCTTTACGGTCAGCGTAACGATCTGCGAATCGCCCGCAGAGTCAAGCTCGACCTCAGAGGGACTTGCGGTAATTTTAGCCGCAACTACGGTTACCTTGCACTTGAGAGTAGTGCTGCCTGTCTTGGCATACACATATGTAGTGCCGGGAGCCTTGCCGACTACCTTGCCCTTTGACACGGTAGCAATAGACTTGTCGCCCGTGGACCATGTTACGTTGGAAGCGCCAGAAACCGTAAGAGTAGTCTGATAACCCTTTGTAACGGTAACGGACGTTTTGCTGAGCTTTGCCGCCGCGCTTGACGGAACAGCCATGAGTGATACGACCATAAATACTGCTAAGAAAATGCTGAGCAGTGATTTAAAGGTTTTTTTCATATTGAATTCCTCCGTTTCTTTCAGAATTTATTTTATGTTGTAAACTTATTCTAACACTAAATTTAAATAATGTCAAGAAAATATCGAGAACAATACGGTGACAAATAGTGACAATCCAGTAACAAATTGTCTATAGCCTGTAACAATTCACATCTGCGCCGTCAAGGGAGCGGATAGTGAACACGCTGTTTTCGTACACCATATAGGTCTTGGGGTTGTTCTCCTTGGGGAGAGAAACCGAACCCGGGTTCATGTAGATATAGTCCCTGCTGTCGTTAAAAGTCTGAATGTGGGTGTGCCCGTGGAGCAGGATATCTCCGCGGGAAAGTGCGGGCGGGTTTTCGGTGTTGTATATGTGTCCGTGGGTGAGAAAGACCGTCCTGCCGTCCAGCCAGAGCATGGCGTAGTCCGCCATAATCGGGAACGTCAGTACCATCTGGTCCACCTCGGTATCGCAGTTTCCGCGGACGCAGAGCAGTTTTTCCCGCCGTCCGTTCAGCATTTCGATAACCTTTTTCGGCGCGTAGCCGTTCGGCAGGTCGTTTCTCGGGCCGTGGTACAAAATATCCCCCAGCAGGAAAAGCTTGTCCGCTTTTTCCTCATCGAAGCGTTTCAGCATTTTTTCGCAGCAGTCCGCGTCTCCGTGGATATCGGACGCAAACATCAGTTTCATAAGTACCCTCCTTGCGTGTTTGGCATAAAGAATATCACTTGTCTTTCTCAAAGATCAGATCCATTTCCTTAATCTTTCCGTAATCGGTGATATCGGTTGGGATATAGCCCGCGTAGCGGTAGCCCTTTTCGGCATACTCGTCGATTATCTTCCTATGCTCATTGGACCCTGCTCCCACAAATTTCCCTATGTGCAGCTTGACATATTCGTATTTTTTCATATGTGACCTCCTTACGGGCAGGGTCAGGCCTTTGTAAAGAACCTCTGAGATACCGTGTAATTCTCATTGGGAGCGATTTCCGCATAGCCGCTTTCCTCGCGGGGAATGTCCAGATTGGGAGCGTTTACCTGCGCGGTCATAGGCTCGGGACAGAAATAATTCTTGAAGCCCTTGTCGTTCCATACTATCCAGAATTTGTACTTGTCCTCAGCCTCATAGCAAAGCCTTTTTCCGCTTTCCGTATCGGTCATAACGCAGCCATGGAAGTCCTCTCCGTCAAGCTTGAGCGTTCCGCCGAAGTACATATCGTTGCAGATATTTTTCAGTACGGGGACTTTGCCCTTTATGTACTCCTTGTCGTACTTGTTAAGCTCCGACACCGTTCCGTCGGGAAGCCATCTGCGCTTGTTGAAGTTGATCTTCTTTACCGCGGGAACTTGCAGACGGATATTTTCCGGTTTGCCGCCGTCCACAAAGGGAGCGTTTATGGTTGTGTGGGTTGCGATAGAAATAGGCATCATCTTGTCGGAATTGTTGGTCAGAGAGATTGTGTGTTTCATGCCTTTTTCGGAAAGCTCGATAGTAATTTCCGCAGTAAATTTTATGGGGAAACAGGTGTAGAAAAAGTCGTTTTCGTCGTAAACATATTCCGTTGTAACATAAGCTTTTCCGTCCTCGGCGGCAAGAGCCTTTATTTTGTGAGCGCGCTTCTGCAAAAAGCCGTGGAGGTGATTGCCGAACTTGCCCTCGTTCACGGGGAGGTGATACTCTCCGTCGGAGGTTTTCAGCAAGCCGCCGTCAAGACGGTTGGGCAGGTACAGCGTGGGAAGTCCCCACACTTCGGTGGAGTTCATGATCTCCGCAATGCTCACGTCGTCGCTGTAGCGGAAAACCTCAATGCCCATGTCGTTGTTCCGAAGTCTCAGGACGTTGCTGCCGATTTGGGGAGCGACTACCGCGTAATAGCCTCCCGCGGCAAGCTCCACCGCTTCGATACCCTTGTGGTCTGCTTTTCTTGCGTAAAATTCATTTGCCATTTTTGAGTTCTCCTTTATAATAAATTTTTATGAGAATAGTCTGCGCGTTTTCCCTGCCGCCGGCTTAGCTGTCATATTTGCGTACCCGAAGCTCTATCCCCAGCGACATTGCAAGAGCCTTGCAGCGGCTTATATCCTCCATTGGAATAACGTCCACCACCGTAAACATTACCTTGGGGACGTACTTTTTGCAGTCCGCCGCAAAGGATATCATAGCGTCGAAAGCGTCCTCCCACTTGGGACGGGTCACCTCGTTGTACTTTTCCCTGCTGCACTGGTTAAGGGACACCGAAACAATATCCACCGCGTCCTCCAGAACTTTCGCTGTAGGCTCGCCCCAGATCTTGTCCCCCAGACCGTTTGTATTCAGACGGACGGGAATTTTAAAATTGTCCTTGATGTAGCGTCCGATATAGCCCACGTCCTCGGCGCGCTCCATAGGCTCGCCGTAGCCGCAGAAAACAACTTCCTTAAACTGTGACATATCGTACTTTTCAAGCTCGTCAAGAACCTCGTCCACTGTAGGCTCGCGGTCAAGCCAGAGGCTGTCGGAACCGTATGCGCCCTCGCCGTTTTGTCTGATACAGAACGTGCAGTTACAGGGGCATTTGTTGGTGAGGTTAATGTAAAGCTTGTCCCCCACCGTATAGAGAATTGTCATCATTTAGATCACCCTATTCTGCGGCGGTACTAAAGCATTGCCAAGACCGCCGAATGTATTTTTTCAAAAACGCCTTTGTGGTTTTCCGAAATATCCTTATCAAATTTTTCTTTATCGTAAAAATATTCGGCAAGAAATTTTTTGTCGCTGCCGCAGGCTTCAAGAAGTTCATTTTCCGACAATGGAAAAATATCTTTTTTGCAGTACAGCTCAAGCCTCAGCGCGAACATAAGCGGCTTTAAAATATACGTCTTTATTTTTCCGTGAGTAAGCTTTTCTTTCGGTTCGTCAACAGAAATATAATGACGGATACTCATTACAATTTCTGCAATATATTTTTTATATATCGTCTCTATCTCGCTTTTGCTTGGCATACCGCATAAGTCCTCGCCGTAAAGCAAAACACTGTCAAGAGCGCGGACGGAACGTTCCGACCATGCGTTGAATTCATCGCTTTTAAATTCTGCTAAAGACATACATTGAGAATTTATTTCAACGCTTTCATATGATACCGAATTATTCCTTGCGCAGAAGCCCACGTCCGAAAGAACGCCTGCGTTTATTTCGCCGAAAATACAGAATACATCCAAATCGGAATTTTTCCCGCCGTCGCCTCTTGCATAGCTTCCCGAAAGGTAAACGGACAGCAGATTTCCGCCCTGTTTTTCTTTCAGCATATCAATAAATTCACCGAGAATTTTTTCGTAATCAAAGCCCGAATTATTTTTGGGTATTTCGGTTCTCATCAGCAGTCTCCCGAATTTTCGTCAATATATCCTGTGATGATATTGCCAACAAGCCAGCCCATTGTCAAGCTTAAAGCGTGGAGGAAAACGCTACCGTCCTCCCTTTTGCTTATCTTTTTGATGAACGCGCTGATCGCAAGGGTGATGCCGAAATAAATAAGCAGGTCTCTGACTTTTACGGTTTCGTTGATATTGTCCATAACAACAAGTCCTTTCATAAAGTTTTAGTTTAGTAAATGCTTCCAGCCGTGCGGGGGAACGGTATAACGTCCCGAATATTTGAAACTCCTGTAACGTACATTATCAGACGTTCAAAGCCAAGTCCAAAGCCTGCGTGCTTTGCTCCGCCGTAACGCCGCAGGTCAAGATACCAGCTGTAATCCTCCGCGGACAAGCCAAGCTCGGACATTCTTTCGGTCAGCATATCAAGACGCTCCTCACGCTGACTTCCGCCGATAAGCTCCCCCACTCCGGGGACAAGCAGGTCTACCGCCGCAACGGTCTTTCCGTCGTCGTTAAGGCGCATATAAAACGCCTTTATCTCCTTGGGATAATCCGTCACAAAAACAGGCTTTCCGAATACCTTTTCGGTGAGATAACGCTCATGCTCCGTCTGGAGGTCGCAGCCCCAGAATACAGGGTATTCAAACTCGTCCTTGTGCTTTTCGAGAATTTCGATCGCTTCGGTGTAGGGGCATCTTGCAAAGTCCGCAGCCGCCACAGCCCTTAGTCTTTCCAGCAGACCCTTGTCGTAAAAATTATTGCAGAATTCAAGCTCCGCGGGACACTCTTTCAGCAGCGCGTTGAGGACATATTTCAGCATATTTTCCGCAAGCTCCATGTCGTCCTCAAGGTCGGCAAAAGCGATCTCGGGCTCGATCATCCAGAACTCAGCGGCGTGTCTGGGAGTATAGGATTTCTCCGCGCGGAATGTTGGCCCGAATGTGTAAATTTTTCCGAACGCCATTGCCATGCATTCGCCCTCAAGCTGACCCGAAACCGTCAGGGACGCGGGCTGTCCGAAAAAGTCCTCGGCATAGTCCACACGACCCTCGTCATTTTTGGGGACGTCGTCAGGGTCGATCGTGGTAACGCGGAACATCTCTCCCGCGCCCTCGCAGTCGTTTGCGGTAATTATCGGCGTGTGGGCGTACACAAAGCCATTTTCCGCAAAAAACCTGTGAAGAGCCTGCGCCGCCGCGGAGCGTATTTTAAACACCGCCTGAAAGGTATTTGTACGCATACGCAGGTGCGAAATAGTGCGGAGATATTCAAGTCCGTGCGCCTTTTTCTGCAAGGGATAATCGGGAGAGGAAATTCCCTCTGTTTCGATTTTATCGGCGTTTATCTCAAATTTCTGCTTGGCGTTTGGAGTGGCTATAACACGTCCCGAAACGCTTATCGCCGCGCCTGTGTTGAGCTTGGAAATTTCCTCAAAATTATCAAGCTTGTCTGCCTCGGCTACAATCTGAACAGGGGTAAAGCAGCTTCCGTCGGAAATCGAAATAAAAGCTATCCCCTTGCCCGTGCGGAGAGATTTTATCCAGCCGCAGACTGTGACTGTTTCGGAAAAGCTTTCGGGATTTTCATGCAGTTTTTTAAGTTCGGTACGTTTCATTTTTGAAGTCCTTTCATTTTTAAAATTGTATTGTCAGCGGAAATACACTCCGCGTATCTGCCGTTCCAGATGAAATTATTGTAATAGTCACAGCATTTTTCGGCGGTCATGAAGCTGTTGTCAAAGGTAGTATTTGCAAGCCGCGGGACAATTATTTTATAGCCCCGCTCGAAGCCGCACTTCACCGCCGCGTCAATGCAGTAATCGGTTTGCAGTCCAGTAATTATTAATTCCGTCTCACCTTTTTCCGATAAATATTCTGCAAGCCCCGTGTCCCTGAACGGACTGTTCACCTGCTTGTCAAATATTTTTTCGTCCTGTTCGGGAGCGAACTCTCCGTAAATCTCAAAGCCGTCAAGACCCTTTGTCATGGGCGTTCCCGCGCCGTCGTCGTGCCTTGCGAAAATAACCTCAATGTTGTTTTCACGAGCCGTTTTTATCAGCGTTTTTACTGTTGAAACAAATTCTTGAAATCTGTACAGGCGGTCGTTTGTGATTGCATTTTGCGCGTCGATAACAAGCAGTACCATATAGTCTCCTTATTGTTTTTCCGAAGCTTTCAGAAATTCGTAAATTTCCTTTACAAACTCATCGCTGTCGGACCTGATTTCTTCACTTACACCATACCACACAGGCATAATATAAACTCCCGACCAACAGTCATAAGAAACATAAATTTTTCTGCGTCTTAGTATTCCTGCCCCAAAATGTTTTTCAATAATTTCCTCTATCTTATCAATATCCTGTGATCCAAGACTTATATTTTCGCAGGATAAATGTCCGTTTGCAAGTTCAAAAATATTCCACTTTCCGCTCATTTTATGCATCCTTTATATTTCCCCACCGTCTCATCGCTCCAGACGTGTACCTCCACATACCTTTCGGGACCGTGTTTTCCGTCGTCGTTCCAGTCCTGCGGCAAGCCGTATTTTTCAATAATTTTCAGTATCTCGTCATAGGTGTAAAGCTTTTGACGGTACTCCTTTCCGTCGTTTACAGCCTTGCTGAACGTGGGCATTGAGTCGCCGTATGTAAAGGAAAGGGTCGCTGTGTCAAATTCCTCAATGGGAATTTTAACAATGCCGCAGTCCTCAAACCAGGTGCTGAGCCAAGGACTATGTTCAACCACCATATAGTGAGGCGGTGTGCGGAGTATTTTCCCGCCCTTTTTCAGAAATTCGTTGCGGAGAATTTCCTCGCAGTTCCGTCTGTACTCAACATATTTGTCGTGCCTTTCCGCGCCTTGTGAATTAGGCTTCTCGGCTTTTATTTTTTCAAGGACGGCTTTCGCTTCCGGGACAGGAAGCTCCGACAAATTTCGGAACGGCGTTCCGGATTTGTCGTAGTAATGATATAAGTACATTTTGTACCTCCGTTATAATTTTCAGACCAAACGCCCTCTAAGAAAACCATCGAATTTATCATATGCTTCTAAATAAATTTTATAGTTTAATTCAGTCGCGAATTTATTGTAATAGTAACTATAGCCTTCTCCGTTTCCGTATAAAAGAATACACTGCCGGTCGTTATTCTCATCATATTTTATTCCATAGTATTTGTAATGACCGGTCGGGTGTTCCGGGTCATCATATCTGACCCCGGAATCCCGCTTAACAGCTGTTCCGTTTATCTGCAATAATTCCTTATAGTATTCAATCAATTTATTTTCAGGTATTATGACTAAATCCTTTTCTGTAAACACGTTTTCATGCTTACTATACAGCTTGAAATCTATTTCGGAGCATACCGCTTCTTCAAGCCTGTCATAAACATCGGGAACCTCATAAATCTCATCGGGAGCAATGTTCCTGAAATCGTACATCTTCATTTCGCCCGTGTTTGTTATGTAACAGCCGAGAATGTTTGTGTCATCATAATTATGGGACATAACAAACACAATTTCGGGTATATTTTCTGCAAATGCATCAAGCTCTTCCTCGCTTAAAGTTACAGCTGTCGTTTCGGAAACCGTTGTTTCTTCCGACACAGTTTCTCCCGCTTTTACATACCTGAAATGTATTGCGGCAATGACCGCTGCAAGCAGACATACAAATACTTTTACAGCATTCATAATTTCCTCCAAAATATTCAGTCACTATTATCAAAAACCCCGTAAACCTTCTCGCTGCCGTCGTAACCGCATACCACAATCTGGGTATCGTAAAGCATAAACGACGGTACTATCAGAAATACAAACTCGTTTTCAAGCGGCACGGAATTATCACCTATAAGGCAGCCTTCGGCAATATATTTTTCGTAATACTTTTCGTAGTCCGCAGGGTCGTAATGCTTCACTTGAAAACGCCCGCCGTCCCAGTTCCAACTCTCTTCGCGGAATTCATCATCGGAAATTTCTTTGACGGGAGACGCGGTCTTGCTTTCAACGTCGTAAGCAACAAAGGAATTTACCGCTCCGACATTTTGCAGCATATCGGTAAAATATATCGTCTCACCGTCCGCAGAAGCGTAATTGCCGTAGCCGACCATACCAAGCTCCCGAATTTTGTCAAGGCTTATTCTGTCGGTAAGCTTACCGTTTTCAAGGTCGTAAACTACCACGCCGAAAGTACCGTTAATAATAATTTTTTCCTCGCTGCAATAAAGTATATAGGGAGTTTCCGAACCGAAAACCATGTCCTTGACATCGCTTACGTCAATAGGTTCTTCCTCCGCTTTTCCGCAGGCTGAAAAAAGCGAAACGGTCATAACAGCTGCCAGAATGAGCTTTGCAAGATTTTTCATAGCATTACCTCCAAAGAATGTTTTCACCTATAATACAATTCAGAGAGGCAATTTTTTTCATTTATGTTCCGCAGCATAGACCGCAAGCTCAAGGGCAATATCAAAATGTCCCGCGTCGTGCTGAGTACCCTTTATCTCTCCGTCTTTGTGTCTCTTGTCCCATTCGGGAGCGTCCAGCAGGTCCGCGCTTGTAAAAAACGCGTACAGCTCCAAGTCCCTGAAATCGCACATCGCCTGCAAGCCCGCGCACTCCATTTCGACCGAAATGCAGCCGTCAGCCTTGTGCTTTTCAAAATTATTTACAGTCTCCCTGTAAAACGAATCGGTAGTCCATGTCTTTCCCTTAACATAGGGGATACCGTTTTCACGCATAAATTCCGCAACGATATCCGAATTTTTTACGGTGACATAATCGGAAGCGGGCATATAGTGATAGGACGTGCCCTCGTCCCGATAAGCTTCGGTGGGTATCATTATTTTTCCGTGGGCTATTTCCTTGTCCAGGCAGCCCGCCCCGCCGAATACAACATATTTTTTCGTTTTTATTATTGACAGACTGTCCTCAACTGTTCCCACACAGGCGGGGGCTCCCACATAAGTTTTATAGAAAGCAATTTTCTTTTCCCTAAAGTCGATCTGATAGACGGGAGTATCTCCCGTTGCAAAGCGAAATGTGCCGATTTGCTTGCAGTCATAATTCTCTGTCACAAATTTTTCTATTTTCTCGGAAAACGTAAGAATGCACGCGTCAACAGCAGGCGCGTTTTCATTTATCCGCGGCTCAATTATTGCCTTTGATTTATTGTCAAATGCTTCGGTTATCATAATTATTCTCCTTTGGGTACTGCGTACAAATTCGTCTCCCACGCGGGAATATAAAGCTGATGTCTGACGTAAAATTTCAGCTCGGGGTTAATGTTTTTTATCAGCAGCGGCAGGTCGAACATATCCTCGTTTCGGTGGTAAAGTGAGCAAAGTATCTTCGCGCCGTTTTCAATGTGCCGACGTGCGCCGAGGATAGCTTCCCGCTCGCCGCCCTCAACGTCAAGCTTCAGCAAAGTCACGTCCTCTTGGACAGCGTTATCAACTGCAAGGACGGGTATTTCCACGGTCTTTCCCGAACCGTTTTCCCGGGACATTCTTCCCTCGTTTGCGGAGATTTTTACAGTGCCGTTTTCACGTCCCGCCGCGGCGTTGAACAAAGTAATTTTATCGCTGTCGGGAAGATTTTTTGTAAGCTTGCGGAAATTTTTAGGGTTAGGCTCAAAGGCGTAAATGTGACGGAAACTGTTTCCGCAGGCCTCAATAAATTCGGCGGCGGTATCACCGTTATAGGCTCCCAAATCCGCAAAAACTTCTTCATTGCCAAGAGGGATAATTTCACCGTAAACTTCCTCTTTCGGAGACGTGCAGTTATTTAAGTAATCTATCCTGCCGCTTATTTTGAAATTCAGCACGTCCGCATAGGTCTGACGGGACTTTTCGTCCGCAAGCATATCATAGACCGCCTGAATTTTCTCCGCATTTTCCAGACAGTAGGCATAGGTGAACAGACCCTCCCCCGCAACGGGAACGTCGGGAGCAAGGAGAATGTGCCGCTTTGCGATCTCGTTTATCCTGTCGTAAAGGCTCTGATACCCTGCCGCAAAAGCAAGGACGATAACAAAGTCGTCAATAAGAGCCTCAATTTGTGAAAGCGTATGAACAAGATGTCCCTGAAAAGTGTGTCCGCGGACAAATTCGTCGCTTGCGAAAAAGCCCGCAAGGGGTATGCGGTACTGCTCGAAAACACGCATTATCTTTAACGCACCGTCCCCCATGCCGTAAATGAACACGGGGAGATCGGTGCTTTTCAGATAGTCCCAGCAGTCGGTTTTTTCGGTGATAAAGTCGAGCATGGATCAGTCCTCGTCATGGTCGCAGTCGATATGCATATCGGACGCTATCATGTCCCTGCCGCGGGTGCGGTATTTATCCCGCTGGATATCGACCTGCTTTTCAAAGATGTTCATGAAGTCCCGCGGATTTTTGATTGAGGTCACCTCTTTCACGGGAGTATCCGTGTCGCGGCAGTTGATGATAACTGTTCCGCAGCCAAAAATGCGCTGCCCGAAGGGCTGGCGCAGGCTTTTATCTACAACGCGGTAAAGCTCTATCTCGTCCTCGGTAATGGACAGAAAGCCCTTGCGGGTGATGAATTTTTTCTCGGTAAGGATATATTTTGTAAACGAAAGGGGAAGTCCGAAAAGGGTGCGCTTTTTATCCGTCCAGATAATTTCGTATCCGCTGTTTGAATTGTTTGCCATAACATCAGTTCCTCTCTTTAAGTCTTTGTAAAAGGTTATTCGTAAATTCTGTTAAGCATTACTTTTCTGTTCTTGCGTTCATAAAGTCCTATCAGGACGACTGCAAGTATTCCGATTGGCGATACTGCAAGTCCGAGAGCAAGCCCCTTGGGGAAGAATTTCATTTCCACGGTGTGAGTTCCCGCGCTCATGGGAATGCCTACCAGCGCGTCGTTTGCGACCTTGACAGGCTCGGTCTTTACGCCGTCTACAAGAACAGTCCAGCCCGGCTCCCATGAAATTGTGGTGAACAGTATGCCGTCCTCTTCGGCAGTTACAGTACCCTTGAGATGATCCTCCTTGAAGCTTTCTATCTCAAGAGGCTGACGCTTAAGCTCGTCGATGGCTTCGCGGAACATCTCCTCGTCAAGATAGTAGAAATAATTCTCCTTGAAAAGAACCTCTTTCTTTTTCTCGGTAATGGTGGTGATAAAGGAAAGCTCGTCCCCCGCGTTAAATTTTCCCAGCGGCTGAATGCACATTCTTCCCGCCTCGTAGTAGTAGTCCACAAAATCCTTGTTGAGCCACAGATTCACCTCCCGCTCGTACTGGGAGGGGAAATACATATAGATCATATCGTCCGTGGGAGCTTCAAAGATAAACTCAATGTGGGAGTTCTCACCGTCTATTCTCGGCACGTATTTTGTGTGAGTTCCGTAGGTTGAGGGCTTTGCGTTTTCGGGAACGATCTCGTAGTCCTCAATCCGCTTGAAAAATTCCTGATATTCGTCGGACAACAGCGCGGACAGCAGCTTGTTCTGATTTTCAAAGGGATTTTCCCAAGTGTCGAAGCTCAGGTCTGCTATGGACTCGTCCGCCATGAAAGCGACGGGCAGAGCGTAGGGGTTTTCGTAAACGTACATTATCTCCTTTTTGTCGCCGTTTGCAAGCACAAGCTTGTCATAATGCTTTGACTTCTCAACGTCGGGAGGAGGCGTTGTTCCGTCCTCGCCGGGCTGAGGGGCATTGCCCTTTTCCATAACGTATTTTATTCCGAATATCGCGTCGGTAACATAAGTCGCGCCCTTGTACTTGATGTAGTGTCCGCCGTAGGAGAAGCCTAAATTCCGCAGGAACTGTATAGGTGCGGCGTTAAGGGTGGAGCTTGAATGGGAAAGTCCGAATGAGCCGAACGCCATAGGGTCGTTTACGGTGCGGTGGAAATTCTTTTCTATCCTGTAGATCGGGCTGTCGTCCATTTCGTATATCTTCTCCACGGTGTTCCGTCCGAGGGTGATGTATCTGTTGTAGGAGCTGTATTTGGAGTACACAACGTCCTTGTCGATCTTATACATGGTATAGGAGGACGTTACCGTCATTTCCGCGATAACAAGTATCGCTATTGCAATCGGCACGGGTTTTACCTTGTAGTGCTTTTTCTGTAAATAAAGCATAAGCGCATAAAGTCCTGCCAGAAGTATGGTAAACCATACCGTCGCAAGGATATTCATTTTTTCGATATCCTTGCCGTTTGCGGAGACAGTGGGGTTCTGCTTGTCAAGATACAGAACATATGCCGCAAGCAGGAAGAACGTCCCGCCTATTTCCTTGAAGCTTATCCCCTCGATACGCTCGAAAGCCTGCGCCGCCATAACAAGCATAAGGAAGCTGATAGTGAACGAGTATCTGTATGGCAGCCAGTTGGGTACCTGAAAGCCGTGCCATACCAAGTCCACCGTAGACATATACATGGACAGTATCACCGACAGAGTGAGAAGCCCGAAGCCTATTTTTTGGCGCAGCTTTATGTTGTTGTTAAAGAAAAACAGCGGAATAAGCAGTATTGTCATTACCCCGCAGTAGATAACGGGTGAGCCCTCGGGACGGCAGGTGTCGTAAACGTTGGGGAGGATATTCATGAAAAAGTCCGCGAAATCGAACTGGGTCTTCATTTCATAGCTGGGCGTGGAGAACTCGAATTTGCCAAGACTAAGGCTGTAGTAAAGGGGTATGAGCAGCCATGCCGCGCAGACTGCGGCTATAACTCCTCCGCAGGCGAATTTAACGCCCGACAGCAGCATATGCTTGAAATGGAACGGAAGCGTATCCTTTGCGATAAAAAAGTAGTAAGCAATAAAGTACAGACAGCAGAAAATGGCTATCATCCAGCCAATGTAAAAATTCGCTATAAACATCAGCGCAAGGGGAATTATGAACAGCAGCCATTCTCCCTTGTCGATAAGGCGTTCTATTCCCAGACAGATTATAGGGAGGTAGATAAGACCGTCCAGCCACATGGGGTCCATAAGCTGTACTATCATGTACGCCATAAGGCTGTACAGGATTGAAAAAATAAGCGCGGTATAGGGCGCGGTGTTTTTGGACTTCCGCAGATACATACAAAACGTTACCGAAGCCGAGCCTACCTTTAGCATCTGCATGATAAGCAGGGAGGTGGTCATTATTGAGCGGGGCAGGAGCATTATCACAATGGTGAACGGACTTGCCAGATAGTAGGCGAAGATACCCATTGTTTCTCCCGTAAGGTTGCGGCTCCAGCTGTTTACGAAGCTGCCGTTCCCCCAGAAAGCGTCCCTGAGGTTTTCGTAGTAGTAAACGTACTGACCGCTCAGGTCGAGCACCAGCACGGACTCGTCCCCGAAGGGATAGATGCCGAAAATAAAGTAGGACACCAGCAATACTATCATGGGGATAAAGAACGCGAAAAGGTATATTCCCTTGTTTATCAGAAGATTTCTGAAGCTGAATTTCAGCGATATCTGTGAATTTTTCAAAGCGAACCTCCGTTGTTGATTTTTAGATATACATATATTTATTATAAATGCTTTTCCGCTTCTTTACAATAGATTTTGCAATTTTTGTGAAAAAATATAAAAAAATACCTCCCGACCCCTTGTTAAACGGAAAGCAATGTGTTATAATGTTAAAAACAGAACATTTGTTGTGCAATTTTTTACCGGAGGTTTTAATATGCATCTTTTTGAAAAAACAGTAAGCTCCGAGCTTATTTTCGACGGAAAAATCATCACCGTAAAAAAAGACCAAGCCGAGCTTGAAAACGGCGAGATAGTCAACCGCGAGCTGGTGGTACACCCCGGCGGAGTATGCGTCGTTCCCATTACCGACGAGGGCGAGATACTTATGGTACAGCAGTTCAGGTATCCTTTTCAGGAAGTCCTTACCGAGCTTCCCGCGGGCAAGCTTGAATTCGGCGAGGACCACCGCGAGGCGGGTCTGAGAGAGCTTCGTGAGGAAACGGGCATGGTCTGCGAAAAGTTTGAGTATCTTGGAGTATGCTATCCCTCCGTGGCGTACCTCACCGAGAAAATTCATATGTACCTTGCAACGGGTCTGACCTACCAGTCTCAGTCCCTTGACGAGGATGAATTCCTTGACGTGATAAAGGTAAAGCTTGAGGACGCCGTTCAGATGGTCATGGACGGAAAGCTCCCCGACGCGAAAACTCAGTGCGCCGTACTCAAGGCGGCAAGGATACTGGGCAAATAAGCAAAATAAGCAAATAAAAAACTTTACCCGACCACCTTGCGGGTCGGGTAAAGTCAAGTGCGGTATTGCTTTGAAGAAGCCAAGTACCGTGGGAACAATATGCCTGTGGGGCTCCCCACTTAGAAACCTGCTTCCTCTGCTTCGGCTTCAGCCTGCATCTGCTCTATATGGCGGGTGTAAGCTTCGAGGATCTCGTCCTCAACAAGCTTGCGGGCGTCGGGAGAGATCGGGTGAACGATATCTCTGAAGATCCCGCTTTCATCCTTCCTGCTGGGCATTGCAACGAACAGTCTTTCATCACCCTGAACGACCTTGATGTCGTGTACGGCGAGCATATTGTCGATGGTGATGGAAATAACTGCCCTGAGTCTGCCCTCAGGTATAATTTTCCTGATTTTAATGTCTGTGATGTTCATTAGAAACGTCCTCCTTAATAATTGACATTTGCGGTATACTTAACTACAAACATATTATTAAACATTTAATGGTAAAATATTCAGTATGAAAAATAAAAATTTGCCGATAATATGTATGCCGCTATCCTATAGTATAGCAGATTATTTTTAAAATTTTTTAACTTTTTCTGAAACAAAAATATGCGGGGTGTAATTTTTGGATAAACAAATTATAAATAACAGCCGACATATCCACTTTATCGGCATAGGCGGAAGCGGAATGTATCCGTTGGCGCAGATACTCCACTCAAAGGGATATTATCTGACGGGCTCGGACAACAACGAGACGGAGACCTTGCAGGCTGTCCGCAGTATGGGTATTCCCGTGTATTTAGGTCAGCGGGCGGAGAATATCGGGGACGCCGACCTTATCGTCCACACGGCGGCTATCCTGCCCGACAATCCCGAGCTTATAGCCGCCAAAAACAGCGGGGCGACAGTGCTGGAAAGAAGCCAGCTTTTAGGTATCCTTACAGAGCAATTTGGAAACACCATCTGCGTAAGCGGTACTCACGGCAAGACCACCGTTACCTCCATGATAACCCAGATACTTGTTATGCAGGGACTTGACATAAGCGCGGTTATAGGCGGAAAGCTCCCCCTTATCCACGGCAGCGGAATTGCGGGCAAAAGCGATATCATGGTGTGCGAGGCCTGTGAATTTCAGGATCATTTTCTCAACCTTAAAACCTCGGCGGCGGTGGTGCTGAACGTTGACGAGGATCATCTGGACTATTTCAAAAATCTTGACAATATCATAAAGTCTTTCCGCAAATTCTGTGAGAATGCCGACAGCGCCGTTATCATCAACGGGGACGACGAAAATTCCATGCGGGCTGTGGAGGGTCTTGACAAAAACAGGATAATCACCTTCGGCAGGTCGGAAAGCAATAAATGGTATCCTGCCAACATAAAGCACATCGGCGGCATGGAGACCTCCTTTGATATTATGCGGGACGGAAAGCTGTTCTGCAAGGCGGTACTGCACGTTCCCGGCGAGCATAACATTGTGAACGCCGTCGCTGCCGCCGCGGCTGCGGAATACGCGGGAGCTTCTCCCGAGGGAATTTCCGCAGGTCTGGAAAGCTTTAAGGGAGCAGGCAGACGTTTTGAAAAGTACGGCGAAGCAGGCGGTATTACCGTTGTGGACGATTACGGTCACCACCCTGCGGAGATCGCCGCAACGTTGGAGTCCGCGGTAAAGCTGGGCTTCAAGCGGGTGTGGGCGGTGCACCAGCCGTTCACATTTTCAAGGACGGAGCTTCTGCTTGACGACTTTGCAAAGGCGCTTTCCATTGCCGACAAGGTAGTCCTTACGTCCATAATGGGCGGCAGAGAGGTAAACACGTCGGGAATAACCGCTTCCGCTTTAGCGGACAAAATAGAGGGTTCGATCTGCTTCGATAAGGAGCACGACGAGAGCATAGAGCTTGTGTCGCAGTACGTCTGCGAAAACGCGGAGGAGGGCGACCTGATAGTTACCCTCGGCTGCGGAGACGTTAACAAGGCGGCAAGAAGAATACTGGAACTGCTGAACGAGAAATACTCCCGATAGGGAAGAAATTCACCGAAAGGATGGTTTAAATGAACGACAAGGAAAAACGGGTTTTCGAGTACGTCAAGGAGCGAATGGAGGACGGCTTTGCTCCGTCCATACGTGAGATATGCGCGGCTCTGGGCATACGCTCTACCTCCACGGCGGCAAGGTATGTCAATAACCTTGTTTCGGAGGGATACCTTGAAAAGGTTGACGGCTGCAACCGCGCAATAAAGCTTGCGGGAAAGGGTGCTGTTAAGATACCCTTGGTGGGTACTATCACGGCGGGCCAGCCCATTACCGCGGTGGAGGACATTACGGACTACATCAACTTCCACGAGCAGAAAAACTACACAGGAGAGCTTTTCGCTCTTAAAGTCCGCGGCGAGAGCATGATAAACGCGGCTATTTTGGACGGGGATATCGTTGTTGTGGAAAAATGCTCCACCGCCCGAAACGGCGAGATCGTCGCCGCTATGGTAAACGGAGAAGAGGCTACCGTCAAGACGTTCTACAAGGAAAACGGTCACTACCGCCTCCAGCCCGAAAACGACACCATGGATCCCATTATCGTGGACGAGTGCGAGATAATCGGAAAGATCGCGGCGGTAATACGCTACCTTTAAGCTTTAAAAATCGGAGAAATTATATGAATTATTACGGACAGCCAAACGGTCTGAACAACGGTCAGCTTCCTCCTCAGATGTACTATGAAGACGAAACGACCGCAGACGAGAAAAAAGAAATACGCCGCACTTTCAACGCTGTTGGAGCGGCTCTGCTGGCGCTGTACATACTTATAATCGTTTTCTGCTATACGGGATTTTGGGCTTTCTGCGGCGAAATAGAGTACAACGAGTACGGTCAGGCGGTCTATACCCTTGCTCGCGCGATCGTAGGCTGGTGCTTTCCCGCGCTCACAGCAATGCTTGTTTTTGCTGGATACTGCGCTATGACCCGCTATAACCCCAAGGAGCTTTTCAGGACAGACGGCCTGAACGGCAAAGAGATCGCAAAATACGTGATGATAGTGCTTTTTCTTCAGCAGGTGTCGATGATCTGTACCATTATCATGTCCAGCGGCTTTTATTCGGTGGGTCTGGAGGTTGCGGGAATGAACTACGTCCTTGAGCATAATCCCTCGGTCTACGCGGCGGACGTGATCTCAACGCTCATTCTCGCTCCCATAGGCGAAGAGCTTGTCTACAGAGGGATAGTGCTGCGCTGCACAGCCAAGATAAGCCAGCGGTTCGCCATATTTTTCTCGGCGTTTATTTTCGGCATTATGCACGGAAATCCCTATCAGTTCGTACTGGGCTTCCTGCTGGGGATACCAATGGCGATCATCACAATAAAGACGGGTTCGATCATTCCGTCGATAATATGTCATATGTCGGCAAACGCCATAGCTTCTATACAGACTGTTGTGGAATACTTTAACGAGGACGCGTCCTTTGCGCTGACCGTGATAACTCTGCCTGTTTTTCTTATCGCGGGACTGGTGGTGTTCGTCTCGGAGGCGGTCTCGGGAGGACTGAAGCTGCCCGCCTATACTGCCTATCATAAAAAGCGCACTTTTCCAATTCTTGTTACTTCATGGAGCATGATACTGGTAACAGTTCTTTATGTTGCAGACCTGATAATGAGCATACAGCCTATTGCGGAGCTTCCCGAAATATCCGAAATGACAGAGCAGGCGGCAAGATTTATTTTAAGGAGTTAGCTTATGGAAGATAAGAACAAGCAGAACGGGCAGGACACGCGCGTTCCCGAAAAAACAAACGGTGACAAGCATAATCTTATGCCCGACCAGACCTCATGGGCTGAGGAAGCCAAGGAGGAAATGGAGGACTATATCGAGTCTCAGGGTATCCATATAAGGCAGTAATCCGAAACGGAGAAAGGGGGCGGGCTTTGTGTCCGGAAACGAGACAGGAAATGCGGCAGGAAACTGTGCGGGGGGCAGGAAATTTTTTGCCATAATTTCACGAATGAAATATATAAACCGCTGGGGACTTATGCGAAACGCCGTTAACGAAAACATAAGTGAGCACAGTCTGGAGACGGCGTTTATCGCCCATGTTCTTGCGCTGTACAGGAACGTCCGCTTCGGCGGGAACGTCGATCCCGAACGGGTCGCGCTGCTGGCAATGTACCACGACGTTACCGAAATAATTACGGGAGACCTGCCCACGCCCGTAAAGTACTACAACGAGGAGATAAAGCAGCAGTACGGCAGGGTGGAAGAGATCGCTGGGGAGAAGATACTGAGCTATCTGCCCGACGACCTGCGGGAATATTACCGTCCGCTGATGGGAAAAACCGAGGAGGAAAGCGAGCTTTGGCAGCTTGTAAAGGCTGCGGACAAGCTTTCCGCGCTTATAAAGTGTATCGAGGAGCGGAACATGGGAAATCTGGATTTTGCCAACGCGGAGCAGAGTACCCTTAAGGCCGTACACGACATGGAGCTTCCCGAGGCGGAGGAGTTTATACGGGAATTTCTGCCGTCCTACGGGCTTACCCTTGACGCGCAGATATGACGCGGCTCGGTTAAAAGCAATAAAACAAAGGACATAACGCATACCGCCGCTGTTCCGCGGTATGCGTTATGTCCTTTTTGCACGGAAAGCCTCAGCCTTTACCGTCTATGTATTTTCACTGATAATACGGCAAACTTCCTCGTTCAGCTCTTCAATGCGCTTTATATCCTCATCTGCACCCTCCGCGGAGCCGTTCTTGGCTTTAAGCTCAAGAGTGTGCGCGGCTTCCGAAAGAGCGGTCATTCCGAGATTTGCGGAGACCCCTTTAAGCTTGTGGGCGGTCTGTGAGAGCTTTTCGAGATCATTTTCCGAAACCGCGTCTTTGATCGGCGTGATCCTGTCCTCGTCGGGGAAGCGCTTCAGGAACTTGGCATAGATCTCGGAGGAATCGTCCCCGAACCGCGAAAGTGTTTTATCGACTTCAACGCCTATCTCTTTAAGGGCGGCAAAAAGACTGCCGGTGCTTTTTTCCATGATAGCTGTACCTCTTTTCTGAATAGTGATAAAAACTGATAAAATGCGGCGAAAAACGTCCGCAAGAAAAAATTTATGCCGCTGAAAAAGAAAGTGTCCGTACAAAACGGAAAACAGATACGAAATATTATTATTATATAATTATACATAAAATTTCACAATTGTCAAGAGCTCCGCCAAATCGCCTCAAACCTGTTTCCTCAAAGGGTTTGAGGGATTGCGGAAACTTTTTTCGAGCAACAATCGGCAAAATGCACAAAAAAATCGTTAAAAATGTGTTTATAATATTTCAAAAATATCTTGAAAAATACTTATAATTATTGTATAATATTATCTATAATAATGTGAACTTAGTGCGGCGAAATTTTTTCGTACAGGGACATATTTCCCGAAAGCTAAAAGGAGGAGCTTTTGCTATGTTTACGCAGTTTTTCGGCAATTACCTGCTTCAGCAGCAGCTTGTTTCTCCCGAACATCTTTCGGAAGTGCTTCAGACAATGAACGCCACCCGTCCTCAATTGGGCGTGCTTGCGATAAATGCGGGACTTATGACGGCTGCTCAGGTGGAAAAAGCCCATCAGAAGCAGCAGAGCGCGGACAAAAGAATAGGCGACGTTATGGTTGATATGGGGTATATTTCCAGAGAGAACGTGGAAAGTCTCCTTAAAACGCAGCCTGCGGGACACCTTATCTTAGGTCAGGCTCTCGTTGACAACGGTTATATGACCACTGCCCAGTTTGAGCAGGCGCTTAATTCCTACAAGACCGAAAACAGTATCTCCGACGCGGATTTCGGCGGTGAAAGCGATTCCTCCGCCCAAAGACTTGTAAGAAATTTTTACAACTTTAATTCCATAAACGGTTCGGGCTATATGACAAGCTATGTTTCGCTGCTTTTCAAAAATCTTATTCGCTTTATCGGCAGCGATTTTACTCCCATGGACGCTCACGCTCTTATGGGTGCGCTTTCGGCAAGCGCGTCCCAGAGGATAGACGGAGGAATTCATGCCATAACGCTCATTGACGCGGACACTTCCTCAATGATAGAGTTCGCCTCCCGCTTTACCAATGAACATCTTACCGCGGAGGACGATTACACCCATACCTGCATAAGCAATTTTATCAATCTTCACAACGGTCTTTTTGCGGAAAATCTTTCAAGCACTGAGGGGCTAAAGCTTGATCTGGGATCTCAGAGCTTCCGCGAACGCTTTGATATGAGCGAGCTTTCCAATGCAAACGTTATTCCCGTGTGCTTTTCTTTTGGAACGGTCAACTTTATTATTGCAATGTGACACACAATTTTATAAAAAGAGGGAACGTAAAACCGTCCCCTCTTTTTTTTATTTACAGTTTCATCATAAACAATTTCGCGGGGACGTGAGACCTGTCCCCGCGAAATTTGTGAAAAATCAATTATACCTGGCTGTTGTTGTCAAGGAAGTCCATAACGTCGTCAACGTATGTGAACGCAAGAGCGGTGCAGGTGTCTGCGCAGCCGTAGTAGATGCAGATTCTGCCTGTGTCGGCGTCAACAAGGTTTGCACAGGGGAATGTTACTGCGTCGGTATCGCCGATAAGCTCGTAATCGGTCTGGGGGCTGATAAGGTAGGAAGCGCCTCTCTTAAGAACCTTCCAAGGCTCGTCCTTGTCAAGGAGAGCAGCGGAAAAGCTATACACATAACCGTTGCAGGAGGTCAGAACGCCGTGGTAGAAAATAAGCCAGCCGCGGTCTGTCTCGATAGGAATAGGGCCTGCGCCCATCTTGGTAGCTTCCCAGCCCTTGGAGGGTCCCATAACGTGACGGTGCTCGCCCCAGTAGGTAAGGTCGGGAGACTGGCTGATGAACATATCTCCGAAAGGAGTGTGACCGCTGTCGGAGGGACGGCTCATCATCATATACTTATTGTTGATCTTGCGGGGGAACATTACGCCGTTTCTGTTGAAAGGCAGGTATGCGTTTTCAAGCTGTGTAAATTCCTTGAAATCGTAGGTGTAAGCAATGCCGATAGTAGGCTTCCAGCCGTAAGCGTTGCACCATGTAACAATGTATCTGTCCTTGCCGTCCTCGTCAACAAGCTTGCAGACACGGGGATCGTAGCCGTACTGCCACTGACCTACCTCGGGGATATCGCACTTAAACTTGATTCTCTCCTCGTTAATATCCCAGTTGATACCGTCCTTGGAGAAGCCAACGTGAAGCTCCATGTTGCGCTCTCTGTCGTCAACGCGGAAAACGCCCGCAAACTTGTAGTCGCCAACCTCAAAGGGAACTACGGAGCTGTTGAAGATAGAGTTTGAGGGCTCTCTGTAGCCGTTAGCCTTCTTTACCATGATATGGTCGCGCTTGATGATGGGGTTAGCGTCGTAACGCCAAACTACGTCCCTGCATCCTGCGGGCTTGTCCTGCCAGGGGATATTGGGGAGGGACACGCCGTTTAAAATTTTTGTTTTCATTAAAACAACCGCCTTTCAAAGGTGTAAAATTCTCTGAGTCCTCCGACTCACATTACATTTTATTATACAATATTTTCCCGCAAAAATCAATAGCTTTTACAATAAGTTCACGAAAATCAATTTTGCGAATAAATTTTGATTTAGCGTGCTACGCAATATGTAGCAACACTTAGGCAGCGAAGCCGCCGACTAAAGCTGGTCCGGCTGAGCACAGCTGGCGAGGTTTCCAAAGGGCGAGGAGCCCTTTGGTCGCCGCCCGCAGGCGGCGAAATCCCCTTTCGTTCAAAACTGTGAAAGGGGTGAGGAATGACGACAGTCATTCCGAGGGGGAGCGGACACGACCGCTCCCCCTTGTTGCATTGCGCGGCAAAGTAAATCTCCAAAACGTCACAGTGTGACGTTTTGGACGGAACAAACTATGGCTGA
>JAAVHI010000072.1 GCA_014799785.1 Ruminococcus sp.
ACCCCTTTCACCGTTTTGAACGATATGCGCCTGCGGGCGCGAGAGGGAATTTCGCGCTCTGCGGAGCGCGACCAAAGGGCTCTGCCCTCTGGACTTCTGCGAGCTGGGCTCAGCTCGACCAGCTTTAGTCGGCGGCTTCGCCGCCTAAATGTTGTGCAAAATAAAAATTCACCCGCCCCCTTGAGGGGGCATAGTAAAATTAATGTTTTGAATATTTTACATTGGGGGTGACTCAGCCCGCGGGGGCTCCCCGCTAAATTGATTTCCGCTTTGTTAAAAGCTTAGCTATTGACAATATGCGGAATTGGGAGTATAATTATACCATATGTTTTGAATATTTTAAAAGGTGGTAAAATAAAATGGCAGAAAAAAGTATGGATAAGATCGTTGCGCTCTGTAAGGGCAGAGGCTTTGTATACCCCGGCTCCGAGATTTACGGCGGACTTGCTAACACTTGGGATTACGGCCCTCTCGGCGCGCTTCTGAAAAACAATATCAAAAACGCATGGCTGAAAAAATTCGTGCAGGAATGTCCCTATAACGTGGGACTTGACAGCGCTATCCTCATGAACCCCCAGACTTGGGTGGCTTCGGGACACCTCGGCGGCTTCTCCGACCCGCTTATGGACTGCCGCGAGTGCAAAACAAGACACCGCGCCGACCAGCTTATCGAGTCCCAGACGGACACCAACCCCACAGGCTGGACCAATGAGCAGATGAGCGAATTTATCGAAAACAACGACATCAAGTGCCCCAACTGCGGAAAGAAAAACTTTACCCCTATCCGTCAGTTCAACCTGATGTTCAAGACCTTTCAGGGCGTTACCGAGGACTCCAAGGCGGAGCTTTATCTCCGTCCCGAGACCGCGCAGGGTATCTTCGTAAACTTCGCCAACATTCAGCGTACCACAAGAAAGAAAGTTCCTTTCGGCGTTGCGCAGGTGGGCAAGTCTTTCAGAAACGAGATCACCCCCGGCAACTTTATTTTCCGCGTGCGCGAGTTCGAGCAGATGGAGCTTGAATTCTTCTGCAAGCCCGGTACAGACCTTGAATGGTTCCGGTACTGGAGAGGCTACTGCCGTGACTTCCTGCTGGGTCTGGGTATCAAGGAGGAAAACATCCGTCTCCGCGACCACTCTCCCGAGGAGCTTTGCTTCTATTCAAAGGCAACGACCGACTTCGAGTATCTGTTCCCGTTCGGCTGGGGCGAGCTTTGGGGCGTTGCGGACAGAACCGACTACGACCTTACTCAGCACATCAAGACCAGCGGAAAGTCCCTTGAATACTTTGACCCCGAAACCAACGAGAAGTATGTTCCCTACGTTATCGAGCCGTCTCTCGGCGTGGAGAGACTGTTCCTTGCCATCGTTTGCGAGGCTTACGACGAGGAGGAGATCGGCGAGGGAGACGTGCGCACGGTTATGCACCTGCACCCCGCTCTTGCTCCCGTTAAGGCGGCTGTACTGCCCCTTACCAAAAAGCTCAAGGAGCAGGCTACCGAGGTCTACACCATGCTTTCCAAGCACTTCTCCGTCGAGTACGACGAGGCGGGACAGATCGGCAAGCGTTACCGCCGTCAGGACGAGATCGGTACTCCGTTCTGCATCACCTACGATTTTGACACTCTTGAAAAGGACGGCTGCGTGACCGTCCGCGACCGCGACACCATGGAGCAGGAGCGCGTTAAGATCGAGGAGCTTGTTGATTATCTTAACAAGAAGCTTGAATATTAAGACAGAAAAAAATATCGGGGCATTAACGCTCCGATATTTTGCCTGCTGAGTTTTATATTTTAAAAACGGCTTTCAGCAGCTTTACCGCAAAGCAGAAGCCCTGCTTGAAAGAGGCACGCTGCGCTTCGGAGATACAGCCCAAGGCGGCTGACTCCACGTTTGAGCGTCTCACAGTGTCATCGGAATATAATATGATAACTCTGTTCAGTTCATCGTAAGCCGAAAGCAGTTCTTTCGATTCATACACTTTAAATTCATTGCTTTCAAAAAGCGCGTCAAAGCTGAATTCATTGCGGTCCATATGCATTTCCTTTCAAGTTTTATCTTGATTTAATTATAACATATTTTACGTACGTAACTATAGATTTGTTGTTAATGTTTCGGGAATTTTACGTACATAAACTTTTAATGGAGTATGAATAATGGGAACATTTAACAGAAATGAATATATGCGTGAGTACCGAAATAAAAATAAAGACAGTATAAAACAACTAAAAGCCGACATAAAAACCGACGATTACTGCCTTATAGACGACTACTGCAAAAAAAATAAAATCAGCAAGGCGAAATTCATTGTTGACGCCTGCAAATATTACATTGAAAATCACAGCGAATAATTCTACCCTCTAACAGAAAGGAAGTTATTATGTCCGATACCGAAAACAACGAGACCCGTGAAACAAGTGAAGAAAACCAAAGCGCGGAAGAATCCAAAGCCAAAAAAGGCAAATCCTTTATGGAGGTTTACCGCGAGGTGAACGAAAGGGAACGCGCCGAGGAACTTAAACGGCAGAGCGAGCTTGAGGCGGCAAGAGCCGAACGCGAGCGCAAAGAAAGAGACCGCTATGCCGAAAAGCTCAGGCAGGAAAAGCTGGAGCTTTTAAAGCTTAAACAGGGGGTCATTTCCGAGGAGGACATTCCGTTCGAGGTCAAAACGGAACGTCACTACACGGTGTGGGAGAGGGTAAGCAATTTCTTTTATCACAACAAGATGTATATTATCATAGGTACGGCGATTTTTCTTATTCTGGCGTTCCTTGTGTACGATCTGGTGACGCGGGTCAAGCCTGACGTTACGGTAATGATAATCGCCAAGGACGACAGCTTTCAGTTCTATACCGAGAACATTGAGCTGGTTCTGGAGCGGTACTGCGAGGACTATAACGGCGACGGCAAGGTTGACGTAAGAGTGTTTTACGCTCCCGCGGTAATGGGAGAATCCCAGACAGACCTGTACACGCGCCAGTCCGATCAGACAAAGCTTGTGGCGGAATTTCAGTCGGGAGATACGGTAATTATCATTGCCGACATGGAGGCCTGCGAGGAGATCGGCGCAACAGAAGGAGTTTTCTCCGATCTGAGCGAGGTTTTCCCCGATGACGAAAATGTCACCGAGCTTGGATATATGCTCAGCGGAACAAATCTTGCGGAGGATATGGAGTATCCCGCGCTTTCCGACGAGCTTTTCGCCGCGTTCAGAGAACCACACGGCGGTATCGGCATTAACGAGGAAAAATTCAGAACAAATTACGAACACGCCGTTGAGCTGTGGACAAATTATATAACGGGCAACGAGATCAATCCGGCAGCCGAAGATACGGACAACAGCTGACAACACATACGAAAGGGGAGCCGCAGTATGAGCAAATTCCGATTTGAGATAAACGTAGAGCCGAAGGACATTCCAAGGCTTGACGACGCCCATAAGCGGGACTGTGCCGACGCTTTGACAAAGGTTATCAATCAGGTGTTCAAGTATACGCTTATTTACTCTATTGTGGTAATGGCGTTTTTCGGCGCGTACTCTCTTTTCGGCTTCACATACCTTATGCGAATGGGAAAAATGCTTCCGCAGATCAATCTTTTCATACCTCTGCTTGCGCTGGCTGTTTTTCTTCTTGAATTTGTTGCGGGTACTATGAACAAGACCGCGCTGGTCATTGAGGTCATACTTAATGTTCTGCTTATTTTTGTTGCAATACTGTATTTGCATACGGTGTGGATCGCTCCGTTTGCGCTGTATGCGGCGGTAATTCATATCAAGCTGATCACCTTTATACCGTTTCACAAGGTAATTTCGGAGCAGCCGGGATATCCCGAATTTACGTCGCTGCCTACAAAGGACGAGATCGTGGTCAAAAAAGAGGACGATCCCCCCGAGGAAAACGGCGAAAGCGGCTCGGACAGTACCGACAGCGGGGACGCTTCGGGCGATGAAAATAATGCGGAAACGAAAGAAAAATAAAATGGAACTGTGCCGCGGACTTTGGCGAAAACCGAAGTCTGCGGTATTTTTTTTGGGGGGATTTTGTCTTCTTTTTCGGTCTGAAATATTTAAAAAATCCGGCAGCATCATTTTCACGGTGCTGCCGGATTTTTTCGCGTAATTTCATCTTTTGCGAAAGGTATATAAAACCACATATATTCATATTTTACCTCTTAAAGCAAATTTTGTCAATATAAATTATTAACAAAATTAGTCAAGGATAGTGTGTTCTTTGTATAAAACTATTCCAAAACGAGTGTGTGGCAAACATTTCCATATAAATTTTGTTATAATTTACTATGTTTGCATATAAAAAAACGGTTTTATACCATTAAAATTTTCGTAAGTCGGAGGAGTAAAAATGGCAAGAAGAGGTTTGAACATTTACAGGCGGAAGGACGGACGCTGGGAGGGTCGCTATAAAAACGGTTTCCGAGCTGACGGAAAGGTCAGATATTCTTCTGTATACGGAAAAAGCTATTCCGCCGTCAGGGTAATTTTAGAAGAAAAACGCACCGAATTGCTGAAAAATATTTCACACCCAAGCAGCTGCACCGTCGGGGAGCTTGTTGACAGCTGGCTGTCCGACCTGAAAAACAGGGTCAAGGAATCTACATATTCCAATTACTGCATGAAGCTCAAAAAGCATATTCTCCCGCATTTTGAGCGGCAAAAATACAGCGCGCTGACGGCGGATGACATTAATGACTTTACTGCCGAAAAAATACGGTCGGGACTGTCTGAAAAATACGTTGCGGACATTATTGTGCTTTTGAAATCCGTAGCCAAATTCGGTCGGAAGCGCTACGGATACGCCGACATGATCGAATATGCCGCAATGCCGAGGACTTTAAAAATTTCCGAAAAAAAGCTGCTGACGAGATCTGAGCAGTCTGTGCTTAAAGCCGCGCTTTTAAAAGCTCCCGACAATTCCAATATCGGGATAATGCTGTCGGCGGCGACAGGTATCAGGATAGGCGAGCTGTGCGCTTTGAAATGGTCGGATTTCGATTTTGAAAAAAGCGTTATGACCGTCAAAAGAACCGTCCAGAGGATTTCCAGAGCCAATGCAAGGGGTACGCATATAATCATTTCTTCTCCCAAAAGCGCGGCGTCGGCGCGTGAAATACCTTTGCCCGAATTTTTGGTACCGTTTCTGAACTCAAACAGGTCCAAGGACAGCGATCTTATTCTTTCGGGCAGCGAAAAAATAATTGAACCGCGTACAATGCAGTACCGCTTTAAAAGTATCCTGAAAAAGGCGGGTCTGCCGTCGGTAAATTTTCACGCGCTGCGGCATATGTTTGCCACAAACTGTATCGAGCTGGGCTTTGATGTGAAAACGTTGTCGGAAATTCTTGGTCACAGCTCTGTTCAAGTCACCTTAAATCGGTACGTACATTCGTCAATGGAGCGTAAACGGTACTGCATGAAGCTGTTTGAGGACAATTTTTTTTCATTGTAAAAATTTTTATACCGTCAGGTCTGCCGTCACACAAAATGTTTTTTCACGTTTCTGCGATATTTTATCGGATATTTTCGCAAAAGATGAAATTTTGTGAAAAGCGGTTCTGAATTGATCATATCATATTGAATCCGCGAAAATTGTATATGTATGGGATATGCAATGCCTCAAGAATCCGAAAGGGACAGGAACAGACTTTTCTGACGCCGTTCATGCGGACAGCGGTAATTGCCAAAAAGTGTTAATGTTGTATGCATATACTTATGCATTTATATGGTGCAGCTTCTTGCCCATATGAACAGGGACGGCGCTGTCAACAACGCGGATATTATCCTGCGGGGCAGACCGTACGCAGGCGGCAGTAAACTTCAGATAGTATATTTTCAGATATATTATGATAACAAAATTTGGAGGGAGTCAATTTCAAATGAAGAGAAAAAATTTCAGATCAAAGCTTGCCCTTATTGCGGCGGCAGCTTTGACAATGTCGCTGGGAACGGGCTTTACCGCTTCTGCCGACAGCTATCGGGCGGTTGCAGTCCCGGATTTTTCCGGAACAAATTCATACGTCTATGTCGGCGATCCGTACACCGGCAGCAAAAATCCCGTCAGCTATTATGCACCGGCCGCTCCGCAGAGTACTGACGCTTCGGTCGTCAGCGATAAAGCCGACGCTAAGGCAGCTGAACTGTCTATCAATTCCACAAACTTTCCCGACCCGAAATTCCTCGTTTATGTAGCGGATAATTTCGACACGGATAAAAGCGGTACTTTGTCCGATGAAGAGATCGGTAAGGTTAGCTTTGTTAATGTCTTTGGTCTCGGAATTTCCACTTTAAAGGGTATCGAGCATTTTCCGAATTTATCGTCCCTGACCTGTGGCAGTAATATTATTACATCAATTGATTTAAGCAGCAATACGGCTTTAACTGTCCTTGACTGCAGTGACAATAAATTATCTTCTCTCAATGTTAGAAATAATCCGGAATTAACACAGCTGAACTTCTCGCATAATAATATTACATCTATTGATTTGAGCAATAACAGGGCTTTGAAATATCTGGCTTTCAGTTGTACTAATATTACGTCTATTGATTTGAGCAATAACAAATCTTTGTTAACCTTGTCCTGCACCGATAATAAGCTTACTTCTCTTAACGTAAGCAACCATACTGCGTTGGAAAGGCTGCTATGTGCCAATAATAGTCTTACATCACTTAATGTAAGTGGCTGCACATCTTTAACTCAGATTATTTGTCAAAACAATAAACTTGAATCTCTTGATATAAGCAGCAATACAGCTTTAGAACAGTTATGGTGTTCATACAATTATTTTTCGGGCAAAAGCGATATTGTCGGTCTTGATGAAGAGTCCTTGACGGACTGCGATTACAAGACTCAATGTTATGAGGGATATGTGTCCTATCCGGGCAATGCTATGATTAACAATATTGATACTCTTAATTTTACAAAAGTAATAACCGGGAGAATCACTTCTTTGAGCATTAATTACAAAACGCCGAATGATGCGGGATATGACAGCTCTGCCGGCGGAGCAAAAGTTGTTGGTAAGCCGGAAAATGTTGTTACTTCCGACGGTATAGTTTTTGTACCGTCAAACGGCTATGAGATCGTATGGCGCAGCGGTGGCAGCAATGCAATGTTTAATGTAACAAATACAAGTTCAGGTGTACCATTTGTCACTGCATATGACCCGGGAGTTTACACGCTTTCTTTGACCATAAAAAATTATGACGGCGAAGGCGGGGATTTCAATAAGAGTTTTGAAATTACCGCTGTAAATATTGAAGACCATACCGTACATGAATTCCCCACAAAGTATAATTTTATATATACAACGACAGATAACGATGGATTGCTGACTGATGAACGTCACGCAAAACAATGCTTCTGCGGAGAAAGAACAGATGAACAGCCTCATTCATACGATTCCAAACTGAAAATAACTCCGTATTTGGACGGCACCAATATGTACTTTAAGTATTGTCCTGTATGTAACTATCAAAAACTGATCGGCGGAGGAAATTCCAATGCAAAGACACTGACCGACAGTAAAACACAGGTAAGCGCAACAATTCTCGAGGGTACGGTCGTACCCGAAAACGCACAGCTTTTTGTAACCGACGTTACCGGCACAGAAACGGTAGACATAAAGGGAAAATCCGCTGTATATGACATTTCACTGAAAAGCGGCGGAGTTGAGGTACAGCCTGAAAGCGGCAAGATCGCGGTAACTATCCCCGTTCCCGAAAATGTAAACGGCGCAAGGGCAAAGGTGTACCGCAAGGAAGCGGACGGCACCTTTACCGACATGAACGCGGTCTATAACCCCCAGTCCAAGACCCTCAGCTTTGTAACAGATCACCTCAGCATTTACGCTGTTGCGGGCGGAGACGTTCTTCTCGGCGACGTTAACGGCGACGGAAAGATCAACAACACCGACATTATCCTGCTGGGCAGAGCCTACATGGCGGGCAATGGCAGTGATTACCTTGACGTTGCCGATATGAACAGCGACGGAAAAATCACAAATACAGACATTATTTTGCTGGGCAGACTTTATATGAGCCAGACAGTTTAATAGAAAAAGTTGGAGGTACTTCAATCAAATGCGAAAAAAACTAATTGCATTTATCTCGGCGGCGCTGGCGGTAACTGTCAGCTGTTCCGCGATTTCGGTTATTGCTGCCGAGAACATGGAAATGCAGACAAATGCGGACATAAGCGTAAGTGAAGAAATGCTGACAGAAACGGTGTACGAGAAAAAAGTACCCGTTACCGGTCTGCCGGATTCGGAAGAGCTTGAACGTATGTATATTGAAAAGCTGTTCTACGGTGACAACGGTATATCGCTTTATGTGGATTACGGAAGAGAAAAGCTTAAAGGCTTGGAGCTTGAGATCTACAATGATCTTCGTGTTCATATTGAAGCTGTCGCAAACAGCACTGAGCAAAGCACAAAATTTGTAACGTCTGTAAAAAAGAGGGCTTCAACGATCGGAAGTGCATTAAA
>JAAVHI010000073.1 GCA_014799785.1 Ruminococcus sp.
GTAATCTCCGTCTGCGCACATTCCGCATAGGGACTTGTCGTGTTGAAAACAGTCCACCGGACTGTTTTCAAGGGTTACTGTGTTTCGTAACGCAACAAGGAGGGGCGGTCGTGTTCGCCCCTCCTCGAAATGACTGTCGTCATTTCTCACCTCCTGCTCCGTTTCAGAGGCTATGCGCCTGCGGGCGCGGGGAGGGGATTTCGCCGCCTGCGGGCGGCGACCAAAGGCTCCGCCTCTGGACTTCGCCAGCTGTGCTCAGCTGGACCAGCTGATGTCGGCGGCTTCGCCGCCTAAGATTTGCTACATGGTGCGTTAAATCAAAATTAATCCGCGTCAATGCGCGGCGGACATAAACGCCCGTATCTCCTCGGCGCGGCTCTTGCCCATTTCGTAGCCCTCCTGCCACACGGCACGGAGAGTTTTCTCGTCCTTTTCAAAGCTGTTCAGCTTATGGGACGGACGGAATATCAGCGCCTTTCCGCGGCGTTCAAGCTCGTTGCAGAACTCGATTTGCTTATTGTAAAGCTTATGCCGCGTCAGCAGAAGCATTTCCACGCTGGGATATTTATGCTTGATAAGCTGACTCATGGCAACGTTTCCCTTGCCGCACTTCTTGACAAAGCCCTCGGGCTGGGTAAGTATTATCACAATCCGCGAACAGCCGTCCTTTAAAGCCTGCTTTACGCATATGGGAGACGCAAGTCCGCCGTCAAAGTAGGGCTTGCCGTCCAGTTCAATTGCGGGGAAATATCCGGGAATGGCGCAGGTCGCCCGCAGGAAATCAAAATTCTCGCTGTCCTCTAAAGCATTTTTGAACTCGGCTTTTCCCGTTTCCGCGTTGGTAACTCCCACCAGACAAGTACCCGTGTAGCGTCTGAATTCCTCATAGTCAAAGGGCACAAGCTCGCGGGGAATGTCCCCGAAAACAAAGTCCAGACCGAACATACTGCGGCACTTTCTGTAGTTGCCCATGCCTAAATAGCGTTTGTCGTTGCGGTATTTTTCCAGTATCTCAATGTTTCTGCCGAACTGCTTTGACACATAGGACGCTCCGTTGGAAATTCCCGCCGAAACTCCCACGATATAGGGGAACTCTATTCCCTCCTCGATAAAAGCGTCCATGACGCCCGCCGAAAATATCCCGCGGAAGGTTCCGCCCTCCAAAACAAGTCCTGTCACTGTAACCATTCCTTTTTAATTAATTTATTTTATCGGGACAACGCCGTCCCATATTTTTGACAATATTAAATCTTGCGAAAAAAATCTTTTTATGTTATACTATAAATATCTTTCGGGAAAGGAGGTCGGCACATGAGAAACAAACTGCTTGTAATAACCCTCGGCATATGCACGGCGGTGTGTACCGTTATCGCGGACTATGCCTACACGGGTCAGGTCTATGACGAACGCGCCGCTGAGATAGCCCGTTACGAAGCCCTTAACGCCGACCCCCACTCCCTCTACGGCGGCTACACCGTCGAGGAGCTTGGAAACGGATACGAAAAGCCCTCCGCGGTTTTTGGAAAAGTCCTGCTGGACGTTCCCATCATCAACCAGTATCCTGAGCTTCCAATCGGCTGCGAGATAACCAGTGCGGCAGCGGTTTTGCAGTATCTGGGCTTTGACGCCGACAAGCTTTACCTTACCGACAATTACCTTATCTGCGACAATAATTTTACATACGACGACCAGATGGTTTCCCACGGCCCAGACCCCTACAAGGTCTTTGCGGGAGACCCCTACGACTGGGGATACGGCTGCTTTGCGCCCGTTATCGTGGATACCCTTAACAGGTATTTCGCCGACACAGACCCGAATTACGAAGCGGTCTCGCCCGAGGATATAAACGCCGCCGACATCGAAAAGCTTCTGAACGAGGGCGTGCCCATGATAGTCTGGGCGAGCCGCGGCATGAAGTCCTACAACTACCGCGAACCTGCCGAGTGGCTTCTCAACGACACGGGAGAGCCTTTCACATGGATAGGCAATTCCCACACCCTTGTTCTGTGCGGCTACGACAGCGCCTGCTATTACTTCATGGACTGCGACGACAAGGACGAGATCACGCCCTATCTGAAAGAACGCTTCCTCAACCGCTTTATTGAAAACGGAAGCCAGTGCGTTGTCATAAAGATTAAGGACGGGGAAGATCAGTAGGCGTAAATGTGCGCAATTATATAAAGCAGCGAGAAGCTTAACGCTTCCGATACAAACACGAAAACGGCAGCCCAGACTATTGTTATTACGGGCTGCTCTTTTATTGCCGCCCCGCCTTTGGGAGCGGGCGCATTCATTCCCTTTGGGGCTTTTTTTCCGTGTGCCTCCGCGCTTCCGAACGTCCACACGTTTATCAGAACGTGGACTATCAGCGCGATAACGCAGATATAAAAACGCTCCCCGAATGCGAATATGGAAAATACAAAGTCCGCCGCCATAAGCAGCAGGACGTTCATCAATACCGTTTTGGAAAAGCTCAGGTCGGTTTTCGTCAGCTTGGTGAACAGCCAGAAAAGCGGCAGCAAAACCACTCCGTTAAGCAGCAGAAGCTGAATATTGCTTCCCACAATACTTGTCTTGTAAAAGAAAAATGAATAAAATTCCATGGGAAAAGCGTTCCACAGGAACATCCACACCAGCGCGAAGCCTATCGCTCCAAGTGCGAAAATTCCCCGCCTTTTCGGCGTGAACCAATCGTCCAGATGTTTAAACAAAATAATCAGCCTTTCTTTTTAGTGTTGCCCTTTTGTGTAATCCTTATATCAAGACTATTTCCCGTCTCGGGAAAACAGTATGGTTACTTGCTTTAGACAGCGGCAAAGAGTTTGCTCAGCCTTTATGCATTTTCTCTTTTGTTGTTCTGTATGAACGTCCAGACCGCCGAGCCTATTATTATGACGTATCCGATAATGCTGAGCGGCACGGGGGTCTGACCGAAAATAAAATATCCCGCAACTGCGGAAAATATAACCTGCGAGTAGTCGAAAACCGACACCTCTTTTGCGGGAGCGTAGGAGTATGCGCCCGTTATGGCAAACTGTCCTCCCGCGGCGAAAAGTCCCGTGAGGATAAGTATGCCCAGCTGCTTTGCCGACATGAGAGCGAAGTCCGCAAGCATTATGGGCAAAGCCGCGGTGCAGGAAAATACCGAAAAGCAGAAAACGATAAGCGCGCTTTTTTCGCCACGCTGCTTCATGTAGCGCACAAAGGTGTACGCCGCTCCCGCGCCCATTCCTCCCGCAAATCCGATAAGTGAGGGGACAAGCTCCATGTTGGAAAAGGTGGGACGGATAATGAAAAGACTTCCGCAAAAGGCAAGTATTACCGCCGCGACCTGAGCGGGAGAGGCTTTCTCTTTCAGAATTATTATGGAGAACACCACCGCGAAAAACGGCGAAAGCTTGTTGAGCATTGAAGCGTCCGCAAGAGCAAGATGGTCGACCGCGTAGAAATTGCAGAACACACCTACAGTCCCGCAGACCGCCCTCATAAGCATTGCAAAGCCGCACCCCTTTTGTATCTTCAGGGGCGTGCGGCTTCTGACCAGCATTACCGCCGCAAAGACCGCGGCGACCGCGTTTCGGAAAAAGCTTTTCTGTATCGACGGCAGATCTCCCGACAGTCTCACGCAGGCGTTCATTCCCGTAAAGCACACCGCCGACAGGATTATCAGCAGCACCGCCATATTCTTTTTGCTTATTTTCACCGTGCTTAATGTTCCTTTCATGAACTGACCGCAGGTCAGTTTGATGACCGCAGGTCAGTTTGCTGACTGCAGGTCAGTTTGCTGCGGCAGATCAGCCCCGCCAGATACGACGGAATGTCTCCATGACCTTTTTCATGTCTATGGGCTTTGTAAGATGTCCGTTCATGCCGCACTCAACTGACTTTTTCATGTCCTCATCGAATGCGTTTGCGGTCATGGCGATTATGGGTATCTTAGCTGCGTCGGGTCTGTCGGAGCCGCGTATGCGCTTTGTGGCTTCGATGCCGTCCATGACTGGCATTCTTATATCCATGAGTATTGCGTCGTAATAGCCCTCCGCGGAGGCTTCAAATTTTTCGGCTGCTTCCTGACCGTTTGCGGCGGTCTCGGTGAGTATTCCCTCCGCTTCTATAAGGGTGCAGGCTATCTCAGCGTTAAGCTCGTCGTCCTCGGCGATAAGTATTCTCTTTCCGGAAACGTCGGCAAGCTCGTTTTCGTTATCGTCCGTTTCCGCGGGAGGCTCAGTGATCTTCATAGGCAGGGTGAAGAAGAATTCCGAACCCTCGCCTACAGTGCTTCTGACCTCGAGTTCTCCGCCAAGGAGCTTGACAAGGCTGCTGCATATCGCAAGTCCCAGACCTGTTCCGCCGTACTTTCTCACGGTCTCCGCGTCAGCCTGCTCGAAGCTGTTGAATATCCTGCCGAGATTTTCCTCGCTTATTCCTATGCCCGTATCCTTTACCGAGAATGAAACATTTACCTCTCCCTCGGTCTCCGATTCGGTCTCGATCACTTTCAGGTATATACCGCCGTTTTCTGTGAACTTCACCGCGTTGCCCATAATATTGACCATTATCTGGTTCAGCTTGAGCGGGTCTCCCAGCAGGTGAGGATTTTTAATATCCGTCTCGACCCGCAGCCAGATTCCCTTGTTCTCGGTCTGTACTCTTATCATGGTATCAAGTCTGCCGATAAGCTCGTCAAGATTAAGATAGGTCTCCTCGGAGGTCATTTTGCCGCTTTCGATTCGGGACATATCCAGAATGTCGTTAATAAGCGACATAAGATAGTGAGACGAGCTGTCGATCTTTTTCAGGCACTCCATTACCGAGGAGTCCGCGTTCTCATAGGACATGGCAATAGACGTCATGCCTATGATAGCGTTCATAGGCGTTCTTATCTCGTGGGACATCTTTGACAGGAACTCGCTCTTTGCCTTGCTTTCGCGGCTTGTTCTGGATTTTGAGATGTACGCCGAGATAACCTTTGTAAGCTCCTTCATGTATCCTGTCGTTGTTTCGTCTGCGCTTTCCGTTCCGGTCTCGTATACTATAACGCCGGATATCAGGTCGTTGTCAAGCATAGGTACGGAATACGCCGTACCGTCGGCTACAGCCTTTCCCTTTCCGGGAACGGCGTCACGCTCAAAGAAAGCGGCGTCGGCGATCTTGCAGTCAAGGGTTTTCAATTCGCGCTCCAGCGTGAGATAGGAAACCTTTCCGTAGGGATATGTCTTTACCTCGATCGGAGCCATTCCCTCCGCGCACCACTGGTTCGATATCCTGAGCGTGTAGTAGTCCCTGTTCATATCGAAAATAATTATTCTCTGCATACCGAGAGTTCTTCCCGCCTTGCTCAGCAAAGCGTGGAGCGCAGCTTCAAAGTCGGAGGATTTCTCAAAGATATTGAAAGCAAACTCCACTATATCCATGTTTTCCTCGGCGACAGTGTGCGTAATAAGAGCAGAGCCTTTCGCGCCCGCATTTCTGAATTCGTTCACAAAGTCATCTCTGCCGCTTACTTCGTCGGCAAAAACTATTCCGCCGAATTCGAGTCTGAAACGGTGCGCCGCCTCGGAAGCAAACCTCATTTTAAGTCTTGATGAGGACAGCGGCTCATCGGCATACTTGATATACGCGCCTATAACGCATTCTATACGAATGCTTCCGCTGCTGTATATTTCCGAAATGCCGTCCAGTATCCTGCCGAAAAGCTGCCTTGCCTCGTCCCTTGAATTAAGAGGCGTAAGAATGACAAATTCGTCCATCATGCCGCGGTAAACGATATAGTCCTCGGGAACGATCCTCTTTAACACCAGAGCGGCTTCCTCCAGCACAGCGTCGCAGAACGGCCAGCCGCAGTTCTTGTACATTTCCTCCATGTCGGCGAGCCGTACTATCGCCGATATAAACGGCTTGCCCTGCATATCCTTTGAGAATTTGGACGCCAGAACGTCACCGTATTCGCTTTTGTAGAGATTTGTGACAGGGTCGAGACGTTCTCTTTCAAGTTTTCTCTGTTCCCGTTCCTTTTCTGCGGTAACGTCCCTGCAGCTTGCGATCACCCTCAGAAGCTTTCCGTCCGAGCCGTAAACGCTTTTGCCCCTTAAAAATATCCATAGATATCCCGCGGAATCGGTCGGGTGTCTGAACTTGATATGCAGTCCGTTTTTGAACGAGGCTCCGTCAAGAAAATCTATCATGTCCGGAATATTTTCACGGGAACATACTCTTCCCGACGAAACGCGGTATCTGAAATCATCGAATATTTTAACGTCCGCAGGTCCTGACTTCTGTGACTTGAAATTATAAAGGTACAGGATATCCTTTCCGCAGTCGTATTCAAGTATGCTGTCGTTGGAGCTTTGGACTGCAAGCAGGTATCTTTCCCGCTCCGTGGCAAGCTCGTTCTGGTACTGTATTCGCTTTGTGCTCAGCTCGCTGAGCGCGTTTGAAAGGTCGTTTATCTCGGAAATGCTTGTTTTTACAGGCTCTATGGTACCCATTTCGCCCGCTTTGTTTACGCTGTCCGCAAGAGCCTTTACCGGCTTGATAAGCCTGCCCGCAGCCGCAGCCGCAACGGCAAATCCCGCCAGAGCCGAAACAGCCGCCGCTGCCGCCAGCTTCAGACTGATCGTATCTGTATCGGCATAAATGCTTGTCTTGTCGGATACAGCCGCTACCATCCATCTTTCCGTGCCGTAGGGAGAATTGTCGGGATAAAGCTTCAGCTCGCTTACCGCGCAGTATGCCTGCGTTCCGTTGATCTCTGTTCCCGATATCTCCATGAGCATACTGTCCTCGGAGCCGATAAGGGCTACGGGCTGTCCCACGATATGCTCAAAGATGCTCTGCGTATCGGAGACCACGGCCACGTCCATAAGGTCGTCGCCAGAATCGTAGGTCATAAGCGCATAGCAGCCTCCGCTTTCGGTTACCTCGTCACGGGGCATCTGCTCCGATATCATGTTTGCGGACACGGATATTCCCACCGCGCCGAAGATCACGTTCTCGTATACAAGGGGCTGAGAGTAAGTTATGATGCGGTCGGTCTCGTATCTGCCGCCGCCCGAAAGAAAGAACGGCTTGCTCCAGTAGCCTAAGTTTTCGGAGCTTGCATAGGGGTAATCGTACCCTGCAAAAACGGGCTTGAAAAAGAAGTCCATGTCGGTCTCGTCGGGGGTATATCTGTATTTGTCCGTCCATGAAATATCCAGCGAAATGGAGTATTTTTCCGAGACGGAGCTTGAGCCGCGCATCATCATTATATCCGAATAATCCGAGGGATTGTACTGTGGGTCGGCGTCGCTGAAAAATACTCCCCTGAACCCCGACGCTGAATTTTCGTCGGGTCTCGAAGCCGAATTCGCCAGCACTATGAACGCGCCGTTTACAGAGTTCGTTCTCAGGGTCTCCAGCAGGGTCTCCGCAACAGCGTCGATAAATTCGGAGGCATACTCGTCGTTTTCAAGCAGCTCCTTGGGACTTGCTCCGTTTTCCTCCGCTATTCTGCCGAGTATCCTGCCCGCTCTGTCGTTAAGTCCCATAAGACCGTTCCAGCGCCTTGTCATTTCAGTTTCCAGATATACCGAGCATTTGGACGCGCTTTTGTCCAGCAGCCTTTCGCTTCCCGCGCTTATGTCTCTGAGAGTTCCCGTAAACGCAAGGATGCAGTAAAGTATTACAGTCTGAAGAACGACCGCTGCCAGAAGCGGTATGACCAGACTTCTGACAAGCGGGATACCCGAAGTTTTTCCGCGTTTAAAAATTTTCATAGCATCTTCCCCGTTATGTTAAAGTGCATTTGCGGTATAATTCGCCATAATGAATTATATCACAAAAAAGCAAAAATTACAAGGGGATTTGTCATTAAATTGAAAATCTTTGTCATTGTTGCAAAAGATTGAAGCGTATGATATAATGGAAGAAAAGGAGGGAAGCATATGCAGACTGCGGAAAAGGAAAAGCAAGGCGGCGTAAGAATGCCCGCGGAAGAGATAGGCAGGAGAAACCGTGTTGCGGTACTGGATACGCTTCGGGGATTTTCGATACTGTACGTTATGCTTTATCATCTGCTTTACGACCTGATCTTTTTCGGCGGAATGAGCATACCATTTTTCTTTACGGATACCATGGAAATTATCCACCGATTTTTTCTTGTGATACTTTTCTCCGTTTCGGGGATATGCGCGGGATTTTCGTCAAATGTGCTGAAAAGGGGAGCGACCCTTTATCTTATGGGAGAAGTCCTTACCCTTGTTACGGCGGCGTTCGTCCCCGACGAGACCATTGTTTTCGGTGTGCTGTCCTGCTTCGGAATGTCCATGCTTATCTACGGCGTGATATCGCCTGTGCTGAAAAAGCTTCCCAACGCGGTTGTGTTTGCATTGTTTGCGGTGCTGGCGGTCATCTTCACCGATTTTTACCGAACCGACAGCCTGTTCCTTATTCTGGGCAGGGTGCGCCTTAACGTGCCCAACGATATAAGATGGCTGTATCCGATAGGAATAACTTCCTCGGATTTCCGTTCCGCGGATTACTTTCCGCTTGCTCCGTACGGGTTTATTTTCCTTGCGGGGACGGCTTTGTCGGATATGGTGAAAAACGGCGGGCTGCCCGAATTCTGCTATAAGGCCAGTATCCCGATAGTGAATTTCTGCGGGAGACATTCCCTTTGGCTCTACATAATACATCAGCCGCTTTTTCTTGCGGCGGTATATCTTATATCCGCGCTTAGGTAAGGCACACGCTCCTGTACCTTACCTCAGAATATATAACATTTTTTAGACAGCACATTTATGGAGGCTATATGGATAAAAAACAAAACTCTTTACCCGAGATCAGAATGAATGAGAAAGCACAGAATTTTTTTAAAACAATTTATTTTGTGCTGAAAGTAATTCTTTGCGGCGCAGTATTCTTTTTGGTGTTTCAGCTTATAATGTCAATGCTGATAAGTCGGCAGGAAACAGAAAATTACGGAGCGGAAATGTTTTACGGTCACTATTACAGCGGTACATTTTTTATTGAAATGACCGCCGAATATGTCAAAGACGGTTTTTCCGAGGCAGCGGCGGAACACACTATGACAGGGGATATACTTAATATCGCAGGTATAGTTTTACCGACGGCAGGCATAGTCTGTTTATTCATTATGATAAGAAATGCCTCAAAAGGAAAGCTTTATATAAAAAGCAGTTATCTGATGCTGTTCATATCATCAGGCTGCTTTCTGTCCGGTACTGCGGCAGGAGAAATTCTCGGATCAAAAGATATACCGGTCATGACTGAATACACAACCGGTATTTTCTCTACGGCTTCATATAATTTCCGCCCATTTTATATTTTGGCTTTACCCTGCACGGTTCTGGCAGGGGGAATGGTTCTTCGTTATATCCTGACGGCTGAAAAACAAAAAATGCGCATCGGATTTAAAATATTCGGAACAGGTCTTTTTGTATGCGCCGCGGCATACCTCATATGGAAAGGAATATTTCACGCGGGCAGCCTTATAAGTCTTTCGCGGAACAGCGGAGAAAATATGGCTGTGCGTATCCCTTTTTACAATATATATATGGACCTGCCCTCCGACAGTGCAAATTCGCCCGAAGCATACGTGAGGCTTGTTATTTTCCGTTTCTTTAAAGAGCTTCCCGTAACAGCGTCTGCTGTTATTTCTCTTGTTATGATGGGGAAGGTTATGATTTCGTACAGCGGCGAAACCGTCAATGCAAAAGCAAACCGCAGGTTTATCCGTATTGCTGTAATATCTTTAGCGGCAGCCTCGCTTTTGTATAACGTACTCGGGATCGCCGAAGTAAATATGCTTCACGAAACATTTAACGGACTGTACGGAAACGCTTACTATACGGTAGCTGTAAGAGGTTTATGTGAGCCGCTTGTTTATGCACTGTATATCTTCGTTTTTGGCGTGATTTCCAATGCAGATGATAAAATTATATAGATCACAGTTTTCCGTTCCGCCGCGCACCATACAGCACGTTATGCGCTGAATCAGAATTTATACTTTTCTGTTTTCAATATGCGTTTTTCAGTGACAGTCCTCACAGTCGCCTATCTCTCCCACAATTGGCACAGGGTCTATACCCTGCCGTCTGTAGTAGTCGGAAAGCGCAGACTTCATTGCCTGTTCCGCAAGAACGGAGCAGTGCAGCTTCTGGGGAGGAAGTCCCTCCAGAGCCTCGACCACAGCCTTGTTTGTGACTTTAAGCGCGTCGTCGATAGTCTTGCCCTTTATCATTTCCGTGGCGATCGAGGAAGTCGCAACAGCCGCGCCGCAGCCAAAGGTCTTGAATTTAACATCGGTGATAACTCCGCCGTCAACCTTAATGTACATCTTCATAATGTCTCCGCACTTGGCGTTGCCAACCTCGCCGATGCCGTCGGCGTCCTCTATCTCTCCAACGTTTCTGGGATTTGCAAAATGATCCATTACCTTATCGCTGTAAAGCATATTAACACTCCTTTTCTTATTCAAGCGGTGAAACAAATTTCATTGCTTTTTGAATATTTTCCCTGCCTTTTAAAATATCCTCCCACAGCGGGGACATGGCGCGTATCCTCTCCACTACCTTGGGAACGGTCTCAAGGATATAGTCAATGTCCTCGTCGGTAGTCTCTTCGGAAATGGAAAGCCTCATCGAGCCGTGAGCGACCTCGTGGGGAAGTCCCAGCGCAAGCAGAACATGGGACGGGTCAAGTGAACCCGACGTACACGCCGAGCCGCTTGAAGCGCATATCCCGTTTGCGTCCAGCAGAAGCAGCAGGGACTCTCCCTCAACGCCGAGGAACGATATATTCACGTTTCCGCAAAGCCTGTTCGTCCTGTCGCCGTTAAGACGGCAGCAGGGTATTTTTGTTATGCCGCCGATAAGCCTATCCCGCATTTCCGCAACCCTTGCCGCCTTTTCGGGAATATTTTCGCACGCCGCCGTGACAGCCTCGGCAAGTCCCATAATGGCGGGAACGTTCTCCGTGCCCGCGCGTCTGCCCCGCTCCTGAGCGCCGCCGAAAATAAGGTTCGTCATAGGTACGCCCTTTTTCACGTAAAGAAAGCCTATACCCTTTTGGGCGTGGATTTTATGTCCCGAACAGGACATAAGGTCTATATTCTGCTCCTTGACATTAATAGGGATATTTCCCACCGCCTGAACCGCGTCGGTGTGGAACAGAACTCCCTTTTCGCGGCAGACCTCGCCTATCTCCTTTACGGGCATTATCGTGCCTATCTCGTTGTTTGCGTACATTACCGAAACTATCGCAGTATCTTCACGTATCGCGTTCCTGACCTGCTCCGCGGTGACAAGTCCGTTTTCGTCAACCGAAAGATAGGTCACCTCGCAGCCCTGCTTTTCCAGAAATTCGCAGGTGTGCAGAACGGCGTGATGCTCAACATTTGTGGTTATGATGTGCTTTTTTCCCTTTGCGCCCATTCTCAGCACAGCGGAGCGTATCGCCCAGTTGTCGGCCTCCGAGCCGCCGCTTGTAAAAAATATCTCGCTTGGGGAACAGCCTATCGCGTCCGCGATTTTTTCACGGGCTGTTGTGATAGCCTTTTCGGCGTCCCGTCCAAGCTTGTAGATACTGGAGGGATTGCCGAACTGTTCGGTCATATACGGCAGCATAGCGTCCAGTACCCGCTTTGAAACAGCGGTGGTGGCGGCGTTGTCCGCATATATAAATCGTTTTTCCATAAATATCACTTCTTTTCGGATTTTTTTCTGTAACATCATTATATACCATTTTGGTAGGAATTGCAATAGTCCGCCGCTTTTACGGCGAAAATTAAGAATTTCATAAAATATAGTAAACAGATAGGTAATATATTTATTGCGTCGGCTGCGGGAAATCTTATCCGCGCGGATATCTTCAAGGATATGTTCAAGACAGACAAAAGAAAACGGTCTGCCCCTAATTATACGGCAGACCGTTTTTATTATTATCGTATTATGCGGTTGTTACTTCATAAGTCCCGCGCCGGCGTTCCAAGCCTGACCGGCTTTTTCGCCTATGGTGTAATAGCCCGAGCGGTACTGATCGAAAACGAGAGCGTTTACTTTCTGAGGGTCAATCTTGTCCTTGTCGCCGACAACCTTTTCGTCCGCGCTGACATTTACGATCTTGCCAACAACGGCGTGCATATTTTCGGTATCAACGACTTCCGCAAGCTCACATTCGAGAGTAACGGGAAATTCCGTTATTATAGGTGCATTGACAAATTCGCTTTTTACCGCATGATATCCGCTGCGCTCAAATTTATCGGGCATTTTGTTTCCCGTCGCAATGCCGAAGAAGTCCGCGACTTCCATGTTGGGAACGTCCGCAACGCTGACTGTAAACGCTTTTGTCTGCATGATGTTTGCTGTAGTCTTGTGGTCTGCGTCGATAAACAGTGCGATCTTATCCATAGCGCATATCTGCACCCACGCCGCGTTAAGCGCGCAGACCGTTCCGTTTTCGTCATAAGCCGCAACAACAGTCACGGGCATGGGAAAAAGCGCGGGCTGGCTTCCTAAATTTTTTCTCATTGCAAAAACCTCCGTAAATATTTTTGGGATTGACAATTAAATATATTTATATTAAAATTATAGCATAGGCGGAAAAAACAGTCAAGCACTTACTTTCGGGTCATATACTTACCTTAAAGTGAGTACTGAATATAATAAAACGAGGTACCGATATGAACGAGCTGTCATTTTATCTTGAAAAGGTCTTTGAGACGGACAGTCCCTTTAAAATAGTTGTGAGCAAGCCGCCGAAAAGCTGCGGGTTCCGAAAAATAAATCTGGTAAAAAAGCAGCGTGGATATCAGGCGGAAAAATACACCGAAAAGCAGGTCTTTCACGAAAATCTGCCCGATGCCGACGCCGCGCGGAATTACTGCCTGACGCTTCTGGAGCAGGGCTGGGGACAGCTTAATTCATGGGGGAACGTCTGCGAATATAGCCTTATGATATCGAAAAAAGGCGCGGTCACGCTGAGCAAAAAGCGTACGGACGGCGGCGCGCCCAAAGCGGAGCTTTCCCATAACAAAACCAAAAACTATATTATCCCCGAGGACAAGCCCTTTCCCGCACTGATTGACATGGGTGTTTTTACCAAGGAGGGAAAAGTCGCGAAGCCTATGTACGGGAAATTCCGTCAGATAAACCGCTTTGCGGAGATTATAGACGACGCGCTTCGGGAGCGTGGCTTTGAGAACGGCGGAAAGCCTCTCAAGGTAATAGATTTCGGCTGCGGGAAATCCTACCTGACCTTTGTGCTGTATCACTACTTCACGGAGATACGCGGCATTGAAACCGATATGCTGGGCCTCGACCTGAAAGAGGACGTTATCAAAAACTGCAATGCCGCCGCGGAAAGGTACGGCTATAAAAATCTCCGCTTCGAGACGGGGGACATCAGCGGCGCATCCGAGCAGGGCAAGGTTGACATGGTGGTGACCCTCCACGCCTGCGATACGGCGACGGACTACGCGCTGCACAATGCTGTAATGCGGGGCGCGGATATGATATTTTCCGTACCCTGCTGTCAGCACGAGCTGAACGGACAGATGAAGTCGGAAAAACTTTCCCTGCTGACAAGGTACGGCATAATAAAGGAGCGTACGGCCGCCCTCTGTACCGACGCGGTACGGGCAAATCTGCTTGAATACTGCGGCTACAAAACTCAGCTCTTAGAGTTTGTGGACTTCGAGCATACTCCGAAAAATATCCTAATACGCGCCGTGAAGCGGGACGGTACGCCGAGGGGCAGGGAAAAATACCTTGACGAGGTAAAGGCTCTCATGGAGGAATTTTCCTTTGAGCCCACCCTTTGGAAGCTCCTTAAAGAAAGCGGGAAGCTATGATAATTATGACAGATATAAATTCCAAAAAAATAAATAAAAAATATTGCATACTGACATTTATTCTCGGCTTTGCGGTATTTTTGCTGACGGTTCTGCCCTTTGCGGTGCAGAACGACGGGGTATTTTATTTTTACGGCGACTTCAACGCCCAGCAGATACCGTTCACGATAAGCTTTGCGGGAGGCTTTTCCCTGCCGCGGTTTGACTTCACAGCAGGCACGGGCACGGATTATCTTGACGCGTATTCGTTCTATAATATTTTCAGTCCGTTCACGCTTATTTTCAGAATTTTTCCGAAAAGAGCGGCGATATATCTGTTTCCTTTTGTTGCCGCTCTGAAATTCGGCTTCTGTGCAATGAACGCCTATCTGTACATATCACGCTTCTGCAAAACCGACGGCTGCGCCGCCGCGGGAGCAATGCTCTATGCGTTTTCCGGGTACTGCATGGTAACGTTTATTTTCCACTATCTTGACGCGCTGGTATTCTTTCCGCTGCTGCTTGCCTCTCTCGAAGCGGCTGTGATTGAAAAACGCAGGGGCGTTTTTGGCATAACGATAACACTTTGCGCATTTACGAACTACTATATTTTCGGGACAGAGGCAATATTTCTGATACTGTATTTTTTGATACGTCTTACGGATAAAAGCTTCCGCGTATCGCTTCGGGACTTTTTCTGTCTTGCCGCCGAAACAGTCTTCGGACTTGCTGCGGCAGGCTTTGTGCTTGTTCCCGCGGCGGTGTATATGATAAGCAGTCCACGTCTCGGAGACAGCTTCGGCAGCCTGCGGGATATGCTTGTCTACGAGACCCCTTGGCGTTACGCGAGAATATTGCAGTCGGTATTTATTTCTCCCGATCTGCAAGGCTATACAAACTTTTTTCCCGACTTCGAGGGCAGCTATCCGTTCGGGTCAAGATGGTCTGCGCAGGCGATGTTTCTGCCGCTGTTCGGTATGTCGGGAACGCTCGCGTTTATTTCGGCAAACAAAAAAAGCTGGCAGACAAAGCTTATTGCCGCCTGTGCCGTGATTGCGCTGATACCGTTTCTTAACAGTATTTTCTCGCTGGGAAGCTCTCTTTATTATGCAAGATGGACGTTTGCTCCAACCCTTATAATGTCGTGCATGACTGCGCGCGCTCTTGAGGACGAGCCGAAATATTTTAAAATCGGTATTGCGGTAAACGGAGCGGCTGTTTTGATATTGACGGTATTCACACTGCTGTTCCCGATGGAAAAGCTTTCAATGTGGAAAACCGGGGCGTACTACAGCAATGCCCAGAAGTGGACGCAGATAGCTTTTACCGCCGCGGGACTTGCCGCTGCGGCGCTGCTTATGTTCAGGTCGGCAAGAGACGGACAGTTCCAGCTGAAGATGCTGGCGTCCGCGGCGGCGGCAGCGTTTGTATTTACCGAAGCGGTAATGCTTTTCGGAATGGGAGAGGAGCGCAGTCCCGAAGCGGAAAAGTACTGCATTTTTGAAGCTCCCGCTGTCGAGGTCAGCGAGTACGGGAAAAGAATTATTACCGACAATAATTCGGCTAACAAAAATATCATCTGGAACATTCCGTCCGCCTATACCTTTAACAGTATAGTGCCCCGCGGACTTGCGGACTACTGCGAAGCCGTCGGGATATCAAACGATGATATCGCGGAGGATTACGCGTCCCACTGCCTGCTTTCCGTCAGGGAGCTTGTTGCCTACGATCATTTTTCCGATAAGGACGACGATTACTTCAAGGAAAATCTCGTAGGCTCAGACGTTGACGGAGATTACGGATTTCTTGGCAAAAGCGGACGGTATCTGATCTATGAAAACAAAAACTTTATCCCGATTGGCTTTTGCTACGACAGCTGCATCTCCGAGGAGGACTTTCTCGCTCTTGACGAGGAGACGCGGAAGAACTATATGCTGAAAGCAATGGCGGTCGAGGACGTCTCCGCCATTTCGGAATATCTTGAAGAAGCTGACAAAAGCGAGGCGCACCCTCTCGGTGAAAGCGGACTTGCGGCGGAATGCGCGGCAAGAGCGTCACGCTCCGCTCACAGCTTCATCACGGACGGCGAAAGCTATACCGCGGAAATAACTCTTGAAAAGCCGGAGCTTGTATTTTTCGGAATAACCTTTGACGAGGATTTCACCGCCTATGTGGACGGTGAGGAAACGGAAATCTTCAAAGCAAATTTCGGCTTTCAGGCAATTCCCGTACCTGCGGGTACGCATACCGTCAAGGGCGTTTACCGTTCGCGGAAGCGGGACATTGGAGCGCTCTGCTCGGCAGCGGGAGCGGTTGGGCTTGCCGTTTACATTGCCGCGGCATATATCCCGAAGCGCCGCCGCGGGGCAGCCGCGGACTGACCCGAATGCAAGTCCCCGAACAGCTTTGCGGTATATGAAAAAATGCACAAAAAATTTGTCGGATTAACACCGTTTTTTTATAATAGAATTTGCGGAAATTCTATTGACTTAATGCTTGTAAAGTGTTATGCTTATTAGAAATATTCAAAAACATACGAACTTTAACGGGAGGTAATTTTATGCTGGAAACAAACTACTCTGCCAAATTCGTAAAGGAGGGTCTCACCTTTGACGACGTGCTGCTCATTCCCGCCGAATCGAACTGCACTCCGAACATGGTCAGCCTTTCGGCAAGACTTGCGAAGGACATTATGCTCAACACTCCGATCATGACCTCAGCTATGGATACCGTTACCGAAGCAAGCATGGCTATCGCTATCGCGCGTGAGGGCGGCATAGGAATTATCCACAAGAATATGTCCGTTGAACAGCAGGCCGACGAGGTGGACAAGGTAAAGCGTTCCGAAAACGGCGTTATCGTAAATCCTTTCTCCCTCACGGAGGACAGACTTGTTTCCGAAGCGGACGAGCTTATGGGCAAATACAGAATATCGGGCGTGCCTATCGTTGACAGAGAGGGCAAGCTTGTGGGCATACTTACCAACCGCGATCTGCGCTTCCTTACGAATTTTGACATTCCCATCGGCAATGTGATGACTAAGGAAAATCTTGTGACCGCTCCCGTAGGCACAGACCTTAAAGGCGCGCAGGAAATTTTGATGAAGCATAAAATCGAAAAGCTCCCCATTGTGGACGACAACGGCACTCTCAAGGGACTTATCACTATAAAGGATATTGAAAAGGCAGTTCAGTACCCCAACTCCGCCCGCGACAAATCGGGCAGACTTCTCTGCGGCGCGGCTATAGGCGTTGCAAAAAACATGATGGAGCGCGCCAAGGCTCTTATCGACGCTCAGGTTGACGTGCTTGTCCTTGACTCGGCTCACGGTCACAACATCAACATTGTAAACGCTGTAAGGGACGTTAAAAAGGCGTTCCCCGATACTCCCGTTATCGCAGGAAATATCGCTACCGCGGCGGCGGCAGAGGCTCTTATCGCGGCGGGTGCGGACGCTCTTAAGGTCGGCATCGGCCCCGGCTCTATCTGTACCACACGTGTCGTAGCAGGTATAGGAGTACCCCAGATCACGGCGGTATACGACGTTGCCTGTGTTGCGGCAAAGCACAATATTCCCGTTATCGCCGACGGCGGCATCAAGTATTCGGGCGATATCGTAAAGGCTCTCGCGGCAGGCGCGAACGTTGTAATGCTTGGTTCTCTGCTTGCGGGCTGTGACGAGGCTCCCGGCGAGGAGGAAATATATCAGGGCAGACGCTTCAAGGTATACCGCGGCATGGGCTCGCTGGGCGCTATGGCGTGCGGCTCAAAGGACAGATACTTCCAGGAGAACAGCAAGAAGCTCGTTCCCGAGGGCGTAGAGGGACGTGTTCCCTACAAGGGACTGGTTTCCGATTCAATCTTCCAGCTTGTGGGAGGTATCCGTTCGGGTATGGGCTACTGCGGCTGCGCAACGATAGAGGAGCTTCACGAAAAGGCTCAGTTTGTGAAGATCACCGGCGCGGGACTTAAAGAATCCCACCCTCACGACATATACATAACTAAGGAAGCTCCCAACTATTCGGTACAGATATAAACCGTATACCGAGGCTTCCCGCGGACTTTCGGTACGCATTTTAAATGATAAAAAAGATTTTTGAAAAAATTTGCAAAAACTCTTGACAAAAGCCTGTGCAATGAGGTATAATATTATTACCTCTTGCAGAGGCTTATTTTTTTGCGCTCTTTTTTACGGGCGGAAAAGTCTCTCGGCAAGGCTCCTGCGAGTCAGCCCGAGCCAAGTCACAGAGGGAGGCACAGGGGAAATACGTCCCCTGCGAAAACGCAAGGCGGTGCGGTCACACGGACGGCTGCGCATAAGAGAACGGCGCGGAATGCGGCATAACGGAACAAGCTGTTCCGCGGCATCAGGCCGTTGTTCTTTGATATGCAGTCCCCAAAGACGGCGTCATCGCTCAATCTAATAGGAGGTGCCGATATGAGAGTAAAGATTACATTGGCTTGTACGGAGTGCAAACAGCGCAACTACAATACCAAGAAGAACAAGAAGAACGATCCCGACAGACTTGAAATGAACAAGTACTGTAAGTTCTGCAGAAAGCATACTCTTCACAAAGAAACTAAGTAAGAGAGGTGCGGAGAATGGCTGACGCAAAAAACAGCAAGTCCAAGAAAAACTCCATCGTCGCTCAGGCTGAGGCTAAGGCGAACAAGATGGTGAACGACCGCGAAAAGGCTAAGGCGAAAGACAAAAAGTCAGGCGCTAAAAAGCCGAACGGTATTGTAAAATATTTCAAGGACTTGAAAAGCGAAATCAAAAAAGTAACGTGGCCTTCATGGAAAAAGGTCGTAAACAACACGTTTGTGGTTCTTGTGGGAATGTGCGCAAGCGCTGTCGTAGTGTACGCTTTTGACACCGCGCTTACGGCGCTGCTCAACCTTGCTACCAAAGCATGAGGGCGGTACACAAAAATCCCGCAAATGCGAAGCAGAGGGAGCTGTGAGGACGGAGAGCGGACACAGAGGACAATCTTTCGGAACAGGCAAGCCGCTTGCGATGCCTCTTACCTCTGGATCTCTAACCTCTGATAGGGAAGGAATGGTCATTAATTATGTCAGAATCGGCAAAATGGTATGTCATTCACACTTATTCCGGTTATGAGAATAAGGTCGCGCAGACGATCATGAAGGTCGTCGATAACCGCAAGCTTCATGATCTTATTCAGGAGGTTCAGGTTCCGACCGAGACGGTCATGGAAATGAACGAAAAGAATAAAATGCATGAGGTGGAAAGGAAAATTTTCCCCGGATACGTTCTGGTAAAGATGGTTCTCACAGACGACTCTTGGTACGTGGTGAGAAATACCAGAGGCTGTACGGGATTTGTGGGCCCCGGATCCAAGCCCATTCCGCTTACCGACAAGGAAGCGGCTGCTATGGGTATTGACACGGAGGCTAAGCCTGCGTCCGTTGAGGTAAACTTCAAGGCGGGCGACAAGGTGAAAATCACCGCGGGTCCTATGGAGGGCATTGTCGGAGAGGTGGAAAGCATCGACACGGAGAATATGACGGTGAACGTCAAGGTCTCCATGTTCGGACGGGATACCTCGGCAGAGCTGGAGATCACTATGGTCGCGCCCTCGGACGAGTATTAATTATCAATTATTGAAAATCGGAAGTGCATATACTCCGAAGATAAATTTCGGAGCGGCGGGTTTTCTTTTCGGACAGTCTTAGTGCAGCCCGAAGGCTTCGGAACGAAGCTGCAAAACTCAGAAAGGAATGATTATAATGGCACAGAAAGTAGTTGGCTTAATCAAGCTTCAGATCGCAGCAGGAAAGGCTACTCCTGCTCCGCCTGTTGGTCCTGCTCTCGGTCAGCACGGCGTTAATATCATGGCTTTTACAAAGGAATTCAACGAGAGAACAAAGAACGATATCGGACTTATTATCCCCGTTGTTATCACGGTTTACGCTGACCGTTCGTTCAGCTTTATCACAAAGACTCCGCCCGCTGCGGTTCTTATCAAGAAGGCTATCGGTCTTGAAAGCGGTTCGGGAGTTCCCAACAAGACCAAGGTAGGCAAGATCACTAAGGAACAGATCAAGAAGATCGCAGAGACTAAAATGCCCGACCTTAACGCGGCAACCATTGAGACTGCTATGAGCATGATCGCAGGTACCTGCCGTTCTATGGGCGTTGAGGTAGTTGACTAACTGTAATTCGGTTACGGACAAATAATTCACGGCGGATGTTTTCAGAGAGCGGGAAAGAATATTTCCCGAACCAAGGCTCTGTTCATCTTGCGTTTAGTGGGAGGAAATAATTCCGCTAAGAGTCCCAAGCATGGGAACATTTACCACTTACAAGGAGGAAATCTGATAATGAAACACGGTAAGAAATATAATGAAAGCGCTAAGGCTGTTGACAGAAGCAAGCTCTATGAGACCGAAGAGGCTCTCGATCTGGCTTGCAAGAACGCCAAGGCTAAATTTGATGAGACTATTGAGGTTCACGTTCGTCTGGGCGTTGACTCCCGTCACGCTGACCAGCAGGTTAGAGGCGCGGTAGTTCTCCCCAACGGTACAGGTAAGAACGTTCGCGTACTTGCTTTCTGCAAGGAGGAAAAAGAGGCTGACGCTAAGGCAGCAGGAGCTGATTTCGTAGGCGGCGCTGATCTGGTTGAAAAGATCGTTAAGGAAAACTGGCTCGACTTCGACGTTTGCGTTGCTTCTCCCGACATGATGGGCGTTGTAGGTAAGGCGGCGAGAGTTCTCGGTCCCCGCGGACTTATGCCTAACCCCAAGGCCGGCACAGTTGCTCCTGACATTGCTAAGGCTATTTCCGAGGCTAAGGCAGGTAAGATCGAGTACCGTCTCGACAAGACCAACATCATTCACTGCCCTATCGGAAAGGCTTCTTTCGGCAAGGAAAAGCTTGCTCAGAACCTTGACACACTTCTCGAAGCTATCGTTAAGGCTAAGCCTGCGGCTGCAAAGGGTACTTACATCAAGTCCTGCGTAGTAGCTTCCACAATGGGTATTGGTATTCCTGTTTCCACAATCAAGTACGGCGTTTGATTTTAAGTTTGCGCTTTATTGATATTTTGAACCGTTCGCTGTTTAGCGGACGGTTTTATTTTTCCTAAAAAACTTCGGGGAACGTTACGCTGTGGAACGTCCCCCGAAGTTTATTTTCAGAGCTGCGGGCTGCAAACTATCCCGCCGTATTATACTTGATTTTCTTTCTGTACACCGCCGTAACTATCAGCGACAGAACAATACACGCCGCGAATATCCCAAGAAGCATAGGAACGTCTCCCCCGACGAAGCAGCCGTTCTTGTAGCCTCTGAGACACAGAACCGTTCCCGCCGCGGCAGAACCGAACATAAGTATCAGGGACAGAATTAAATTCCGAACGGTAAACTTGCGCTCTCCAAACCTGACGTCCACCTCGGACGCAAGGAGCGGCATCAGGACTGTACTGAAAGCCGCGCTTATTGTAAAGGCGCATACAAAGTACGGTATCATGTAGGCTTTGCCGAAAACAATGTGCCAGACCGAAACTCCAACGGACATAACGGGTACTCCCATGTAGGCGCTTACCGCAAAAATATCGGTGATGTTTCCGCTTGTCAGCGGCAGAATTTTGAACAGCTTCAAGTCGGCATTTCCGTTAGCGCACATTAATATCGCACCAAGTACCACATTGCAGCCGACCAGCACGAAAATCGTTCCCACGTCCCCCGGTTCGCCCGGATCTTTCAAAAGAATACCGCAGGTGTAGCAGATCGAAAGAAAACCCACAAAAAGCTTATACCAAAGGTGGCTCTCGTGCAGAGCCAGCTTAAAAATTTTTTTCATGTTTAGTACTCCTTTCTGTTTTGATGAACAGCATTACATTTCACTTTCGGGCATGAACCAGTACGAGTGCATACCCGAAAGCTGGGTGAGCGCTCCTTTCGGCATTTGTACTGCGGCGTTGAACATATTCATGTAGTCTCCGCCGCCCATGAGCGCGCAGTAAAAGCCTGCCGCCATAAGTATGCTTCCCGCAGCGGACTGCACAGGAAAGCACAGAAGTCCCACCAGAAAAGGTATCCACCCTAAAATCAGCGCGGGCATAAAGCTCATAATAATGAACCGCGCTTTCGTCATGGGGGACAGTGTTATTACAAACATCATCATGTGCTTCAGCGAATAGTACATGAAAACCTCCGCGTCCCTGCCCATAAAGACGGCGTGGATAAACTCGTGAGGAACCAAAAGAAGAAGAGAGATCACCAGTCCGTGAAAGCTGTATGCCGTAAACATTTCGTACTTGCCGAAAACTGTCGCAAGTATAACCATTACAATAAGTACGGGTATTATAAACAACATCGCCATAAGGTTTACCCCGACCATTGTTTTCGGTTCTTTAAAGGCGACCGAGTTTTCGGGAAGCTCGCTTTGGGGCAGAGCTTCGTATGTGGTAAACTTGCCTTTGAATATCAGTTTCATGTTACCAAGCATTTCCCTCAAAAGGAAAATGCGTCCCCCCTTTCTGCGTTTTCTACTTGAACATATTCCACGACACGTTCTTTTTGCGCTTTATGTAAAGCTCCCCCGCGGCGGCGATAATAAGCGTTGCCGCAATGTAAATGATAATGCCGCTTACGCCCGAAAATATTTTCAGCGAGGACATTGCATCGGGGGACATACCCGACATCTCGTCCATAATGCCGCAGGCAAATGCAAAGCTAAATCCAATAAAAGCTCCGAGAAAAATACTTAATTTGGTGCTTTTTTGCAGAAACGCTATGATACAAATTATCTCGGTGATTATTGCCATAATGGTGAACAGACCCGAAGCGCCGCGATAAACCATATATCCCCGGGATTCCGCGATAAGGGAAATAACGTGTCCCAGCGTGACGAACAGCACGTTTACCGCGGCGGCTTTTTCCCACATGATAATTTTGAAATTAAGCAGATCACGGGCTTCAAATGGCAGGCTGCACATGAATTTTGCGGGCATTACCGAGCCGTGGTAAGCGTCCTGCGTGATTTTTTCGTTGATGTCGTTGTCAACGCCCACGGGAAACATACACACCAGAAACTGCACAAATGTAAACATTGTCGCCGCCGGAGCAATCATACATATCCCGTCGTTAAGACCTGCTATGCTTGCGATCGTAATGATAGTAATTTGCAGCAGAGCAGTTAAAAGCATCAGCAGCCATACCCTGCCGTATCTGCTGTAAAGATACAGTGTCTGCTGAAGCCTTGCGGCTCTTTTCCTTTGCACCATTGTCATTTTGAGGACTCCTTTCTGTTCTGCCAGATCGAAAAGGTCAGCAGATTTTCCACGTTGGGATTTTTCACCGATACGCCCTCGAATTTGGAAAGGTTCTCTCTCAGTATCAGGGACTCGAAGCCTGTGTTCAGCTCTCTGAGACCGATAGTGTACTTTTCGTTTTCGCTTGTGAGCTTGCTGCTTGCGCCGCTGATAACGGCGTATCTGTCCTCGATAGCGTCAATGCTCATGGACTCCCGTATCTGTCCATCAATAATAAGGGTGATAACGTCGGCGATCTTGTCAAGGTCTCCCGTGATATGGGTGGAGAAAAGCACGGAGCGTTTTCCGTCCGAAACGAAATCGCGGAGCAGATCGAGAATTTCTATTCTTGCGACGGGGTCGAGACCTGCGGTGGGTTCGTCCAGAATAAGCAGTTCAGGGTTATGGGAAAGCGCAACCGCAAGCATAGCCTTTGTCTGCATACCCTTTGAAAGCGCGGATATTTTCTTCTTTTCGGGAAGCTCCCACTTTTTCAGGAAGTCCGCGAACTTGTCGGCGTCCCAGTTGTCGTAGGCGTAGGAGCAGGCTTTTGCGGTGCGGGCGAGAGTGGTTGCGTAGAAAAAGAAGCTCTCGTCGGAAACATAGCCTACCTTGTTTTTCACAGCGATCTCGTCATTGATATTGTCCAGACCGCACACCTTGACCGTGCCGCCGTCGCGGTTTATCATGTTCATGATAAGGCGTATTATGGTTGTCTTGCCCGCGCCGTTCTGACCGATAAGACCCATTACAGTCCCCCGCTCTATCTCAAAGGACGCGTCCTTGAGCGTGAAATCCTTATAGTTTTTCGCAAGACCGTTTATACTTAAAATCATGTTATTCATTATCATTACCTCCGTAAATTTTTTTCATTTCATTGTCAAGGCGCTCTATCGGCACGCCCAGCCTTTTAAGCTCCTCCGCCTGCCTGATGAACTGTTCCATGACCTCTCCTATGTGTTTTTCCTGCAACATACCTATATCCTCCGTTTTCACGAACGTACCCTTTCCCGCCACGGTGTAGATAAGACCGTCCCGCTCCAGATCGGAGTACGCTCTTTTGGTTGTTATCATGCTTACGTTCAGGTCGGCGGCAAGCTGTCTTACGCTTGGCATAAGCTGATGCGCTTTCAGCTCGCCGCTCAGAATTGCCTCCTTAATGCCGTCCTTGACCTGCTCGTACATGGGCTTGTCGCCCGCGGCATTAATAAATAAATTCACCGATCAATTCCTCCTTTGAAATTGTTTATCTTAAAGCTTCAAGTATCGGTACAACTGTGTATACTGTGTATCTCTATATATACAGTATACACAGATATGCACAGTTTGTCAACAGGTAACGAAAAATTTCTTTGTATTTGTAGGAATGCACAAATTTTACAAATGTTGTTGTGCATTCCTACAAATGTATGGTATAATGAAAAAAATCGCCCGAGTGAATTGTATTACTTATAGAACATTCACCGCGGAGCATTTTGTGCTAACCTTGTACCAAGTTATTTCTCGTCTCGGGAAGCAGTACGGTTGCTCGCTACGGACGGCGGCAGGCAAAAAGGCTCAGACTTTCCGCGGTTTTGAAAGGATATGATCAAATGAAAAAAACTACTATGAAAACAGCGGCGGCGGTCATGGCTGCAATGCTGGCAGGAACGGCGTGCGCTCCCATTGCGTCGGCGGTAAACACTGACGCAGCTCCCGCTGCAAGCGCGACATCTTCTTCCAACGCTTCAGGAACATCAACCGCAAAAAAGGAGGACGCGTCCATGAAAGCCGCTCTGACAGAGGTAAAAAAGCGCATCGACGTTCCCGAGGAGCTGTCGGAATTTACCTACGCCGAAAGCAAGGTGTACAGCAAAACGGGCTACAACTTCAACTGGAATACTCCGAACGGAGCAGAGGAACACAAGAGCATAAACGTAACGATAATCGGCGATGTTATCACAGAATATTCTCGGCAGGGCTTTGGCGATGACGACGGCTTCCGCAGCTATGAACCGAGACTTGCAAAGCTGTCCCAGCAGGAGGTTCTTGCAAAGGCAAAGGAAAGCTTTAAGAAAATCAATCCCGACATTTATAGTGAATGCAAGTTTGAACTGAGCAATCTCAGTCTTACATCGTCGGAGGCACGCGTAGCGATCTCCCGCAGTGTGAACGGGATTGATGTTTACAATAACGGCGGCAGTATCCGCATAAATCAGAATACAGGCGAGTTGGCGGAAATTAGTCTGACATGGTGGGACGGCGCGAAATTCTCCGACGCGAAAACCGCCAAGACCGAAGCGGAGATACAGGAGGCATACAAGTCACTCTGCACGCTTACGCCCTACTACCGCATTTCCTACAAGTGGGACGAAAAATCCAAAAAGTCCAAGCCTACGGTAAGGATAGTTTATTCGCCCGACTATACTGACGAAATAGACGCCTACACGGGCAAGGCTTCCACTATCTGGGAGGACATGGAAAAGGCGGGCGGCAGCCGTTACTACGGAGGCGTTGCATACGCAAATGCAGCCACCGCGGCAGGCATTGACTACGACGACGACATGCTTGATGAATCAGCCGACGCCGGCGTTTCCTTTACCGAGGAAGAGCTTAAAAAGCTTGACCAGAACTCAAAGCTGCTTAAAACGGACGACGTTACCGCTCTGCTGAAAAAGGATAAGTTCGTTGCCCTTACCGACAGCTACAAGCTGAAAAACTATAATGTGTCCTCTCAAAAGGACGAAAACGGCAAGGAAAGCTTTACCATGTACGTAAGCTACGAGCTTGATACCAAGAAGCCCACTGCCAAGGATTACTACAAATATGTGACCGTCACTCTTGACGCGGAAACGGGCAAGATACTGCACCTTAACAAATACGGCGATCAGATCGAAAAAAATGATTTTGACAAGCTTGACGTGAAAAAGGCAAACGCTGTTGCCGAGGAGGTCGCCAAGACCTACGCAAAGGATATTTTCTCCCAGTACAAAGCCGACAAGTCCAACTCCGAACCCGTTAAGGTGATAGACACTATAGAGGTCATAGATCAGGAAAAAAACCAGAAGGTCAAGGAGAATTTGTACGAAAAGAACAGGACATTCGTCTTTAACCGCTTTGTAAACGGCATTCAGGTTTCGGGCAACAGAATAAATGTGACCGTTGACATAAACGGCGTTGTTACTTACTACAGCACCGACCACACCGAGAACATAACGTTCCCCGCGGCGGATATCATCAGCACCGACGAAGCCTTTAAAAAGCTGTTTGAACAAACAGATTTCGAGAAGTACTATAACGGCTGGGTCACCAAGGACGGCGAGTTCAAGACCTATCTGCTGTACGATATCGACAGCTTTACCCTTAACGCAAAGTCGGGAAAAATCTGCAACTGGGACGGAAGCGTCATCGAATCAAGCTCCACGGGCTACTATCCCGACGCTAAGTTTACCGACATAAAGGATATCCCCCAGCGCGAGGCTATTCTTGAAATGCAGAAGTACGGCGTTACCCTCAGGACGGACGGAAAGAAATTCCTGCCCGATACCCCCATTTCCGAGGCAGAATTTTCAGAGCTGCTGGGCAATCTGTTCGGCGAGGCTATAGTGTTTGCGGACGAGGTAGACGATGTAATAGACGATGATTCTCCCGAAGCCAAAGCCAAGGCCGAAGCCGAGAAAAAGGACAGAGCCGAGACCACCCGCAGAGAAGCGGCCGTAATGTTCGCGCAGATGTACGATCATAACAATATCGCCGGCATCAAGGGCATTTTCAGGTCGTTCTACAGCGACATAAAGACCAGCGACGAAAACGCGGGACACATTGCAATTGCATACGCAAAGGGCTTCTTCGGCAAAACGTCTGACGGAAAATTCCACGGCGAAAATGTCATCACCCGCGCAGAAGCAATGCAGCTTATTTACGATTACCTCAAGCTTCTGTCAAAGTAACATCTTCATAATTTTCTCTCCATAAAAACAGTCCCGCGGAAACCGATCGTGGTCTCCGCGGGACTGCTGTTTTATGTCTTAAAGCAATGCCTGATATTATTTAATTGTAATTTCCTGCGTGGGGTCAAGTCCGTTTCTCAGTTCGAGGACAACGCTTTCCGCGCTGTCGAAGTCGATATGCTCAAACTGAAGCACACAGGCAAATTCGTCGCTGTCCTCAACTTCCACTATCGCATAAGGCTGTCCGTTATAGTATTCGTCGAGACCGCTTCTGAGATACGGAACGTACTCGCCGTCAACCCGGAGCCTTACGGGACATCTGTCGTCCGAAAATTCGATCGTGTCTTGGGGTATGGCAAGGATAATTCTGCCCTGTTTTCTGCCCGCGTCCCAGAGAGCCCAATTGCCGTCATAGGCGCTCTTGTATATGGGATAGGAAATAACTGCCTTTGTGGCGTAAACGGTAGACACGACCTGATTAACGGTACATTCGATATTGTTTGACGAAGCGGGAGCGTCAAGCTCGATAGTTTTCGCGGGACGGATAACGCTTTTGTCGGGAACAAATCCGAGGGAAAGCTTTGTGGGAGTTCTGGTAAATAAATTTTTCGCGCCGCTCTCACAGCTCACGGCTTGTACGTCAAAAAACAGCTTTACCTGATTTTCCGTAGCCGATTCCGACCAGTAGGGATAGCACTTTGCCCTGAAAATATAAACCGTCTCTCCGTTTTCGTCCGCAACGGGTACGCCGTCGTAGGTAGTCCAACCTATTTTATCGGTGTCCGCGCAGGTCTCATCGTAGGTCAGTATGTCCAGAGAAAGCTTTTTCAAATCGTCGGGAGGATCATTCAGCTTTGCTTCCAGAATAGCGCAGCAGTCCTCATAGTCGCCGATAAATGCCGACACCCTGACGGAAAGCAGGTCGTTCTCGGCGGAAATGTCCAGAGGCTGATAAGAGCCCTCTTCAAGCTTTGCCGCGGAGATGTTATCGTCAAACCTGTTTCGCATGACCGTGCCAAGATCAAAAAATCCCGTGACCGCAGCCGTTGTGATAGATACGGCAAGCACTGCCGCCGCCGACAATAACACGGCGGCTGTTTTTTTCAGCGCGGGACGCTTTTTAACTTCATGCGGAGCGTTTTTCTCCGCCGCCTCGTAAATTCTGTTTTTCAATTCGTCGGAAGCGGTGAGCTTCCCGAAAATATTTTTTAAATCATTCATTATACCGCACTCCTTTCAAAGCCCGTCGTCAAGCAGGTCTTTCAGCATTTCTCTGCCGCGCCTAAGCCTGCTTTTCAGCGTATTTTCATTGCACCGAAGCAGCTCGGACAGCTCCTTTAGAGAGTACCCGCAGAAGCAGTGGAGGTACAGAACCTCCCGATAAGCTGGCGGCATTGACATTATGCGCTCCATGACAAGACGTTCGTGGCTGTCCTCGTAATAGGCGTTGATGAAGTCGAGAGGTTCGGCTTTGTGGCGGAAACGAAACCGCAGGAAATTTTTGCACTCGTTTACCGTCACCCTGATAAGCCACGCTTTCAGATGTTCGGAATCCCGCGAAAGCATGACGCTGTTTTTGAACAGCTTGAGGAAAACGTCCTGGCAGCAGTCCTCGGCGTCCTGCCTGCTGCCGAGGCGAAGCAGACAAAGACCTGTCACCATATCCGAGTAATTTTCCACAGCCTGTTTAAATAGTATTTTTTCGCTGCCGTCCATAACCGCACCTCCCGACAAGGACGAAGCATTGGCGTACCGTCGTCCTCTGAAAGTAATACACCGCGGAGAGGAAAAAGGTTGCATGAATCTAAAAATATTATACAGTAATTTTTCCCGTACCGCAATACTTTAACAAACTTGCACAAAAAACGCACTATGTAACAACCTTTAGGCGGCGAAGCCGCCATGGAAAAGTTTCGTCCACCTTTTCAAAGGTGGCGAGGTCCACGGGGCAGAGCCCCTGGTCGCCGCCCGCAGGCGGCGAAACTCCCCTCCCCGCGCCCGCAGGCGCATAGCCTCCGAAACGGAGCAGGAGGCGAGAAATGACGACAGTCATTTCGAGGAGGGGCGAACACGACCGCCCCTCCTTGTTACAGTACGCGACAAGGTAAATCTCCAAAACGTCACAGTGTGACGTTTTGGACGGAACAAACCCATAATTGCGTTTGGCGAACCATAGTTATGCTTGGAAACCCAAACAAAGTATTGTTTGTTGAAAACAGTCCACCGGACTGTTTTCAAGAGTTACTTTGCCGCACGCAGTAACAAGGGGGAGCGGTCGTGTCCGCTCCCCCTCGAAATGCTTTCGCATTTCTCACCCCTTTCACCGTTTTGAACGATATGCGCCTGCGGGCGCGGGGAGAGGATTTCGCCGTCTGCGGACGGCGACCAAAGGGCTCCGCCCTCTGGACTTCTGCGAGCTGGGCTCAGCTCGACCAGCTGATGTCGGCGGCTTCGCCGCCTAAATGTTGTGCCAAATAAAAATTCACCCGCCCCCTTGAGGGGGCAATAGCATAATTAATGTTCTGAACATATTACGGCGGGGGTGACTCAGCCCGCGGGGGCTCCCCGCTA
>JAAVHI010000074.1 GCA_014799785.1 Ruminococcus sp.
CGTGACGTTTTGGAGATTTACTTTATTGCGTACAGCAACAAAGGGGGAGCGGTCGTGTCCGCTCCCCCTCGAAATGACTGTCGTCATTTCTCACCCCTTTCACCGTTTTGAACGATATGCGCCTGCGGGCGCGGGGAGGGGATTTCGCGCTCTGCGGAGTGCGACCAAAGGGCTCCGCCCTCTGGACTTCTGCGAGCTGAGCTCAGCTCGACCAGCTGATGTCGGCGGCTTCGCCGCCTTTTAACTCCCGACCGCAACAGATGATGTTCCGTCGGGATTTTTGCGTACGCTTATGCCGCAGGGAATAACGTTTTGCAGCTCCTCAACATGGGAAATTATACCTATGGTAGTTCTGCCTGCCGCAAGTCCGCAGAGAATAGCTACCGCTTCCCTTAAGGACGCGGGATCGAGAGAGCCGAAGCCCTCGTCGATAAACATGGCTTCCATGTCTATGCCGCCGCTGCGGCTTCGGGCGACAGCGGAAAGTCCCAGCGAAAGGGCAAGGGAGATCAAAAACTTTTCACCGCCCGACAGATTTTTCACCCCGTAGGCGACCTTGAAATCGGCGGTAAGAGTTTCCACCTCCAGATCAAGTCCCTGCTTGGAATTTGCGGCGTAATCGCTTTTAACCCGCAGACGGAATTTTCCTCCCCGTACCTCAGCAAGGATACGGTTTGCCTCTGCGGTAACAAGAGAAAGCATTTTTCCCAGAAAATAGCGTGTAAAGGAAATTCCCTTGTCACCCCGCATAAATTTTGCAAAATCCGACAGCTTGTCCGATTTTTGACTTTCCGTCTGTATCGCCGCGAAACGTCTGGAGCATTCCTCCGAAAGCTTTTTCAGACGGCTTGACCGTTCTGCCGCAAGTGTAAGCTGTCCAGATAGCTCGGACAGTTTAGTCTCGGCGTTTTGTACCTGAGAAGCGATCTCATCTGTCGGAGGGGGAGACTTGACCTCAAGTTCTTTTTTCAGCGTATCCGACCGCTCCCGCGCCGTGTGCAGAGCAAGGTCGTACTGCTTTGTCTCCTCGGAAAGCCGCGCCGCGTTTTCCTCCGAAAGGAGCGAGGCTTCGTATTCGTCGGGAGAAATGCCAAGTCCCGAAAGCTTTTCAAGAAATGCGGCACGCGCCGCTTCAAGCGTTTTTTCCGCAATCCCAAGCTCTGTCCGAGCCTGACCCAGAGCGGAGGAGGCTTCGATCTTAAGCTTTTCCGCAGAGGAGTATTCGCTCTCGGAGCGCTCCTTTTCCCGCGCGAAAGCTTCTGTCTCCGCTTTGAGACGGCCTATCCCGGCGGCGTAGGAATCCGCGTCCCCGAAGCGCGGGTCGAGACTTTCCTTTAAAGCGGACAGCTCCGCCTTTGCTCCAAGCTCGGCATTGCGCGCGGCTTCAAGCTTTTCCGTCTCGTCGGAAAGCTGCTTTTCAAGATCGGCTTTAAGCGTGGAAAGCTCTTTCAGACGGCTGTCTATTTTGGGCAGCATTTCGTTTTGTCTGACCGCTTCACCATGCCTTTTAGTAACCTCGTCAAGCTCCGCGGCGGTGTAGCCCGTGTCGGCGACCGTCTTTTGCTCCGCGGCAATGCAGTCCTCTGCGGCGGAGATACGGGCTTCTTGTTTTGCAATTTCCTCCCGCGTATTGGCAAGCTTTTTTGCATGACGTTCAAAATCGGCTCTTGCGGCTTTGACGTCGTCGGCGGTCACAGCGTTTTCAGAAAGCCCCGCGGGGGCGGGGTGGGAAAGACTTCCGCAGACCGGACAGGGCTGCCCCTCTTTAAGCTGTGAGGAAAGCTCCGCCGCCGCGTTTCGGATATAGTCACCGTAAAGCTTGTCATAGCGGCTTTCGGCAGCGGACTTTTCCGCTTCAAGCTTGTCCGCTTCGGCGGTCATGTCCGCAATTTTTCTGCGTATCTTTTCAAGAGCCGAGGTGTAAGTAACAAGACGTTTTTCGGCCTCCGCGCCGCTTTTAAGCTCGTTCAGACGTGCGGTAAGCTCGGGAAGCCTGCGGGAAAAATTCTCCGTGATGAAGTCCCGCTTTTCCGAAAGACCGTCGGCTTCCGAAGCGCACTTTCCCACCCGTTCCTCCGCGCCGCGCCTTCGTTCTCCGCAAAGCTCGGCTTGGGCGGAAAGCTGTTTCAGCTCCGCAGTCTTGCGGGAAATTTTTTCGTACAGCGGAGCAAGATTTGTCAGTACCGCAAGCTCGGCCGTCTTGGACTGAAATTCGGGTTCCTTTTCTGAAACGGCGGCTTTAAGCTTTTCCGCACGGGAAAATTTATCCTCCGCCGAGGAAAAATTTTTCTCCGCAAGCTTTACCCCCGCAGCACGTTCGGCAAGATTTTTTTCCGCCGAGACAAGGGCGTTTTTTTCCGCAAGAGCGCGGGATGCGTTTTCATGCTTTTTTAAAACAAGACGCTTTTTCTCGGCTTCACCGCGGCTCGCTTCAAGCTCCGCAAGACGTTTTTCCGCACCGTCAAGCTCCGAAAACTTTGCGGACAGCAATTCCGCCTCGGTAAGCTTTTTCCGAAGCGCGGCAAGATTTTCCCTTGCTTCGTCAAGCTTTGGCGAAAGGGACTTTATTTCCTCCGAAAGCTTTTTTATCTCCGCGTCAAGCTGTTCGGGGGACTCGGCGTTCTCCGCCGCAAGCATGGCTTTGAGAGCCTCCGTTTCCGAGGAAAGCTTTTTTCTGAGCGCCTCGGATTTTTCCCACAGCTTGTCCGACAGGCGTGTGTACTTGTCCGCGCCGAAAAGTGTGGAGAGCATTTCCTCCTTGTCCCTGCTGCCCGAGGTCAGAAGCTGCTCGAATTTGCCTTGGGGGAGGATTATGACCTGCCTGAACTGGTCGGCGGAAAGTCCCGTAAGCTCCTCGGCTTTGGCGCGGACAAAGGCTTGCTTGGGGTTCTCGAAAAAGGCGCGGAAGCGATCCGTTTCCTTATCGAAAAAGAAGCAGTCCTGACGGGTCTCAAGCTTTTTGCTCCGCGGGGTAACGGTTATTGAGCGGATGAACTTGTAAAGTTCCCCGCGTATTTTGAAAGTAAATTCCACCAGCGTGGGGAGCTTTTCCGCAGCAGGCAGAGCGCATCGCATATCCGTCCTGTCGCCGCCGCTGGACTCGCCGTAAAGCGCGTATGCAACAGCATCCAGAACGGCGGTCTTGCCAGCGCCTGTTTCACCGTGGATAAGGAAAAGATTATCCAGTTTTTCAAAATCTATCTCGACCGCCTCCGCATAGGAAGCGAACGCTTGGATCTTAAGCTTAACGGGGAGCATTTTACGTCCTCTTTTCGGTAAAAATGGGAATATCTGAAACAATTATACTTTAACGAGGGGAAAAAGTCAACGGTAAATTTTAATTTAGCGGAGGCACGTTTTGCAGGGCGCGGAAAGTCTCATTTTACAAAAATAAATCAGATAACCGATAAATCTGCCCGCCCCATTGAGAGGGCACAGCCAAATTAATAGCCCGAACATTTTACGTAGGGGCGTGACTTTCTTGCACTTCGTGCAAGTGCCCGCGGGGGCTTCCTGCTCAAAATTTTTCTGCTTTTGTAACAAATCCCAAAAAATACTTGACGTTTTCGCCGTAATATGCTAAAATTATTTTATGTCCGAAAACGTTTAACCAAATATTTTGGGGGGTACATATCAATGAATAAAATCAGGATCGTAATATTGCTGATCTTCCTTTTTATACTGGGGGCAGTTCTTACGGTGCAGGGCGTATCCGATATTATCAAAATCAACGGCTACGTTCCCGACTTTAACTACGACAGCATGACAGACGTTAAAAAAGGCAGCTTCGTTCAGGGCTATGTCAACAACATCATTGACTGCTACGCAAGCGAGACAACGACCGAAACCACCTTGGGAATTGAAACTTCCTCCAAAACATCGGAGGAATACTTCCTTATGCCGCTTATCAACGAAGCCGATTCCGACAAAGAGCTTTTTGTTACCATTTCAGCTTCAAACATTGACGACAGAAAAACCCTTTACGCCGTTTGCGACGATACATGGGAATACCTGGACGGCAACACCGATATCGATTTTACCGAAATGTATATCGTTGCGCGTGTCAAGAAAATCGACGACGACCTTATGCCTCTCCTGATCGAATGGCTTGTCTCGGCGGAATTTTACGCAAACGCTTCGGAAGCCGAACAGCACGTTATACCTTACGAGTTTGTGGTCTACCGCAATCTTAACGCTCCCTATATCAGTCTTATTGTGGGACTTGTTATTATTGCCGCATTTGCCGTGGCGGGAGTTATTGTCTACAAGAAAACAAGACCGACCTACCCTGCCGCTGAAGCGGGATCATATTCACCGTCCCCATCTGCCTCGCCGGCCGAGACTTCCGAAAATGCAGTAGCTGCTTCCGCAGGAGGATTTGCCGAAACCGGCAGACCCGCTCCCATGCCTGTGCCCGATATTCCCCAGCCGCTCCAGCCCGACGAATTTTTCGCAAGACCCGAAAAAAAGCCCGCTCCCGCCGAGGAAAAGGAGCCTCCCAAGCCCGAGCCTCAGACACAAACGCAGGCTCCTGCCTTTGTTCCGGGAGACATGGACGGTCTTGATACTTCCGCGCTGAATACAGACGGTTTGGAATATTACGATACCGCCGAGGAAAACGACGGCTATGCCGAATACGAATTTTCCAACGACGGCGACTTTGCCGACGCGGACGCGGACAGCATCGAGCTTTCCGACTGATATCGGCTGTATACTATTATAAATGCCGCGGGCAGGAAGCGTAAAGCTTTCCTGCCCGTTTTTCAATAAAGGACATCGTCCCGTCCTAAAAAACAGGTCTTTCAGCAAGAGGCTTCAGTCCACCGCTGAAAGACCGTTTTCTGCCGTACCAAAAGTCGGCTAATATTAAGTCGCAGTTATACTTATGCCGTTCCCCCGACCTTTTCGCCCGACGACTGAGCTTTCTTCAGCGTTCCCGCCCAGATCAGCATTACCGCCCCCAGTACCGCCAAAATTCCGCCTATGCGGTACATATCGGGGGATATCACGTCTGCGGCACATTTGGCTATACTGCGGAAAAGCTTATCCCCCACGGGCGCAGACTGTACCGTAAACAGAAATACCGCCGCCGACACCGCCGCTCCTCCCGCAAGCGCCGCCCCGCCGCCCCAGCGGAGCATATCGGCGTTTTTTCGGTTTATGGCTCTCAGCAGCGGAAGCATTGCTGCCGCCATAGCCGCCGCTCCTATCAATATCGGCATGGAGCTTAGAAGCCGAAGCGCAGTTATGCCTCCGCCGCCCAGAAGCTCCTCCAGCGAGGCGGGGGAAAGCCTGTCAAGCATTGGCTGGACGCTTTCTATTTCTGAAAACGCCAGATTGATGTCGTGCTGAGAAAGGGGCTTGCCGAGGGCATTGTCGATAACGCCCAGGTTTTCGCTGAAAACGCTTTTAAGCTTGTCCGCGGTAAGCTTTTCGGGAACTTTACCGCTGCGGACAAACTGCGCGTACTCCGTAAGCTGAGCGGTGATAAAGCTCTGTATCGTGGAGGTCTCGTAGATAGTCCTTATATCCTCGCGGCTAAGACCCGTGCCGCCCGACATAACATAAATAGCCTCCTGAACGGTTGCGTCCTCCGCGACCCCGTACCCCTCCGTGGGAATTGCGGTGTCGGCGGCGGGAAGATTCATAACGTCGAGACTTTCGGCAAAGCGTGCGATCCTGACCTCGCTTGTGGCAAGCCGCACCGCCGACGCGGCAGAAAAGATCAGTATGAACGCAAGCATTAACACCGAAGCCGCAAGAGAACCCGTAAACCTTGCCGCTCCCGAAAGGGACACCCGCGGCTTGACCGCGCTGACGGGAACTGGTATCTCCCCTCGGGTATCCTCCTCGGGGATATCGGGAACGGAGGAATGTCCGGAAATTTCTCTTACAAAACCCGCTTCATTTCCCGCGGCGGCCGATACGGCTTTGTAGCTTTCTTCGGGGATAAGCGGTTCAAAGACAGTCTGTTCGGTCTCCTGTTCGCAGGGTACAAGATCCGCCCCGCAGCTTATACAGCAGGTCATTCTCTCGTTGTATTCCTTTCCGCAGCTTGGACAAATCATTTTCATCATCCTTATCTTTTTGGAATATTATGGTCATTACAATAATATAATATACCATTTTATTCCAAAAGTCAACGGAAATTATCCGACGAAATTCGACAGAAATGGAAATTGACATAGCAGAGTGACGGTCTGACTAAACCCGCGCATCTTCCGCGATAAATTTTGATTTAGCGCACCACGCACTTGTAACAAACATTTAGGCGGCGTAGCCGCCGACATCAGCTGGTCCAGCTGAGCCCAGCTGGCAGAAGTCCAGAGGGCGGAGCCCTTTGGTCGCGCTCCGCAGAGCGCGAAACTCCTTCCCCGCGCCCGCAGGCGCATATCCTCCGAAACGGAGCAGGAGGTGAGAAACGCGATAGCGTTTCGAGGAGGGGCGAACACGACCGCCCCTCCTTGTAGCGGTGCGCGACAAGGTTACCTTTGTTGAGGATTAAG
>JAAVHI010000075.1 GCA_014799785.1 Ruminococcus sp.
TCTCGCCATTTCTCACCTCCTGCTCCGTTTCGGGAGGATATGCGCCTGCGGGCGCGGGGAAAGGATTTCGCGCTCTGCGGAGCGCGACCAAAGGGCTCCGCCCTCTGGACTTCTGCGAACTGGGCTCAGCTCGACCAGCTGATGTCGGCGGCTTCGCCGCCTAAGAACCCGCACGATGGTGCGTTAAATCAAAATTTATCACCTTTAACAGCAAGCAAAAAACTCAGCCTTTTTTCAGCCAGTATTTTCCGCTCTTGCGGTAGCTTCTGTAATCGAACTTCGTGATGTCGCAGATAAACTCCATCATCTCTTCCGCCGACGCAAGAATATCCTCCGCGGTGTCCCTGCCTATTTCCTCGGGAATATCGGCGGGATACCGCGTTTCTATGTAGTACCTGTTAAGCACGGTGCTTTTTCCGATCCACTGCATAAAGGTCTGATCGGTCATAGCCGCCTGCTTGCACAGCCATGTGATGTTGTGTCCGTCGAAAAGCTTGCGGTGCTTATAGAGCAGGAACGCTTTCAGACCCTTTTCGATCGCCTGCTGACAGTGAAACACCACAGGCTTTGCAAGTCTGTCGTCGTCCATCAAAGCCCGTGCCGACATAATATCAAGGCAAGCGTGATAAAGCCAGTCGTAGTAACGCTTGCTGTCCGTTGAATGACTACTTCCCCTGCTCATAAAGCAAATTCCCCTCATTTTCAATTCTGTATGCAAATGTAAAATCGTCGTCCAGACACTCGTTCCAGTCGCTTATTGTGTACACTATTATATCGCAGGGCAAGGGGCAGTCGGTCTTGAGAAGTATCTCGCTTTCCAGATCGGAATGGCTCTCGTACTTGTCGTCGACTACGATACACAGCTTAAAGCGGGTTATCTCGCCCTTTGAATTTTTTTTCGCCGTCGCAAGGAAAATTTGCAGCGGATCGCAGATAGAAACGATATCCTCGGTCATTTTTTTAATAATGGGATCGGTATTCATAAAAACCACCTTTTCTATGGAAGTTCGGATAAAAAATAAAAAACAACGCAAAATAAAAAGTTCCTTATGGAAAAGTTTCGCCCGCCTTTTCAAAGGCGGCGAGTTTCCAAAGGGCAGAGCCCTTTGGACTTCTGCGAGCTGGGCTCAGCTCGACCAGCTGTATTAGTATTTTTTCGTTTTGCTTAATATTACAAAAAACGCGCCGCGGCAACTTGCCCGACGCGTTTTTCTCTCGCTTACTGATTGTCCTCGATATACTTAACGATATCGCCGACAGTCTTGATGCCCTCGACTGCCTCGTCGGGAATTTCAATGTCGAATTCCTCTTCAAGACTCATTACAAGGTCAACAACGTCAAGAGAATCTGCGCCCAGATCGTCCTGAATGTTTGCGCCGGTCGTTACCTTATCGGCTTCAACGTCCAGCTGATCAACAATGATCTCCTTTACCTTATCGAATACCATGGATATTGCCTCCCGTTCATGTAATTTTTATAAAGACAAACGTCCCTATATGCATATGAAGTCCGGCGGAATTTATGCTTCCGTAAACTCGCCGACCTTTCTAAACTTAGTATATCGTTCATTTAGCAAAACGTCAATATCTATTTTCATTTTTTTATGTAGAGTTTTATATAAAAATTCAGCTATATTTTCGGCAGTTTGACCAATATCATTGTGAGCGCCCCCTAAAGGCTCCTCAATTATCTTCTCCGCAACGCCAAATTCTACCATATCTTCCGCTGTTGCCCTCATTATGTTGCAGGCTTCTTTTTCCCTTCCGGCGTCTTTCCACAAAACGGAAGCAAAGCCCCTGGGAGAAATTACCGAATATATGGAATTTTCCAGAACAGCCAGCTCGTCACACACACCCAATGCAAGCGCGCCGCCGCTGCCGCCCTCTCCAAGAACAACGCTGATGATAGGAGTTTTAAGCCGCATAAATTCCAGAAGATTTCTTGCGATAGCCTCGCCCTGACCGCGCTTCTCCGCCTCCACGCCGCAGAACGCGCCGGGAGTGTCGATAAAGCATATCACGGGACGGTGAAACTTCTCCGCCTGTTTTGCAAGCCTGAGAGCCTTTCTGTAGCCATCGGGATGGGGCATTGCAAAGTTGCTGTCCTTGTTCTCGTTCAGGTTCCTGCCCTTTACCTCGGCAATGACCGTTACGGGAATACCGTTTATGGACGCTATCCCGCCCATTATCGCGCCGTCGTCGCCGAAATAGCGGTCGCCGTGCATTTCGATAAACTCGTCGAAAATAAGAGGGATATAGTCCCGAATGGTAGGTCTGCCCTTGTGGCGGACTACTTCAAGGCGTTCATAGGGAGTTAATTTGTTGAGCTTTTCCATCATTCATTTCCTCCCTTATAGTATTCCCTCATAGGGTGCAGCTTAAGTATATGGGCAATAGTCCTGCGCATGGATTTGCGCTCCACTATCATGTCCGCAAAGCCGTGCTCCAGCATAAATTCCGCCGACTGGAAATCGTCGGGAAGCCTTTGCTTTATAGTGCCCTCGATAACACGTCTGCCCGCAAAGCCCACAAGGACTTTCGGCTCGGCGATGATGATGTCCCCCAAAGAGGCAAAGGACGCCGTTACGCCGCCCGTGGTAGGGTCGGTGAGAACGGTTATATAGAGCAGTCCCGCGTCACTGTGACGTGCCACCGCGCCGCTTGTCTTAGCCATCTGCATAAGGGAAACTATACCCTCCTGCATACGCGCTCCGCCCGAAGCGGTGAACATTATCACAGGCAGCCTGTTTTCTGTCGCGTACTCAAACGCGCGGGTTATCTTTTCGCCCACAACGCTTCCCATTGAAGCCATCATATAGCGGGAATCCATAACGCCCAGCACGCATTTTTCGCCGCGGATAGTACACTCTCCCGTTACCACCGCGTCTTTAAGACCCGTGCTGTCCCGAAGCTTCTGCTGCTTTGCTTCGTAATCGGGAAAGTCAATGGGGTTCACGCTTTTCATACCAGCGTCGAACTCGCGGAAGCTTTCCTTGTCGGCGATAAGCCTTATCCTGTCCGGAGCCGCCATTCTTGCGTGATAGCCGCATTCGGGACACACCCGCAGATTTTTTTCCAGCTCGTCCGTCATCACCATATTAAGACAGCGCGGACACTTGAACGCTATATTTACGGGAACCTTTACCGCCGTATCGGCTTTGTCGTTCCTGTCGCCCTTATCCTTGTCCTCACCCTCGGAAGGCGCGGAGGGAACGTTTAAACGGGTTTTCACCACGTTGAACAAATCTTCGAGACCCATTTTGATCACTCCTTACTTGGGGTACTTTATCCTAATTCACTGCCATATGTGTCTGCGCCTTGTGCCGATAAAAATTCTGCGCAAAAAACATATAAAAAAGTTAAAACTTTTAAGTTAAAACTTTTCAAGTTTTTGCTTGAATTTTTTGTACGCATTCAGGTCGCGAATTAATATTACAAAAACAAAAACTCAATACCGCCCAGCCACCCCAGAACAGCAGCCAGCGCCGTAAGCAGACCGAAAGGCACGCTTACCCTTTCGCCCGAAAAAAGTCTTACGCCCGCAACAACGAAATATATCAGTATGCACGGCGGGAAAAAATAGCACAGCGGCAGAAGCGTCCAGCATTTTCTGAAATTCTCGGCGAAATTTTCGCAAACGTCCCATATAAATTCCGAGGGACTCTGCAAATTCTGCATATTATAGGCGCTTTGCACGTTTTGAACTGACCGCGTGCCTGCGGCGGGCATATTGGCATTATATTTCATCGGAACGGAAAGCGGCTTCGGATTGATCTGAGGTCTTGCCGGCGTTTGGACTGCCGCCCCGAATGCCTTTATATCGGCGGGCTTGCGGAAATCGGGCGCGCCGGGATATATCTCGGCTGAAATATGCTCCGGTATCATCTCCCGAACGGCGGCTTCCTGAGGGTAATCGGAGGGGTCAAAATTGTAAAAAGCCACAAGCTCCTCATCGTCGGGGAAAGCGTAGCCGCATTTGCCGCAGATATCTCCCGACGCCAACGCTCCGCAAATAGGACACAGTAAGAACATAAAGCAACTCCCCGTTTTCCCCGTCTGCCGCGCAATGTTACGGCGGCAGTATAAATCCCAGAACTACAGCCGCTATAACAATGCCTCTGTATCTTCGTTCTATCTGCTTGCCTACGGTCGCAAGCAGTATAATTCCCACAATCGGAGCAAGAAACGAAAGCAAAAGCAGCCACCAGTAATCTTTGACAAAATCTCCCGCGGTCGCATACTGCTTCGACCCGTTTCCCTGATTTGCATAGGGCGACGGCGGGGGAACATAATTCCTGCCGTTGTTCTGCGCGCCTGTATTCGGAGGCGTACCGTAAGCGCCGCCGTTACCCGCGTTCTGTCCTGCAAAGGGCGATGGCGGCGGAGTTTGGTTCTGATAATTTTGATGTACGGTCTTGCCCTCATTGTCCCTGACCTTAAACTTAGGCTGCTCGTAAGCAGTGTCAAAGCCCGCGGGACGGTTTGGATATATCTCCTCTGCCTGGACTTCGGGAGTTATCTCCCTGACGACCTCCCCGAAAGCGTCGTTTTCAGGGTTCATGTCATACAATGCGCTCAGATCATCGTCGTCGGGAACGTCATATCCGCAGCTTTCGCAGTAATTGTTTTTAAGCTTTCCCCCGCACAGGGGACAAGTTTTATTTGGCATAACGCGCAATACGCTCCTTACCGAAAAATATAATCATGTAAAAATGTCAATAATATCTTCTGCGCCGTCTGCTGCTGAAAATTACATCGAAAATTTCCCGCAGTATAATGTCAAGCCCGAACGGATCCCAGCGGTTGAAAACCATTACCCCCGTCAGAACGCCGAACATTATCGCTTTCAGAATATCGGCTGTGCGCCTGTCTGATCTGTACATAAAAACATAGAACCCCGCGAAAAGCAGTCCCGCAGAGGGAGCGGCCGCCATTATCAAAAATTTCCACCAATGTGCGATAACGAAATTTACCGTACCCTTTACAATGCGCACAGGCAGGCTTGCCGTCTGAGCGTTATACGGTACAAACGGAGCGGACTGCGCGGATTGTGCCTGCTGTGCAGGCTGCACGGGCTGTACCGGTTTTGCCTGATGTACCGTCTGTATCGGCGGCACATTTTTTGTCGGCTGAAAGGTCTGCGCGGGCGGCGGAGTATTAACATTAGCCGCAGATATCGACTGTAAAGACGGTATCGACTGAACGGCAGGTCTCACCTTAATATTAGGCGCAGGCTGAACCCCCGCGGAAGCAAGCTTTCCGAATGAGTTCACGGATTGAATACTCGGCAGGGCAATGGACGGAATATCATACTCCGGCACCGGCTCGTTAGCGATGCCCGAGTTGTCGATATAGGGAAACATGCCCTCCAGCGAATCCGCTTCGCCGAAGTGATCGTTGGACGGGTCAAGGTCGTAGGGCGCGGCGATCTCGCTGTAGTCGGGAGGCACAAAGCCGCAAGCCGAACACTCTCCGAGAACGATCTCTTCTCCGCATATGGGACATATTTCCGCCACGTACCTTACCCCCATTCCCTCATTCGCGGCATAACGGCTCGTATCAAGCCGACCTTATTTGTCTTTCATTTTTCTGCCCAGATAGCCTATGTCGTAGCTTCCCTCCTCGAACACAGGGTCGCGGATAAGGGAAAGCTGAAAATCTATGTTGGTGTCCACGCCCTCAACAATAAACTCGGCAAGCGCCCAGTTCATTTTTGCAATTGCCTCCTTGCGCGTGGGAGCGTAAACGATAAGCTTCGCGATCATGCTGTCATAGTAGGGGGTTATCTCGTATCCCGAATAAACCGAGCTGTCTATGCGTATTCCCGGGCCTCCGGGGATATGCAGAGCCTTGATCTTTCCAGGGCTGGGTCTGAAGCCCTTTTCGGGACTTTCCGCATTTATCCTGCACTCAATAGAGTGTCCCTTTACGCGGATATCCTCCTGACTGTAGGGAAGCTCCTTGCCCGCCGCGATTTTAAGCTGCGCCTTAACAAGGTCTATCCCGGTAACAAATTCGGTTATGGGGTGTTCCACCTGTATGCGGGTGTTCATCTCCATAAAGTAGAAATTGTTTTTATCGTCCACCAAAAACTCAATAGTTCCCGCGTTATAGTAGCCGCATACCTTTGCCGCGGCAACGGCAGCCCTGCCCATTCTGTCGCGGAGCTGGGGGGTCATGATGGTGGAGGGGCTTTCCTCCAGTACTTTCTGGTTGCGCCTCTGCATTGAGCAGTCACGCTCTCCCAGATGAACCACATTTCCGTGCTTGTCGGCAAGAATCTGAAATTCTATGTGCTTGGGGTTGACGATGAATTTTTCCATGTATATGCTGCCGTCCCCGAAATAATTCAGAGCCTCGGTTCGTGCGGCAGTGATCTGTGCTTCAAGATCCTCCATGCGCTCAACGAGACGTATGCCCCGTCCGCCTCCGCCTGCCGAAGCCTTTACCATAAGGGGAAAGCCTATTTCCTCCGCAAGCTTTTTCGCCTCAGCAACAGAGGACACCGCTCCGTCGCTGCCGGGAATAACGGGTACTCCCGCCTTTTTCATCGCGGACTTTGCGGCAGCCTTGTCTCCCAGCATCTCAATGGATTCGGGGGCGGGACCTATAAAGGTTATCCCGCATTTCCCGCAGTTTCTCGCAAAGGAAGCGTTCTCGGAAAGAAATCCGAAGCCGGGGTGAACGGCGTCCGCGCCTGTTATTTCGCAGGCGGCAAGAATGGCTTTTTCGTTCAGGTAGCTATCCTTTGCGGCGGGAGCGCCTATGCAGACCGCCTCGTCGGCAATTTTTGCGTGGAGAGCGTTTCTGTCTGCGGTGGAAAATACCGCAACTGTTTTAAGACCCAGCTCTCTGCACGCTCTTATAATGCGGACCGCTATTTCGCCGCGGTTGGCGATAAGTACCTTTTTAAACATAATACTGATGTATCCTTTCGGGATTACTTATTATTTAATTGCGAAAGAAATTTCCGCCGCAACGGCTTTCTCGCCGTTTACCGTGGCAAGAGCCTTGCCCACGCCCACGGGACCCTTTACCTTGATTATCTCTACCTCTATCCTGAGGGTGTCTCCGGGCACTACCTGACGGCGGAACTTAGCTTCCTTAACGCCGCCGAAAAAGCCTATCTTGCCCTTGTTTTCGGGCATTGAAAGCATTGCCACCGCTCCCGCCTGAGCGCACATTTCCAGCATAAGCACTCCGGGAACAACGGGGTAATCGGGGAAGTGTCCCTTGAACCAGAATTCATCGGGATTCATGTGCTTGGTCGCAACCACCCTTTTGCCAACTTCCATTTCCTCAATGGTGTCTATCAGCAGGAACGGATCGCGGTGGGGGATTATTTCCATAATTTGTTCTTTGTTCATTAAAGGCATATTTGTATCTCCCTCTATTTGATTATCATGATAGGCTGGTCGAACTCAACGGCTTCGCCGTTCTTGACGAGTATCTCCGCAACAGTGCCGTCAAACTCGCTCTGGACTTCATTCATAAGCTTCATGGACTCGATTATCATGATAACGTCGCCCTTTTTCACCTGCTGACCCACCGTTACGAACGGAGGCTTGTCGGGAGCGGAGGCGGCGTAGAAAGTACCCACGATCGGGGACTTTACCACATTTCCCGAAACCGCGGGAGCTTCCGCCTGAGCGGTCTGGGGTGCGGGCTGCTGCATAACTGGAGCCTGCGCTAAGGGCATACCCATAGGAGGCATGGGCGCTCCGCCCATCGGAGGGGGCGGCGGACACTTCCTGCCCTTTATCGTAACGACCTCTTCGCCGTCCGCAACGGTTATCTCGCCTAAATCCTTTGCCTTTACAAGCTCGGCAAGCTGCTCTATAAATTCTATCTTAACCATATTTATCTCCTTTCAGATTGAAGCTCTCTGATCTTCAATTTTTTATTCCTTATATTTAATAATGCAAAGAGTCGCGTTGTGACCGCCGAAGCCGAGGCTGTTGGACAGCGCGGCGTTTACGGTCATGTTCCGTCCGCCCTCGGTGCAGTAGTCAAGGTCGCATTCGGGGTCGGGGACTTTGTAGCCCCTTGTCACGTGTACATAATCATTCTGAACGGAAAGAGCCGTAACAATAGCCTCCACTGCGCCCGCAGCTCCGAGAAGATGTCCCGTCATGGACTTGGTTGAATTTATAACGGTCTTTCTTGCCGCGTCCTCGCCAAGAGCCTTTTTAACAGCCTTGGTCTCATACTTGTCGTTAAGACCCGTTGACGTTCCGTGAGCGTTTACGTAATCGATATCCTCCGCTTTGAGACCCGCCTCCGTATAGGCGTTTACCATGCCTCTTGCGGCAGCGTCTCCCTCGGGCGAGGGTGAAGTCATGTGGTAAGCGTCGCAGGTAGCGCCGTATCCCGCGATCTCGGCGTAAATCTTGGCGCCGCGGGCTTTTGCGTGTTCAAGTTCTTCAAGTATCAGCGCGCCGCTGCCCTCGCCGAGAACGAAGCCGCTTCTTTCAGCGTCAAAGGGTATCGAGCATCTGTCAAGGTCGTCGGAACGCGTCAGAGCCTTCATGTTGTTGAAGCCGCCCAGCGCGAAAGTTCCCACGCAGGACTCCGCACCGCCCGCAATACAAACGTCAAGATAGCCGTCCTTGATCTTTCTGAAAGCCTCGCCGATAGCGTGAGCCGACGAAGCGCAGGCTGTTGTGGAGCAGAAGTTGTCCCCCTTGAAGCCTGTGCGCATGGAAATAGTTCCCGCAGCCATGTTGCCGATCATCATGGGCACATAGAAAACGGATATCCTGTCCGCGCCCTTTTCAAGGAATTTTTCATGCTCCTGAAGCGTAAGGTTAAGACCGCCGATGCCAACGCCGAAGATAACTCCCGCGCGGAAAGGATCAAGGTCCTTGAAATCCGAACCGCTGTCCTCCAGAGCGTCCATAGCCGCCGTTACCGAGAACTGGGTAAACCTGTCCATACGGCGGGCTTCCTTTTTATCCACGTATTTTTCGCAGGAAAAATCCTTTACCCTTGCGGCGATCTTAACGTCGAAGTCGTCGCCCGTAACATCATTTACAAAGCTGAAGCCGTGCTTTCCCGCTTTAAGACTGTTCCAGAAGTCCTCAATGGTGTTTCCCACGGGGGAAACCACACCCATTCCTGTTATAACAACTCTTTTCATATATTTAAACAAATCCTTTCATGTTAGAGAATAGAAGTTAGAAGATAGAGATAAGAAGCAATTTGTCAGACGTTCAAGCCTTATCAATACCTACCCGCCCCCTTGAGGGGGCTAAACATTGTAAAAAGCAACGAACACCCTTTATTGGGGGTGACACTGCCCGCGGGGGCTCCCCGCCCCGCTACATGGAGAGGCCGCCCGAAATTTCTATGGTCTGACCCGTCACATAAGAGGAATCCTCCGAGCAGAGGAAGGACACCACGCCCGCGATCTCCTCAACCTCGCCGTAACGCTTCATTGCGATAGCTTCAAGCATTTTCGCTCTCTGCTCCTCGGTAAGCTTATCCGTCATAGGGGTCTTGATAAAGCCGGGAGCAACGGCGTTTACGTTGATGTTCCTCGAGCCCAGCTCCTTTGCGGCAGTCTTGGTCATGCCGATTATAGCCGCCTTTGAAGCGGAATAGTTTATCTGTCCGGGATTTCCGTACAGACCCGCCACAGAAGCAAGATTAACTATTCTGCCGTGCTTCTGGCGTATCATAACATTTCCCGCAAGCTTCATCATGTTGAAAACGCTTTTCTGGTTCACCGCGATTACCATGTCGTACTGCTCCTCGGGCATTCTTGCCATAAGACCGTCACGGGTTATTCCCGCGTTGTTGACAAGCACGTCGATAGTGCCGAAGCGTTCCTTTACCGCCTTGACCATTTCCTCGCACTGGCCGTAGTTGGAAACGTCCGCGCAGAATATCTCCGCCTCAACGCCTAAAGCACGGATATCCTCCGCAATGCTGTTATTCTCGAACATACCCTCGTTAAGGTCGTTGAGAGCTATGTTAAAGCCGTCCTTTGCAAGACGAAGCGCGATAGCCGCGCCTATTCCTCTGGACGAGCCTGTAATGACCGCTGTTTTTGATGTATCAGACATAACCTTAGTTCCTTTCAAATTTCTTTCAGTTAAACGCATATCCCAAATTGTAAAGCCTGTTCGTCATTCCGTAGCTGTCCTCACTGCCGTTTTCTTCGGGAATAAATATCATCTCGCTGTAGGACGTGTTTTTATGCCTTACGTCAAGAGAAAGCATAAACTGTCTGCGCTTTGTTTCGCTGAGCCTTTTTGCGGCAAGCTCCATTCTGCGGACGCTTATCCATGCCGCGCTGCTGTAGACCGAACACAAGCCCACCGCGGACAAAAGCGCAAAAAAGCGTACATTTCTGTCCCCTAAAGAAAACAGTATCAGCACTCCCTGTATGATGAGCAGTATCACGCTTTTCTGGGTAAAAGCCTCAAATGCCCGCTCGGCATAAAGGCACAGCATATCCCACGTTTCCGCGGCAACATAATCGTCAAGCATTCTCAGCCCTCCTCACGCAAAGTTTAAAGCGTCACAGCATTAGTAATCCAGTATCACGCAGCCCATTGTAAGACCCGCTCCGAAGCCAACAAGGCAGAGCCTGTCTCCCTTTTTGACCGTTCCGTCGGCAATGGCTTCGCTCAGAGCGATAGGTATGGACGCGCTTGATGTATTGCCGTGGTTTTCGATATTCACAATAAATTTATCCATGGAAACGCCGAGATTTTTAGCCGCCGTCTCGATAATTCTTATGTTCGCCTGATGTGGTACGAACCAGTCCACGGTGTTAAGGTCGAGACCTATCTTCTCCGCGGCCTTTTGGGCAGCCATGGGCAGAGCCTTTGTTGCAAACTTGTAGACCTCCTTGCCGTCCTGAACGAGATAAGTAGTTCCCGCGGCAAACTCGCCCTTATCAATGGAATCCTCCTCCGTTCTGAGAGGGTGGTTTACCTTATGGCTTTTCGCGTACAGGAAATGCGCTCCCGAGCCGTCCGCGCCTATGAAGCTGGTGAAAAGCTTCTCGGAGCGTCCTATTACAGCCGCAGCCGCGCCGTCTCCGAACAAAACGCAGGTCGAGCGGTCGGTATAGTCGGTCACTTTTGAAAGTGTTTCGTTAGCCACAACAAGAACATATTTCATATCGGGATCGGTCTGCAAATACCGCTTGGCCGCGTCCACGGCGTAAACAAAGCCCGAGCAGGCGGCGTTAAGGTCGTAAGCCGCCGCGTTTGCCGCACCCACCTTGTCCTGTATAACACATGCGACGGAGGGCGTGGAAAAATCATTCGTAATGGTCGTATCAATGACCAGCCCGATATCAAGCGGGTCTATACCCGCGTTCTTCACCGCCTCCTCGGCGGCCTTCAGACCCATTTCCCATGTAGACTCGCCGTTTGAAAGACCTCTTGACTTTATTCCCGTCCTTGTGCTTATCCACTCGTCGTTGGTCTCGACGATCTTCGCTAAGTCGTCGTTTGTCACGCGAAGCGACGGACTGTAGGAGCCCATTCCCAAAATTTCAATTCCAAACAAAGCAGTTACCTCCGTATACAGCGTTTCCGGACAGACCGCCGTTCCCGCAGGTTTTCACAAAACAGCAAAAAAACTGCGGCAAACGCTTGTAATTTTTCGATTAATATGGTATAGTATTAACAGCGGAACTTTTGCAGTTAAAATATATACAATACTATTGTAATATTTTTCGTCCCCGTTGTCAACGATTTTAAAGAATAAAATTTTTCACGGCGAAAAATTTTTTCGGAAAAGCCTCGGAGACGCCGCTTAAATTTTGCGGACATCTTAAACTTGCAAACGAAAGGAAACGTAAAATGTCAAAAACAGTATTCTTATTTTCGGGACAGGGCTCCCAGTATGCCGGCATGGGCAGGGAGCTTGCGGAAGCTTATCCCGGCGTAAAGGTATATGAAAAAGCAAGCGAGATACTGGGCTTCGATCTTGCCGAAAAGATCGGCGGCTCCGAGGAGGAGCTTGCGAAAACAGTCATCGCTCAGCCCGCAATTATGGCGACCTCACTGACCGCGTTCGAGATAATGAAGCTGGAGGGGATAGAATTCTCCGCAGTGGCGGGACACTCTCTGGGCGAGTACGCGGCTATGGTCGCTGCGGGAATTCTCTCTTTTGAGGACGGCTTTAAGGTGATCAAAGCCAGAGCCGAAGCCATGCAGAAAGCCTCCGAAGCCGCAAGCGGCGCAATGTACGCAATAATCGGCAAGTCCGCCGAGGAGATTGAAGCGGTGTGCGCCGAAATTGACGGCTACGTAGTTCCCGTAAACTATAACTCGTCCGCACAGACCGTAATAGCGGGGGAGACCTCCGCCGCCGAAAAGGCAGCCGCAAAGTTTGCGGAAATGGGCGCGAAAGCGGTAAAACTTGGGGTATCCTCGGCGTTCCACTCAAAGCTTATGCAGCCTGCCGCAGAGGAGTTTGAAGCGGCTCTTCGGGACATGAAGCCCGTCTTTAACAAGCCCTCGGCAGAGTTCTATTCCAACCTTACAGGAGCAGTCCAGACCGACTTTGAGGATATGCCCGCAAAGCTTGCAAAGCATATCGTGTCTCCCGTGAAATTCACCTCGGAGCTTGCCGCATTGCAGGCAGCGGGATATGAAAACTTTGTGGAGCTGGGTCCCAACAAGGTCCTGACGGGACTTGTGAAAAAGACCCTTAAGGGCGTTAACGCGGTAAACGTTGAAAACGCCAAGACCCTTGAAAAAGCGCTTGAATTACTGAAATCTTAAAGAAACCATAGGAGGATTTTATTATGACTTATGAAGAAATTTTTGAAACGGCTAAGTCCCTGTTCGCAAAGGGCGACGCAACGGGCTTTGACGGCGACTTCGCTATACAGGTGAACATCACCGGAGAGGGCGAGGGCGCGTTCTATATCGCCTACAAAAACGGCACGCTTGACGTTGCTCCCTACGAATACCACGACCGTGACGCTATTCTTTTCGCCACCGCGGAAAACTTCCTGAAGATCGCCGACGGCTCTCTCGGAGCGGTAGCCGCTTTCTTTTCGGGAAAGCTCAAGGTTGAAGGCAGCACCGACAAGGCTCTGGAGCTTGAAAGAATGATCACCTACATGAAAAAGAAAGCCAAGGCGGAAAGCAAAGCCGAGAGCAAGCCTGCAAGTCCCGCTAACAAAAAAGGCAAAAAGAAGTAAGGAGAAACCGAAATGTCAAAATATGCGCTTTTAGGATATCCTTTGGGACATACCATGTCCCCGCCCATTCACAAGCGTCTTTTCGAGCTTGACGGAGACCCCTCCGCGGAATACGAGGTATGCGAGATTTCTCCCGACCGTCTTGACGAAAAGGCAGGGTATCTTAACTCCCTGAACGGCTACAACATCACTATCCCCTACAAGGTGGATATCATCTCTCATCTGGACGAGCTTGACGAATCCGCAAAGCGTTACAATTCCGTAAACTGCGTTGTGAACCGCGGCGGCAGGAACATCGGCTTCAACACCGACTGCTCGGGCTTTCTTCGCTCCCTTGAAGCGGGAGGAGCAAAGCTTGGCGGACGTGTCCTCCAGATAGGCTGCGGCGGCGTTGGCAGAATGATGGCGACGGAAGCCGCTCTCCACGGCGCGGATCTGACGATAGTGTCCCTGCCCGAATTTATCGCGGGAGCGGAAGAGGTCGCAAGGGAAGCGGCAAAGCTTAATCCGTCGGCGAAAATAAACGTTATCACTCACGACAAGATAAGCGGGGAATTTGATCTGCTCATGAACGCCAGTCCCGTGGGAATGTATCCCAAAACGGACGACTGCCCCGTAAGCGAGGACGTGGTGAAAAGCTGCAAGTGCGTGTTTGAGGTCATCTATAACCCCAACGTTACAAAGCTTATGAGTATCGCCGCCAATAACGGCATACCCGCCATAGGCGGCATGGCAATGCTTGTATGGCAGGCTGCCGTCGCCCATGAGATATGGAGCGGCGCGTCCTACAACGACAAGGACGTGGAAAAGATCATAGAGGACATGAAAGCGGAGCTTGCAAAGTGATCCTGTCCCGTTTTGTCCCCTGACTTCAATCCCTTACAGGAGGAAATCCAATGAAATTTAACAACAAGCTGCTCGTCCTTGCCAAGGGCATAAGCGTATGGTGGGGAATATACCTCATACTCGGCTGCTGCGCGGGCTTTGCGGTAAAAACGATACAGGATCTGTTTCTGGACGTAAAGCCGTTTAAAATAATGATGTTTGCGCCGTTTATGTGCGTCGGCTCTTTACTGCTGGCGATCTTTACATATTTTATAACCAATCTGCTGAAACGCGCACCCATGAAAAGGCTGCGGCGGAAGCTTGTAAAAATTTTCAAGGCGGAGGGCTTTTCCCAGAGCTATCTGGATATGCTGTTCGCCAACGCAACCGGGGACAATAAAAATCCCATGCTTATCGAAGCTGCCGCGGCGTACTGTATACGGGGCGAGACCGAAACCGCCGCCAAAACTCTTGCGCAGGCTGACCTTACGAGCATTCTCGACGTGGCACAGTCAACGGGAGATTTCCGGACGGCGGCGTATTACTACTGCGTGAAAATGGCTGCCTGCATTGTCGCCAAGGACGGCAGCGGCGCGGCGGAGGCTTACGATCAGGGAATTTACTACCTTGACGCTTTCTCGGACAGCGACATGGTAATGGCTGTTCTGGCTCTGTACCAGACCGAGGGCGGACTGGGCAATTCCGCGATAGAGACCGCAAAAAAAATAAAGTGGCACAGTCTGCCCCGTCCCATGAGGAAATGCGGCAGATCGTTTTCGGAGCTTATCAAGGCGAGAAATCTTCTTGTCCTTGAAAGATACGATGACGCCGAAGCCGCGGCGCGGGCTTCTATGGAAGGCTCCTGCACGGAGTTTATGTCCTCACGTGCCGAGGAAATATTGAAGCTTGCCGATGAAAAGAAGCTTGAAGCCGATATCGCCGGGGCAAAGGAATCCTCCGAAGCGGAAAAAGATACCGGGGAGGAAGAAGCTCCGACAGCGGAAGAGACTCTCGAAGCGAAAGATGCTTCGGTTACGGAAGAAGCCTACGATACGGAAACGCCCGCGGAAAGCTCCGAAGTCAGGACAGACAAAGCTGAAGACCCACACGATTTTTAAAAATGAGTTTTTCGTATAAGCAAATCCCCTCGGATTCCGATAAATCCGAGGGGATTTTTGTCGGGTCAAGTCACATGATCCCGATATAATTTTTAATGATCTCCACGCACTTCTCAAAGCTGAGACGGCTCGTGTTCAGACACAGATCGTAGTTCCGCACGTCGTCCCAGTCCTTGCCCGTGTGAGCCTTGTAGTACGCCGAACGCGCCTTGTCGGTGCGCTCGATCTGCTTCTCGGCTTCGCGCTCGCTCATGCCGCATACATTTTTCGCGTTCACAATACAGGTAGGCATATCCGCCCAGATAAACACCTTTATAACGTCCTTGCGGTCTTTGAGAACAAAATCCGCACACCTGCCGATAATTATGCAGCTTCCCTTGTCCGCAAGATTTTTTATTATCTCCGCCTGAAAGCCGAAAAGATTTTCCTCGGAAACAAACTCGGAGCTGTCGGGCTTTGCAAGCTCGCCGCTGTACTTTTTCGGCTTTCCGAAAATGCCGCTCCTGACCTTTTCGTCCGCCTTGCCGAAAAGGGCCTCGTTAATACCGCTCTCCTCGGAAGCAAGCTTTATAAGCTCCTTATCGTAGTAGGGGATACCAAGGCTTTCGCTCAGCATTTTGCCGATAGTTCTTCCGCCGCTGCCGAAGCCGCGGGCAATGGTTATTACATAATTATCCATAATGATCCTCCTTCGTCATATTCCGAAGATAACATAATTATCCGTGCCTGAAAACTGCGGAGCATACCCGCTCTCAGCCAAAGCGGTAACCTCATTTTTCTATATCCTGACCGTTTTATTCGGCGGAAAAATCCTCTGCCATAATTTCCGCAGGCATTACCATTGAACACTCCGTATTGTCCACAACCTCGTCCGGAGACATCTCATTTGCCGGCTTTTCATCGTCCTCGTCCCAAAGGCTGTCGTGCTCCTTGCGCTTTTCGTTCTCCGCAAGCAATGCCATATTTTTAGCCATCTGGTACATTTCCGCATTGTAATCGAGCAGCTTCTGCTCATCATAAGGCGGCACTTTATCTCCGTGAGCGATCCTGCGCATTATTTCAATGCACTTTGCGTCCTCCTCCGCTTTTTCAGCCATAGCGTCCCTCTGCTGTTTTGCCGACTCGGCGTTCCGGAGCAGCTCTTTGTACGTACCGAAGCCCTCCATAAACTCGGAAGCCTTTTGGTACTGAAGCTCAATGCGGTCAATGGACTTGGCGAGCTTATCGGCTTGCTCCTCCGTCATCTTGATCTCGCCCTTTTCATAAGCTTTTTTCTGCGCCTTCAGCAGGTTTTTCTGACTGTTCAGCTTGTTCATCTGCGCAGAATATACACGGCTTGCCTCGCCTATTTTCATAAGAACCCCCTCCTTGTCATATCCCGAAGATCACATAATTATCTGCTGTTGAAGATTTTGGAACATACCCGCTCTTAGCCAGAACGGAATATTTTTTGTCCTTGTAGGCGGTAAGTATCTCCCTGCTCAGATTGGTGATATCCTCACGCTTTACCGCTTCCTCGGCAGAAAGCAACAGTACCTCGCTGTTTTCATAGCCGTCCGATCTGGGAGTACCTGAAATATAGTCCATGATAAAGACCGCGCACCATTGATCCGCCTTGAACTGAACTGCCATAAGAGACCGCGCCTTTGTCTGTACTCCCGTTTCCTCCAGTATCTCGCGTTCCGCCGCGACGGTGGGAAGCTCGTTTTCAGCCACAAATCCGCCGGGCAGCAATATCCTGTCCTTTGCCGTACCGTAGGTATGGCGCACAAGCAGTATCTTTCCGTCTATCTCGGTAATTCCGCATACCGTATAAAACTTGTTGTTCATATCACTCACCCAGATACGCTTTCTTAACGGAATCGTTATTCATAAGCTCCTTAGCGTCGCCCGAAAGCGCAATATTTCCCGTTTCGAGCACATAGGCTCTGTTTGCTATGGACAGGGCTTTTTTCGCGTTCTGCTCAACCAGCAGTACCGTCGTGCCGCCCGCGTTTACCTCTTTGATGATATCGAATATCTCGCTTACGTAGAGCGGAGAAAGTCCCATTGAGGGTTCGTCCATAAGGATAATTTTCGGGTGGGACATCAGCGCCCTGCCCATTGCAAGCATCTGCTGCTCGCCGCCAGAAAGCGTACCCGCTATCTGGCTCTTTCTCTCCTCCAGACGTGGAAAACGCTTGTAGACCATTTCCAGCGTGTCGGAAATTTCCTTTTTGTCCTTTCGGGTGTAGGCTCCCATTTTCAGATTTTCAAGAACTGTAAGCTCCTGAAAAATACGCCGTCCCTCAGGAACGTGCGCCATTCCCATTGATACGATTTTATGCGCGGGAGTTTTAACCAAGTCCGCGCCGTCAAAGGTTATCGACCCGCTTTTGGCGGGAACAAGACCCGTTATTGTGTGCAGGATAGTAGTCTTTCCCGCGCCGTTCGCGCCGATAAGAGCGATGATCTCACCCTCCTGCACCTCAAAGGAAACTCCCTTGACAGCGTTAATCATACCGTAGGAAACCTGTAAATCTTTTATTTCAAGCATTGCCATTGCATTCGTTCCTTTCTGCCGCAAAATCTGCAAAGCAAACCAATCGGATTATAAACAAAATCCACGCCGCGGAATAATCCCCCATACTCCAGCAAACTTACAGCGCGCAAAATCCGGAGCCTTGCGGAGGATTTTGACTGCCCGCGGGGGCTTCCCGCTGCCGGAGGGGGCTCCCCGCTACTCTCCGAGATATGCGGTAATAACTTTCGGGTCGTTGAGAACCTCTGTTGTCACACCGTGAGCAAGCTCCTGCCCGAAATTAAGCACGGAGACCTCCTCGCATATTCCCGAAACAAGCTTCATATCATGCTCTATCAGCAGGATAGTCATATCAAATTTATCACGGACAAACCGTATCGTGTCCATAAGCTCCGCGGTCTCGTTGGGGTTCATTCCCGCCGCAGGCTCGTCAAGCAGCAGAAGTTTTGGGTTTGTCGCAAGCGCCCGCGCGATCTCAAGCTTTCTCTGCTTTCCGTATGGCAGATTTGACGCAAGCACATCCCGCTCGCCCTCCAGACCGAAAACTCCTAAAAGCTCCATTGCCCTTTGGTCAAGCTCCTTTTCCTCCTTGAAGAAACGAGGCAGACGGAATATTCCCTCCGCAATGGTGTATTTCTTGCCGTTGTGCAGACCTACCTTAACGTTGTCGATGACCGACATATCCTTGAAAAGACGGATATTCTGAAAGGTACGGGCAATGCCCTTGCGGTTTATCTCAATGGGAGGTCTGCCCGTAAGGTTCTCGCCGTCAAGAGTAAAGCCTCCCGCCGTGGGCTTATAGACGCCTGTCAGCATATTGAACACCGTGGTCTTTCCCGCTCCGTTAGGGCCGATAAGACCGTAAAGCTGTCCCTTTTCAACATTAAAGGAAAAGTCGTCAACAGCGTGAAGTCCGCCGAAGGTTATGCCAAGATTTTTTACTTCGAGAAGCGCCATATCATTCAGCCTCCTTTTCGGCAGCATTTACGGCAACGCTTGCGTTTTCGGCCGCGGATTTTTTGCCGGGTCTGAGCTTTGCTTTCAGGTTTTCTTTAAATGTATTGAATTTCGGATTGTTGTTCAGAAGCATCATTGCGATAAGCACCACCGCATAGATAAGCAGGCGGTAATCGTCCAGACCGCGGAGAACTTCGGGGAGCAGTGTAATTACGATCGCCGAAATTATCGAGCCCGTAATGCTTCCCATGCCGCCAAGAACAACGATAACAAGTATCTCTATGGACTTGTTGAAATCGAAAGTATTGGGCTTCAGGATACCCAGATTGTGGCCGTAGAGAACTCCCGCAACGCCCGCAAAGAACGCCGCCATTACAAAGGCAAGCAGCTTGTAGAAAACCACGTTGATACCAACGGATTCCGAAGCGATAACATTGTCGCGGATAGAGCATATGGCTCTGCCGTGTCTTGATTTTACCAGATTGAGGATAACTATAACGGTTATTATCAGCACAACAAAAACTGTGGTAAATCCGCTTGCTGTGCTTTTGTATTTTGCAATACCTTTAAGACCTCCCGCGCCGCCGAGGAAATCAAGGTTCGTGATGACCGAGCGTATGATCTCGCCGAAAGCAAGGGTAACGATAGCAAGATAGTCGCCCTTTAATCTAAGTGCAGGGATACCAATAATTACGCCGAATATTGCTGCCGTAACTCCGCCGATAATAAGTGCAAGAGGAAACTCGATCGCCGTAGGCAGATCGCAGTATATGGAAAAAAGACAGCCTGCATATGCGCCCACCGACATAAATCCCGCGTGACCGAGGGTAAGCTCTCCCAAAAATCCCACCGTAAGGTTAAGGGATACCGCAAGAATAACGTTTATCCCGATAGGTACAAGCAGCGACTGATAGTGTCTTGAAAGCGCGCCCGACTGAACAAGTATGATAACCAAAGCATATACCGCAAGGACGATACCGATCGAAATTATTTTCTTTAAATGTTTCTTCATTTCCGTATCCTCCTCCAAATCATACTTTTTCCATGCGCTTTTTGCCGAGAAGTCCCGTAGGCTTCACAAGCAGCACAACGATAAGTACGCCGAACACTATCGCGTCGGAAAGCTGTGTGGATATATACGCCTTTGAAAGGCTTTCGATTATACCAAGAAGTATTCCTCCCAGCATTGCACCGGGAACAGAGCCGATTCCGCCCAGAACCGCCGCAACGAACGCCTTTATTCCGGGGAGAGAGCCTGTGTATGGGCCGACAAAGCCGTATGAGGAGGTAAACAGAACTCCCGCAACCGCCGCAAGAGCCGAACCTATTGCAAAGGTGACGGAAATGGTCTTGTTTACGTTTACGCCCATAAGCTGCGCCGCGCCCTTATCCTCGGATACCGCAAGCATAGCCCTGCCTGTTTTGGTCTTGTTGATGAACAGCGTCAGGCATATCATGATGATCACCGTCACGCCGATAGTTACCGCGGATTCTCCCGTAAGCTCGATACCGCCAAGCTTTATCGGGTTCATTTTAATAACGGAATCAACCTTTCTCTGGTTGGAACCGAAAATAAGAAGCGCAAGGCTTTGCAGGAAATAGCTCACGCCAATCGCGGTGATAAGCACTGTCAGCGGCGAAGCGTTTCGCAGAGGCTTGTATGCGATCTTTTCCACCACGATACCCAGCAGCGAGCATACCGCCATGCTGACGATTATCGCCAGCGCAGGGGGAAATTTCAGTGTTGCCACCGCTACCGAAAGCGTGTAGGCTCCCACCATGATAATATCGCCGTGGGCAAAGTTCAGCATCTTTGCAATGCCGTAAACCATTGTGTAGCCCAGCGCCATAAGGGCGTAAATGCTGCCCAGATTAAGTCCGTTTATAAGCTGTTCTATAAACTCCATTTGCTACCTGTCCTTTCGCATTATTTGGATATTCGATTTATTATATCATTTTTCAATGTTTTTTTCAAGTAATTTTGCAATTTTGACAATAAAAAAATGCAAATTCAATAATATTTGTCCGCCGAACGGCATGCCGCCCGCCTCCGCTTGTCTTATGAAAAATAAAAGGAGCGCGGCAAAAAACGCTGCGCTCCGATTCATAGTAATAAAAAGACTTATCTGGTCTCCTCCGCAAAACCGCTCTCAACAAGCTCAATAAGACCTGTTACAGCAGCTTCCTCATCTGCGCCGTCAGCGATAATTCTGATCTGTGTGCCGCCGACAATGCCGAGGGAAAGGATACCGAGAAGCGACTTGGCGTTTACGCGGCGCTCTTCCTTTTCGATCCAGATGGAAGACTTGAACTCATTTGCCTTCTGAATGAAGAATGTAGCGGGACGCGCGTGAAGACCAACCTGATTCTGAACCATTACATCTTTTACGAACATAATACTCTCTCCTAACTTAGTTTCTTTTGCACTGGGTCATATGTGTTCTTTCTATGCTATTATTATACCCTGCAATTTTAAGTTAGTCAACGTAAAAATGTTACGAAAATGCCTCTATGGCAAAATTTCTGCTTTTTAATTAATTCGAGGATACCAACACATCAAACTTTTGGTAATAATAACGAAATTTATTATCTATCAACAATTTTCCACACCATTTTATGTTAAATATATACTAAAATTTTTAACATTTCTGTATGGTAAAATTCATTTATCGTTCATATTGGTACTTTCTGTGAACAATTTATATAGGTCGGGTCGTCTTTCTTTGGTTATTTTAACGGCTTCCTCATGTCGGAATGCGGCGATATTCCTGTGATGTCCCGTCAGCAGCACGCTTGGGACGTGTTCTCCCTCCCATATTTCGGGACGCGTATAGTGGGGATATTCCAGAAGTCCCGAAAAATGGCTCTCCTCCCGGAAGCATTCCTCCGAGGACAGCACGCCTCCGCATATTCTTGCAACCGCGTCGGTAAGCACCAGCGCGGGAAGCTCCCCTCCCGTCAGAACATAGTCCCCTATGGAGATCTCCTCGTCCACTATTTTGTCGATGACACGCTGGTCAACTCCCTCATAGTGTCCGCAGATTATAAAGAGATTATTCATCTTAGACAATTCTACCGCTTTTTTCTGGGTCAGAACAGTACCCTTCGGGGACATATAGATAACATGAGGCTTCCGTGCGAAACCCTCCGTAACTCCCAAAAAACAGCGGTAAATAGGCTCTGCCTGCATTACCATGCCCATTCCGCCCCCGTACGGGGTATCGTCCACGCGGCGGTGCTTGTCGTTGGAGTAGTCCCTTATCTGGTGACAGTGCAGCTCTATCTTGCCGGCCCTGCGCGCCCTGCCCACAATGCTTTCGTTCAGAACGGTCTCGCACATATCGGGGAAAAGCGTTGCAATATCTATTCGCAAGGGACGCTTTTTCACACGCACGCGTATTCTCTTAGTCATCAAACAAACCCTCCAGAACGTGAATTTTCATTATACCGTTTGTAATATCTGTGCTTATAACTACATCAGGTATAGCGGGAATAAGCCGAACCGTACCGTCCTCACCTTTTATATGGTACACGTCGTTAGCCCCAGTAAAGGACACCTCGCACAGCTTTCCGTAGCTCTCGCCGCTGTCGTTGTCGATAACCTCAAGACCTACCAAGTCCTGAACGAAATACGAGCCCTCCTCAAGCTCCACGTCATTCCTGTCCATATAAAGTATCTTGTTCCTGATATCCTGTGCCTGTTCGGGAGTGTCCACCCCCGCTATCTTCATGACAACGATATTTTTCTGCACGCGGGAGCGGGTCACCTCCACGGGAGTTTTCCCCTTGTCAAAGTAGAGCGTGTCGAACTCGCAGAGGAACTCTCCCGAATCGCACCAAGGCTCCACACGCACCTCGCCTTTAAGTCCCTGCACGGCGACTATTTTGCCTATTTCAAGATATTGCTTCATTTGATATCATCTCCGATTTGTGATTTTCTTCCATATCCGTAAGGAGCTTTTCGCAGCACTGCCGATAGTATGGCGTTTTGTAAAAATTTTTACAGTAATTTATATTGTCCCAAGCGGCGGCTTTGTTGCCTATACTGGCGAGGTTTATGGCTTTCCAGTAGCAGATCATACTTGTCATATTTTCATCGGGGATACGGTTTTCGGGTTTCATGGTGGCGCAATGTATACGCATAGCGTTTTCTAACAATTGCAAGCTTATATCATAATGCCCGCAGTAAAACTCGTACATGCCCAATGATAAGGACACTGCCGCTCCGTATATAGGGCTGTTTTTATAGGTATTCATATAATAAAAGCCCTTTGTATACGCATCGGCGGCATGGTCTAAATCGCCTTTCAGCAAATACGCGGAAAGCTGCGCAGAATAGTACAAATGCGCACCGTTGGGCCTTTCAGCGTAAACGCTGCTATCAATAATTCTTAACTTATTCAGCGCCATATCGGGGTTTCCGCAATGTACATACACCAATGCCGTGGTTATGTCAGAGCTATATGTCGGATCGTTAATTTTATCCACTTCGTCAAAAAAGCGCTGGGTATATCCCTCTGCACGCTCAATTTTATCTGCTTCGCTTAAGTTGTTTTTGATTTTATACACCTTTAGCTTTCCAACAGTTATTCCCACCGCTGTTCCAACCAAAAAACAAACTATAAAAGCTGCCGCACTGCGTAACCTTAACCCCAAAATAATACCTAAAAATGCAAATAACAAAAAAATATCGAAAAAATAAACTCTTTCAACCCCTTTTATAATTTGTTCCAAAGTCCATGAGGCTCTTTTTTCGTAATTGGCATAAAGAGTTTTGACTTGTTCTTCGGTAAGCGGCTTTCTTTCATTTGCCATATTATTACTCCTATACAAAAAGGGAAATATCCCGAAAGCTATTTCCCTGCGTAATATTCAAAACAAACAATGCATTCTGCAAATCAATCAGTCGATCTCAACCATGATCTTCTGATTGGCTCTGCCCGCGCCCGCGCGCATTACAGTGCGGATAGCTTTGGCAATCCTGCCCTGCTTGCCGATTACCCGACCCATGTCGGCGGAGGCAACGTGCAGATGGTAAACCGTAACGCCGTCCGCGTCGGGTTCGTCTATATCAATCTTTACCGCGTCCTTGTCGTCAACAAGACCGTACACGATACTTCTGAGTAATTCTTCCATAAATATGACCATTTTCCCGACAGGAAAATGTGTCCTCCTCTCTTTCGATGTTTTGTGGTTTGCGAAGCAAATTTCCGACTACAAGATTACAGTCGGAAAAACAAAACCTTCCTGACAGAAGCAAGAGAACCTGAGGCAGGAGGCGTCCGCCCCCGCCCATATCCTCTTAACGTTCTTTTGACATTAAGCCGTTCAAGCCGCGCACCAAATTAAAGCACGCCGTTTTTCTCGAAAAGCTTCTTAACAGTCTCGGTAGGCTGTGCGCCGTTAGCCATCCACTTCTTAGCCTTTTCCGCGTCGATCTTTACGGTCGAGGGTTCGGTCTTGGAATCATAGTAGCCGATCTCTTCGATAAATCTTCCGTCTCTGGGATATCTGGAGTCAGCAACAACGATCCTGTAGAAAGGAGCTTTCTTTGCGCCCATTCTTCTCAGTCTGATTTTTACTGCCATTTTATATTCACCTCCGAATAATGATCTTTTGTATATCAAAACGCTTTTGCGTAATGAACCCGATTAATGGTGACAGCGCCTTGACTTCGCCTTTGGCTTGTAGCTGCAAACGCCCTTGGTATCGCAGTTGTCACAGATGCCGTCATTGTCCTCGTCGCAGTAGGTGCAGTCATCTTTGCAGTACCAGCCCTTGCTGCCGCATTCGTCGCAAATTCCGTCGCCGTCATCGTCGCAGTATGTGCAGTCCTCGGTGCAGTGGTAGACTATCTTGCTGCTTTGACGCTTACTGTTAGTGTTATGATGTCCTCCGTGCGCGGAGACGGTCATGCCCGACGTTCCAACGGCTAAAGCCAGTACGGTCAAACAAGTTATAAGCTTTTTCATATGACACTCTCCTTTTAAAAGTTAATGCGTATTACGAACGCTGCCGCGATAAGTATAACTCCGGCAACAATATAAATTGTTTTTGCGTATTTGTGTCTGAAAACAACATCCAAAAGTTCAAAACGGTATGATTTTTCCGATTCGGGATTTTTTTTATACCGGTTTTCCGCAATTATATACGCAAGTGAATCCATTATTGCTACTATACCTAAAACTAAAAGAATATAAAACAAGATTTCCATGTTGTTGCCGTCCTCTCACAGCTGTACCGACCGGCACCTCGTAATTACCCCATTGTACCTGAAAAAGACATAGATACAATGACAATAAAAAATATAACGCATATGACCGCATTAAGAACCCTGTTCGCTCCTCTGCCCATCAGGTCGTCCCAGAACCTTGCCTTGCGGGACAGACGGAAATACCATTCCCAGTCGAACAGCGAAGCGAAAAATCCCGCAACGCAAATCATCATAATAATAATCATTATAACCACCCGACCAGCACAGCCGTGCCGAAAGCCATAAGCAGAACCCCCGCCGCGCCGATAAGAAACCGCAGGACATTCCTGCTTTTCATGCGCTGCCGCGGTCTGCCGTATTGGTGCGACCAGTAGTCAATGAACCATTTCCAGTCCCTGACCGCCGCGGCAAAGCAAAACGCCCCCGCCGCGCCGAACAGTATAAAGTAAAAAATATCCATTTGGGGTTATCTCATGGGAGGCATCATTCCCGGAGGAAGCCTTAGCTTGTTCTTTTTGCCCTTGGCATTTCTGCCCATAACGCCGAACTGCTTCATCATCTTCTGCATTTCCTCGAACTGTCTCAGAAGCCTGTTCACGTCCGCAACGGAGTTGCCGCTTCCCGCAGCGATCCTTTTCTTCCTCTTCGGGTCGATTATGGAGGGCTTTGCTCTCTCCGCGGGGGTCATGGACAGTATTATCGCCTCAATGCGCTTCAGCTGACTGTCGTCGATATCCGCGTCCTTTATCTTATCCCCCACGCCCGGAAGCATACCTATGATCTGCTTCAGCGGACCCATTTTCTGTATCTGCTTCATCTGATCCATAAGGTCGGTGAGGTCAAAGCTGTTTTCTTTAAGTCTTTCGGAAAGCTTTTTGGTGTTTTCCTCGTCAAAGGTGGACTGAGCCCGCTCTATCAGCGTGAGCATATCGCCCATGCCAAGGATACGCGAAGCCATTCTCTCGGGGTGGAACTGCTCGAAATCTCCGAGCTTTTCGCCCGTACCCACAAATTTGATGGGCTTGCCCGTTACCGCCAGAACGGATAACGCCGCGCCGCCTCTCGTGTCGGAGTCAAGCTTTGACATAAGCACGCTGTCTATGCCGAGAGCGTCGTCGAACGCCTTTGCAACATTTACCGCGTCCTGACCCGTCATGGCGTCAACAACGAGCATTATCTCGTTTGGCTCTGTCTCGGACTTTATGGTTTTAAGCTCGTCCATGAGCTGCTCGTCTATGTGGAGACGTCCCGCCGTATCGAGAATTACAAGGTCGTTGCCGTAATCCTTGGCGTGCTTGACCGCTTCTCTTGCAATTGTGACAGGGTTTATCTGTCCCATTTCAAAGACCTTTACCCCCGCCTTTTCGCCAACGACCTGAAGCTGGCTTATAGCCGCGGGACGGTACACGTCGCAGGCTGCCAAAAGCGGACGCTTGCCCTGTTCCTTGAAAAATTTCGCAAGCTTAGCCGCGTGGGTGGTCTTACCCGAACCCTGCAAGCCGCACATCATAATGATACACGGAGGCTTTGAGGGAAAATTCACCCTTGCGTTGCTGTCGCCCATAAGAGCGATAAGCTCCTCGTTAACTATCTTTATTACCTGCTGACCGGGAGTAAGGCTTGTTAAAACGTCCTCGCCCACAGCGCGCTCCGAGACCTTAGCCACGAAGTCCTTTACAACTTTATAGCTTACGTCCGCCTCCAGCAGAGCCATACGCACCTCGCGCATAGCCTCCTTAACGTCGGCCTCCGTAAGCTTTCCTCTGCTTTTAAGGCGCTTGAAAACGCCGTTTAATTTTTCGGACAGACCCTCGAACGCCATAAAAACCTTCCTTTCACCAATGGTTTGAATATCTTGACAGGACGAAAAGATTACGCCCTGTTATATGTTTAAAACAAGTCCCTGTTTTCCTCGGCAAGGCGCAGGAGAGTATCCGCAAGCCTTGCAGCCGTCTTGACGTTCCCGCCGTAGGAGCATTCGGATTTTATATCCTTTGCAAGCGCCAGTATCTGCTCGGTCAGCTCGGAGTATTTCTCCGACCGTTCCGCAAGACGGAATTTGTCCTCCATATCAAAAAGGGTCTGTTCGCCCCGCTTGATGCTGTCGCGGACGCCCTGACGGGTTATAGCCTCATGCTCGGCTATTTCCGAGAGGGACAGATCCTCATTATAGTACAGATCGATAACGTCCCGCTGCTTATCGGTGAGCATGGGAGCGTAATAATCGAGCAAAACCGATACCCGCAGATTTTTCTCGCTGTTCATATACGAAACCGTTTCCCCCTTTGATCTGTACCTCAATGTGTTAATTTATTAAAACCGTTTGCCATTGTAAAGCAAAATTACTTTACATATTATACTACAAACCGCAGGATTTGTCAAGGGGGTAAAATGTAAATTTTCAGCAACGGCACAAATACGGGAAAAAGAGGGAGGTTCTGGCAAAAACAGGCGGCGAAGCCGCCGACATCAGCTGGTCGAGCTGAGCCCAGCTCGCAGAAGTCCAGAGGGCGGAGCCCTTTGGTCGCGCTCCGCAGAGCGCGAAATTCCTTCCCCGCGCCCGCAGGCGCATATCGTTCAAAACGGTGAAAGGGGTGAGGAATGGCGACAGTCA
>JAAVHI010000076.1 GCA_014799785.1 Ruminococcus sp.
AACTCCCACATGAAGTCTTCTGCACTTATGCTCTTGCCTAACTTTGTTCTCATGATACAAAATTACGCATTTACTTTTTTTAACACAAATCATGCACCTAAAAAATCCGCTGACCCGAAACACATACCTATTCTCAAACCCAACTGCAGCAGTCGCAAGATTGTTGCAGTTTTCTCATATAGAACCCTGTGACATCATTTTCAGTTCACATCCCCACTATTGCCATTTTGTTTAATTTTGTGATCCATCGCTGATACCTCCTTCATATAAAGCCTGGACCAACAAAGTCTTGCCTTACTCTATAATCGAGGCAATCCCCATTCAGCAAACGCATACAGTTTTGTAGTAAGATATACCGTACCCAGGCACATCCATTTTAAGAGGAATATGGCAACATACGTGAGAAGTTTTATCGCCAGCACAAACGGCAGCGAAATAAGGTACACTATTGGGTTAATGCAAACGACAGGTCTAATTTTCATACAATTGCTTGTTAATTAACGGTTTTAGAACCTAAAGTTAATAAAAATTCCTCACTTTTACAAATATTTATGTCGTTATTTTACTGTTATTCAACCATTTATCCTACATTTTCATCACTTCTATCTTTTTGATTGAGGAATAGACAAGTTGACATCTCCGGTAGTTTAGGTATTCCCGGTCGGAAATGGGCTTGCCCTTTCCGACCGATGAAACGGGTATTATGTTGCTTGGCTCAGAAATACTCTTTGTCCTTAGCTACAAATCATCAGACGTCATCATATTCCGATTACCTTACAATACGACTGCTCCATATAAGACCTCATAGCCTCGCTATCCGAGTCGCATTTTATCCGAGCGAGTTTTTCCGAGAATTAATTGATTCATTCAGCACAGTCATAACATGATACGTCCATGACCTTTCAGATTACGTTGCCGTGACTAAATTACCCTTACCAATAATTGTGCCAACTACTTGTGCTTCGATGATTTTATCTACGCAATAATGGTACGATTTATCAACAATCAAAGATAATGGTTATTATCGACCGTAGTCTCAAATTGTCCTGAATGTAATTGTTTAGGCATATCTTCATCAGAATGGTTATGTCATCCATTCCGATTGTTTCCTGCTTAAATGCTTTTGTGCCTGGTTATCACGTCATATTCTCCCTTATCCTCGGATGAAGAGCGTCCCTTGCCAGATTAGCGCATACTTTGGTCGGAGTAACCGAGATGTCGAGACACCTGAAGCAGACACATCCGGGGAAACAGGGGATATTTGCGGATTTTATGCCGGAAACGAGTAATTTTGGGTTGAGAATTTTCCCTGTAATCATATCGTTACATGTCATATGTTTTTCTAAGCAAGTTGTACCTTTGTCATTACAAGCTCCGCTTGCCATTGACAAAGGTGACTTGCCGACCGCTTCGCGGCGGAGCGGATAAATCCGCTGTTTTCGTAAACGAAAAATGGTACCGGGGAAAATCAGCCAGCAAAACCCGTAAAAGATGAACCATAGAACAAAGTATTTTCAACTGAGGCTGACTCCGGAGGAATATGAGACATTGAGATCCAAAGCAGAGAAATATAATTCTGTAAGCGAATACATTAGGACTGCCCTGCAGGAGTTTTCCGACATTGACACGCAGCAGAGGATAGAAATGATGACTGTCCTCGGTAAGTTTTATCAGGACTACAATAACCGACTGTCCTGGACCGGAAGCAATCTGAATCAGGCGGTCAAGCGTGCCAATGAACTCTCCATCGCAGGCCAACTGACCGGCGCCTATATAAGGACTGTCCTTTTGCCCGTGATTCAAGAGACCAACACCCTCATTTCTGAGATTAAACGGCAACTCCTAACCATTACAAAAACGGCAACCAAATTCTGATCCGGGTTAATTTCATACTCGGAATAATCGACCAAGACAACTATACAAGATTAACCGAAGCAACTATACAACATCGTCCGAAATGATAGCGACAATTTTACCGGGAAGCACGAACTTCCATGCTGTGGGTTACAATGAGCATAAGGTCTCGACCGGAAGCGCACAGCGAATCGAGATGAAGAATTTCGGGGCACTCGGAATGTTGGAACCTCCGACACCCGGTGAACTGACATCTTTTCTCCAAGGTTACTCCGACCGGAACAAAAGGATCACAAAAGCCCAGTTTCATGTTGCCTTCTCATGCAAAGGCCATGAAATGTCGGAATCAGAAATCCTGGAGTTTGCGCATGAATGGCTCAGGGAGATGGGTTACATGGAGCCGGGTCAGCCTTTGCTTGCATACGCGCACAGGGATACCGACAACACACATATCCATATCATAACATCCCGTGTCGCTCCGGACGGAAGGAAGATTGAACATGATCACGAGCGCAGGAGGTCACAGGAAGTCGTTGACCGGCTTATGGCAATAAACAGGAATGAGAAAGTAGAAAAAGATATCGCTTCAAGTTTCTCCTATCACTTCGGCTCAATGGCTCAATACAAGGCTGTGATGAACTCCTTGGGCTATGAGGTATATAATAAGGAGGGAAAGATATTCATAAAGTTCGGAGGGAAGATAAGGAAGAAGATGGATGAGAGCGAAATTACATCACGCTTCGAGAATACAAAACTGAATAAGGAAAGGCGCAGGCAGCTGCGGTCGATACTATGCAAATATAGGGATCGTTCCTCAGACATAGAGGAACTGAAGGGCCAGCTCAAAAAGAAGTTCGGGATCGACCTTGTGTTTTTCGGAAAGAAAGATAACCCTTTCGGCTATATGCTGATTGACCATTCTGACAAAACCGTGATGAACGGTAACAGGATCCTGTCATTAGACAGGATCCTGGACTTTACAACCCAGGAGGAGAGGCTTGACAGGATGGAGAGTTTTATTGAAGAACTGCTCAGGGCTACCCCCACCTTATCCCAGTCTGATATACATGAAGCCCTGTCTAACTTTCATGCGTGGGTGAAGAAAGGTAATCTTCATTACAACGGTGCTTCACGTCCCCTTAAACCTGAACTGGTGGACACCATCGCACGCAACAACAGGATAAGATGGATAGAATCGTTCAATCCTCAGTCCGAGGCAGAAAGGGATATTCTCTGTGAAATAGGCAAAGTCAAGGTCGAGGGGGAAATCAGGGACCATATAATCTTGAGCGAGCCTTCAAGACTCAAATATTCAGAAGCACTCTCAAGATTGAAGGAGATTGCGGATGACGTATCCATTGCCAGCATAAGGTATGCCCTATACCGTAACAATTTTGTTATAAGGCAGAATGGAGAGGAAACCTTTGCCATTGATTTTTCAAACCGGCTTATCATAAACCTGACTTCACTCGGTTTCGACATTGATGACATTCAGCGACGTCATTTGGAAATCCGTAGGGAATTGTTAAGGCAACGGAAGAGACAGAAGGAGGCACACCCCGCAGAGTCTAAAGGGACTGCAAGAAATCAGAAACCCAAAGGACCGAGAGATGTTGGTGGCGGAAGTCATTATCAGAACAGGGAATGGGAAGTCGGAGGCAATGATGACTATGACAGAGTGGATGATCATACCACCTTGAAGAGATAAGATAAAACGACGGATATAATCTGAGAACGCGTTCATGTTTCACAAAAAGGAACATGGACGTTTTATTTTTATCAAAAAGTTAAACATCACGCGAAATTTCATTGTCTGAGGCAAGACTGTCCCGGTTCCCTGCTTGCCTTGGTAAAAGAGTCCGTAACTTTGTGGCAAAATCAACTCGTGTTCCATAATGATGCAGACCCCGGTCATAGTGACTTTCGCAAATCAGAAAGGTGGTGTCGGTAAGACATCACTTTGCGTTACGTTTGCCAACTACCTTGTCACCAAAGGGGTCAGGGTATTTGTGGTGGATTGCGATTACCAACGCTCCATAATCAAATGCCGGAAAGTGGATTGCGACAAGTTCGGTTCCTCTCTCATTCCATACGAGGTTGAGCCGGCAAGCCTGACAAATCCTGCAAAGATAACCGAGATGACCGCACGGCTGCATAACGATCCGAGTATTGAGGTCGTGCTTGTCGACTCTCCAGGAAGCCTCGCATCGGAGGGGATTGTGGCTCTTTTCGCCAATTCAGATATTATCGTGGTGCCTTTCCATTATGATGTGGTCACGGTCTCATCCACTGCAGGCTTCCTGCAGTACCTTGACTGCCTTTCCGACTTGATAAGGCAGAAAATCACGGCAAGGATTTTCATTGTCCCCAACCTTCATGATCATCGTGTCGGCCGGCGTTCCGAGCTTCTGCTCTGGGAAGCTGCAAGGGAGACTTTCATGAATTACGGGATAGTGACTCCAAAGATTACAAGACGTGCGGACATGGAGAGGTTCAGCACCATTGCCGCCCTTGACCGTCAGACAAAGATTGTGGCGCCGGTTTTCGACCTCATATATCATTCCATATTCGACACTAAGAAACCGATACGTCAGTACACGCTCTCAGGCATTCAGCTTACCGAGATTGTGGAGCAGATGGAAAAGGAGAACAGGAAAAAGGAGGAAACGGAATTGGATAAGGACAATTGACCTCATACGAAAAAAAACGGACATAACTTAGTATCTAATGAAAAAGGATATACCAGAACTTAATTCTCTCCTCGGTGGTATCGAGGATCCGGAGATTCTTGCAGGAATCTCAAAGACCGCTCCTGTCCTTCCCGACGGGTCGGACTCTGACAGTGCCGGCGGTGACGGTTCCCTTTCATGGAACAGTTTCATGAATCATCTGGACAGACCCACGTCCCCTGCTTATAAGGAATCACGTCATGTATGCAAGCTCGACAAAGAACTTTCAGATACACTCGATGAGCTGAACATCAAGGGCAAGAGCCGTTCGGATCTTGTCAACGCTATCGTGCGCACATTCTTTGACGAACATCTTGACAGGATGTCGGCGTATCGTCAGGAACGCAAGTCTCTCTTTAAAAAGAAGGAGGTTTTGACATGAGATATGTGTGGACCGAAGAACGCATTGAAATCCTGAAATCCCTTTATCCGGTTGAGAACAACAGGTACGTTGCGCAGGTCTTGGGTATCAGCGAACGCAGCGTGAAGATAAAGGCAGCCAAACTCGGCTTGCAGAAATACATCAAGTCTGCATGGCTGGAGCAGGCTCTTTTCATACGCTCCAATTTTGAGAAGAAATCCTATTCGGAAATGGCCAAGGAACTCGGTATCTCTACTGCCAAGGTTTGCAGGATTGTTAAGACGCTTGGACTGAAAAGAACAAGCCGGGAAATGCGGTCAATAATGTCGGAACGGAGGGAGCGGCTTGTAAAACGGGAGCGGAGACGAATCATATTCGGCATGAATCCTGTGAGCAACATCAAGGTCGTGACAAACCGGCCGCGTATTCAACTGCGGCACCGGCTTCTCATCAAGGGTTATCTGCCGGGAGAATCACGTTTCGAGATGTATATACCCGAAGGGATAAAGAGGAACATGAAGCAGGAGGCTTTCGGTAATTCTCTCGGCCTCAGATTCATTCCGCTTCCTGAAGAAATAGTAAACAAGTATTCACAAGTAATTTGACTCATCATGTATATGCAGGTTATAGGAGTGCTGGTGGTGATACTCCTTTTATATTACGCCACTATGATTGCATTGGACATCCAAAAACAGAGGGCTGCCAAGAATGCCGAACTTGAAAACTCACCGGAAGTGGATATTGACATCACTGATGAGGCTGAGACATTCAAGCCGGTAATGATCACCAGGGATGAGCCCCAAAAAGTATCTTCCGCTCAGCCGGATAATAATACGGAGGCAGTCTCGGAGCAATCATCTGAAACTGTCCCTGATAACGGGGATGATTTCTCCCAAGAGGATGCGGTCTTTAATGACCGTTCAACTTCTGAACAGGATCCATCTTTCATTGAAGAACCCTTCAGGAGACCGGGCTATCGCGAGCCTGTCATTACTGACGGAGTTGTGGTTGAGCGACTGTTGGAGACTGTGAACCATATCGCGGAGACGGGAAAATCCGACCTTGGGAATCTCATATACAGATGTGAGTCTGCCCGAAATGCTTCCTGATAGAATATAGGATATAAGACAGAGATATTCCATAATGTGAAAATGTTACACCTGATTGATTTGATCAACTGAAAAACTCACCGTTCCTTTAGCGATATCTGCTCCTTTATTGACTTCTGATTCTTTAGCGACATCTGTTCCTTTAGCTTGAAACCATAAAAAACTATTTCAGAACATCATGCAGATTTTGCAGAAAATCAGGGGCGTCGCTGACCGTGCGTTCTCTTCGCTCTTAAACTCACGTGCAGGTCGCACTTTCGTTATGCTCTTTTGCTCGTTGCTTTGCTTCACAGGCGAGGCTATGGCATCAAGCAAGGGAGCCGCAGGTTTCACTAAGGCTACCACCGAGGTAAGTTCCTATCAGACACCCGTTTCCAATCTTATGAAAGCAATCGCGGCGGTAATCGCGCTGGTCGGAGCTTTCAATGTATATTTCAAGATGCGTGCGTTCGTATAGGATATATAGTAAATAATTATTTAGCAATAATTTAGGTATGGACTCAAATATACTACCTACTTCCATCAGACTTACTTGTCGGGTCTCAC
>JAAVHI010000077.1 GCA_014799785.1 Ruminococcus sp.
GGGTTTGATGTCGTCATTTCTCACCTCCTGCTCCGTTTCGGAGGCTATGCGCCTGCGGGCGCAGGAAAGGAATTTCGCCCTCCTGCTCAAACTGACCTTCGGTCAGCTGCGACCAAAGGGCTCCGCCCTCTGGACTTCTGCCGCCTTTGAAAAGGCGGGCGAAACTTTTCCATATTGGACTTTTAGTTTTGTTTGGGTTATTTTACTTTATTTGTGAATTTTTGATTTGAAAGGACATTATCATGGAAATAATTCTTCCCGACCCCGAAACGGGGAAAAGATACAACGCTCAGAGCGCTTACCTGAAAAAACGCTTCGGCAAAAAAACCGTGAAGATCAGTCTTAACGGCGGTTTTACCTGTCCCAACAGGGACGGCACAAAAGGCACGGGCGGCTGCTCCTACTGCTCCGCAAAGGGCAGCGGCGACTTCGGCGGAGACCCTGCCGAAAGCATCTCAAAGCAGTTCGAGGACGTCCGCGGACGCCTTGAAAAAAAGTGGGGGAACGACCTGTTCTATATCCCGTATTTTCAGGCGAACACAGGCACATACGCGCCGCTTGAACGTCTGAAAACGCTTTACGGGGAGGCGTTGGCTCAGGAAAATGTTGTGGGACTTGCTGTCTCCACCCGTCCCGACTGCATTTCTGCCGAGACCGCCGACTACCTTGGCAGGCTTTCCGAGCGGACATACCTTACCGTAGAGCTTGGCTTGCAGACCATACACGACAGGACAGCCGCACGCCTGAACCGCTGTCATACCTACCGCGACTTTCTGTACGGCTACAGACTGCTGAAAAGCAGGGGCGTGAACGTCTGCGTACATATCATAAACGGGCTTCCCGGCGAGACCCCCCGCATGATGCTTGAGACCGCTCAGGCTCTGGGAAATCTGGATATTCACGGGATAAAGATACATCTGCTCCATATTATCCGCGGCACTGCTCTGGCGGAGCAGTACGAACGGGGAGAATTTTCCGTCCTCGAACCCGAGGAGTATGTGGAGATAGTCTGCGACCAGCTTGAAGTACTGCCGCCCTCCGTGGTAATAGAACGTCTTACGGGGGACGGCGACAAAAGCACCCTTGTCGCTCCCCTGAAAAGCACGAACAAAAAAGCGATACTGAACGGTATCGACAAGGAGCTCCGCCGCAGAGGCACAGTCCAAGGATGCAAAGGATGAGTCTTTACCAATGCCGCCGTCTGTAGTGATGGCGGCATAATTTTGTTTCCGAGACGGGAAATGGTTTTGACATAAGTATCGCACAAAGGGGAAGCCGCCGTCCCGAGCAAGTGGAAATTACCGTTCCAAGCCAAAATAAACAAATTTTTCCTACCATAAATACGGAATATATCCTAAACGTCAGAAAAAATATGAGGATTTGGGCAAAAAGGCTATTGCATTTTTTGAATATCTGTGTTAGAATAGATGTGTGTAGAAATACAGATACGCAAACACTCAGGAACGGAGGGGACGGATTTTATGAAAACCGTTTTGATTACCGGCGCGTCGGGGCTTATGGGAAGCGAGCTTGCTTTGGCGCTGCTCGAAAAAGGCTTTAACGTTGTCGGAGTTGACAATACACCGGGAGCGGGTACCGATAACCCGAACTATACTTTCGTACAGGCTGCCGTAGACAATAAGGACGCTGTTATAAAGGCTATGAACGAGAATAAAATAGACGTTCTGGTCCATCTGGCTTGTACGGTGGACAACGATCTGCCGAACGTTATTACTTCCGCTCATGAAAAGCAGTCGGCGTCTGTTGACAAATATCTCTACAAGTCGGCGATAGCGGCGGGAGCTTCGGACGTGATACTTGTAAGCACCCATCAGGTCTACGCTTCGCAAAAATCCCGCGAGCCTATACGCGAGACTGCCGACGAAAAGCCTACTACAGCTTACGGCAAAATGAAGTACGAAAGCGAAAAGGCTATGGCAAAGGAGATAAAAAAAGCAGGCTCCGCAAAGGGAGTTATTGCAAGGGTGTGTCCCATCTATACCAAGGACTACGCCCCTAATCTTCACTCAAGAATATTTGATCCCAAGGACTCCTGTTCCTACATATACGGCTACGGGGACTACGGCTTCTCGTTCTGCTGCCTGTTCAACCTGGTGGACTTTATCATAGGTATCCTTACGGTATCGGGCGGCATCAACTATCAGGGCATTTATAACGTCTGCGACTCGAAGCCCATTCTTGCCAAGGAGATAGTGGAATTTGAAAGACAGTACCACAAGCTTGGCGCGGTTATCCAGAGGAACTACGGCTCGGACGCGGTAAAATCCGCTCTGGCGTTCGGTTCAAAGAGCGCGAAGATAGATTACCGCTACAACGATCTGAGTACGGTGTGCAGCAATATTTCCTACGACAACACCAAGGCGCAGAGAATTTCCACATTCCGCTGGAAGCTTTCCAATACAAAGTAAAAAGTAAAATTAAAAAAGTCGGAGACTTTTTAGGTCTCCGACTTTTTATATTTTTATGCCGAAGCAGGGCGCGTTACAGTCCCGGAAGAGTGAAAAGCCTGCCGAGGAAAATAACCTCCACCCCGTCCGAGGTGCGGTAAAGGCTGAATACCTCCATAGGCGCGGCGTGGAGGATATTGTAGGAATTGACATAGACGGTAATATATCCCGCCGCAAAGACGATAAGCAGCGCCGCCGCAGTAACGGCAAGCAGCAGCCTGCGCCGCCGTGCAGCGGCTCTGCTCATTCTTATTCTGAATACAAAGGGACTTTTCATTTTTACACTTCCAGACGGTTATTTTTATGTAAGCTCTTCCAAGCATTTCGCAAGGGATTTTCCAACAAGCTCGCCGCTGTATTCGGCCTGATCTATGCTGTTGGCGTGTCCGCCCATTTCGATCAGTATGGAACCGGTGGTCAAGTCCTGATTGTATTTGCGGTAGTCAAACAGTACGGGACGGGTAAGCCCCGGGTGGTCGCTTTCCATCTGCCGCTGGAGCATACAGGCGAAGCGCAGGTTTTTCATGCAGTCGGGCATATTCATTGTGCCGTCGTCGCAGCCGCAGATTATCATTACCTGAGCTGCATTTTTGCCGTCAATTTCCGCAACGGGAGCAATTCTTTCGCCGCTTTCCCGCTCTATGGCGTCGCGGTGAACGTCTAAAACCACCTTTATGGAGGGGTACTCTTCAAGATATTTCTGCACGGTCTCACGGCTCAGGTCGTAGCTTCCGTTATAGGACGGATAGTCGTGCAGAGTGGTGTCGTGGATAACGCCTATCCCCGCGGCTTCAAGCTGCTCGGCGATCTTGTCGCCCACGGCAGCCATGTTCATTGACCTGTCGGTGGTGCGGGAGTTGAAGCTTGCGTCGTAAAAATCCCTTTCGTAAGGTTCATAGCTTTCCGTTGCGTGAGTGTGCATTATCAGTACTTGGGGTTCTTGTGAATTTTCTATTGTAAAGTCGGGCAGCAGACGGCTTTCCTCCAGAACGCGCTTATTGGAAACACTTGTGACGTTTCTCACCTGCCCCGCAATGTCAAGGTCTATATAGGCTTCGCCTTTCATGTGTCCGTATGTCATGGAGGTGATAGTTCCGTCGTGACTTTCAAGGCTTTCGGGGTAAGGCTTTGGACCTGCGTCGGGCTTCTCGTCGGGGACAAATCTTTCCTCATCGGAGCTGTTGGGTATTTCAAGCTCTCCCCATGAGAGCATTTCGCTGTCGTCAACGGTAAAAAGCGCGGAGCGGCTTTCCTTGGGAAGTCCCTCGACGGGCTTGTCCGCGGAGATATTTTCATCGGGTATCTGCTCGGACTGTTCGGATTGTTCCGCGGAATGCTCGGACACGGGGAAAACGTCCCCCACCGAAAGCATCGCGGAGGCTTTCGCCGCCGTAAACGCCGCATAGGACGCCGAGGACGTTCCGCTTAAAACGGGCAGGGCGAGCAGGAGTATTCCCGCCGCCGCGGAAGCAAATACGGCAAGTCCCGCAAAAGCAGACCTGCGGTTTTTGTTTTTCCTGCCGACGTTTCGGCAGCTTCGGGAAAGCATGGCATACCCCTCCTTTCGGCTATTGTTTCTATATATTATGCCGGCGGAGGGATAAAATATTCCTGCGACAAGCAATAATGGGGAGACAATTTAACGCACTTAAGGTACGCAATAGACGGCTTCGCCTCCTGAGAATTTGCTGCGATATTGACAAAAATCCCGCCGTATGGTAAAATTAAAGTCTACGAGGAATTTTCTTTCCCACTTTTAAATGAAAAGAGCAGATAAAATGTATAAGTACGAAACTCATATGCACACCCGTGAAGCAAGCGCCTGTGCCTGGTCGACCGGCGCGGAAATGGCTGAAAAATACAAGGCCGAGGGCTACACGGGAATAATCGTTACCGACCACTTTTTCAACGGCAATTCCGCGATACCGCGCGATCTGCCGTGGAAGGAACGGATAGAGCTTTACTGCAAGGGCTACGAAAACGCGAAAGCACGCGGGGACGAAATAGGTCTGGACGTGTTTTTCGGCTTCGAGTACGGGGACGGCGGTTCGGATTTCCTTGTGTACGGTCTTGACAAGCAGTGGCTTATCAAAAACGACCATATCCTCGATATCGGTCTTACGGACTTTCTGGAATACGCCCGCTCCTGCGGCGGCTTTGTAGTCCACGCCCACCCGTTCAGGGAATACGAATACATACGCTCCACCGTTCACGCTCCCCGCTTTGTGGACGCGGTGGAGGGCGTTAACGCTTCCCACTGCAAAGCGGGTCACTGTGAGTTCAACGACAGGGCAAAGACTTTCGCGGAGTGGTACGGGCTTCCCGTAACAGGCGGCTCGGACGCCCACAACACAGTGGACAAATGGTACGGCGGCGGAGTGCTGTCCGAAACGAAATTCTCCTCCGTAATGGATTACGCAAGGGCTGTGGCGGAAAGAAAGGTCATCTGCATAGACCCATGCGAAAATAAATAAAACAAAAACCGTCGGGAAAAACTTTTTCCCGACGGTTTTTTAAATTTTCTGTTTGGGACGAAATTTTACTCGTCCTCCGAGCGGCAGTCTCCCTCAACAACAAAATCAACCTGTCCCGCGCTTACGTTAGCCGCCGCGCAGATAACATTTATCTTGTCACCAACACGGTACACGGATTTGCCCTCCTTTGTAAAGGCGAACCGTCCGTCATAATCGTAGGGGCCGTTCTTCAGCGTGTCCATACGGACAAGTCCCTCAACGGTGTTGGGAAGCTCCACGAAAAAGCCGAATTCCTGCACCGAGGATATCATTCCCTCGAAATGCTCGCCGATATGTGCGGACATATATTCCGCCGTGTAGCAGTCGTCGCAGGCGCGCTCGATACGCATTGCAACAAGCTCACGCTCCGAGGATTGATGAGCCGCCTCGTTGGCAAATGCCGCATAACGCTTCCGTATCCGATCGGGAGTTTCCTTGTTGTAGCACAGGTCTGTCAGAATACGGTGTATCGCCAGATCGGGGTAACGCCTGATAGGCGAGGTAAAGTGAGCGTAATCGTCAAGCACCAGTCCGAAGTGTCCCAGCGGCTCGTCGCTGTACTTCGCCTTTGCCATAGACCTCAGCACCATGCTGTTCACCACGGGGGCAAGGGGAGACTCCTTTGTCTTTTCAAGTATCTCCGCCAAGTGCTTCGGCTTCACGCTTGTGAAGTGGGGTACGGCAATTCCCATTACCGAGACCGTTTCCACAAGCTCGCCTATCTTTTCGGGAGAGGGGTCTTCATGGACACGGTAGACGAACGGAATGTTTGCTTCCTTTGCAAGCCTTGCCGCCGCAGTGTTCGCCATAAGCATGAACTCCTCGATGATAAGCTCGCTTCGTCCGCGCTCCCGCTTTTTAACGTCCACGCAAACGTCGTTTTCATCAATTATCAGCTTGCTTTCCGAGGTCTCGATCTGGGGCGCGCCGCGGCGAAGCTTGTTTGCGGTCAGTATTGACGCAAGCTCGTCCATAAGCAGAATGCTTCTTGTCAGACCGCCGTACTTTTCCGCAAGCTCTACCGAAACTCCCTCGCCGCTTTTTATGCCGTCAAGCAGGGTGTTTATCTCGCTGTAGACGCCCTTTACACGGGAGCGGATAATGGTCTTGCTGAATTTGTAGTCGGTGAGATTTCCCTCAAAGTCCAGCTTCATAAGGCAGGAAAACGCAAGCCTGTCCTCCTGCGGGTTAAGTGAGCATATGCCGTTTGAAAGCTCCTTCGGCAGCATGGGCACTACCTTGTTGGCGTAGTATATGGACGTACCCCGAAGCATGGCGTCGTTGTCAAGCTCCGAACCCGCCTTTACGTAAAAGGACACGTCCGCAATGTGTACGCCAAGCTTCCAGCCGTTTTCGTCGCGGGAGACCGATATCGCGTCGTCGATATCCTTTGTGTCCGCGCCGTCTATGGTGAAGATCACCTCGTCCCGCAGGTCGAGACGCTTATAGAGCTCGTCCAAAGGGATGCCCTTGCGCTCCGCGACTCTTGCCTCGTCAAGCACCTGGGAGGGAAATTCCGTTTCAATGCCGTTAGTGTAGAGCAAAGCGTCCGCGCTGCTTTTGGCTTTCCCGCTGTCGCCGAAAATAGCCTTTATGCGTACCCTGTGCTCGGAATGCTTTTCACCGCGGCGGGAGATCTCCGCCAGCACCTTGTCCCCCACTCTTACGGGAACGTCTATCGCCGAAACTATCATAAGGTCTCTCGAAAGGGTATCGGGGCGTATGCAGACGGTGTTGCCCTCTTTTTCCACAGTACCGGAAAACTCTGTGAAACCGATCTCGGCAACAGAGACCACCTCGCCCTCGGGAAGCTCTCCCCGCGGCGGCAGAAGTCTTGCCATGACGGTATCGCCCGGCATTGCGCCCTTGAGGAATTTTCCCGGAACGAACACCTCCGAGCCGTCCTCCCGCTCGATAAAGCCGAACGTCCTGTTCAGTCTTGAAACGGTCGCGCGGAAAAGTCCCGCGTCGGTGCAAAGCCTGATACCGCTTTTGTCCTCGGTGATAGTTCCGTCCCGCTTCAGCTCTGCAATCGCCGCAGCAAAAGCGGCAGCATTCTGCCGTCTGCCCTTGCAGGAGGCGTAAAGCTTTTTGTAGGGCACGCCCTTGCCGCCCTTTGACATCTGCGACAGCAAAGATTTTATTCTGTTTTTGTAAATATCCTTTTGTTCAGCCATATCCACAGTCTCCTTTCATATGCTTAAGGTTCGGCGTACTCAAAAGGCTGAGCCTTTATCCATGCCGCCGTCCAAAGTGATGACGGCAAGTTTTATTCCCGAGACGGGAATAAGCTTCTGTATCACTGCCTGTTAAAATTAGCCGCCGTTTTACGGTTAAAGAAAAAGTCCCGCGCTTTACGCAGCGCAGGACATGACGGCATAAAAACTCAGCTTGCGCTGACTCTGCTTATTATCGCGGGGATAATGTTGACCGCAACGGTCACAACGAAAAACACGATAGCCAGAAGCTTTGTAAGTCTTGCGAGAGCCTGCTCACGGGAGCTGCTGACGTCGCCCTTGCCGAAAAAGTTATCGCTCTGACCGGACAGAGCCGCGCTCATATCCTGCTGCTTCTGCTCCTGCATCATAGTAAGGATTATGATAAGCACACTGCATATAAGCATAATAATTCCGCCGATTATCTGTATAGCGCCGAATTCCATTTGCTGTACCTCCTTTAAAAGTATAGGTTATCCTTAACAGTATAGCACATTATTCTGCGGATTGCAAGGGGTTATAAAAAATTTTACAACTTTTGTTAAAATTTTTGTTTGACTTACGAAATCAATATTCTTCCCGTCTTTCCGCAAAGTACATTCCAATGCCTCCCAGTTCGTCGGGCAGATCGTAAACCGTTTTTCCGTTTACGTCTATTTTATTGCATTCGCCGGGAAATTCATAGCTGAAAGTATCCCAAGCCGTAACGAGGTTTTCACAGCGGGGAATATTATGCGAATTAAAAATATCGGTATACTTTTCGATATTATCCGCAAGGAGCGATATCATGTTGTATTTGTCCCGCATTATCTCCGTCGCCTGGCCGTGCACGCCGAACCCGAACCTGCTCATGCCGTCGTTGATAAGCAGATATCCGTACTACGAGAGAATTTCAAGAGCTTGTTCCGCGTTCAGTCCGTCAATATAGTAAACGTCTATGTGACATGGGTCGGTATCGTTTTTTCGCAGCTTTTCCTCGTCCCGCTGATTGGTGGGAAACTCCAGAAAAAAGAACATAGGCTTGTCATGCATAAGGATATAATCCCGAATGACAGCTTCTATTTTATCCGCATTTACGTTCGCAATAATTTTATTTTCGAGAATTTCGTACTGCTCCAAAAGCATATCGGCTTTCGGAGCAGTGCAGCCCTCTGTCATTTTAAGCATTTGCGCTCACTCCTGTTTTTCAGATTATAAATTCCTGCCCGTGATCTCTGCGTCCAAAATTATATCTCTTATCCTTGCGCCGTCGATCTCATAGTCGAGCAGAGCGTCAATTGACGGCAGCATTATGTCTATTCCCTCAAAGCCGTTTTCTTTTGGTGAGTAAAGGTTGATATTATCAACTTCAAGACGCGCAATGCCGTATAATTTACCGCGGTATATGAACTCTACTTCGCGGCCATAAATGACGCTTTTTTTGAATTCGTCTATGCTTTCATAGTTGTCAAATGAATCAATAAATATATCGGACATAGTTTTATTTACCTCCTGTTACAGAGTTCTGTCAAGAACAACAATTTCGTTCAGGCATTCGCGAAGCTTTTTTTCGCCGAGTGAATAATTCAAAATATCCTCCTCATCTGATGATATAAGCTCGTCGCCCGGTTCGGGTTCGCCTTTTCGGAAACATGAACCTATATAGTATTTATTGTCCATTGTTTTGCCAATACCGTATTCATGCCCATTGTATTCAAAATTTATCTCTGCTCCGCAGGATATGCAGAATTTCAGTTCCGCGAGAGATTCAAAGCTTCTGTGGTAATTCATATTTGCCTCCTGTTACAGAGTTCTTTCAACAATTTCGATATCATCAAGACGTTCGCGAAGTTTTTTCCCTCCGATAGAATAATCAAGTATCTCCTCTATATCCGATGAGAACAGATCATCGCCGGGTTCTGGTTCACCATTCTGACTGCATGAACCTATATAATACGTAGTTTCTGTGAGTTTACCTATTCCATACAGATGTCCGTTATAATCAAACGTGATCTCTGCTCCGCAGGATATACAGAATTTCAGTTCCGCAAGGGATTCAAAACTGAAATCATAGTCGTTGGCATTGTAATTATTGTTTTTCATAATAACATCTCCTAATTTAAATTTTTTGAATTCGGGAATAATTTCATCATAATAGTTGATAGGGGGACGTGGATCAGGAGTGCCATTGCTCCAATCAATTATATGATCATGCGGATTTGAATGAGCATAAGGTTTTCCGTGGTCCGTATATTCGCGTTCATACACTGCTCGCCCATCTTCAGCAATGGCGTTCACTCCTGTCTTATTTTTCGGATTATAAATTCCTGCCCGTGATCTCTGCGTCCAAAATTATATCTCTTATCCTTGCGCCGTCGATCTCATAGTCGAGCAGAGCATCAATTGACGGCAGCATTATGTCTATTCCTTCAAAGCCGTTTTCTTTTGGTGAGTAAAGGTTGATATTGTTGACTTCAAGACGCGTAATGCCGTAGAATTTACCGCGGTATATGAACTCGACTTCGCAGCCCCAAAGGACGCTTTTTTTGAATTCGTCAATGGTTTCAAATTTATTTGAATCATTACTGTATATTTTCGACATAGTTTTGTTTACCTCCTGATCTGTTAAATGATTTTTAAATTCAGGTACTTTTTCATCCTCATAATTTATAGGCTTGCTGAAATTCGGATGATTGTCTTCCCAAGTAATTATATGGTCATGAGGATCGGTACGCTTATTTGAATTGTTGTGGTCAGTAAAATGTCGTTCTCGTTCAGCATATCCACTTTCACCAATTTTGGTTAAAGTTTTGTATCCATCATGAGTAGATTCTTTTATTTCTCCTGGTTTTCCAACAAGTCGTTCATCATCTTCATCTTTTGGTCTCCATTCACCCCCGTAAGCGCTCCCTCCGCCTTTCATTACAAATCCTGTTTTTGTAATGACCGGTTTGTTCAAACAGCTTGTATATCCGATTATATGTTTAATCCCGCTGTCTTTAACTATATCGTCGTTCATGTGTTTCCACGAACTCAAATCATAGTCAACATAGATAATATTACCGGTCATTTCTTTAAACGGTTCACTGTAGCAAATAATATGTTCCGGCTCTATTTGCCTGAGCATTTCCTGATATCCGCGCATGAACAGGTCTTTCTGCTCGGCATGATTATTATGCGCATGAAACATATATGTTGACACCGCAACAGCTGAGCCTTTCGGAACTCCCGCAAAGCAAAAATCAAAGCTTTCTTCAGTGCCCCAATTAATTGTGGGAACAACACGCAGACCTTTTGTCTTCAGATATGCTCCGCACCAACGGTTGCGAAAGGTATTGTATAGCTGCACAGCAGCAGGCATTTCAATATACATACTGAAATCCGGCGTCATCACTCCGAGATACTTGCTTAAATCTTCAACAAAAGGTTCGGGATTTTTCCACAAAGATTCAAATAAGTAATCGTACAAAAAGAAATGAACCATACGGTTAGCGTGTGCGCCGTTGTCTTTTTTAACCTGATCAAACCTTAAAAGCCTTAAATCTTGCAGTTCGTAGTTAACAAACTTCGATTTAGGGATAATAGGAATACCATATTTGTCTGCATGAGCAGAAAATTGGTTTCGCAAAAACAACGGATCGGTGCGATAATTAAAATTTTCCAGTGTCATAATTTCAACCTCCTAAGTTATTTAAAAAATATCCTTACATAAATAACTTAAAAAGAGGTAAAAGTTGCACGTTTACGTGCAACTTTTAAGAAAATTATTTTTAAGATTGTAGAGTTAAATAAAAACATCAACAAAGATAAGTGAAAAATCTCACAAAATAAACAATAAATTATTCTTCTTTAGCAGTAACAGCAATACCCAGCACATCAAGGCTATCCTTGTCAACAACCGACGGGCAAGCCGACATAAGCTCGGAAGCGTTCTGCACCTTGGGGAACGCGGTAACATCACGCAGGCTGTCTGCGCCGCACATTATCATTGCAAGACGGTCGAGACCGATTCCCATGCCGCCGTGGGGAGCTGCGCCGTACTTGTAGGCTTCAACCAAAAATCCGAACTTGGCTTCAATCTCCTCGTCGGTAAGACCCAAAGCCTTGAACATTTTCTGCTGAAGTTCATAATCGTTGATACGGATAGAACCGCTTGAAAGCTCCGTGCCGTTGAGAACAAGGTCATACGCCTTTGCAAAGACCTTTTCGGGAGCGGTGTCAAGGTACTGCAAGCACTCGTCCATAGGCATTGTAAAGGGGTGGTGCATTGCGTCCCAATGGTTAGTTTCCTCGTTGTACTCAAAGAACGGGAATTCTGTTATCCACAGGAAATTGAATTTGTCCGCCGGAATAATATCAAGCTGTTTTGCAACTTTAAGACGGAGCGCGCCCAAGGTTGGCAGGGTAACATTATTTTTGTCCGCAACGACTAATACAACGTCTCCCTTTTCCGCGCCGACAGCGGAGAGAATTTTTTCAAGCTCACCCTCGCCCATAAATTTTGCAAAGGAGCAGTTGGGAGTGTCTTCAACCCAGCGGACATAGGCAAGCCCCTTTGCGCCGATACCGCGGACGTATTCGGTCAGCTTGTCGATTTCTTTTCTTGTGAGAGTTCCCGCCGCATTTTTTGCGGTAATTGCACGTACCGAGCCGCCCGCTTCAATCGCCGAAGTAAACACGCCGAAGCCGCAGCCCTTGACGATTTCCGAAATATCAGTAATTTCCATTCCGAAACGTGTATCGGGCTTGTCCGAACCGAAGCGGTTCATTGCTTCCGTATAGGTAAGTCTCGGCAGTGGCGTGGGAATTTCAACATCAAGCACGTCATTGAAAAGTCTCTTGATAAAGCCCTCGCCCATTTCCATAATGTCCTCCACATCAACAAAGGACATCTCCAAATCTATCTGTGTAAATTCAGGCTGTCTGTCCGCGCGCAAGTCCTCGTCACGGAAGCACCTTGCAAGCTGAATATAGCGGTCAAATCCCGAAACCATAAGAAGCTGCTTGTAAATCTGCGGAGACTGGGGCAGGGCATAAAACTTGCCCTGATGAACTCTTGACGGAACAAGATAGTCTCTTGCTCCCTCGGGGGTGGACTTTATCATCATCGGCGTTTCAATTTCAATAAAGCCGTTCTCGTAGAAATAATCACGGGCGGTCTTTGCAATTTTGCTTCGCATGATAATATTGTCCTGCAAGGGCTTGCGGCGCAGGTCGAGGTAACGGTATTTCAGGCGCAGCTCTTCGTTGGTGTTGGTGTTGTCAACAATCTCAAAGGGAGGCGTCTGGGCTTTTGCAAGAATACGCAGGTCGTCCACAAAAATCTCAACGTGACCCGTGGGTATCTTGTCGTTCACACTCTCACGGGGACGCACCTCGCCCTTAGCCATAACAACATACTCCGAGTGGCAGGAGGAGGCTTTCTCAAAAACCTCCTTGTCGGTAGTCTCGTTGAACGTAAGCTGTACAACGCCCGTCCTGTCGCGGAGGACGATAAAAATAATTCCTCCCTTGTCGCGGACGGTGTCAACATATCCGCCTACGGTGACGGTCTCCCCTGCGGTGAGAACCTCTCCGCAGTAATGTGTTCTTTTTAATCCTTTCATGGTATCCATTTTTAAAACTTCCTTTCCAAAAATATTATGAATGTAAAATCAAATCGTACCGGTGTTCCATAAACAAATATAAATGTTGTCACCGATTATTTTTTCTGTTTCATTTCCGTAAGGCGACCTGTTTACGCCGTCCTTATAATAATAACAGGTTATATAATATGGGTGGTTCATATCATGATTGTAATTGACAGTGACTTCTCCTAACCCGTTCTTTCCCGCATAGGCAGTTCCGAAATATTTGAAAACAACGTCACACATTTCCTGCATATCGCCCTCGTGCTCAATTTCAAACACGGTATTGTTCTCGTCAAGCAAGGAGAGCTGATATTCCGAAAATTCCTCGTATATCTCCCTGTTTTCAAGAACATATTTGTAAACCGTATTAAATTCTTCAAGAGCTTCTTTATGCGATTTTTCAAGGCTATCTTTCACAGCAAAATAAATCATGACATTATATGCGACAAACCCAACAGCCGCCAGTATAATGGCAGTCCAAACAATCACACCTACCGCTTTGATTATTTTTTCCTGTTTGTCCATTTTATGTCCCTCCGACAAAACACACAAGCTTGCACACTGAGGACTGTGCCAATAATTTTCAGTATTTGATTTTAACGTCGTATACTTCGCCGTTTTCAAATCCGTAAACATATACTGAGCGTTCATAGCTGACTGGCAGATAAATGCACAGAAAATCGGGAACTCTGTCTTTGCCGCCGCAAAATCCCTGTATATCGTCAAGATGACTTGCTGCTGTATCAAGGTTATCCGGCGCATAAACTTCAGCGTCATATTCTATAACTTCTATAGCGCCGTTTTTTCTATCCGCCATAAATATAATCGGAGTATCGCAGCAGCTGCGGCAGAACCCTGCCATATCTGTAATCCCTTTGAGATAAAGTATACCGGAGCCTCCGTCCATGCCGTAAATACGTTTGAAATTTTTCAAATCCGCTTCCTCGGGAAAATCAATTGAAAAATACTGCTCGACCGTTCGGATTCTTTTTTGGGTAAAGATATGCCAGTTATCAGTCATAAACCAATACGGAAAAAGCACGACAACAGCTATTGCGGTAAGAAGAATTTTAATTTTGTCACTTTTCTTGACAGGAGTTCTCTCTGCCGGATTTTTTTCCTCGTCAGCCATTAAAGTCCTCCAGAACCCCGTTGTCAAACATCTCTGCCACGAAAATATTTGAAAAATTATCAATAAACTTATCGTCCAGAGCAACGTCAACCTGTTCGCCGCTTGACATATTTTTCAGCTTGACAGTACCGCTTTCAAGCTCGTTGTCTCCGAGGACGATAACAAACGCCGCGCCGATTTTGTTGGCGTATTTCATCTGCGGCTTGATACCGCGGTTCATTGTGTCGAACTCGGCGCGGTAGCCCTCGTCGCGGAGCTGTTTCGCCATAACAACGGATTTTTCTCTTGCCTTGTCGCCCATTGCCGCAATATAAAGGTCGCACTTTTTGGCGGGAACGAACTCCGCGCCCTTGTTCTCCATTGTCATAATAAGCCGTTCCAGACCCATTGCAAAGCCCAGCGCGGGAGTGGGATTTCCCCCAAGCTGTTCTATAAGACCGTCGTAACGACCGCCGCCGCAGACAGTACCCTGCGCGCCGATGTCGTTTGTGATAAACTCAAACACGGTCTTTGTGTAGTAATCAAGTCCGCGGACGATTTTCGGGTTAATGCTGAACTCAATTCCCATAGCGGAAAGATTGCTTTTCAGCTTCTCAAAGTGTTCGGAACATTCCTCACAAAGAAAATCCAAAATAACGGGAGCGTCCTTTGCAATGCCCTGACAAATGGGACTTTTGCAGTCAAGGATACGCATTGGGTTTCTCTCCAAACGATCAAGACAGGTTGGGCAAAGCTCGTCCTTTCTGTCCTCGAAATATTCTTTCAGAGCCTTGTGGTACTCTGCCCGACAGGTGGGACAGCCTATGGAATTTATGAACAGCTCCACATTGTCAAGTCCCAAACGGTCAAGCAGGGACTTTGCAAGAGCAATCATTTCAGCGTCTGCGGAAGCGTCCCCGCTGCCGTACATCTCCGCGCCGAACTGGTGGAATTCCCTAAGACGTCCAGCTTGGGGCTTCTCGTGACGGAAGCAGGAAATTATATAATACACCTTTTGCGGCAGAGCGTCATTCAGCAAGCCGTTTTCAATAGCCGCCCTCGCCGCCCCCGCCGTACCCTCGGGGCGCAAAGTAAAGTCGTCGGGGTCTTTTCCGTTTGCGGGACTTTTCGCCGTCACGCTGTACATTTCTTTCTGCACCACGTCGGTGGTGTCGCCAACGCTTCTCTTGAAAAGCGCGGTGTTCTCAAAGGTGGGGAAACGAATTTCCTTGAAGCCGTAGCACTCCGCCGTTTCCGCAGCGCACCTCTCAACGGTCTGCCATTTGTAAGTTTCGGCAGGAACAACGTCCTGCGTGCCTTTTGGTCTGTTTGTGATTATAGACATAATTTTCTCCTTTCAAACTTCGGTTGTTTATTCATATTCTTTCAAAAGCTCGGCTAAATCGGGTCTGCTGCACGCCTCAAAATATTCTTTTAGGGTAAATTCTCCCCGCTTTATAGAACCGGATTTCATTGAACCATTAGGTATCTCATCAGCTTTGATCTTGGTATTTGCGCCGTTTTCAAGCAGTACTCTTACGTTGGCGGCAGAATAATCCTTTGCTTTTAAAAGGCAGTCGTCGGGCAGTATAAGACCGTGGTCTATAACGTATTGCAGCGTTTCGGGGAATTGATGTGTACAAAACGATGATAAGCCATTATCCTTTTCGGCGGAATCGCACAACTCCTCATAGGTCATAAATTCCTCGCCGACATTGGAATATCCGCTGTATGAGTATCTGATAGCGTCATCATCATATCTAACTTTTATATCATTTGGTAAACGCACATCAAAGCTGTATGAATATTCAAGATTTATCCCTTTATCAACAACAGCCTTTACGCAATCATAATTTCCGTATGAACATGCTCCCCACATATCATGAGGCATTAACGGGCGTCCCTTTTCATAAAGATAATTTATTGTATCTGCCGTACACCATTCAAGGTCTATATATCTGCAATCATATCCTTTATCAAAAAGAAAATCAATTTTTTTATACTTGTCTTTTGACGCTGTTCCGCGGTCGGGATAAAACTGTTCAATTAATTCTTCCTTAAATCCTCCGTCAACATTTTCCTCCCAGAAATCATAAAGCAGACAAAAGCCCTCATATCCGCCATAAAATGCTCTGAGCCATACCTCGTTTGTCCACTGATGATTTATGCTTTCATAACTTAGCAAAAGCTTCATTACATCAATTTGCTCCATTTGCATTGCCGATATTAAAATGCCGCAGCTTGAAAAGTCAAGCACAAATTCCTCCGAATCCTCATTATCGGGGTCTTTGTCAAGATAAAGCCTTTTCAGCACCTCTGCATTTCCTGCCCCTGCAACACATGAAGCAGGCGGCTTGGCGTATTTCCCCCAGAAGTCCGCAAACTCCTGATACTGCTCCATAGTGCCGAAATAGCCGAAATAGTAGCTTATAAGCCCCATATCAGCGTCCGAAACGGTATTGCCGCTTTTAAGCTCGTTAAGAGACTTTTCACACTCGCCGAGTATGGCGTATTCCACCGCTTTCGGCAAGCCGCTTTCCTGACCGCCGTCAAGCAGTACGCCGAGCAGGAATTTTGCCGTCATAGGCGAATGAACTATCTGACGGTATGCGCCGTTTCCCACGTTTCTTTCGGGGTCGTCCTCATATTCGTTTTGGAACATTTCAGGGTACGGGTCTGCGCCGCTTTCGACCAGCAACTTTGAAAGATAGTATCCGGAAGCTTCCCACTGTCCGCTTGCATTTTCCAAAGCATAATAAAGCGGCGTATAGTCGTCGGAGTCTCTGATATTTGGGTCTGCACCCTTATTGAGAAAATATTTTACCGCTTCATAATCTAACTTTTTGGCGGACATTGCTATCATGGGATAGTCGGTATCGTCAAAATCAACACCCATTTCGCAGATAGTGTCCGCGGCATAAATTCGTCCGGGTTCAACCCAGTCATCTACAATTTTAAACGCGTACTCTGCCCGCTCTCTTGGAGTGCAGTCGGTCAGAAGCTCTGTCAGCCATGGAATATTCCTGTATTTCAATGCGTATTCTATCATTCCATCCTTGTCCCAATAAGCGGGACGGGGCAGATTGTCAAAGCACCCCGACAGCGAAACGGCAACCGCCGCCGCGCAGAAAGCCGCTGTTATTTTCTTAAAAATTCTCATTATAAATCACCTAAAAAACAAAAACCGCCCCTACTAAAAGGGACGGCGAATAACCGTGATACCACCCAAATTTATCCGTAAAAGTTCAAACCTTTACAGACCTCATTGTCCCTTAACGCGGGAAACGTCCGTCCTTAGTCAGACGGCGGCTCATGGGTGTCCTTGGCAAAAATCCCGCACAGACGCTTTCAGCAAAACGCGTCCTCTCTTTAGAACGGAAAGAATGTTACTCTCCCAATCGAAGCCTTTAAATGATTACAGAATAATAATAACTCAAAAAAAATCTTTTGTCAAGAGATTTGGAAAAATTTTGTTGACAGCAATGGTGCGACGTGGTATTATAGTAATAGAGTATGCCACACGGCGGATGGTTGCTTCCACTCTGATTCACAACGAGAGGAGGCTGATAATTATGGCTACATACGTTAGTTTATCCGACATAATCTCTATCATTAGTATGCTGACCCAAATTATCACTCTGTGTTACGTTGTTTTCAAAAACAACAGACATAAGTAACACAGACAAAAAATAACCGCCCAGCTTCCAATTGCGCGGTTATTTTTGTTAACTGATTGACTTTGGGAGCAGCCGTTCGTCGGCATGCTCTTTATTTTATTATACACGGCGGTTTTTGTTTTGTCAATAGCTTTTTGTCAAATACTAAAATATGCGGAGATAAAACTCTCCGCATAAAATTTTACATTACTTTCAGGCAGGATTAACGATCTGACGCCAGTCAAGGTCGCCTCTTTCGAGAGCGTGAATGAGAGCCTCCGCGGTAGCAATATTTGTACCTACGGGAATGTTATGAACATCGCAGAGCCTGAGCAGGTCGCGCTCGTTTGGTTCGTGAGCCTTGGGCGTAAGAGGGTCTCTGAAAAAAAGGAGTAAGTCTATTTCGTTGCAGGAAATGCGCGCGCTTATCTGCTCCGCTCCGCCCTGGGAGCCGCTGAGATACCGCTGTATGGAAAGTCCCGTAGCCTGCTCGACTATTTTGCCCGTGGTGCCTGTGGCGCAGAGAATGTGCCTCGACAGAATACCGCAGTACGCAATACAGAACTGAACCATAAGTTCTTTTTTAGAATCGTGCGCGATCAGAGCTATATTCATTTTTATCATTCCTCTCATAATTTTTTAGATCGGCTTTAAATCGGCAAGCCTGTACGAAACCGTGACCCGGCGTTCGGGTACAGTCTTACTGGAGAAGGATCTTGAAGCTGAGAGGAACGTCCTCGCCCTTGATCCTCTTGGAGATCGCGTCAAAGGCTCTGAATGCCAGCGAACCGGACGGCAGGGGGATACCCTTTCCTGTGGAAACAACAACGTCGTTGTCGCTGGGGATAACGCCGATAAGCTGAACGCCTACGGTGTCGATAATGGAATCAAGGTCGGGAATAAGGTCAGCCTTGAATATATCGGGATCAACCTTGTTGATGATAAGTCTCTGCTTCTTGTTGCCCCTCTTGTAGAATTCGTCGGACATAAGCCTTGCGTCGCGGACGCAGATCGGGTCGGGGGTAGTGTTTATCAGGATAAGGTCGGACTGTTCAACAACGTCGAATACGCTTTCGTTAGTACCCGCGGAGGTATCTACGATTATGTACTCGTAGTACTTTCTCATTTCGTTGCAGATATTGGAGATAGTCTCCGCGTCCACCTTTGCAAAGGGGTCTTCGGGAGCGCAGACAATGCTCAGGTTGCTTGCAAGCTTTACCTGAGTGGTAGCCTTGTAGATATCGCATTCGCCCTTGAGGACGGTGCCAAGATCGTACTTAACGTCGTCCTTGACGCCCAGCATGATATCAAGGCATCTGAGACCGAAGTCCAGCTCTATGATGAGGGTACGGTGACCCTGTTTAGCCAGTGCAAAGCCCAGCTCGGCGCATATAGAAGATTTGCCGGTGCCTCCCTTACCGGAGGTGATCGCAATAATTTTTGACATGAAAAAGCTCCTTTCCGAAATACGCAATACTCAATATTGGAATGAGCAGCAAAATAATATCAGCTAATTTATATTTTACCACAAAATGCGGATTTGTCAAAGTGTTTTTAAGCAATCTGCACAATTTTGTTAAGATGTCGATAAATGAATTGTCCTTTTTGTGCATTTTTCACAATGCTATTTTGACCCGCCGAAGCACAAAATCCCATAGTTGCGGAGCTGTCCTTAATCTCCCGCAAGTCCTGCCATTACCGCCTCGTCCGTTTTGACTATCGGCTTGGGAACAACATAATTTTTATCATAGTATGCCTCGATGATCTGTCTTATCATAAACTTGGAATACTCACCGTGCTCAACCATTCCCGAAAAGGCGATCCGGGGGTCGTCAGCAGGGTAAAAGCCTATGAACGCCGAGCTTGTGTCCTCCGCCGAGGTGACCTGGGGAGTACCCGTTTTTATCGCCGTGGCTTCGGGAAGATCTGTAAGCAGATATGGCGTGTAGTAATCCTTTTGAGTGGGGTAGCTGTACTGGGTAAAAGCTCCCGCCTGCTTCATTCCCTGAGTTACAAGATCGAATGTCTCTCCCGTTTTGTCGGGGATAGTCAGCGTGACCTCGGGTTCTGTCACCGAAACGACCTCCTCCATATTGTAGGTATAGATGCTGTCCACAAGATGAGGCTGATAACGCACGCCCTTGTTTGCGATAGTGCTTGCCTGCACCGCCATCTGGAGCGGGGTCACACCCGTTTCCGACTGTCCTATCGCCACCTGTACCACAAGTCCCGCCTGCCATTCCAGATTGGCCTCCTGCATGGTATCGGGCGTTGCGATCTTGCCCTTTGCGCCGCCTGTTTCAAGGAAGCATTCGTCCCCGAGACCGTACTGGTTTGCGTAGCTTTCGATGGTGTATGGCCCCATAAGTCTGCCCACCTCGTAGAAAAAGATGTTGCAGGATTTTTCAATCGCCGTGATAACGTTTATGCCGCCGTGCCAGCCTGTGCATAAGGGCTGGTAGTCGTCCCAGTAGGTGTACTTGTGACCGCAGGAGATTATAGAGCCTCGGCTGACGTAGCCCTCGTTGAGAGCGGCTGTGGCTGTGACCGTCTTAAAGGTAGAGCCGGGACGGTACAGGCCGTTTGTAGCCCTGTTTACCAGCGGAGTATTTTCGCGGCTTATGACCGAAGCGTAATCGGTGAGATAATCGTTCAGATCGTAGGTGGGAGCGGTGGCAGCGGCAAGAAGCGCGCCTGTTTTAACGTCCAGAACGACTATCGCGCCCGCGTTGGCGTTCTCGCCCTTTTTGTTGTAGGAGGTCTGATTATTGAGCCATAAAATATGGTTTTCCAGTATCTCCTGAACCTTTCTCTGGTAATCCATATCAAGGGTAAGCTTTACAGTGTGTCCCGGAACGGCTTCCTCGGTGACCATATCGGACACCACCGCGCCGTTCATAAGCTCCAGCGTCCGCGTGCCTTTAGTTCCGCGAAGCTCGCTTTCCATGGCTTTTTCTATTCCGGACTTGCCTATAACGTCGTTAAGAGCATAGCCCTTTTCCCTGTTTTCCTCGTATTCCTCCGCGGAGATAGCGCCCGTCGTTCCGACAAGATGAGGGGCAACGTCTCCCGCCTCGCATACACGAATAGCTTCCTCAACGATATCCATTCCGTCGAGAGTGTAGGCAGCCTCCTTAAGCCGCACTACCGTGTCCATGGGAATGTCCTCCGCAAAGGTGTAGCGGTTTGAAAGGGAAAAGCTTCTTATGAACATCTCGTACCTTATGCCCGCGATTGTGCGTTTTTCTTCCTCGCTGAGGCTTTCGTCGATCTCGTAAAGCTTATACATTTCTGTAAGGCAGTCCTCGGCGGTTGCGTAGTGCTGCAGACCGATATTTGTTCTCAGCTTTATGGCATCACCGTCCCGCGCTTCAAGATAGCTGTAGGGACGTGTCCTGCTTATGGGCAGGGTGTCTATCCACGCCACGCCGTCCTCGTCCAGAATCTTTGTTATGCCGAGGATAATGCGGTTCATTTCCGCCTTGTCCGACGGGAAAAACGCCTTTTCTATAACAACGTTAAAGCCTGTCTTGTTGCTGATTATCTCGTTTCCGTTCACGTCCACTATTTCGCCGCGGGGAGAGGTTATGATCTGGGACGCCTGACGGGTGGTCTTGGCTTTTTCAAGGTACTCCGCGCCGTCAACCACTTGTATTTTCATAAGGTCAACAGCGCACAGACCCATTGCCGCCAGAATGATTATAAAAAAGAACGCAGCTCTCAGCCGTTCAAAAAATTTTCTCATAATTTTTTCCTTTCAACAATGAATACTTACAATGATATTTCCGCAAACTTACCCGCCCCCTTGAGGGGGCATAACAAATTTATGGTTCGCAGCATTTAACGTCGGGGTGTGACTTTCTTGCACTGCGTGCAAGTGCCGCAGGGCGTTCCCTGCCCCGCCCTGCTTATTCTCTTACTATGTCGTCGGATTTTTCCTCAATGTAGCTTTCGTCGATAATGCCGAAATGCCTTGAAAGAAATCTTACAATAAAGAAAAACGGCACGGCCGCTATAACGGTGTAGATCATAACGGGGAGAAATTCCCGCAGGAAGATTTTTCCCGACGCGTCGTACTCCCATATGGCGTAGTAGAAAAAGTAGTGTATTATCCCCTGAACCAGAACCGCCGCCGCGTTAAGGGCGATAATGTTTACGATATGTCTGCGCATAAGGAAGTGGAACAGCAGTGACGCCGCAAGACAGCACCACATCAGTATGATGCCGCTCAGACCGATAAGCGTTCCCTGTGCGGTATCGAGAAGAAGTCCCGCCGCGCAGCCCATTATGGCGGAGTCGAAAGGCTCCTCGAACATTGCAACGCACATTGCCATAGGTATTACAAGAAGCGGCGTCCGCAGTACAAGCAGCTTCTGGGGCGCGGTAGTCATATATATATATGAGATCACGGTCAGCAGAATGTACAGTATCCATCTGATGACCGTGTTTCTTTTTTCCTTTTTTCGTTTCAGGTCTATGTTCATGTTTACCTCGTTTTCTTTTTTGACAGGACTGTAGCGTCTTTTTGAGATTGTTTGGAATTTTCGTGGGAGCGTATTCCGCATTCGTTCGTCGGTATGCGGGTTTGCTCCGTTCAAAACGTCACACTGTGACGTTTTGAAGATTAACTTTGTAGCGTATCCAAGGGGAAAGCCCTCTATCGCAGGGCTTTCCCCTCTTGAAAACATCACACTGTGATGTTTTCAATTCACCCCTTTGCGGAGCTCTTGAACGATATGCGCCTGCGGGCGCGGGGAGGAGATTTCGCCGTCTGCGGACGGCGACCAGGGGCTCTGCCCCGTGGACCTCGCAGCCTTGAAAGGCTGGCGAACTTTTTGCATATAGGACTTTTAGTTTTGCTGTATTTTACCCGCCCCCTTGAGGGGGCATGACAAATTCAAAATTTGCAGTATCTAACGTTGGGGGTGACTCAGCCCGCAGGGGCTCCCTGCTGCCCGTTAAAGCTGGTGATGACGAAAACTGTGGAAACATTTTCCGGGTCTATCGCAGGCTTTATTACCGCGTATTTGGACAGTCCGCTGTCCTCCATGCCCACCTCGGTCACAGTTCCTATAAGCTGATTTGCGGGGAAGGTCTCGCTTCCCGAAGTAACGATTATGTCTCCCTCTTTAACGTCGGCGGTCTTGCTGATATAGTTCATCCGGCAGCAGCCGTCCTCCGCAAGCTCGTAGTCGCCCTCGATTATCCCCGTAGCCTTTGTGCGGACCACGGTAACGCCCACCGCGGTTCTGGGAGAGTACAGCGTGCGGACCTTGCTTGTGGTTCTCGCCACGTCGTAGCAGACCCCCACAAGTCCCGAAGAAGTGATAACGGGATCGTAAGGAGCGATACCGTCGTCGCTGCCCTTGTCAATGGTAAAGGAATGATAAGGGTCGTTGGTGGTACGCGCAATTACCGTACACGGCGGAGAGAACACGTAGTCGTCGTATTCCTCCTTAAGCCCCAGCAGTACGCGGAGCTGTTCGTTCTCACGGGTTATCTTGTCGTAGTCTATAATATCGTTGTAGACTTCGTTAAGGGTATCCTTCAGCTCTATGTTTTCCTTGTAGTATTTTTCCGCGTTGATAAGCATATCAAGCGTGGATGTAACCTTGTCGGAAATCTGCGTGGAAAGCTTCTGAAACGGTTCAAAAAGAAAGCTGAACACCGACGCGCTGTCGGGACTGTAGCCTCCCTGAGTGAGGCTGTAGACCGCTACGCCGACTATTACAGCCATTAGAGCGGCAAGGATCTTAAATTTTGTGGTTTTAAAAAAATCCCTCACCGCAGGTTACTCCTTTTCAGATGTTAGAAATGTCCGACTGTCGAATATTCAGATGAAATACATAGTCATACAAAGTTTCCGTCAAACTTTCCCGCCCCCTTGAGGGGGCTTAGTATAATTTAAAGATTACATAATTTAACTAAGGGGGGTGACTTTCTTGCACCTTGTGCAAGCGCCCGCGAGGGCAAAACGCCGCAAGCGGCGTTTCCGAGTTTTGCATACGCAAAACATCGGATATGCTGTTATTAGTCAACAATTAATAATATTTTGAATCGTCGTTAAGGACTTCTCTCAGACGCTCGATATCCTCCAGAACCTTGCCCGTGCCGTCGGCAACGCAGTCAAGGGGAGTTTCCGCAACGTTTACGGGCATACCGGTCTCCTTGTTGATAAGCTTGTCAAGACCGCGGATAAGCGCTCCGCCGCCCGCAAGAGTGATGCCCTGGTCAATGATGTCCGCCGCAAGTTCTGGGGGAGTTTTCTCCAGCGTTACCTTGATAGCCTCGATAACATGGGAAAGAGACTCCGCAAGAGCCTCGCGTATTTCCGCCGAGGTAACGTTGATGTTTTCGGGCAGACCGTTAAGCAGGTTTCTTCCCTTTATCTCCATGTCGGACTCCTGCTCCATGGGGAAAGCCGAGCCGATAGCTATTTTAACATTCTCGGCGGTGCGCTCACCTATGAGCAGGTTGTATTTTTTCTTGATATAGTTGATAATAGCTGTGTCGAATGCGTCGCCCGCAACTCTTACGGAACGGGAGGTAACTATTCCGCCCAGAGAAATTACCGCAACCTCTGAGGTACCGCCGCCGATATCAACGATCATTGAGCCCTGAGGCTCGGAAACAGGCAGACCTGCGCCTATCGCGGCAGCCATAGGCTCTTCGATAATGTTTACCTTTTTCGCGCCCGCGTTTTCGGCAGCTTCCTTAACGGCACGCCTTTCAACAGCGGTAACGCCCGAGGGGATACAGATAACAACGTGCGCCTTTGCGAACATAGAGCCCTTGAGAGCCTTTTTGATGAACTCCTGAAGCATGGTGGTTGTTATCTCGAAGTCGGCGATAACGCCGTCCTTGAGGGGTCTTACCGCAATGATAGAGCCTGGGGTACGTCCGATAACGTCCTTAGCTTCCTGACCTACGTACTTGGCGCGGTCTGTGCGGGTATCCACGGCCACAACCGACGGCTCGCGGATAATGATCCCCTTTCCTCTCATATATACAAGGGTATTCGCCGTACCCAGGTCTATGCCTATTTCCTTAGTAAACATTTTTAATTCCTCCATTTATTATTAATAGCACCATTACAAAGTTATAACCGTACTTATTGCAATATTGTATAAATTTTCCGAAAAAAAAGCTACACATACTATTATAGCACTTGAAAACCCGCTGTACAACAGTTTTTGAAAAATTTTTCCGATTTGTAATATTTGTTTTTTCACGGAATTTTTAACGAAGTTTTTGTACAAATTTTACATAAAAGTCTGCGCGGATTTAATATAAAATTCAAAAATCACTTTGACTTTTTAAATACAGCCGACAGCACCTTGTTTTTACCCATTACATTTTCTTCAAAATTTTCCCGAATATTCACAGCTTCAAAGCCGCAGCGCTTCAGTAAGGTTTCCAAAGCCTTTGGCGTAAAGAAATTAATATGCTCCGACATGGGCATATAAGGCTGTGTCCTCAAATAAAAATAATGCTTTACGAGTCTGATTTTGCTGTAGTTCTTATTGAACAAAAGCCTGATGTTTTTTGATATTGAAAATTTGCTCTGTTCAAAAGGATTTTCGCTGGGGACTTCTAAATAGTAGTATGTATCCTCGTCCCCCGCGTCATACAAAAGCTTCATAAAATCCGCGGGATATGAAACGTGTTCCAAAGTCATGTTGCACATAATAAAATCAAACCTATGCTCCGAAAGCCCGCTGTAGTTTCTTATCGCCTTGATACCGTCTATAGGCTGTATGCCGGAAATATCGTAAACATACTTTTCCTCCGTACCTATCTGCTCCGTAAAGGTTTCTCCCCTGTTTCCGCCGTAGTCCAGAGCAACTTTGATCTCACCGGGAACGCTGTCATTTATCATCTCCGTGATCACTCTTTTCTGCTCCGACAGCACAAGCTTATCGCTGTTCAAGGCCCGGTTGACCTTTTCCGTGTACCAGCAATCATATTTTTCCCTTGTTTTCTGATATTCCTCGCCTCGGTAATCTCTGTAAAGCCGCTCCGCCTCTTCGTCCGTCAGCCGCCTGTCATAGAAAGAAAAGGAACAATCCTCGCAATGACACAGATTAACGTCATGCCTCTTTGACGCTTCCTCTCCTTCAAATATTCTTGCAGCCAGAAAGTCTGACATTTTGGTAGGCTTTACGGTTATCTTATCACTTTTGCAAACCAAGCATTCCACAGCAGTTCCCTCCGATATTTAATTTCACGGTTCAAAGACTTTTGCACGTCTTGTTATATATGATAAGCGCGGCGATTATGCAGATTATCTGCGCGGTGTTCACCGTCAGGGAAAACCCGAACGCAAGCTTGAACACTATCAGGTCAAGCACCAGCGGCGACGCGGTATCCAGTCCGACAGACATTGTGTAGGCAAGCCAGGACAGAAAGCTTACTCCCTCGCACAGCCTTGCCAGCACAGTTCCCAGAACTATCCCCGCCAGCAGGAAAAACAAAAACGCTATTGTTCTTTTGATATCCTTTCCCATATCAGCAATCCTTTCATTTTTCGTCCGCCGCGCATACGCCGCGGTAGTAAAGTCCCCTTGTGTAGCCGTTTTCAAGGACTTTTTCATTCCTGCGCAGACATTCAAGCGCACGTCTCATCTCATCGGGAGTTTCCTCCGTAAAGTCAAATTCAAAAATGTCCGCGGGAATATCCCCCGCCTTGTCGGTCATCATCAGCGGAACGCAGTTCAGTATCTCACTTGCGCCGTTTCCGCACATTACAGGAAAGCTTCTGCCCGTCCTGTCGGAAAGATTTTTCGAGCAGCTCTTGCAGTCCCGCGCGCCTTTGGCGGGACAGTTCCTCGTCAGCATAAGGGGAAGTCTGCCGTATATAATAACAGCCGTCGGCAGAACACCGTTCACTGTCCTAAGCTGATCGAGCCTGCACTCAAAGCTTGCGGTAATGTCGGAAAGACCGATTTCCTTTGCCGCAAGAGCCGCCCAAGGGTTTGCAATATTCAGACCAAATCCGCCGCTTAGCTTAAAGCCAAGCTCCCGACCGATCTTAATGTGCGCGATATTTGTGCAGATCAAACGTTCAAATCTCGCTTCGCGCAGATTTTTCAGCTTTTCACACAGAGCGGCCTCGTCCGCAGTAAATCTGGGCGGAGCGATAATCAAACGGGATCTGTCCGCCTCCTCGGAAATTTTTCCGCACAGTTCAATCGGTATCACAAACTCGTCCGCGTTCAGTTCAGCCAATGCCGCAAGCTGTTCGGGACGGTACAGCCTCACCCGAATTTTTTTCGTATCTTCACAAGCACCCGAAAGCTTTTCGGAAATTTCCGTATCCGTTTCCTTATATCGCTGAACAGGCTTTGCACGCAAAATTCTTGCCTCGTCCATTTTCGAGACCGCTTCACGTCTTAATGCGTTTACAGCGGCCGCCGAAACGGTTAGTCCCTCGCCGATATCTGTTTTCAGCGAGTTAAGGGTGTAGACCGTGTCCCCAAGCTTGTCAAGCTGGCGGCGCAGATACTCCTCGTCGGCGGGACGCTTCAATGCTTTTTCGGGAACGTCCCCCTCGGCCGAAACGGTCACGCCGCCGCAGGACATCTCCAGCCGAGCAGGTTCGCCCTCTGCCAGACGGACATAAAAATCCGCCGTACCGTCTGCTGCCTTAGTCTCTCTGCGGTAGGTCTCCCGCAGCTTCGGCAGAACAGTTTCCGCGGCGGTAACATCTTCCTTTGTCCTGTAGCCGAACATATCCCTGCCAAGCTTTCCCGTCAAATATCCGTCGGTAAAGCCGCTTCGCGAGAAAACCGAACGCAGGGTGTCCAGATCGGGCTCTCCCCCGTCCAGAGCCGCGCGACAGGCGGCAACGGCAGCAGCAACATATTCGGGACGCTTCATTCTCCCCTCAATCTTAAAGGACGCCGCGCCCATGTCCGCAAGTGTTTTTATGTGAGGTATCCCGCACAGGTCTTTCAGTGACAGATCGTAGTCCCCGCCGAAAGGCAGGCGGCACGCCTGCGCGCAAAGTCCGCGGTTTGCGCTTCGGGAGCCTATCATCGCGCTCATGTAGCACTGTCCCGACACGGACATACACAGCGCGCCGTGAATGAAAACCTCGGTCTCAACGCCTGTACCGATTATCGCTTCAAGCTCTTTAAGGGACAGCTCCCTTGCCGCAACAATTCGGGAGAAGCCCATTTCCCGCGCAAGCCGTGCGCCCTCGGGGGTATGTACGGTCATCTGTGTGGACGCGTTCAGCTTCATATCGGGCAGACATTCCCGAACCAGACGCGCCATGCCCAAGTCCTGAATAATAAGACCGTCAACGCCTATTTCGGCGGACTTTTTCGCCTCCGCCAGAAAGTCGACCACCTCTTCCGCAAAAACGATGGTGTTCATAGCGCGGTAAAGCTTGACCCCGTGAAGATGACAGTACCGAACCGCTTCCGCAAGCTCCACGCCGGAAAAGTTGGACGCGTTTGACCGTGCGGAAAAATGCTTTCCGCCCACATAGACCGCGTCCGCCCCGCACCGAACGGCGGCGGTAAGGCCTTCCGTGCTTCCTGCGGGAGCGAGCAGTTCGGGCTTCGATTTGGTTTTGGACAATGGTTCGGACATTTTTCTATCCTTTCGGTAAAGTCGTTCGATTTACTTTTTTATTTTCGTGTTGTCAAGGGTAAGCTGTTCGTCGATATCCGATTTCATGCGCTTGATCTTCAGCTCGTTTTCCAGCGCGGAAATCCTCGCCAGATGCGCCTTTTCGTTTTTGAGGGCTTCGTCCCGTTCGAGACGCGCCTGACAAGCGTCATCAACGTATTCCTTTATCTGAGTGCGGATATTGTCAATGCTGTCGTTGGCTTTTTTGCACTCGTCAAAAGCCGCCAACGCCACCAGCATAGCCGCCGCATGGAGGGAAATATCCGATTCCGACATCATATTGTAAATTTCCGTTTCGACCTTTTTCGCCAGCTCCGTAAAATAGCTTGGAGACTCTTCGGTTTTGAGGCCGAATTCCTTGCCGCAGATCGTGATCCTTACCTTGTTCATAAACAACTTTCCTTTCGTACCGTTCAAGTTTTAAACAATCACTTTTATTATAACCTATTTTCGGCAGGATTGCAAGAAAATTTTATTTAATTCACTATCCGGCGAATTCTTAGGCGGCAAAGCCGCCGACTAAAGCTGGTCGAGCTGAGCCCAGCTCGCAGAAGTCCAGAGGGCGGAGCCCTTTGGTCGCCGTCCGCAGACGGCGAAATTCCTTTCCCGCGCCCGCAGGCGCATATCGTTCAAAACGGTGAAAGGGGTGAGGAATGACGACAGTCATTCCGAGGGGGAGCGGACACGACCGCTCCCCCTTGTTGCATTGCGCGGCAAA